>NZ_JAFCUO010000002.1:18968-675988 GCF_049896545.1 Pseudomonas sp. TWR3-1-1
GTATACCGCGCGCCTCGACGCGCACACCGCCTTGCGGCCGCTACGCGACCGATCGCAGCCTTCGGCAGCGACTACATAGGCATACGCGACGCTGTAGTCGCTGCCGAAAATAGCGAAGGGCTGCATGACGCACCTTTTAGTGAGCTAAACACGGTGGCGCGCATGTATACCGCGCGCCTCGACGCGCACACCGCCTTGCGGCCGCTACGCGACCGATCGCAGCCTTCGGCAGCGACTACATAGGCATACGCGACGCTGTAGTCGCTGCCGAAAATAGCGAAGGGCGGCATGACGCACCTTTTAGTGAGCTAAACACGGTCGCGCGCATGTTTACCGCGCGCCCCGACGCGCACACCGCCTTGCGGCCGCTACGCGACCGATCGCAGCCTTCGGCAGCGACTACATAGGCATGCGCGACGCTGTAGTCGCTGCCGAAGGCTGCGATAAGGCCCAACAGCTTCCTGCAATATCTTGCCAATAAAGGCACAAGGCGTTGCCTGATAACCCATCTAACTTTAGAAAACATCTATCTTCACGAAGGCAAAGGAATGCCAAAATCCTACAACAGCAAACAACTACTCAAAGGCCGCTACTCCGAACCCGGCCGCATCTATATGCTCACTACCGTCACCGACCAACGACGCCCCGTATTCAGTGACTTCCATCTGGGCCGCCTGGTGGTCAACCAACTCCGACAAGCTCACGACGAAGGCATCGTCAACTCACTCGCCTGGGTCGTAATGCCTGATCACTGCCATTGGCTCGTAGAGTTACGCACAAAGTCGCTGGGTGAGTTGATGTGCCGAATAAAGTCGCGCAGCAGCGTCGCTGTCAATCTCGCCACCCAATCCACAAGCCGGCTATGGCAAAAGGGCTATCACGACCGCGCCTTACGCCGGGAAGATGACCTCAAGGCCGCCGCCCGCTACCTTATCCAAAACCCGATCCGCGCTCAGTTGACCTCGCGGATCGGCGATTACCCCCTGTGGGACGCCTGCTGGATTTAGACCTGTGCTGTACGCAGCTTCTCACTGCGCCCGCGCAACCACTCCAGCGTCAGTAGCAACACGACAGAGAACGCAATCAGCAGCGTGGCCGCTGCGGCAATAGTGGGGCTGAGGTTTTCACGGATGCCGCTGAACATCTGGCGCGGCAACGTCGCTTGCTCCGGCCCGGCCAGAAACAGCGTCACCACCACTTCATCAAACGAGGTGGCAAAGGCAAAAAGAGCACCTGAGATCACGCCCGGCGCAATCAGCGGTAAAGTCACCCGGCGAAAAGCGGTCAGCGGCGAAGCGCCCAAGCTGGCCGCCGCCCGCACCAGGTTTTGGTTGAACCCCTGCAACGTCGCCGACACGGTAATGATCACAAACGGCACGCCCAGCACCGCATGCACCACGATCAACGAGAAGTAGCTGTTACCCAGCCCCAAGGGCGCGAAAAACAGGTAGCTGGCCACACCAATAATCACCACCGGCACCACCATCGGCGAGATCACCAGCGCCATGACCAGCGCCTTGCCGGGGAAGTCACCACGGGTCAGTCCAATCGCCGCCAACGTGCCAAACACCATTGCCAATACCGTGGCCGCCGGGGCCACGATCACACTGTTTTTCAATGCGCGCATCCACTCGGCCGAGGCGAAGAAGTCCTGATACCAATGCAGCGAAAAGCCCTGCAACGGGTAAACCAGAAAACTTCCGGAGTTAAACGACAACGGGATGATCACCAGCACCGGCAAGATCAAAAACAACAGAATCAGCCCACAAAGGATGCGCAAGCTGTAGAACCACACCCGTTCAACGGGGGACATGTAAGGGCTCAGCATGGCGGCCTCCTTAATTCAGACGCAGGCGGGTGGCGCCCACCAGCCAGTTGTAAATCAGGTACAGCACCACCGTCGCCAGCAGCAGCAAACCGCCCAACGCCGTGGCCATACCCCAGTTGATGCTGGTATTGGTGTAGAACGCCACGAAATAACTGACCATTTGATCGTTAGGGCTGCCCAGCAATGCGGGGGTGATGTAGTAGCCAATTGCGATGATGAACACCAGCAGGCAACCGGCACCGACACCGGCATACGTCTGTGGGAAATAAACGCGCCAGAAGCTGGCAAATGGATGACAGCCCAGTGAGATCGCAGCCCGCATATAGGTCGGCGAAATACCCTTCATCACGCTGTAAATCGGCAAGATCATGAACGGTAATAGGATGTGCACCATCGAGATGTAGACCCCGGTGCGGTTAAACACCAACTCCAACGGTTTGTCGATGACGCCCATGCTCATCAGGGCACTGTTGATCAGCCCCCCAGATTGCAGCAAGACGATCCAGGCCGCGACGCGCACCAGCACCGAGGTCCAGAACGGCAGCAGCACCAGAATCATCAACAAGTTGCTTTGGCGCGCGGGCAAGTTGGCCAGCAGGTACGCCAAGGGGTATGCCAGCACCAGACAGATGCAGGTGATGACCAATCCCATCCAAAAGGTACGGGCAAAGATGTCCAGGTAAATCGCCTGATCCGGTGTGGCCGGAGCCACTTCGCCGAGGTCATCAATACGGTGATCGACCGCTGCCAGCAGGTAAAACGGGGTCACGCTTGAACTATTGCGCTTGATCGCCTGCCAATACGCCGGGTCACCCCAACGCTCGTCGAGGGTTTCCAGTGCGTCTTTGTAAGATGCCGGCACCGCCTTGAACGGCAGCGCTTTGGCAGTTTTCATCAACAGGCTGCGGTAGCCAGCCAACTCCATGTTCAGACGTTTGGACAAATCGCCCAATACTTGATTCTTGCGTGCCTCGGCCAAGTCCTCGCTGAGCGCCAGATACACCGGCTCAGCCGGTAAACCTTTGCCATCCCAGCCGTGCACCGCCACCACCGTGCGAGGCAAGCCTTCGACCACTTCCGGGTTGCCGACACTTTTGTACAACAGCGCAGCAATCGGCACCAAAAACACCAGCAGCAGAAAGATCACCAACGGTGCAATCAACGCCTGCGCCTTCCAGCGATTCACACGCTCAGCATGCGCCAGGCGCTTCTTCAAGCCGGGGCTGGAGACTTCGTTCAAGGGGATGGCGAGGGCCATGGCGAACTCCGCAAATCTTTAAACAAGGGCGACACGCCCTGACCGGGCGCGTCGGGTATCAGCGCGGCTTACTTGGCAGCCCACGCGTTGAAACGTTGCTCCAGTTGCTCGCCGTTATCAGCCCAGAAGCTGACGTCGATCTGCACCTGATCCTTGATGTTTTCAGGCGCAGTCGGCATGTCGGCTTGCACCTCTTTAGGCAGCAGCGGCATGGCCTCTTTATTCGCCGGGCCATACGCGATGTTTTGCGAGTACACACTCTGCTGTTGAGCTTTAAGCGTGAACTGCATGAACTTTTTCGCAGCCTCAGCTTTGGCCGGGCTCAAACCTTTAGGGATGGCCCACGCGTCGAAGTCGTAAATGCCGCCGTTCCACACGATCTTCAGGTTGCTTTCTTTTTGCACCGCAGCGATGCGGCCGTTGTACGCCGAGCTCATCACCACATCACCCGAGGCTAGGTACTGCGGCGGCTGTGCACCGGCTTCCCACCACTGGATGCTCGGTTTCAACTCGTCGAGTTTTTTGAAGGCGCGGTTCTGACCGTCCTTGCTCGCCAGCACCGTGTACACATCTTTGGGCGCAACCCCGTCTGCCATCAGTGCAAATTCCAATGTGTACTTGGCACCTTTGCGCAGCCCGCGTTTGCCGGGAAAGGTTTTGGTGTCCCAGAAATCCGCCCAACTGGTCGGCGCGGTTTTCAGCTTGTCAGCGTTGTAAGCCATGACCGTGGACCATACGAAGAAGCCTGCGCCGCATGACTGAATGGCGCCAGACACGTACTGATCGGGATTACCAAACAGTGCCGGATCCAGTTGCTCAAACATGTCTTCGTCACAACCACGGGACAGTTCGGGCGATTCAACCTCGACCAAATCCCACGAGATGCTTTTGGTGTCGACCATCGCTTTGATCTTGGCCATTTCACCGTTGTACTCACCGGCGATGATTTTGCCGTCGCCGCTGGCCTCCCAGGGCGCGTAAAACGCTTTGACCTGAGCGGCCTTGTTCGCCCCGCCAAACGAGACCACGGTCAGGTCGGTGGCCGCCAGCGCATTGGCGGCGCACAACAGGCCCATACTCAGGACCGATAATTTCAGGGATTTATGCATGGTGTTCTCCACAGGGTTGGTGAAGCCGGGGCGATTAATTCGCCTCTAAGAGAGGGTCCAGCGCACGTACGTGTTCAACCTGCCAACCGAGTGGCACCACGTCCCCGACGGCCAGCGTCGGGTCCAGTTCGGCGATCGGCTGTTTCACAAAAAAATCGTTCTTGCCGCAAACTTCCAGGCGCACCCGCACGTGGTCGCCCAGGTAGATGAACTCTTCAACTCGCCCCGAGAAACGGTTCACGCAGGACTCACTGGCGCCGTTGAGGCTGATGCGCTCCGGGCGGATCGACAGGGTCACCGGATCGCCGGTGCGCCCCACATTCACCGCCAGCGCTTGCACCTTCTCACCGCGGCTCAGTTCGACCACGCAACGCTCGCCGTCCTGACTGTGCAGGCGGCCATTGAGGCGGTTGTTTTCACCAATGAAATTGGCGACGAAGGTGTTTTTCGGCTCTTCGTAGAGGCTTCGCGGCGGGGCAATTTGCTGAATTTCACCTTGATGGAATACCGCCACCCGATCCGACATGGTCAGCGCTTCGCCCTGGTCGTGAGTCACGTAAACCACGGTCACACCGAGGCGCTGGTGCAGATGCTTGATCTCCATCTGCATGTGCTCGCGCAACTGCTTGTCCAGCGCGCCCAACGGCTCGTCCATCAGCACCAGCTGCGGTTCGAACACCAGCGCGCGCGCCAGTGCAACCCGCTGTTGCTGGCCGCCCGAAAGTTGCGCCGGGTAACGTTGGGCAAACGCATCGAGCTGCACCATGCTCAACACACGCTTGACCCGCTCACTGATATCCGTGCGATTGAGGCCGCGCACCGACAGCGGAAAGCCCAGGTTTTCAGCCACGGTCATGTGCGGGAACAGCGCGTAGTTTTGAAACACCATGCCAATGTCGCGCTTGTGCGGCGGCACGTTATTGATCGAGCGGCCCGCCAACAGGATTTCACCCGCGGTGGGCGTTTCAAAGCCTGCGAGCATCATCAGGCTAGTGGTTTTGCCCGACCCTGAAGGCCCGAGCAAGGTCAGAAACTCGCCTTTGCGAATGTCCAGATTGAGGTCTTTGACGATCAGGTTTTCGCCGTCATAGCTTTTTTGCACGCCACGAAAGCTGACCAAAATGTCATTCGACCCAGCGCTTGCACCGACCTCACTCATAGCCACACCTTTTGTTTTGGACTGCTGTAGCCCAAGACTAAAGAAGGCGCCAGCCCGCAGAAATCGGGGCGCAGGAGAGATTCACATGAGGCAGTTGGAAGATTAGGGGTAGGGCGTGCCCTACACAGATGTCGCGTTTAAGACAGTGAGACGCTTATGGCCAAGCACGATGGCAAATCAATGATACAAAACTGTCGTAATCAGACACGCCCCACTCGGTAGTCGCTGCCGAAGGCTGCGATGGGCTACGGCATTTAATGATCGTTCACTCTTATCGCAGCCTGCGCCAGCGACGACCGTTGCGGTTTCGTATTTCACACCAGCTTGTGTTCCATCGCGTACTTCACCAACTCCGCCAGCGAGGTGACGTTGAGTTTTTGCATCAAGCGCGCCTTGTGCGTACTGATGGTCTTGCTGCTCAAGGCCAGTTGCTGCGCGATGTCATTCACGTTTACGCCCTGCGCCAGTCGCTCGAATACTGAAAACTCCCGCTCCGACAACGACGCATGTAACGGCCGCGAATCAGTCAGGCCCACTTCAAACACCATGCGATCCGCCAACTCCGGGTCGATGTAACGCCCCCCTGCCGCCACTTTTCGAATCGCCGTGAGCAGCAACGCCGGATCACTGTCCTTGGTCGCATACCCCGCCGCACCAAATTTCAACGCCCGCGCCGCCATCTGCGCTTCGTCGTGCATCGACAACACCAAAATCGCGGGCGGGTTGTTCAAGGCACGTATCCGCGGGATCGCTTCCAGGCCGTTGACACCGGGCATCGAAATATCCAGCAGCACCACTTCGCACGGCACATGACGCAAGGTTTCCAGCAATTGCTCGCCATTGCTCGCCTCCCCCACGACCAGCAGGTCCTTGGCCAGGCCGATCAATTGCTTGATGCCTTCACGCACGATGGTGTGGTCTTCCGCTACCAGTACACGAATCACAGGTATTTCCTCATCAAGGTCATTTCGACGGCTGAACCAGCGGCACCCGCACATTCAGGGTGGTGCCTTCGCCCGGCACACTGTGCAACGACAGCGTACCCCCCAACATCAATACGCGTTCGCGCATGCCCACCAGCCCGAAAGAGGTTGGCCTGCCGGTGGCGGGAACAAACCCCAGGCCATCATCGCTGATGGTCAGACACAGCGATTGTTGTTCAATGCTTAAGGTCAACTCAACGGTTTGCGCCTGAGCATGGCGCATCACGTTGGTCAGCGCCTCCTGCAAAATCCGGAACAGACCTACTTCCTTGGCAGCACTCAGCGGTGGCAAATGTTCAGGCACCTGCACCAGACACGGAATTTGCGTACGTGCTTCAAAGCGCTGCGCCTGCCATTCGATGGCAGAACTGATGCCCGCGTCCAGAATGGGCGGGCGCAAGGCCGTGGCCACATCACGCACCAACTGAAACAGCTGAGCGATGAGCTTTTTCATACTGTTCAGGCGTTCGCGCAGCCCAGGGTCGAGGTCGGCATACGCCAGCTCACACATGGACGTTTCGAGTTTGAGCACGGTCAACATCTGCCCCAGCTCGTCGTGCACTTCGCGGGCGATACGTGCTTTTTCTTCTTCACGCACACTCTCAAGGTGCGCCGACAGTTCACGCAATTGACCACGCGAACTGTCGAGCTCCAGTTCAATGCGCTTGCTTTCGCTGATATCCCACACAATGCCGTCCCACACCACGGTGCCATCGCCCAGCCGCCGGGTGATGGCCTTGATCTCGGCCCAGCGCTGCTGACCATCGCGCGTAACAATGCGACCTTGCCACGCCCAGTCGCTGTCGCTGTCCAGCGCCAGGTCCTGCACGCGGTGGTAATCCGCCTTGTCGTCGGGATGTACCAGGCTGCGCAAACCGACTTCGCGTTTACGTAACGTCGCGGGCGAGAAGCCGGCCAAACTCTCACTGCCTTCACTGATGTAGGGGAAGTCCAACTCACCCGTGAGCAGTGAGCGCTCCAGACGAAACACCAGCCCCGGCACATTGGCCGCGATGCCTTGCAAGCGCGCATCACTCTCTTGCAGCGCGGCCTGCACGCGACGGCGTTCAGTGATGTCATTGAGGTACACGACCAAGTACTCCGCCGCCTGAAAACGCAGGAAGCTGAGGGTAATGTCCGCCGGAAACGTGCTGCCGTCGGCACGCACACATTGGCTTTCAAAGCGCTGCGCGCCGTCTTCACTGGCCCGTGCGCGCTTCCACAAACCGAGCCAGCGGTCCATCGTCAGCCCCGGTTCAAAATCACTCAAAGGTCGCTCAAGGACCGCACCCTGCGCACACCCGAGCATGTGTTCGGCGGCCTGATTGGCATAGCGCACGTGACTGTCCCAATTGACCCACAGAATGCCGACCGGGCTTTGGTCGATTGAAAACTGGGTCAGGCGCAACGCTTCGGCGCTCGCGACACGCAGCGCGATGTCTTCGCGCGCACTGAGCAGCGCCCGTTCCAGCGCGGTTTGCTGACGCCGCTGCCAGTACACAATCGCCATGCACGCCAACAACACTGCACCGATCAACAGGCTCAGGTTTTGCCAAAAGCCGGGCGAAGGGCCCAGGTGGGGGTATTTGGGCTGCAACCAGCGGGCATGCAGTTGCTCCATGTCGCGTGCCGGTATCGCATGCAGCCCGCGTTCGACGATCCCGGCCAGCTGCGGCCAATCGCGTCGGGTCGCCACGCGTAACAATTGCGGCAAACCGATATCGCCCACCACCGCTAACCCGGCGAACTCCGGCTCAACCGACAAGCGACTGAGTTGCGCTTCATCAATCACGGCATAGGTCGCTTGCTGGCTGAGCAACAATTGCAACGCCTGACGCTCCAGCGGCACGCCTTGCAAATTGAGTCCTGGGTAGCTGCTGCGTAAAAACTCCACCGTCGCACTGGGCATGCGCACCGCCACGCGAGTCTGGCTGTCGAGCCGCTCCAGATCGACCGCTCCGTTGCCGTTGCGCTCGCCTACCACCAACTGCGGCACCCGCATATACGGGTCGGAAAACAGCCACAGGCGCAACCCTGCCGGTGTTTGGGTCAGGCCCGGCACCAGATCAATCTCCCCGGCGCGGGCCGCTGCTTCAAGCTGCGCCAGATCCGGATAATTGCGCCAGCGCAACTCAACGTTCAACGCCTGCGCCAGCCACTTCATCAGCTCCACATTGGCCCCGGAGAGCTGTTGCAAACGCTGATCAAATTTGGCGTAAGGCGCTTGCAGCACCAGGCCGACCCGCAACTCCGGGTGCTGCGCCAGCCATTGTTGTTGCTCAACGCTCAACTGCGCCGCAGGCACGGGCGCTGCATGGCTCATCAAGGGCAGCCAGAACCAGCCGATAACCAACAGATAGCAAAAACGTGTCATCTGAACGCTCACACCCTGACAAATACTGATCAACCCTTTAGGCTGCCGGGATTACTTCTGGCCTGGAAAAACTGATGTCTTCTTACCGTCTGGCGCTGCCAGCCCTGTGCCTGTCGTTACTACTGCCCTTGGCATTACCGGTCTACGCTGCTGAGCCGCAGCCCGCTGCCGAGCCTGCACAACCTCAACCTGTTGAGCGTCAGCCCTTGCTCGAACGCAGCCAGGAAGACGCGACTGCGCTTGAACGACAGCTCCCGCAGCACGAACAGCAACAGCTGCAAGCGGGTGACGACACCTTCCTTGCGCTGTGGAAACCCGCTAACAGCAACGACCCCAGCGGTGCAGTGATTATCGTGCCCGGTGCAGGCGAAACCGCTGACTGGCCGCTGGCTATCAGCCCGCTGCGCAACAAACTGCCGGACGCCAACTGGGCCAGCCTGAGCCTGAGCTTGCCAGACCTGCAAAGCGAAGCCAGTCAGGCGCGCACCGTCGAACCCGAGAAATTACCTACGCCACAAGCGCCAGACAGTAGCAGCAAAGACGCCAGCACCACAGCCAAACCTATCGAACAGGCAGCCAGCGTCGGCACTGAAAACCCGGCGCCGGACGTCACGCCCCTCGCCACGCGTGAAGAGATGAACACCGCCGATGCCGAGCGCATCTTCGCCCGTATCGAGGCAAGCATTGCCTTCGCACAGCAGCAGAATGTGCGCAGCATCGTATTGTTGGGGCACGGCACGGGGGCGTATTGGGCAGCACGCTATGTGGCCGAAAAACAACCCGCAAATGTGTCAAAACTGGTGATGGTGGCCGCGCAGACACCGGCTCAGGCCCAGGCGGACTTGAGCCAAATGACCCCGACGCTCAAAGTCGCCTTGCTGGACGTCTTCTATAAAGACAACGCTTTGGCGCGCAAAGCGGCCCTGCAACGGCTGCAAGCCAGCAAGCGGGTGAATGGCGGAGAGTTTAAACAGGTGGCGTTAGCGGCTATTCCAGGCAACCGCGAGGCCGAGCAAGAACAGTTGTTTCGCCGAATTCGCGGCTGGCTCAGTCCGCAGCCTGTGGATAAGTAACGCTCAAAACCCGCGACGCTGGCGGATCAACGTGTAAGCGTGATGCAGCTCGCGGGTCGTCTCGGTCGCCTCAAGCACTTGAGAGGGGCTTGCACCCGAGCCTGCCACCTTGTCCGGGTGATGACGGCTGAGCAAACGTCGATAGGCGCGCTTGATCTGCGCCGGATCACTCTGGTCGGTGACGCCCAACAGCGTGAGCGACTCTTGATACGTGCCGCCACGCGTTGCCAGCGGTCTTTTTGGGGCCTCGTAATCAGCGCCCAACGCTTGAATCTGTTGCGGGGTCCAGCCCAGCCAACGCCCCCAGCGCACAATCAATTCACGCTCCCGGGTGTCGACCCGGCCATCGGCAATGATCATCCGCCAGCACGCGCGCAAAACACCTTCTGCGGCGTGGGGCTGTGACTTGAGGCGCCGCAAATAACCGCGCAATGATTCATTGCCGGACTTGCCACGATTGAAGGCGCCAATCGCCCGTTTCTGCGCAGGCGCGCTCATGTCGAGCAAACGCATCTCTTGGCGCGCCTGCTCAATGTGTTTATCCACCACTCGCCCACCGCTTTTGGCCAGACGACCGAGCAACACAAACAGCAGTTCGTCATTGCGCAGCACTGCACGTCCGCCCAGGCGTTCGCGCAGATGCGCCCAGCTGTGCAGTTGCAGACGCCGGTCCAGCGCCTGCCCCAGCAATGCACCGAGCATGGCCCCCGGAATACTGGCTATCAAAAAGCCACCTCCGGCTCCGATCAGAGTCCCTGGCCACAGCATATTAGTGAGCGCCCTTGATCAAGGTCTCAACCTCAGCCAAACGCTCATGCGTACCTACATCTACCCAATGCCCTAGCAAACGCTCTCCTGATACACGGCCGGCGGCCATGGCTGTACGTAATAACGGCGCCAACTTGAACGCGCCGCCCGTGCAGCCGCTGAACAACTGGGGGCTGAGTACGGCGATGCCGCTGTAGGTCAGCGTGGGCGCGTTCGGTTGTGCATCTTTGATCTGCGAGTCCATCAGGCAAAAATCACCTGTGGGGTGGTGCGCCGGGTTATCCACCAGCACCAAATGCGCAAGCCCGGCAAGCGGCTGGCGCAGGGCGCTAAAGTCATAGTCGGTCCAGATATCACCGTTCACCACCACAAACGGGTTATCGCCCAACAACGGCAATGCTTTAAAAATCCCGCCGCCGGTTTCCAAGGGTTCGCCTTCAGCGGAGTACTGAATGCTGACACCCAACTGTGAACCATCACCCAAGTGATCTTCTATCTGCTGACCGAGCCAGGCGTGATTGATCACGATCTCGGTAAAACCTGCGGCGGCCAGCGCACGCAGGTGGTACTCGATCAGAGGCACACCGCCCGCACGAATCAGCGGTTTTGGCGTGTGCAGGGTCAAGGGGCGTAAACGCTCGCCTTTGCCCGCAGCCAGAATCATCGCCTTCATAGGGGCGCCTCGGCGGGCTGACGCAGGCTTACAAACAGCTCACCCAATTGCGCCAGTTCAGGACGGCGCGCCAGTACCGCTTCTATATAGGAGAAGAAGCGCGGCACATCCGCCAGGTAACGCGGCTTGCCGTCGCGGTGGCAAATACGCGCGAAGATACCGATCACCTTCAAATGGCGTTGCACGCCCATCAGGTCGCTGGCACGCAAAAAGTCCTGCAAGACCGGCTGCACGGGAATCGCCAAATGACGCGCGCTCTCCCAATAGTTGCTCAGCCACTGCAATACCCGCTCCTCTGGCCAACTGAGGAATGCATCCTTGAACAAGCAGGTGATGTCATAGGTCACCGGGCCATATACCGCGTCCTGGAAATCCAGCACGCCGGGGTTGGGGATGCTCAACATCAGATTGCGCGGCATAAAGTCGCGGTGCACCAGCACTTTGGGCTGTGCCAGGGCGCTGTCGATCAACAGATCGCTGACCTGCTGCCACAGCGCCTGCTGTTGCTCATCCAGCTCAATGCCCAAGTGACGGCGCACGTACCATTCAGGGAACAACTCCAGCTCGCGGCGCAGCAAGGCCACGTCATAGCTGGGCAATGGCTCGGTCATTGGCAACTGCTGAAAGGCCAGCAGCGCTTCAATGGCGTCGTCGAACAGCTCATCGGCGTTATCTTCATTAATAACGTCAAGAAAGGTTTTATTGCCCAGGTCATTGAGCAAAAGAAACCCGCGCTCGAGGTCCTGAGCAAAAATTTTCGGCACATTTATTTCGCTTGTGCGCAGTAATTCGGCGATATCGACGAAAGGTTTGCAGTTTTCCTGGGGGGGCGGAGCGTCCATGACGATAAAACTGCGACCCTCGGCCTCCCAGCGAAAATACCGCCGAAAGCTCGCATCGCTGCTGGCCGCAGTCAACGTGGCCGGGGGGACGAGGCCCCAGCCTTGATTTAAAAACAGGGCAGATAATTGCTCATCGAGCCAAACTTTCAGGTGTTGCAGGCGTACATCTTGGTCAGGCATTGCGTGGGTCTCCGACGGCCCTAGCCGTCAAGCGGGTCATGCTTTATTATCCAGCATCTTTTCCAGACCATCGAGAGGCGTGCGGTCCCCCACCGCGGGCTGATGGCACGCAGGAAGCCCGGACTAATAAGATGGCATTGAAATCCCCCGCGTTTCGTAAAAAATTTCCGTTGCTGGTAACCGGCAGTTTGCTGGCCATGCAACCTTTAGCTGCGCCATTCGCTGTTGCCGAGGAGCAGTATGACTGTTCCGTGTCGGCTTCGGGCGGCTGGGATTGCGCACCGAAAGCGACGACGGCTCAATTGCCGCCGCGCCCGGTTCACAGCGATGCATCGGTCGGCGCCAGTGGCGAGACGATCGAGCAAGTCGCCCAGACCCCGTTGGTGACAGAAGCCAAAGGCCGTGGTCTGAAAGCGCGCAGTGCCGACTACAGTCACCTTGACTGGGTGGAGCGCGACAAGCTGACCCCTGCACAACTGGCCGAAACCGGCCCGTATTGCTCGGGCGCTTACATCGAGCCAATCCGTCCGGGCATGAATGACCCGACCAGCAAAAGCGACTCCCCGACCTTTATCGGCGCCAAGGCTTCCCGCTACCAGCAGGAAGAGCAGATCGCGACGCTGGCCGGTGACGTTGTCATGCGTCAGGGCAGCATGCAGATCGAAGCCGACGAAGCCAGCCTGTATCAGGCTGAAAACCGGGGCGAGCTGAACGGCAAGGTCCGTCTGCGTGACAACGGTGCGTTGATTGTCGGCGATCACGCCGATGTTCAGCTCGACACCGGCGCAGCCAAGGTCGACAACGCTGAATACATCCTGCACAAGTCGCGCATTCGCGGCAGTGCGCTGTACGCCAAGCGCGGCGAAAACGCCATCATCCGCCTCAAGGATGGTACGTACACCACGTGCGAACCGAACAGCAATGCCTGGCAACTCAAGGGCAACAACATCACGTTGAACCCGGCCACCGGTTTCGGTACGGCCACCAACGTGACGTTGCGGGTTAAAGACATTTCGGTCTTCTACACCCCGTACATCTATTTCCCGATCGACGACCGCCGTCAGTCCGGTTTCCTGCCGCCGTCCTTCAGCAGCAGCACCGACACCGGCTTTATGCTCGTGACCCCGTACTACTTCAACCTGGCGCCGAACTACGATGCCACGTTGTACCCGCGCTACATGACCAAACGCGGCTTGTTGATGGAAGGCGAATTCCGCTACCTGACCGAGTCGAGCGAAGGTCAGTTTGGTGCCGCTTATCTGAACGACAAGGATGACAAGCGCAAAGACCAGACCGACTACAAAGACACCCGCTACATGCTCAACTGGCAGCACAAGGGTGGCCTGGATTCGCGCGTACTGACGCAGGTCGACTACACCAAGATCAGCGACCCGTATTACTTCCAGGACCTGCAAAGCGATCAGATCGGGGTTGAAAGCCGCGAATACGTGAACCAGCAAGGTTCGGTGACCTACCGTGGCGACACCTACAACGCCACGCTGAATGCTCAGGCCTATCAAATGGCCACCGTTACCCAGATCACGCCGTACAACAAGTTGCCGCAAATCACCTTCAACGGTGCATTGCCGTACCACCCGGGCGGTCTGGACTTCAAATACGACACCGAGATTGTTCGCTTTGAGCGCAGCTTGGAAAACGGCGACTACACCAACGAAGACGGCACGGTCGCTAGCCGACTGGATACCCGTGTCGCAGGCTTGGCCCGCGCCAACGGTACGCGCCTGAACCTTGCGCCGAGCATGAGCTTGCCGATGACCGCGAGCTACGGCTACGTGACTCCATCGCTCAAGTACATGTACACCCAGTACGATCTTGATCTGGACACCAAAGGCAAACAGACCTTGCTGAAAGGGGAGCAATACAATAGCTCTCAAACCCGTAGCGTCCCGATCGCCAGTATCGACAGCGGCCTGTACTTCGACCGCAACACTCAATGGTTCGGCACAAACTATCGCCAAACCCTTGAGCCTCGTGCGTTCTACCTGTATGTGCCCGAGCGCGATCAAAGCGACATTCCAATCTTCGACACCAGCGAAAGCACGTTCAGCTACTCCTCGCTGTGGCGTGACAACCGCTTCACCGGTTCGGACCGCGTGGGTGACGAGAACAAGCTGTCGCTGGGCCTGACCAGCCGCTGGATCGAAGACAACGGCTTTGAACGCCAACGCGTCAGCGTCGGCCAGGCTTACTACTTCAAGGACCGCAAAGTTCAGTTGCCGGGCATTTCCGACGACCGTAAGGACGCGACCTCCAACGTTTCCCCGTATGCACTGGAATACGCCTATCGCTTCAACCGCGACTGGCGTGCAACCGCTGACTACAACTGGGACCCGGAAACCCGCAGCCCGCGTTCTGGCAGCGCGATGATGCACTACCAGCCTGAAGACAACCCGAACAAGGTGGTCAACGCTGGCTTCCGCTATCGCAACGACCAGGTTCGCTACGACCAGTACACCGGTAAGTGGACCGTTGGCGGAGGCGATTACCTGTCTCCAGGCCAGCCTGGCTACATCAAGGATTACTACAAGATCAAGCAGCACGATTTCTCGGTGATCTGGCCGATCGTGCCGCAGTGGAACGTGATCAGCCGCTGGCAGTACGACTACAACCGCAACCGTACACTGGAAGCCTTCGGTGGTTTCGAGTACGACAACTGCTGCTGGAAACTTCGTCTGATCAACCGTTACTGGGTCTCCAACGACGAATACACCCAAGAAGCCCCTCAAAACGAGAAGGGCGACCATGGTCTCTTCCTTCAAATTGTGCTGAAAGGTCTCGGTGGCGTTGTTGGCACCAAAGTAGAGAGCTTCCTCGACAAAGGCATCCAAGGTTATCGTGAACGTGAAGATCAAGCTTTCTGAGTGTCTGCGCCCGCTAGTGCTGGGCGCGTTGTTCCTGGGTACCGCGGCTCACGCCGCGGTTCAGCCTCTGGATAAAGTTGTGGCCATCGTCGATAACGACGTGATCATGCAGAGCCAACTGGACCAACGCGTTCAGGAAGTTCAGAAGACCATCGCCAAGCGCGGTCAGGGCGTACCGCCTGCCAGCGTTCTGGATCAGCAAGTGCTGGAGCGCCTGATCGTCGAAAACCTGCAATTGCAGATCGGCGAGCGCTCGGGCATTCGCATCACCGATGAAGAGCTGAACCAGGCTGTGGGCACGATTGCCCAGCGCAACAACATGACCATTGACCAGTTCCGTCAGGCGCTGGCTCGTGATGGCCTGTCGTATGAAGATGCCCGTGACCAGATCCGTCGCGAGATGATCATCAGCCGTGTGCGTCAACGCCGTGTGGCCGAGCGCATTCAGGTGACCGATCAGGAAGTGCAAAACTTCCTCAAGTCCGATCTGGGCAAGATGCAAATGTCCGAAGAGTTCCAACTGGCCAACATCCTGATTCCAACGCCTGAAAGCGCGAATTCGGAAGCGATCCAGAACGCCTACAAACAAGCGGTTGATATCTACAACCAGCTGAAAAAAGGCGCTGACTTCGGCCAAATGGCAATCGCACGCTCGGGCAGCGATACCGCGCTGGAAGGTGGCGACATGGGCTGGCGTAAAGCGGCTCAACTGCCACCACCGTTCGACCGACTGTTGAGTGAAATGCCGGTGGGCGACATCACTGAGCCTATTCGCACGCCAGGCGGTTTCATCATCCTCAAACTCAATGCCAAACGTGGCGGTGAGTCTGTGGTGGTGGACGAGGTGCACGTGCGCCACATCCTGCTCAAGCCAACAGAAATCCGCAATGAAGAACAGACCAAAATACTGATCAATAAAATCCACGACCGTATAGAAGCGGGCGAAGATTTTGCGACCTTGGCTAAAACCTACTCCGAAGATCCGGGTTCGGCGCTTAACGGCGGCGATCTGAACTGGGTTAACCCGGATTCGCTGGTGCCTGAGTTCCGCGCAGCCATGGCTGATACCCCGCAAGGCGTGTTGTCCAAGCCGTTTCAGACCCAATACGGCTGGCATGTACTGGAAGTGCTTGGCCGCCGCGCCACTGACAGCACGTCTCAAGCACGCGAACAACAGGCCATGAACGCCCTGCGTAACCGCAAGTACGACGAAGAGCTGCAAACCTGGCTGCGTCAGATCCGCGATGAAGCCTATGTAGAGATCAAACTGCCTGGCGCCACCTCGCAAGAGAACGCCGACCAGGCAACACAGTGAAAAACCCGCGTTTTGCACTGACACCCGGCGAACCGGCAGGCATAGGTCCAGACCTGTGCCTGCTACTCGCCTCGCAACACCAGCCACATCCCCTGATTGCCATCACCAGCTGCGACCTGCTCACTGAGCGGGCCGCGCAGCTCGGTGTGGCTGTCACCCTGCTGCCGGTCAGCCCCGGCCACTGGCCTGAGCATCCGGCGCCAGCAGGCAGTTTGTATGTTTGGGATACGCCTTTGCACGCCCCTGTCACGGCGGGCACTCTGGACCAGGCCAACGCAGCCTTTGTGCTGCACACCCTGACCCGCGCCGCCCAAGGCTGCCTCGATGGCGACTTTGCAGGCATGATCACCGCCCCGGTACACAAAGGCGTGATCAATGAGGCCGGCATTCCCTTCTGCGGCCATACCGAATTCCTCGCCGACCTGACCCGCACTGAACAAGTGGTGATGATGCTGGCCACCCGCGGACTTCGCGTGGCGCTGGTCACAACGCACTTGCCGCTGCGTCAGGTCGCCGATGCAATCACCCCCGAGCGACTGATGCGCGTTACGCGTATTTTGCACGCCGACCTGCAACACAAATTCGGCATCGCCCAACCGCGCATCCTGGTGTGCGGGCTCAACCCCCACGCTGGCGAGGGCGGACATTTGGGCCATGAAGAAATCGACATTATTGAACCCACCCTGGAGCTACTGCGCAGCGAGGGCATGGACCTGCGTGGCCCGCTGCCTGCTGACACTCTGTTTACCCCCAAATATCTGGAACACTGCGACGCAGTGCTGGCGATGTACCACGACCAAGGCCTGCCCGTGCTGAAATACAAAGGGTTTGGCGCCGCCGTCAACATCACCCTGGGCTTGCCGATTATCCGCACCTCCGTAGACCATGGCACTGCCCTGGACCTGGCGGGCAGCGGCAAGATCGACACCGGCAGCCTGCAAGTCGCCCTGGAAACCGCCTACCAGATGGCCGAGACCCGTATATGAACGAGCAATACCAACACAAGGCGCGCAAGCGTTTTGGCCAAAACTTCCTGCATGACGCCGGTGTTATCGACCGCATTCTGCGTGCCATCAATGCCAAGGCCTGCGACCGACTGCTGGAAATCGGCCCGGGCCAAGGCGCATTGACCGAAGGCATCCTCGACAGCGGCGGCCAGCTCGACGTTGTTGAACTCGACAAAGACCTGATCCCGATCCTGAACCAGCAGTTTGCCGGCATGAGCAACTTCACCCTGCACCAGGGTGACGCGCTGAAGTTCGACTTCAAAAGCCTCAACGCCGCACCGCGCACTCTGCGCGTAGTGGGCAACCTGCCGTACAACATCTCCACACCGCTGATTTTTCACCTGCTGAAAAACGCCGAGCTGATTCGCGACATGCACTTCATGCTGCAAAAAGAAGTGGTTGAGCGCATGGCCGCAGGGCCAGGCGGTGGTGACTGGGGTCGCTTGTCGATCATGGTTCAGTACCACTGCCGCGTCGAACATCTGTTCAACGTAGGGCCGGGCGCATTCAACCCGCCGCCTAAAGTTGATTCGGCGATTGTCCGCCTGGTGCCGCACGAAGTCCTTCCGCACCCGGCCAAAGACCATCGCCTGCTGGAACGCGTGGTTCGCGAAGCCTTTAATCAGCGTCGCAAAACCCTGCGCAACACCCTCAAAGCCTTGCTCAGCAACGCTGAAATCGAAGCCGCAGGCGTCGATGGCAGCAAGCGTCCTGAGCAACTCGACCTCGCCGCCTTTGTGCGCCTGGCTGACAAGCTCAGCGAACAACCGGTCGCAGCGCCCGCTGCCGACTGATTGAACGCGCAAAACGGGTACAGGCCACATCTGGCCTAGTACCCGTGTCTTGGCCTAGACTCAGGCATCAGTTTTATCCCAAGCTGTGTCTCCGCATTCAAGTAAGGCCTTCAGAATGTCTGATCCCCGCTATCAGGTCGACGTCAGCGTCGTCACCCGTTACTTGCCAGAACAATCCCAACCCGATCAGGATCGCTATGCCTTCGCCTATACCATCACGGTGAAGAACAACGGCTCTGTGCCTGCAAAATTATTGTCACGTCATTGGGTGATCACCGATGGCGATGGGCACGTCGAAGAAGTGCGTGGTGCAGGGGTCGTGGGCCTTCAACCGTTGATTCAATCCGGTGAGGAGCACACCTACAGCAGCGGTTCGGTCATCACGACCAAGGTCGGCACCATGCAAGGCAGTTACCTGATGCAGGCTGACGACTATGAGTTCAAAGCCACCATCGCGCCCTTCCGCCTCGCTGTACCCGGAGCGTTGCACTGATGACGGTGTATGCCGTTGGCGACCTGCAAGGCTGCCTGCAACCGCTTAAATGCCTGCTGGAGCGGGTTGCGTTCAACCCGACCACAGACACCCTCTGGCTGGTGGGCGACCTGGTCAATCGTGGCCCCGAGTCACTGGAGACCCTGCGCTATCTGTACCGCATGCGCGAATCGCTGGTGTGCGTGCTGGGCAACCATGACCTGCACCTGCTTGCAGTGGGCCACAATATTGAGCGCCTGAAAAAAGGCGACACGCTGCGCGAGATCCTTGACGCCCCGGATTGCGCCGAGCTGCTCAATTGGCTACGCCAACAGCCGCTCCTGCACTACGACCTGGTGCGCAATACCGCACTGGTCCATGCGGGCATTCCACCGCAGTGGAGCCTGAAAAAAGCCCTCAAGTACGCCAGCGAAGTGGAACATGCACTAAGGGATGACAACCTGCTGGGGCCTTTTCTCGACGGCATGTACGGCAACGAACCGGCCAAGTGGGACAACGACCTGACCGGCATCGCACGCCTGCGGGTGATTACCAACTACTTTACGCGCATGCGCTTTTGTACCCGCGACGGCAAACTCGACCTTAAAAGCAAAGAAGGCGTCGGCAGCGCCCCACCCGGTTACGCACCGTGGTTCAGTTACAAAGAACGTAAAACTCAAGACCTGAAGATCATCTTCGGGCATTGGGCCGCACTGGAAGGCCACTGCAAGGAGCCGGGGATTTTCGCCCTCGACACCGGTTGCGTCTGGGGCGGGGCCATGACCCTGCTCAATGTCGACACCGGCCAGCGTTTAAGCTGCGATTGCGACGACCTCCACCTTGCGGCCCCTGTCACGGCTCACCCCCCTTCCCAACCTTTGGGCGCAGCCCCCACGCGCCCGTAGTCAGGCCACAGGAATTTCCCATGACCGAATTCAAACGTATCCCGCCCCAGCAAGCCCAAACACTGCGCGAAAAGGGTGCCGTAGTGGTTGATGTCCGCGACCCGCAAGCCTTTGCCGCCCGACATATCACTGGCGCCAAACACCTGGATAACCATTCGCTGCACGACTTCATTACCAAAGCCGATCTAGACGCGCCACTGATCGTCGCCTGCTACCACGGCAACTCCAGCCAAAGTGCAGCGGCCTATCTGGTTGGCCAAGGCTTTAGCGAGGTGTACAGCCTGGACGGTGGCTTCGAACTATGGCTCACGACTTTTCCGCAAGAAACGTGCGAAGGATCTGCCGAATAATTTTTAATAAACGCCAAGCCCGCGTATTCAGTGGGCTGGCGCCCCGCCAGACCAACGGTCTAACGCAACAAATCACGCATCTCGCCTTGACCTCTCCCATAACCAACTATCCTTTAGCTCAGGCCATCCGAATCTGGGGAGAGCCGGTACACCGGCGTATGGATCATCAGTAGTAACTTCAAAGGGTTAGCCCCTTTGATGGTGTCCTGGGGGGTACACAGCGACTGCAACGTTGCTGCATGCCAGCACTCGAACTGACCGATCAATCGCCGGCTCCACGTATCGAGCGAGGTGACGTCATGAGTATTTTTAGCCACTTCCAACAACGCTTTGAATCCACACGCCAAGAAGAGCTCACGCTCCAGGAATACCTTGAGCTGTGCAAAAACGACAAAAGCGCTTACGCCTCTGCCGCCGAAAGGCTGCTGCTGGCCATCGGTGAACCGGAACTGCTGGACACCTCGACCAACTCTCGCCTGTCGCGAATCTTCTCCAACAAAGTGATTCGCCGCTATCCGGCCTTTGCTGACTTCCATGGAATGGAAGAATGCATTGAACAGATCGTCTCGTATTTCCGCCACGCCGCCCAAGGGCTGGAAGAAAAGAAACAAATCCTCTACCTGCTCGGCCCGGTGGGCGGCGGCAAGTCCTCGCTGGCCGAAAAGCTCAAACAGCTGATCGAGAAGGTGCCGTTCTATGCCATTAAAGGCTCGCCCGTATTCGAGTCGCCACTGGGGCTGTTCAACGCCACAGAAGATGGCGCCATCCTTGAAGAAGACTTCGGGATTTCCAAGCGCTACCTGAGCACCATCATGTCGCCGTGGGCCACCAAACGGCTGGCCGAGTTTGGCGGTGACATCAGCCAGTTTCGCGTGGTCAAGCTCTATCCCTCCATCCTCAACCAGATCGCGGTGGCAAAAACCGAGCCGGGGGATGAGAACAACCAGGACATTTCTGCGCTGGTGGGCAAGGTTGATATCCGCAAACTCGAAGAATTCCCACAGAACGACGCCGATGCTTACAGCTACTCGGGCGCACTGTGCCGGGCCAACCAGGGCCTGATGGAGTTCGTCGAAATGTTTAAAGCGCCGATCAAGGTGCTGCACCCGCTGCTTACCGCCACTCAAGAAGGTAACTACAACAGCACCGAAGGGCTGGGGGCGATTCCGTTTACCGGAGTCTTGCTGGCGCACTCCAACGAGTCGGAGTGGCACACCTTCCGCAACAACAAAAACAACGAAGCGTTTATCGACCGGATTTACATCGTCAAAGTGCCGTACTGCCTGCGCGTCAGCGACGAAGTCAAAATCTACGACAAATTGCTGTTCAACAGCTCGCTGGCCAAAGCCCACTGCGCCCCTGACACCCTGAAGATGCTCGCTCAGTTCACCGTACTGTCACGCCTCAAAGAGCCGGAAAACTCCAATATCTACTCCAAGATGCGCGTGTATGACGGTGAAAACCTCAAAGACACCGATCCGAAAGCCAAATCCATTCAGGAGTACCGCGACACGGCTGGCGTAGACGAAGGCATGAACGGCCTGTCGACCCGCTTTGCCTTCAAGATCCTGTCCAAGGTGTTCAACTTCGACCCGCACGAAATTGCCGCCAACCCGGTGCACCTGCTGTATGTGCTCGAACAGCAGATCGAGCAGGAACAGTTCCAGCCTGAAACCCGCGAACGTTATCTGCGGTTCCTGAAAGAGTACTTGGCACCACGCTATATCGAGTTCATCGGCAAAGAGATCCAGACCGCGTACCTGGAGTCCTACAGCGAATACGGACAGAACATCTTCGACCGCTACGTGCTTTACGCAGACTTCTGGATTCAGGATCAGGAGTACCGCGATCCCGAAACCGGCGAAATCCTCAACCGCGTGGCGCTCAACGAGGAGCTGGAAAAAATCGAAAAACCGGCCGGTATCAGCAACCCGAAAGATTTCCGCAACGAAATCGTCAACTTCGTGTTGCGCGCCCGTGCCAACAACAACGGCAAAAATCCGACCTGGCTCAGCTACGAAAAACTGCGGGTCGTGATCGAGAAGAAAATGTTCTCCAACACTGAAGACCTGCTACCGGTCATCAGCTTCAACGCCAAGGCGAGCAAAGAGGATCAACAGAAACACAACGACTTTGTGACCCGAATGGTCGAACGCGGCTACACCGACAAACAAGTACGACTGCTCTCCGAGTGGTACCTGCGGGTCAGAAAATCGCAGTGATGCAGCGCCAGGCACCCAGCAGCAGGCTGCACGTAAAAAGCGCATAAGCCCCACACCGGGAGCGCTTCAACTTGCAGCTTGCCGCTCACCCCTTGAAGCTGCCCGGAGGGCTTATGAGCTATGTGATCGATCGACGCCTCAACGGCAAGAACAAGAGCACGGTAAACCGCCAGCGTTTCCTGCGCCGCTATCGCGACCACATTAAAAAGGCCGTCGAAGAAGCGGTCGGTCGGCGCTCCATTACGGACATGGAGCATGGCGAACAAATCAGCATTCCAGGCCGCGATATCGACGAGCCTGTGCTCCATCATGGCCGTGGCGGCAAGCAAACCGTCGTCCACCCCGGCAACAAGGAGTTCACCAGCGGCGAACATATCCAGCGCCCGCAAGGCGGCTCAGGCGGTGGCGGCGGGCCTGGCAAGGCGGGCAACTCCGGTGAAGGCATGGATGAGTTCGTGTTCCAGATCACACAGGAAGAGTTCCTCGAATTCATGTTCGAAGACCTCGAACTGCCCAACCTGGTCAAACGCAACCTGACCGGCACTGACACCTTCAAAACCGTACGCGCGGGCATCAGCAATGAGGGTAACCCGTCCCGCATCAACATCATTCGCACCCTGCGCTCAGCCCACGCGCGGCGTATCGCGCTGACGGGCAGCAGCCGTAAAAAGCTTAAAGATGCCAAAGCTGAACTGGAGCGACTTAAGCGCGAAGAGCCTGACAACTTCGGCGATATCAAAGAAATAGAGAGCGAAATCGAGAAACTCAGCGCGCGGATTCATCGCGTGCCGTTCCTCGACACCTTCGACCTCAAGTACAACTTGCTGGTCAAACAACCCAACCCCAGCTCCAAAGCCGTGATGTTCTGCCTGATGGACGTTTCCGGCTCCATGACGCAGGCCACCAAAGACATCGCCAAGCGCTTCTTCATCCTGCTGTACCTGTTTCTGAAACGGAACTACGACAAGATCGACGTGGTGTTTATTCGTCACCACACCAGCGCCCGTGAAGTAGACGAAGAAGAGTTCTTCTATTCCCGGGAAACCGGCGGCACCATTGTGTCCAGCGCACTCAAACTGATGCAGGAGATCATGGCTGAGCGCTACCCCACCAACGAATGGAATATCTACGCCGCCCAAGCGTCCGACGGCGACAACTGGAACGACGATTCCCCCATTTGCCGCGACATTTTGATCAACCAGATCATGCCGTTCGTGCAGTACTACACTTACGTGGAAATTACCCCACGCGAGCATCAGGCACTCTGGTACGAGTACGAACGCATCAGCGAGGCGTTTAGCGACACCTTCGCCCAGCAGCAATTGGTCTCGGCCGGCGATATCTACCCGGTCTTCCGTGAACTCTTCCAGCGCAGGTTAGTGACATGACCGCCAAAGAGAATAAACGCCATCCCATCTCCACTGGCTCAGAGTGGACCTTTGAACTGATTCAGGCCTATGACCGTGAGATCGGACGCCTGGCCGAACGCTATGCGCTGGACACCTACCCCAACCAGATAGAAGTCATCACCGCTGAACAAATGATGGATGCCTACGCCTCCGTAGGCATGCCGCTGGGCTATCACCATTGGTCCTATGGCAAACACTTCTTGAGCACCGAGAAGTCCTACACCCGTGGGCAGATGGGGCTGGCCTACGAAATCGTCATCAACTCAGACCCGTGCATCGCTTATCTGATGGAAGAAAACACCATCTGCATGCAAGCGCTGGTGGTCGCACACGCCTGCTACGGCCACAACAGCTTCTTCAAGGGCAATTACCTGTTTCGCACCTGGACCGACGCCAGCTCGATCATCGACTACCTGGTGTTCGCCAAGCAGTACATCATGCAGTGCGAAGAACGCCACGGCATTGATGCTGTTGAAGACCTGCTCGACTCCTGCCATGCGCTGATGAATTACGGGGTCGATCGCTACAAACGGCCGTATCCGATTTCTGCCGAGGAAGAGCGCCGCCGGCAAAAAGACCGCGAAGAGCACCTGCAAAAACAGATCAACGATCTGTGGCGCACCATTCCCAAAGGCGCAGACAAGTTCAGCGAAAAAGACAACGCTCGCTTCCCCGATGAACCGCAGGAAAACATTCTGTACTTCATCGAAAAACACGCTCCGCTGCTGGAGCCTTGGCAGCGCGAGATCGTACGAATCGTTCGCAAAATCGCTCAGTATTTTTACCCGCAGCGCCAAACCCAAGTCATGAACGAAGGCTGGGCTACCTTCTGGCACTACACGCTGATGAACGACCTCTACGATGAGGGCCTGGTGACCGAAGGCTTCATGATGGAGTTCCTCACGTCCCACACCAGCGTCGTGTTTCAACCCGGCTTCGACAGCCCTTACTACAGCGGTATCAACCCCTACGCGTTAGGTTTTGCAATGTACCGCGACATCCGGCGTATCTGCGAAGCACCCACCGAGGAGGATTATCACTGGTTCCCGGACATGGCCGGCAGCGACTGGCTGTCGAGTATCAAGTTCGCCATGAGCAGCTTTAAGGACGAGAGTTTTATCCTGCAATACTTGTCCCCAAAAGTGATCCGCGACCTCAAGCTGTTCAGCATCATGGACGACGATCAGAAAGACGACTTGCTGGTCCCGGCCATTCATGACGAAAACGGCTACCGCATCATTCGCGAAACCCTGGCCGCTCAGTACAACCTGGGCAATCGCGAACCCAACGTGCAGATCTGGAGCATCGACCGGCGCGGTGACCGCTCGCTCACCCTGCGCCACCAACAACATGACCGCAAACCCCTGGGCGAGTCCACCGACGAAGTCCTCAAACACCTGCATCGTCTGTGGGGCTTTGATATCCACCTCGAAACCCTGCAAGGCGATCAGATCATGAAAGTCCATCATGTGCCGCCCAAAGGCGAGCATGGCGAGATGGACTACGCGCGACTGGATCTAAGCGCCCTCCACCTGTGACACAAGGGCCTCCGTTTGTGCGGCGCAGCGGTTATCCTGTCGCGCTAACGGAGGTTTTTTATGCAGATCTATAAAGTCGGCGGTGCAGTACGTGATCGCTTGTTGGGCAAACCGGTCACCGACATCGACTGGGTGGTGGTAGGCGCCAGTGCCGAGCAGATGCTCGCCAAAGGCTTTCGCCCTGTAGGCTCCGACTTCCCGGTGTTCCTGCACCCCAAGACGGGTGAGGAGTACGCGCTGGCCCGCACCGAGCGCAAAAGTGGTCATGGCTATGGCGGTTTTGTGTTTCATGCCAGCCCCGACGTCACCCTCGAAGAAGACCTGATTCGCCGCGACCTGACCATCAACGCGATGGCTGAAGATGACGCAGGCAATATTACCGACCCGTATCATGGCCAACAGGATCTGGAAGCCCGGTTATTGCGTCACGTTTCACCCGCATTCGCCGAAGATCCGCTGCGAGTGTTGCGCGTTGCACGCTTTGCTGCGCGCTATGCCGGGCTGGGTTTCAAGGTGGCTGCCGAAACCCTGGAACTGATGCGCCAATTGTCTGCCTCAGGCGAACTGCAAGCCCTGACACCCGAGCGCTGCTGGAAAGAAATCTCCCGCGCACTGATGGAAGACCACCCACAGGTATTTATCGAAGTGTTGCGCAGTTGCGGCGCACTGCACGTGCTGTTACCTGAGGTAAACGCACTGTTTGGCGTCCCGCAGCCCCCTGCCCACCACCCCGAAATAGACAGTGGTGTTCACACCCTCAGCGTGCTCGAACAAGCCGCGCGGCATCATCAGCCCCTGACCGTGCGTTGGGCGTGTCTGCTGCATGACGTGGGCAAAGGGCTGACCCGCGAGAGCGAATGGCCGCGGCACATCGCCCACGAGCACAAGGGACAGCGTCTGATTAAAGCCATCAATGAACGCTTTAAAGTGCCTCGGGACTGTCAGGAATTGGCCATGTTGGTCGGCGAATACCACACCCACGGCCATCGCGCGCTTGAACTCAAGGCATCGACCTTACTGGAGTTGTTGCAACGTTTTGACGTGTACCGTCGGCCGCAACGCTTTGAAGAGTTCATTGTGGCGTGCGAGATGGATGCCAAGGGACGGTTGGGGCTGGAAAATCGGCCTTATCCTCAAGCGGACTACCTGCGAGGAGCGGCACAGGCAGCCCTGAGCGTCGCCGTCCAACCCCTGCTTGAACAGGGTTTCAAAGGCCCGGACCTGGGAGAGGCTCTCAAGCGCGAGCGACTCAAGGCACTGCAAGCCTACAAAGACGCCGCCAAAAACTGACGCCGAAACAGGTTGCCACTACCTCGGACGCAAAACCTGTCGCTGACGCGTCATACGAGGCTGCTTGCGGGGGTGATGCTACCCGCGCGCAGCCTCGCGCCTCGACAGCGACTACAACAACGGACAGGGGGGCAGCATGTTTGCCGGCGTCAACGGCACACCGCGCCATTCGAATGCGGCGGGTACGAGCACTTGGTCGATTTGCGCGTCTGCCCACATTTGGCCCAGCGTTTTACCTGTACCCGGATGAACCCTTTCCGTGGCCATTAGCGACAGCGGCCATAGCACGAAGGCATTGGTGAGAACTTCAGCGCGCGGCAAGATCAACCCGTCGAAATTGCCCGTGAGGTCACCGTAAAACAACACGTCGATATCCAGGGGCAAACCTTTGCGATCCTGAGCATATCGTCCGTTATCCGCTTCGATAAGTTTCAAACGTCGACTCAGCTCAGGCAACGAAAGATCCGTTTCAGCCGACACTACAAGGTTGAAAAAGGGTCCGCTTTTGATCCCCACCGGCTGACTTTCAAACACCGGCGAGCACTTCACGCCCCGAAGAAAACCCGCTAGTGCATCAAGACCTGCGCGCAAATGCGTTTCGCGCTCGACATTGCTGCCCAGCCCGAGAAAGACCTGAGTTAGCGACATCCGCGCTCTATCTCCACACCCACCCCAGTGGCCGCCGCAACGGCACCCGGTTTGGTCAATTTGAGATGCAGCCAGGGAATATTAAATTCGTTCATCAACACCTCGGCCAAACGCTCGGCAAAGGTTTCAACCAACTGGAATTGAGCCTGGTCGGCAAATGCCTGAATACGCGCCGACACACTGGCGTAGTCCAATGCCAGTGTCAGGTCATCCCCCGCAGCAGCCGGGCGGTTGTCCCACGCAAAATTCAGATCAAGGCGCAAACACTGACGGATGCCACGCTCCCAGTCATAAGCACCGATTACGGTGTCAACTTCCAGGCCTTCGATAAACACTCTGTCCAAGCACTCTTCTCCGCAGCACGACAAGGGCGCAATGCGCCGTTAGAATCAGGGCGTCCTCGCCCGGAATAGTTAGCATGTTTTGGTTACTGGCGATTATCGCCTACCTGCTTGGCTCGCTGTCCTTCGCCATTTTGCTCAGCCGCCTGACCGGTAACCCCGATCCGCGAATGAGTGGTTCAGGCAATGCGGGCGCGACCAATATGTTGCGCCTGGCCGGTAAAAAACTGGCCATCCTCACGTTGCTCGGCGACCTGTGCAAAGGCTTGCTGCCTGTCTTGCTCGCCAACCAACTCGACCTCGCACTCCAGCAACAAGCCTGGATCGGCGTCTGCGCCGTCATCGGCCACATGTACCCGGCCTTCTTCCGCTTCAGGGGCGGAAAAGGCGTCGCTACGGCTGCTGGCATGCTGCTGGCACTGTACCCGCCCGCTGCCCTGCTGGCCGTAGCTGCGTGGCTACTGACCTTTCAACTCACTCGCACCAGCTCACTCGCCGCCCTGATTGCCACCCCTCTGACCCTGCCATTACTGGCCTGGCAAGAACCCGCCGCCCTGCTGCCCATGTGCGCACTGACCGCACTGATTGTGTGGCGCCACCGCGGCAATTTACGCGACCTGCTGGCCGGGCGCGAACGGCATTTCTGAATGAGCCAAATGAAAAAAGCTCATATTCGGCAACGGCCGGGCCCGCTCAACCTCACAGCGGACTCAGTTGCTCCATTGGCCAGCGCGCCTGCACGCTGATTGCCAGGCTTTCGTGCTGACCGGCCTGCAAACGCTGGCAACCTGCAAACGCAATCATCGCGCCGTTGTCTGTACAGAACTCAGGACGCGCATAGAACACGTTGCCATTCATCTCGCCGAGCATTTTCTCCAGCGAAGCGCGCAACGCCGTATTGGCACTCACGCCACCCGCAATCACCAGACGCTTCATGCCCGCCTGCTTGAGCGCGCGCTTGCACTTGATGGTTAAGGTTTCGACCACGGCCTGCTGGAACGCCAGCGCGATATCGCTGCGCGTTTGCTCACTGTCATCGCCCGCCGTAACGCAGCGCTGCCATGTGTTCAAGGCGAAGGTTTTCAAGCCACTGAAGCTGAATGCAAGGCCCGGACGGTCCGTCATCGGGCGCGGGAACACAAAGCGCCCCGCAACCCCGTGAGCGGCCAGACGTGCGATTTCAGGACCGCCTGGATAGTTGAGCCCCATCATCTTCGCAGTCTTGTCGAACGCCTCGCCTGCGGCGTCGTCGAGCGTCTCGCCGAGCAACTCGTATTGACCGATGCCATCCACGCGCACCAGCTGCGTGTGACCGCCCGAGACCAACAAAGCGACGAACGGGAACTCGGGGGGCTGCTCCTCCAGCATAGGGGCCAGTAAGTGGCCTTCCATGTGGTGCACGCCCAGTGCCGGAATGCCCCAGGCAAAAGCCAGTGCCTGAGCACACGAAGCCCCGACCAGCAAGGCCCCGACCAACCCCGGACCCGCCGTGTAGGCGATAGCGTCAATCTCTGTGGGCACGCAGTCTGCCTCGGCCAGCACCTGACGAATCAAGGGCAGCATGCGTTTGACGTGATCGCGTGACGCCAGCTCCGGCACCACACCGCCATAAGCGCGGTGCAGGTCGATCTGACTGAACAGCGCATCGGCTAAAAGCCCGCGTTCACTGTCGTATAGCGCGACGCCGGTTTCGTCGCAGGAAGTTTCTAATCCCAGTACTAGCATGGGTTTGCGCCTTGTAGAGGCTAAATTCGAAGGCGCGCATAATAGTCGCCACTACCGCCCCCGGCCAGCGGTTTTCGATCAGAGGCTTTGCATTCCGGGCGATGAGGGGTTAACATCCGCAACCCTTAAAAACCGACGTCTTCCAACGCGATTTTGCCTTGAGACGTTGACCCCGGTAATGAATGAAGGTAGCTCTGGATGCCAGCCGTCAAAGTAAAAGAGAACGAACCCTTCGACGTAGCTCTGCGTCGTTTCAAGCGCTCCTGCGAAAAAGCCGGTGTACTGGCTGAAGTTCGCAGCCGCGAATTTTACGAGAAGCCGACTTCTGAGCGTAAGCGTAAGGCAGCAGCTGCTGTTAAGCGTCACGCGAAGAAAGTTCAGCGCGAGCAGCGCCGCGCCGTTCGTCTGTACTAATACACAGACGTTCGTTGCACGCTTCTGCCAAGCCCGGCCTAAAGCCGGGCCGTAGGCAGTTGCAGCAAGTTACACGCACTATCGTCAAGGCCGCAGATGCGACCGCGACAAAAGCTACACACGTCAGACCTGGCCTATAAGCCAGCGGTGCACGTCTTTACTGACGAGCCTTTCAAGGCTACCGACGAGCACACACCTCTGATTTTCCTTAAAGACGATCAGCCCAAGGCATTTCTCCCCTGCCTGCTTATGAGCTATCCGAGACCAGCCATTGGTCAATGCCGGACTCAGAGCGTGACATTTTCGAACCCATTCACTCAGATTTAAACCCGAGTCTACGGAGCTTCGACAGATACACTTCCCGACATGACTGAGCAGACGCCACACGTTCGAGCAGCGCTTTCGCCTGCACGCCCTGATGACCAAGCCCATTTATTCGGCTATTTTTTTGCGCTGAGATGACGAGAACGCTATGGCAGGGTTAATCCCCCAGAGCTTTATTGACGACCTTCTGAACCGCACCGATATCGTCGATGTCGTCAGCTCACGCGTGCAAATGAAGAAAGCAGGCAAAAACTACACCGCCTGCTGCCCCTTCCACAAAGAAAAGACCCCCTCCTTCAGCGTCAGCCCGGATAAACAGTTTTATTACTGCTTTGGCTGCGGCGCAGGGGGTAACGCTCTCGGCTTCATCATGGACCACGACAACCTGGACTTCCCCCAGGCCGTCGAAGAACTGGCCAAAGCCGCAGGCATGGAAATCCCCCGGGAAGAAAGCGGTCGCCCGCACAAACCACGCCAGCCGACCGATTCCCCGCTTTACCCGTTACTGACCGCTGCCGCCGACTTTTACCGTCAAGCCCTGAAAAGCCACCCGGCGCGTAAATCGGCTGTGGAGTACCTCAAAGGTCGCGGCCTGACAGGCGAGATCGCCCGCGACTTCGGACTGGGCTTCGCCCCACCCGGCTGGGACAACCTGTTCAAGCACCTGAGCAATGACACGCTCCAGCAAAAAGCCATGATCGATGCAGGCTTGCTGGTCGAAAACGCAGAGACCGGCAAACGCTACGACCGCTTTCGCGATCGCGTGATGTTTCCGATCCGCGACAGCCGTGGCCGCATCATCGCCTTCGGTGGCCGCGTACTGGGCGACGACAAACCCAAATACCTGAACTCCCCGGAAACCCCGGTCTTTCACAAAGGCCAGGAACTGTACGGGCTGTTCGAAGCGCGAAAATTCAATCGCAGCCTCGATGAAATTATCGTGGTTGAAGGCTATATGGACGTTATTGCACTGGCCCAACAAGGGCTGCGCAATGCCGTTGCAACACTTGGCACCGCGACCAGCGAAGAGCACATGAAACGTCTGTTTCGCGTAGTGCCCAGCGTATTGTTTTGCTTTGACGGCGACCAGGCAGGCCGCAATGCCGCCTGGCGCGCGCTGGAAGCCACGCTGCCCTGCTTGCAAGACGGCCGCCGGGCACGCTTCCTGTTTTTGCCCGAAGGCGAAGACCCGGACACCCTGGTGCGATCCGAAGGCAGCGATGCATTCAAGGCGCGAATCAATCAGCACGCTCAGCCGCTGGCCGACTACTTCTTCCAGCAACTGAGGGAAGAAACCGACCCGCGCTCGCTTGAAGGCAAGGCCCACATGGCCACGCTGGCAGCGCCGCTTATCGATAAAGTGCCCGGCGCCAACCTGCGCAACTTGATGCGTCAGCACTTAAGCGAAATAACCGGTCTCAACAGCGAAGCGGTCAGCCAACTGGCGCAAAGTGCTCCTCCACCCGCGCAACCCGCCTACGACCCCGGCATTGATTACGACGCCATGCCGGATTACAGCGACTTCCAGCAGCCAGACGCCTACATCCCCCAACAGGAATGGACGCCGAAAAAAACCGGCGCTGGCGGCAAAAAGTGGGAAAACAAACCGTGGGACAAAAAGGGCAAGCGTGGCGGCGAGCGCGAACAGGCGTGGATCCCCGTGGGCGTTGAACCGCCCACCCTGACCGCCCTGCGCACACTGCTGCATCACCCTCAACTGGCTAAAAAAGTTGAGGATGCCGAGCACTTTGCAGCCGAAGATCAGACGAACAACCAGCTATTGATTGCACTGGTAGAGGCCGTACAGAAAAATCCTAAGCTAAGCTCTATCCAGTTACTGTCGCGCTGGCACGGCACTGAACAGGGTCGCTTACTGCAAAGGCTGCTGGAAAAGGAGTGGCTAATTGATGCCGATAACCTTGAACAACAGTTTTTCGACACCATAACAAGCTTGTCAGCTCGTCAACGCGAGCGAAATTTAGAGCAACTTCTTCGAAAAGCACGTCAAGGCGAGCTCAGTAGCGAGGAGAAAAATCAGTTACGCGACCTCCTAAGTCGCAATAATCCTGCATCAAACCCGACCTCAACTGGCGCGTGAGGTCATAGCTAAGGTATAATCCTCGGCTTGTTTTTTGCCCGCCAAGACCTTCAGTGGATAGGGTGTTATGTCCGGAAAAGCGCAACAGCAGTCTCGTATCAAAGAGTTGATCACCCTCGGCCGTGAGCAGAAGTATCTGACTTACGCAGAGGTCAACGACCACCTGCCCGAAGATATTTCAGATCCGGAGCAAGTGGAAGACATCATCCGCATGATTAATGACATGGGGATCCCCGTACACGAGAGTGCTCCGGATGCGGACGCCCTTATGTTGGCCGATGCTGACACCGACGAAGCCGCTGCTGAAGAAGCAGCCGCAGCGTTGGCGGCAGTAGAAACCGATATCGGTCGCACTACCGACCCTGTACGCATGTATATGCGTGAAATGGGCACGGTAGAACTGCTGACACGCGAAGGCGAAATTGAAATCGCCAAGCGTATTGAAGAAGGCATCCGTGAAGTGATGGGCGCAATCGCGCACTTCCCTGGCACGGTTGACCATATTCTCTCCGAGTACACTCGTGTCACCACCGAAGGTGGTCGCCTGTCTGACGTCCTGAGCGGTTATATCGACCCGGACGACGGTATTGCGCCGCCCGCAGCCGAGATTCCGCCTCCTGTCGACCCCAAGGTGAAAGCCGAAGGTGATGACGAAGAGGACGATAAGGAAGAGGCCAGCGAAGAAGAGGAAGAGGTCGAAAGTGGCCCCGACCCAATCATCGCGGCACAGCGCTTTGGCGCCGTTTCCGATCAGATGGAAATCACTCGCAAGGCCCTGAAAAAGCACGGTCGCGACAGCAAGCAGGCAATTGCCGAGCTGGTTGCCCTGGCTGAGCTGTTCATGCCAATCAAGCTGGTCCCGAAGCAATTCGAAGGCCTGGTTGAACGTGTTCGTAGCGCCCTGGAGCGTCTGCGTGCACAAGAGCGAGCCATCATGCAGCTGTGTGTACGTGATGCACGTATGCCGCGTACCGATTTCTTGCGCCTGTTCCCGGGCAATGAAGTCGACGAAAGCTGGAGCGACGCGCTGGCCAAAGGCAAAAGCAAATACGCTGAAGCCATTGGTCGCCTGCAACCGGACATCATCCGTTGCCAGCAAAAGCTGTCGGCCCTGGAAGCTGAAACCGGCTTGAAGATTGCCGAGATCAAGGACATCAACCGTCGCATGTCGATCGGTGAGGCCAAGGCCCGCCGCGCGAAAAAAGAGATGGTTGAAGCCAACTTGCGTCTGGTGATCTCCATCGCCAAGAAGTACACCAACCGTGGCTTGCAGTTCCTCGACTTGATCCAGGAAGGCAACATCGGCTTGATGAAAGCGGTAGACAAGTTTGAATACCGCCGCGGCTACAAATTCTCGACTTATGCAACCTGGTGGATCCGTCAGGCGATCACTCGCTCGATTGCCGACCAGGCCCGCACCATCCGTATCCCGGTGCACATGATCGAGACGATCAACAAGCTCAACCGTATTTCCCGTCAGATGTTGCAGGAAATGGGCCGTGAACCGACCCCGGAAGAGCTGGGTGAACGCATGGAAATGCCTGAGGATAAAATCCGCAAGGTATTGAAGATCGCTAAAGAGCCGATCTCCATGGAAACCCCGATCGGTGATGACGAAGACTCCCACTTGGGTGACTTCATCGAAGACTCGACTATGCAGTCGCCCATCGATGTCGCCACGGTTGAGAGCCTTAAAGAAGCGACACGCGACGTACTCGGCGGCCTCACAGCCCGTGAAGCCAAGGTACTGCGCATGCGTTTCGGTATCGACATGAATACCGATCACACCCTTGAGGAGGTTGGTAAGCAGTTCGACGTGACCCGTGAGCGGATTCGCCAGATCGAAGCCAAAGCGCTGCGCAAGCTGCGCCACCCGACGAGAAGCGAGCATTTGCGCTCCTTCCTCGACGAGTGATCCCAAAACCCCCGGCCCTGCCGGGGGTTTTGCTATGTGCCCGCCACACGCTTCGCCTTCTTTTTCCCTCTGCACATCCTCGCGCCCTGCCCCCGTCTACACTCGACTCACCCGAGCGTAGAGCGAGACGCGCATGCCCCGACTGATAGCCCCCCTCTGCTTACTGTTCATCGCCTGGACGGCAACGGCAAACGCCCTGACGCTGACCGATGAAGAACGCCAATGGCTGGATAACCACCCTGAGCTGCGCCTGGGGATCGATGCTACGTGGCCGCCTTTCGAATTCCGCGATGACAAAGGTCTCTACACCGGTCTTGCTGCGGACTACGTGCAACTGATTAAAGACCGACTCGGCGTAACGATAAAACCCGTGGAGCCGTACAGCTGGAGCAACGTGCTAACGCTGGCCAAAGAGGGCAATCTGGATTGGCTGCCCGGCATCATGTCGACCCCCGAGCGGCAAAAAAGCCTGGCCTTTACCCGCCCCTACCTCGACTTCCCGATAGTGATCCTGGCGCACAAAGGCGGGGCTTCACCAAAAACCATCAAAGACCTGTACGGTTTAAAAGTCGCAGTGGTTGAAAACTATGCCCCCCACGAGCTGCTTCAGGCCCAACACCCCGACCTGAATCTGGTGGCACTGCCCAATGTCAGCTCCGCATTGCAAGCATTGGCCACCGACCAGGTGGATGCGATGGTCGGCGATCTGGCCTCCAGTGTGTGGAGCTTGCGCCAACTCAAACTGGATGGTTTGTACGTCAGTGGCGAAACGCCCTATCGCTATCAATTGGCAATGGCCGTGCCTAAAGATCAAACCGTCTTGCTGCGCCTGCTCGATAAAGTCATGGCTGATATAAGCCCAGGCGAACTCCAGGCCATCCAGGAACGCTGGATCGGCAACACTAACGACTACGGCTCCCTGTGGCGCGGCGTGCTGCTCTATGTATTGCCGGGCATCCTGTTGTTGGTCAGCGTCTTGGTGGTGGTAATTCGGATCAACCGACGCCTGAGCTCCGAAATTTCCCGCCGTATCGCCCTTGAACAAGAACTGCGTAGCAGCGAATACCGCTACAGAGGGCTGGTCGAGAGTCTGTCGGCTATTGCATGGGAGGCGAATCTGGATGACTACACCTACACCTACGTGTCCCCTCAAGCCGAAGCGTTAATTGGTTACCCGCTGGCAGAATGGTTAGTACCAGGTTTCTGGGCCAAAATCGTTCACCCCGATGACCTGGAGCGAACCCAAGCTTTCTGCAACCAGGAGATCAGCGCGGGCCGCGACCACAGCATCGACTATCGCGTACTCACCGCTGACGGCAGAACCCTGTGGCTACGCGACATCATCAGCCTCACCCACCACAACGAAAAACCCGTTCTGCGCGGCCTCATGATCAACATCAGCGAAGCCAAACACACCGAAGAAGCCCTACGCCTGTCGGAAGAGAAGTTCGCCAAAGCCTTTCACGCCTCCCCCGATGGCTTATTGTTGAGCCGCCAAAGCGATGGCCTGCTGATCGAAATCAATGAGGGTTTCAGCCGGCTGAGCGGCTACGACACGGCCAGCGCGCTGAACCGCTCATCCCTGGACCTGAAGATTTGGGCCGACCTGCACCAGCGCAATGAATTATTGGCATTGCTGAAACAAAATGGCTTTGTCCGGGATTTCAGGTGCAACCTGCGGCACAAAAGTGGCCGCATTCGCTTGTGCGAAGTTTCCAGCCGTCCGCTGATGATAGGCCGCGAAGCGTGCATGCTGACCATCGCCCGCGACATCACCGAACGCCAACACATGCAGGAAAAACTGCAACAAACGGCCACCGTCTTTGAAAGCACGGCCGAAGGTATTTTATTCACCGACCCACAGCAAAAAATCACCGCCGTAAACCGCGCCTTTAGTGAAATCACTGGCTACAGCGAACGTGAAGCATTAGGCCATACGCCCCGGATACTTGCCTCCGGCCAGCACGACAGCGCGTTCTATGCCGCGATGTGGCACCAACTCACAAGTGAAGGCCACTGGCAGGGCGAAATTTGCAACAAACGCAAAAATGGTGAGTTTTACCCCAGTTGGATGACCATCAGCGCGGTGCGCACTACCGAAAATATCGTGACCCACTTTGTGGCCGTGTTTGCCGACATTTCCAGCCTCAAACACGCCCAGGCGCGCCTTGACTATCAAGCCCATCACGACCCGTTGACCGGTTTGCCCAACCGCTTATTGTTCGAAAACCGACTGCAACACGCCCTCAACGAGCACAGTGCACAAGGAAAATGCGGCGCCGTCCTGTTTCTGGATCTCGATCGTTTCAAAAACATCAACGACAGCCTGGGCCATCCCGTCGGCGATCTTTTGCTCAAGGGCATCGCAGCGCGCCTGAAAGAGCAATTGCGCGATATCGATACCGTCGCCCGCCTGGGCGGCGACGAATTCATCATCCTGCTGCCAGGCCTGCACCAACCCCACGATGCCGAGCTGATTGCCGACAAGCTGCTGACGTGTTTCAACGCGCCCTTCGCTGCTGGCGAACACGAACTGTTTATCAGTGCCAGCATCGGCACCAGTGTTTACCCGGAGGACGGCAGCGACGTTGCCACACTGGTTAAAAACGCCGATGCCGCCATGTACCGCTCCAAACTCAAAGGCCGCAACCGTGTCGAGCGCTACACCCACGACCTCACCTCACAAGCGCGTGAGCGCGTGGTGCTTGAGCAAGAGCTGCGGCGCGCCCTAGAACGCAATGAGCTGTCCCTGTTCTATCAACCCAAAATCAGCCTGCTTGATTTCACGCTGGTGGGCGCCGAAGCACTGATTCGCTGGACTCATCCCACGCTGGGCGTTATCCCACCCGAGCGCTTTATTCATCTGGCCGAAGAAAACGGCATGATCATCCAGGTGGGCGATTGGGTACTGGAGCACGCCTGCGCGCAACTAAACATCTGGAATCAGGGTTACGAACCTTTTGGCCCGGTGTCGGTTAACCTTGCCGGCGCCCAGTTGCACCAGCCTCGCCTTGTCGCACGCATCCGTCAGTTACTCAACAGTCACGGCTTGAAACCCGACTGCCTGCAACTGGAGATCACTGAAAACTTCATCATGAGCCAAACCGAAGAAGCGCTTAAAGTGCTGCACCAACTCAAACGCCTGGGCGTGCAACTGGCCATCGACGACTTCGGCACCGGTTACTCTTCGCTTAGTTACCTCAAGCGACTGCCGCTGGACACCCTGAAAATAGACCAATCCTTCATCCGCGGGCTGCCGGACGACCCACATGACGCAGCCATCGTGCGCGCAATCATCGCCTTGGGTCGCAGCATGCAATTCACCGTCATTGCAGAAGGCGTAGAAAACCTCGCCCAACAAGACTTCCTGGCCCAGGCAGGCTGCGAGCAAATTCAGGGCTACATCGTCAGCGTGCCTTTATCGGCAGAAGAATTCGCTGCGACATTTCTTCGTATCCCTATTTCAGACTTTTCGGATAGCACTGTAGAGAAACCATCGTTATAATCCGCGACCTACTGAGGGCCTATAGCTCAGTTGGTTAGAGCAGGGGACTCATAATCCCTTGGTCGTAGGTTCGAGTCCTACTGGGCCCACCATACTCAAAGCCGCGCACTGCGCGGCTTTCGTGTTTCTGGGGTTTGAAAAGTTGAAGCCGGAACATTGCAAAAAAGTGGTTCCGTCCAAGATTTGTCCAATTTCATTTTTGGATAGCTGGACTCACAGCCAATTTTTCGTCAGGTTCGGGTCTTCGTCCGGCTTGGTAAAGCCCGCCCCTGGTTTCGTTCTGGAGTACTTACCAGCTGGTCGCGGTGGCCGATGCCCCGAGCGGCGCAGGGATCTGCGACGACTTCCGCCCGCGCTATGCAGTCGACATCGAGGTCATGGGGCCAGACGGCGAGCCAGACACCCAACTGCCTACCTTGGCCGGAGTCCCGCTGCCGCTGCCCACAGGCGGTGAGGAAATGGGCATCTAGCCTTCCCCGAAGAAGGCACCCAAGTCGTGGTGTGCTTCGCCTACGGCCTGCCGCACAAGCCCTACATCCAAACCATTCTCCAGCACGGCCTGAGCATGCCCAAAGTCCCGAAAGGGGATCAGGTCTGGCAACACAGCGAAGCGTGCCAGCAGCGGGTCGATGCCGACGATAACTGGCTGCGCCAAACCGATGGCAAGATCCAGGACAAAGCGATCGAGCGCGAAGTCGAAGCCCTGGACTACACCGAGACCTTCCAGAACCACACCAGGACGGTAGACGACCATTCAACCGAATCAGTGGGCGGAATCAAGAAAATAGAAGCGCTGGGCGCGCTCAAGCTGCTATCGGGCAGATCTGCGAGCCTGGCGACTGTGGATGATCTGCACCAAGCGACCGGCCGGGACTTCAATATAGTGGCGGGGCGCAAGCACAACGCCACCGTGGGTGGCGACATGCAGGAACGAATCGAAGGGCTGCGTAAAAGCGTGGCGGGGGTTAGCCAACGGTTGGTAGCCCCCAAAAACTGGATCGGGTCGGAAACGTGAACCTGTTCCAGGTGGTGTGTGATTTGCTCGATCTGGTGCAACAGATGAACACGCAACTGGCCGGGCATACGCATGGGCCGACGCCATTGCCCAGCAATGCGGCAGCATTTACCGCCAACGCGGGTATGGCCACGCTCATGGAGGGGGTGTTAAAAACCATTACCTTGTGAGTCCGTGAAGCCTTTTCAATACGCAGCAAACTAACCTGCTATTACGCCCATCGGAGGGTGGTGGCAAAGCCCGATCAACAATGAAATGATTAGCGCATTCAGCTGCCATGCGACACGCAGCAAAGGACATCAAGAATGACTACGAAATTACCCCCACAAAAGCAAAATGCGTTACGGGACACTGTTTCTACAGCGTGCCTTATGCTGGCATCTGCTTGTTTCTTTACCGCAGACCTGAACGCTTCAGGGGCCCAACTACAACCGTACTCAGAAACGATCTTGTCTCAGCTTGAGTCCTCTAGCTCCAAGCGAGAGTTGTTGGACACACTTCCTCAGTTCCTCACAGCGGTGGAAGAGCTTAACGTCACTTTGGATCGCCTATACAACGGGCCGTTGCAGGTGAAGGTTCTTGATGCACTCGAGATCAAATATCGACTGTCAGAAGCTCTGCTCAGTCAGATACTGTCCCTTCTAAAACCTTACAGGGGCAATAGTGATTTAGGGGCTGACGGCGGCGACAAACTGCTGACTGCCATTGCCGAGGCTCGTTACAAGGCCGATAGAAACCTGCATCAGATCCGTCAAGCCTCGACGCCTTCTAAAACCTTTATCAGTGTTATAGACCCTAATGGTCTTGTTGCCCTGGCAAAACAGGGTCGAGCGGTCGCAACGAACTACAGTTCTTAATCTATGGAGCCAGTAGACGTCTGCTTTCATCCAGCCACCTACGATCTTTTTTTCAAGCCTCTTGAGGTCAGCCATCCAGATCTGATGAATGTACTGCTTGATGACTTCCGCCGTTATCAACAGTCCATGCGCGAAGACCTTCCCCACTATTTCGGGTATGACGCAGAGTATGGCTCGCCCCGCGAAATTGCCGGGTGTATTGAGCATATTCACCTGTGCATCCCGCCTCGCACCTTCAAGAAGCGGCAGCGACAAATGGACCGAAAGTGCCGCATGGGTGAACCTGAGAATGACGTAGCGCTGGTTTACGCACGTGGCCTAATGGAATACCACAAGTTTTGCATCATCGGGATACTCATGCCCGATGCTCACCAGCAGAGCCGAAATAATGAATTGATGTTGTACCTGGGGCGCCTCGGTCGAGAATTTCGATACGCCAACTGACCTCACTAAACCGCCTGCGTCCCTAGTCCTCAAGTAAGGGCTTTTTTACATCGGTCGAAACTTGGGTGGCTCCACCCAGTCACTCCAATGTCCGGCTGGGTCAGCGGTTAAAAAATCGCATCAGCAATAAAAAACCAAAGAAAAAGCACTTATCCCCCTCCCGCAGACGGACTTTGCCTAGATTTTTTGTGCAAACCCGAGGGCTAGTGCAATCACACCCCCAGACCGCGCCCTGTATGAGTCCTCCGCTGGACGCTCCCACCCTCAAGCGCTGTACCATGGCCGACCCATATTGCTGACGTCATTGGAGCCTCTCTTGCCAGACATTCGCCCGCCCGCACTGGATGAAATTGACCGACAGTTGATTGCCGCTTTGCAGCTCAATGCCCGTGAAAGTGTGGCAATGCTCGCCCGTCAGTTGGGCATCGCACGCACGACCGTGACCTCGCGGCTGGCACGGCTGGAAAAAAACAACGTGATTACCGGGTATGGCGTTCGGCTGGGGCAACGCCTGATTGATGGCGGACTGCAAGCGTATGTGGGGATCACTGTTCAACCGCGCTCAGGCAAGGAGGTGGTCAGGCGATTAAGTGCTATGGCGCAAGTGCAGCAACTGTGTGCGGTCAGCGGTGAGTTTGATTATGTGGCGTGGCTGCGCAGCGAATCCCCAGAGCAACTGGATCAATTGTTGGATCAGATCGGCAGCGTCGAAGGTGTCGAGAAAACCACGACCTCGATCATTCTCAGCAGCAAAGTCGATCGCGGATAAGCCTTTTTATCTGTCGCGCACTGCATTTCGCCTACAGCTTTCGTCATAACGCCTAAAAACAAAGCATAACGACGACACTTTGCGTCTTATTTATGTGTTGCGCGCTCCCTATCATGTTGCCTGTATTTTCCTATACTCAGCGTTATGCGCGGGTCGCCAGCAAGGTCAGCCATGAACAAGAATAATCGCCACCCCCATGATGGCAAAAAACCAGTCACGATTTTCGGCCCGGACTTCCCGTTTGCCTTCGATGACTGGATTGAACACCCGGCAGGTTTGGGCAGTATTCCCACGCACAAGTTGGGCGCGGAGGTGGCGATTGTCGGGGCAGGCATGGCCGGGATGGTTGCGGCGTATGAACTGATGAAGCTGGGCCTCAAACCCGTGGTGTATGAAGCCTCGAAAATGGGCGGGCGTCTGCGCTCCCAAGCCTTCGAGGGCAGCGAGGGGGTGATCGCCGAATTGGGCGGCATGCGCTTCCCGGTGTCCTCTACCGCGTTTTACCACTACGTCGATAAGCTGGGGCTTGAGACCAAACCTTTCCCCAATCCGCTGACACCCGCGTCCGGCAGCACGGTGATCGACCTCGAAGGCCAGACCTTCTACGCACAAAAACTGGCCGACTTGCCTGCGTTATTCCAAGAAGTTGCGGATGCCTGGGCGGACGCGCTGGAAGAAGGCTCGCGCTTTGGTGACATTCAACAAGCGATCCGTGATCGCGACGTCCCGCGTCTCAAAGAACTGTGGAATACCCTCGTTCCCTTGTGGGATGACCGCACGTTCTATGACTTTGTGGCCACCTCCAAAGCGTTCGCCAAACTCTCGTTCCAACACCGCGAAGTGTTTGGCCAGGTCGGTTTCGGCACCGGCGGCTGGGACTCCGACTTCCCCAACTCGATGCTCGAAATCTTCCGCGTGGTCATGACCAACTGCGATGACCATCAGCACCTGGTGGTGGGCGGCGTTGAGCAAGTACCGCTGGGCATCTGGCGCCATGCACCGCAGCGTTGCGCCCACTGGCCTGAAGGCACCAGCCTCAGTTCGCTGCACCACGGTGCTCCACGCACGGGTGTCAAAGCGATTTCGCGCACAGAGGACGGGCAGTTTTCTGTCACCGACATCCTGGGTGTAACCCGCCCTTACGAAGCGGTCCTTGTGACCTGCCAAAGTTGGCTGCTGACCACCCAGATCGAATGCGAAGAATCGCTGTTCTCGCAAAAGATGTGGATGGCTCTCGACCGTACGCGCTACATGCAATCGTCCAAAACCTTCGTCATGGTTGACCGCCCGTTCTGGAAAGACAAAGACCCTGACACCGGTCGCGACCTGATGAGCATGACCCTCACGGATCGCCTGACCCGTGGCACCTATCTGTTCGACCATGGCGACGATAAACCGGGCGTCATTTGCCTGTCGTACGCGTGGATGAGCGATGCGTTGAAAATGCTCCCCCACCCCGTTGAAAAACGCGTGAAGCTGGCACTCGATTCACTGAAAAAAATCTACCCCAAGGTCGACATTGCCAGCCGCATCATCGGCGACCCGATCACCGTGTCATGGGAGGCCGACCCGCACTTCCTGGGTGCCTTCAAAGGTGCGCTACCTGGCCACTATCGCTACAACCAGCGCATGTATGCGCACTTCATGCAGCAGGACATCCCCGACGACCAACGCGGGATCTTCATTGCAGGGGACGATGTGTCGTGGACACCGGCATGGGTTGAAGGCGCAGTACAGACGTCATTGAACGCCGTTTGGGGCATCATGACCCACTTCGGCGGTAACACCCATGCCGACAACCCTGGTCCGGGCGACGTGTTTCACGACATCGGCCCGATCGCCCTGCCGGACTAATTTGAAACACCTGTGTAGGCGCCCGCTTGCTCGCGCCTGCACACATGCACACATGCACACAGGAGAACCCCATGCGCGTCGCCCTTTACCAATGCCCACCGCTGCCGCTGGACGTTGCCGGTAACTTGCAGCGCCTGAGTCTCGTCGCGCAGCAAAACAACGGCATTGATCTGCTGGTGCTGCCCGAAATGTTCCTCACGGGTTACAACATTGGCGCAGAGGCTGTGGCCCGATTGGCACAAGCCCAAGACGGCGACGCGGCCCGGCAGATTGCAGAGTTGGCCAAAGCCTGCAACATGGCCATCGCCTATGGCTACCCCGAGCGCGACGCGCTGGGCAGCATTTATAACAGCGTGCAATTGATCGATGCCCACGGCCAGCGCGTGCTCAACTACCGCAAAACCCATTTGTTTGGCGAACTCGACACAAACATGTTCTGCCCGGGTCCCGACGCGTTTCCCGTCATCGAACTCAATGGCTGGAAGCTCGGCGTACTGATTTGCTACGACCTGGAGTTCCCGGAAAACACCCGTCGTCTGGCACTGGCGGGGGCTGAGTTGATCGTGGTGCCCACCGCCAACATGGAGCCCTACGAGTTCATCGCCACTGTCACCGTGCGCAGTCGCGCGTTCGAGAATCAGTGCTACGTCGCCTACGCCAACTACTGTGGTCACGAAGGCGATATTCGTTACTGCGGGTTGAGTAGCATCGCCGCGCCCGATGGCACGCAAATCGCCCTGGCTGAGCAGGATGAAAGCCTGATCAGCGCCACCCTTGAGCACCAGCACATGACTGCCGCCAAGGCTGGGAACAACTACCTGGCCGACCGCCGGCCTGAACTTTACCGTGCGCTGAATGCGCGCTGATTGCTCGTAATCCGCTAGCATGAGCGCTTCTCTGTTACGGAAGTGCCCATGCCTGCGCCCAACCCTCCTCACGCTTCTCGCCTGACCTGTAACAACGGTCTGGCGCTGACCGTGCGTCATGAACCCCGGCTCAAGCACAGCGCCGCCTATTTGCGGGTTGCTGCGGGCAGTCATGACGTGCCCGCAGCCTGGCCTGGGCTGGCTCATTTTCTGGAGCATTTGCTGTTCCTGGGCACGGACCGATTCCCCCCCGCGCAGGGGTTGATGGCCTATGTGCAACAGCAGGGGGGGCATATCAATGCCCGCACCAGCGAGCGCCATACCGACTTCTTTTTTGAGTTGCCACCCGCTGCGTTTGAGGGCGGACTTGAGCGTCTGTGCGACATGCTTGCTCACCCGCGCATGAATACAGCGGATCAACTGCGCGAACGCGAAGTGTTGCACGCCGAATTTATCGCATGGGTGCGTGAGCCATCGACGCAGCATGAGCGACGCTTGTTTCAACCCCTGAATCCGGCGCACCCGCTGCGCGCCTTCCACGCGGGTAACCGCTATAGCTTGCCGGTCCCGCGCGCGGCCTTTCAGCAGGCGTTGAAAGACTTCCATGAGCAGTACTACCAAACCGGGCAAATGACGTTAACCCTGGTGGGTCCACAATCCCTTGAAGAACTGATCACGCTGGCTGAACGCCACAGCGCGCCCCTCACACGTGGCGAACCCGTGCGCCAGTGTTCACCGCCCCCGTTGTTGGTGACTGGTAAACAGCGTTATCAACACGTTGACGGCCGGCGCCTGAACCTGATGTTGGCGATGGAACGCTTGCCAGTTGCGAGCGACCAAGCGCTGGCGTTTTTGTGTCACTGGATCAATGCCGACAAACCCGGCGGGCTTGCCGCACAGCTGCGTCAGCTACACCTGATCGACACCCTCAATGCCAGCGTGGTGTACCCATTCGACGGCCAGGCGCTTCTTAACATCGCGCTCACAACACCGGCTGACAGCGCGCCGCAGACCCAGCAGATAAGCGACGCCTTCGACGGCTGGCTGGCCTTTTTCAGCGCCAAGCAGCCGTGGTCTGCACTGCGTGAAGAGTACCGCTTGCTGCACCAACGTCAGCAGCAGGTCAGCAGCGCACTGGCATTGGCCCGCATTGAGGGTCAGCAATGTGCATCACACTTGTCAGACCAGGGTGTGCAAGCGCTGCGCGCGATTCTGACGCAAATACAGCCTGTGGCGCCGACAACGTGCCAGCATGACTGGCAATTGCCCACCCCCAACCCATTTTTGACATCGGAGAAAGAGCCCGTGAACGCTGGCCTTATTCGCGGACAAACCAGCGCCCACCGAGGCCTGCGCACCTTCGCCCAAGATCGCTTACGCAGCCGCCGCGACAGGTCGGCCATGACGTTCAGCGCAGCGATGCCCACTGACAGCGACGAAGCCGCCCTGCGCCTGCGCTGGCATTTCGCTACAGCCCACGAACCGGCGTTTCTGTCGCAGGTTCAGCACTCACTGCAAACCCTAAAGCAGGACGCACATCACGCGGGGGTTGAGCTATCACTCAACGCTCAGGGCAATGACTGGCTGCTCAATATGCGCGGCGTGCAAGAACCCATGCCGACCATTCTTGAACACGTGCTGCGTTCACTTGACGCGCCCGTGCAACACCAGGCTCAAGGTTCGCCTGAGGCGCCGCTGATGCCTATTCGCCACTTGCTCAAGCGCCTGCCCGAACGGTGTCAGGCACAAGCGCTGCCTGCCATCAACGACCTGCAACAAGGTTGGGCCTCGGCGCGCTGGGATGGGTTGGCTGTGGGCCTTGCTACCCGTACTCAAACCTTGATCGCGGCGATATTGAATAAGGCCCCCGGCATACCGGATACGGACCTTTCCCCCGCCGCTGCGCCCATGCGCACGCGGCAGTGGCACACCGAACCTTGTGCATCGAGTGAGCACGCCGTGTTGCTGTTTTGCCCAGCGCCCACCGCCGATATCGCTGATGAAGCCGCATGGCGCTTGCTCGCCCATCTTGCGCAACAGCCGTTCTATCAGCGCCTGCGCGTTGAGTTGCAACTGGGTTATGCCGTCTTCAGCGGCCTGCGCCAATTCAACGGGCGCACCGGCTTGCTGTTCGGCGTGCAATCCCCGTACGCAGCAACGACAGAAATCTTTGAGCAGATCAGACAGTTCATCGAACAACTGCCGACGCTTGTATCAACGCTCGATGAAACTTCCTTCATCCAGGCACGCACCAGCTTGGCCCAACAGTTTTCGACAGAGGCTCTGAGCATGGCCGATGCTCGCGATCTGCTATGGCACGCCAAACAAGCGGGCCATTCGTCGGATTACCTCAAAGCGCTCTACACCGCACTTATGGCGCTCGAACCAAGCACTACACTCAACGCAGCTCAGCGCATCAACCAGCCCAATTGCGACTGGCTGTGCCTGGCCACGTCGTCCGAAACTGAAACGTTTAATCGAGGACGAAGCTGATCGTTACCAACGGTGTAATGAGCTTTCTTCGACTTTGGTCGTTCAGCCACTGTCAAATTTAGTAACATAGCCACCTAAGCATCTGAACATCTCCTTCGGGAGCTGGACTAAGTTAAAGACACCCCACCCACCCACTGCTAAGGAGTCACCTCATGGCTTGGACTAAACCTGCTTTCACTGATCTGCGCATTGGCTTTGAAGTCACCATGTACTTCGCAAGCCGTTGATCTGCCGCTTTTACTGAGCAGAGCAACCCAACGCCTCGGTTCGCCGGGGCGTTTTTATTTTCAGATTTGCAAGAGAACAGCCGCCCATGTTCGTCCAGATTCTAGGTTCCGCCGCTGGCGGTGGATTCCCACAGTGGAACTGCAACTGCGTCAACTGCGCAGGTTTTCGTGATGGCAGCCTGCGCGCCACGGCCCGCACCCAGTCCTCGATTGCGATCTCCGATGACGGCGTGAACTGGGTGCTGTGCAACACCTCGCCCGACATTCGCGCCCAGCTGCAAAGCTTCGCCCCCCTGCAACCGGGCCGCGCCCTGCGCGACACCGGGATCAGCGCCATCATCTTGATGGACAGCCAGATCGACCACACCACCGGCCTGCTGAGCCTGCGCGAAGGGTGCCCGCATGAAGTATGGTGCACCGACATGGTGCATGAAGACCTCAGCACCGGCTTCCCGCTGTTCACCATGCTCAAACACTGGAATGGCGGTTTGAACCGCCAACGCATCGAGCTGCAAGGCTCGTTCACCATCGCCGCCTGTCCGAACCTGCGCTTCAGTCCACTGCCCTTGCGCAGCGCCGCGCCGCCGTATTCGCCGCACCGTTTCGACCCGCATCCCGGTGACAACATCGGCCTGATCGTTGAAGACCTGCGCACCGGCGGCAAGCTGTTCTATGCACCCGGCCTGGGCAAAGTCGATGCTCCGCTGCTGGAGATCATGGCCAGCAGCGATTGCTTGCTGGTCGACGGCACGATGTGGGACGACGACGAAATGCAGCGCCGTGGCGTGGGCACGCGTACCGGCCGTGAAATGGGCCACCTGGCGCAGAACGGCCCCGGCGGCATGCTCGAAGTGCTTGAGCAACTGCCCAAGCAACGCAAAGTCTTGATCCACATAAACAACACCAACCCGATCCTCGACGAAGACTCCGCCGAACGCGCCGAACTGGCCCGTCGGGGGGTTGAAGTGGCCTTTGATGGCATGAGTATCGAGTTGTAACACGCAAACCTTTGTAGCCGCTGCCCCGTTTTTTTGAAGGCCCTGCGGCCCTGATCGCAGCCTGCGGCAGCGGTTACAAAACCCATTTATTTGGAGGCACCTGATGACTCAAGCCCCACTCTCTACCGCCGAGTTCGAAGCCGCGCTGCGGGCCAAAGGCGCGTACTACCACATCTATCACCCGTATCAGGTGGCGATGTACGAAGGCCGCGCCACGCGCGAACAGATTCAGGGCTGGGTCGCCAACCGCTTCTACTATCAAGTCAATATTCCGCTCAAGGACGCTGCGATTCTGGCCAACTGCCCGGACCGCGAAGTGCGTCGCGAGTGGATTCAGCGCCTGCTCGACCACGACGGCGCCCCCGGCGAGGACGGCGGCATCGAAGCGTGGCTGCGTCTGGGGCAGGCCGTGGGCCTGGACCCCGACCAGTTGCGCTCCCAGGAGTTGGTGCTGCCCGGCGTGCGTTTCGCCGTGGATGCTTACGTCAACTTCGCCCGCCGCGCCAGTTGGGAAGAAGCCGCCAGCAGCTCGCTGACCGAAATGTTTGCCCCGCAAATCCACCAGTCCCGCCTCGACAGCTGGCCACAGCACTATCCGTGGATCGACCCGGCGGGCTATGAGTACTTCCGCACCCGCTTGGGTCAGGCCCGGCGCGATGTCGAACACGGGCTGGCCATCACCTTGCAGCACTACACGACGTGGGAAGGCCAGCAGCGCATGCTGGAAATCCTGCAATTCAAACTCGACATTCTTTGGAGCATGCTCGACGCCATGACCATGGCCTACGAGCTTGACCGCCCGCCTTACCACAGCGTGACCAACCAGCGCGTCTGGCATAAAGGAATCACCCTATGAGCTTCGACCGCAGCAAAATCCCGGCCTGGCGCCCCGGCTACCGCTTTCAATACGAGCCCGCGCAAAAAGGCCATGTGCTGCTATACCCCGAAGGCATGATCAAACTCAACGACAGCGCGGCGTTGATTGGTGGCTTGATCGATGGCGAACGCAGCGTGGCGGCCATCATTTTGAAACTGGAGGAACAGTTCCCCGGTGTTCCCGAACTGGGCGACGACATCGAGCAATTTATGGAGGTCGCTCGTGCAGAGCACTGGATCGAACTTGCCTGACAGTCTGATGCCGCCCAAACCCGAGGTGGGCCTGCCGCTCTGGCTATTGGCGGAGCTGACCTATCGCTGCCCGCTGCAATGCCCGTATTGCTCTAACCCGCTGGATTTCGCCCAGCAAGGCAAAGAGCTGAGCACCGAACAGTGGATCAAGGTGTTTCGCGAGGCGCGCGAAATGGGCGCCGCCCAACTGGGCTTCTCGGGGGGCGAGCCGTTGGTGCGTCAGGACCTGGCCGAACTGATTGGCGAGGCGCGCAAGCTTGGCTTCTATACCAACCTGATCACGTCGGGCATTGGCCTGACCGAACAAAAGATCAGCGATTTCAAAAAGGCCGGGCTGGATCACATTCAAATCAGCTTTCAGGCCAGCGACGAGCAAGTGAACAACCTGCTTGCCGGGTCGAAAAAAGCCTTCGCGCAAAAGCTGGAAATGGCCCGTGCAGTCAAGGCTCACGGCTACCCGATGGTGCTGAACTTCGTCACCCATCGGCACAACATCGACAAGATCGATCGCATCATCGAACTGTGCATCGCACTGGAAGCCGACTTCGTCGAACTCGCCACTTGCCAGTTCTACGGCTGGGCGCAGCTCAACCGCGTGGGCTTGTTGCCGACCAAAGAGCAACTGGTGCGCGCAGAACGCATCACCAACGAATACCGCGCCAAGCTGGAGGCCCAAGGCCATCCCTGCAAGCTGATTTTCGTCACCCCGGACTACTACGAAGAGCGCCCTAAAGCCTGCATGAACGGTTGGGGCAGTATCTTTTTGACCGTCACCCCTGACGGCACCGCCTTGCCGTGTCATGGTGCGCGGCAGATGCCGGTCCAGTTCCCCAACGTGCGCGACCACAGCATGCAGCACATTTGGTACGACTCGTTTGGCTTCAACCGTTTCCGCGGCTATGACTGGATGCCCGAGCCGTGCCGCTCGTGTGACGAGAAAGAAAAGGACTTCGGCGGCTGTCGTTGCCAAGCCTTTATGCTCACCGGCGATGCAAGCAATGCAGACCCGGTGTGCAGCAAGTCGCCTCACCATGACCTGATCCTCAAGGCGCGCGAAGAAGCCGAGCACGCCACCCAAACCATTGAGCAACTGGCCTTTCGAAATGACCGAAACTCACGACTCATCGCCAAAGGTTGAACCATTCAGCGCCGCCCTCGCCGTGGCCGCCGGGGTGGATTTCGCCGAACTCAAACACGGCCCGCTCGGCCTGTTCTGGAACGAATACCGCCCTCAGGATGCCGCTTGCCGAATCTGGCACTGGCGTGACGGCCAGGCACATTGCCTGACCCCCGACGGTTTCAGCGTGCGCAGCCGGGTGTACGAGTACGGCGGTGGTTCGTTTTGCCTGAGCGATGACGGCGTGGTGTTCGTCAACGAGTCTGATCAACAACTGTACTGGCAAGCACTGGACGGCACGGCGCCACGCGCCTTGACCCAAGGCACCTGCCGCTATGGTGATGTGCAATGTGCCCAGGGCCGGGTGTTGGCGGTCGAAGAAGATACCGACCAACATCGCCTGGTCAGCGTTGACCCGGCCACACTAGAGCGCTGCGTGCTGGCCCAGGGTGCAGATTTTTATGCCGCCCCCACCCTCAGCCCCAACGGCCAGCGACTGGCGTGGATTGAGTGGAGCCGCCCGCATCAGCCGTGGACATCAACCCGTTTGATGCTGGCTGAACACCACGCGGCAAGCGGCTGGCAGTTGCCCGTCTGTGTGGCGGGCAATGACCGCGAAGAGTCGTTGCAACAGCCGCGTTTTGATCAAAACAACCGCCTGTATTGCCTGACAGACCGTGGTGGTTTTTGGCAACCGTGGGCTGAATCTGCCACGGGATTAGTGGCGTTGCCGAGTGCAGCAGCCGATCACGCGCCCGCACCTTGGCAACTGGGCGCCAGCACGTGGCTGCCGCTGGGCGACGGCGCTTACCTGGCCAGCTGGACCGAGCACGGGTTTGGACGCTTGGGCATACACGCGTCTGACGCCAACATTGACGACTTTACCGGCCAATACAGCCGTTTCCGTAGCCTGGCGCTGGACGATGACGCGCTTTATTGCATCGCCGCCTCACCTGTCAGCCCCTCTGCGGTCATCCGTATCGCGCGCGATACCCGGCAGGTGAACGTGCTTGCCGGCGGCATCGCGCCCTTGCCCCAGGCACAGATCAGCCGTCCGCAAACCCTGAACTACCCGTCGGCAGGCAGCCAGGCACACGGTTTTTTCTACCCGGCCATGCACGGTGAAAGCCGACCGCCGCTGGTGGTGTTTATCCACGGCGGCCCGACTTCGGCCTGTTATCCAATGCTCGACCCGCGCATCCAGTACTGGACGCAGCGCGGCTTTGCCGTGGCCGACCTCAACTATCGCGGCAGCACCGGCTATGGCCGCGAATACCGTCAGGCGCTGCACATGAAATGGGGTGAAGTGGATGTCGAAGATGCGTGTGCGGTGGTCAGTTATCTGGCTGAAAAGGGTCTGATCAATCCCGATAACGCCTTCATTCGCGGCGGCAGCGCAGGGGGTTACACCACGTTGTGCGCCTTGGCGTTCAAACATGTGTTCCGCGCAGGGGCCAGCTTGTATGGCGTCAGCGATCCGGTTGCACTGGCGCGCGACACGCACAAGTTCGAGGGCGATTACATGGACTGGCTGATCGGCGACCCTGAGCGTGATGCCGAACGCTACGCTGCCCGTACGCCGTTACTGCACGCGGCAAACATCCAGGTGCCGGTGATTTTCTTTCAGGGCGAACTGGATGCCGTGGTGGTGCCGCAGCAGACCCGCGACATGCTGCACGCCCTGCAACAAAACGGCATCCCGGCCAAAGCGCACTACTACCCTGACGAACGCCACGGCTTTCGCAAGGCCAGTAACCAGGCGCACGCGCTGGAGCAAGAATGGCAGTTTTATCAAGACGTCATGAACCCCAGCTCGTAGGCGCTGGCGCTGGCTGCGATCCATCACACGATCGCAGCCATCGTGGTCGAAAGTCGTAGAGGGCTTAGCGCTTGGCGATGATGTACACGGCGTGAATCACGCCGGGGAAGTAACCCAACAGCGTCAGCAAAATGTTCAGCCAAAAAGCGCCCGCGAAACCGACCTGCAAAAACACGCCCAGCGGCGGCAGCAAGATGGCGATGATGATGCGAATAATGTCCATGTGTTCCGTCCCCAATCAAAGGTGGGCTCAATAAAGCCCTACGATTAATCGACTCTTAGCCACGGCGAAAGGTTCAGTTGTAGTTTTGCACAGGCAAAAAAACGCCCCGTGCCAAACGAAACAGGCACAGGGCGATGCGTTATACCGCGAGACGGTTCTTTAAATTCTGTATGACGCTTAGATCACTGCTGCACGACGGCACTGCAACTGCGCAGTGCGGACACGGGCAAACGCTCGGGCCAGACGCAACAGCATTTCATCGATGTTGCCTTTGCTGACGCACAGCGCCGGGGTGAAACGCAGGCAATTGGGCTGTGGCGCTGTAATCAACAAACCTTCATACAACGCAGCTTTTACCACCTCATTTGCCGAGTTATCCGACAGCGTCAGCCCCCACATCAGGCCCTGCCCCCGCAATTCACCCTGTGCATAACTATTGGCCAATCGGCCCAGCCCCTCGCGCAGGTGCTGCCCCGCATCGCGAACCTGCTGCAAAAAACCTTTCTCAAGCACGGCATCGAGCACAGCGCTACCTGCGCCAGTCATCAAGGCATTGCCGTGATGGGTGCCGCCCAACTCGTCGGCTTCCAGGCAACACGCTTGACCGCGCGCCAGCAGCGCCGCGAGCGGCACACCCCCACCCAAACCTTTACCCAGGGTGATGATGTCGGCACGAACGCCGTAGTGCTGCTCTGCCAACAAGGTGCCGCAACGGCCCATACCGGTTTGTACTTCATCAAGGATCAGCAAAATGCCCAACTCACGGCACAAGCGCTCAACACCCTTGAGGTAATGCTCGGTGGCCGGGATCACCCCTGCATCGCTCTGCACCGGCTCCAGCATGATGGCCACGGTTTGCGCGTCGACCGCTGCGTGCAAGGCAGGCAAGTCGTTGAACGGCACATTGATAAACCCCGGCAATTGCGGCTCGAAGCGGTTATCGAACGTAGCGCTGCCCGAGGCCGACATCGCACCGAAGCTGCGGCCATGGCAACTGTGCGTCGCGGTAATGATGCGATGCGCGCCGCCACGATGCAGTTGGCCCCATTTGCGCGCCAGCTTGATCGCGCCTTCGTTGGCCTCAGCGCCGGTGTTGAGAAAATGCACCTGATCGCTGCCCGTGCTGTGACACAACCGCTCAGCCAGGCTCAACATGCCGCGATTGAAAAAACCCGACCCCGGGTTGATCAACGATTGCGCCTGCTCAGCCAGTGCCTTGATCAACACCGCCGGGCTATGACCCAAGCTGTTTGCGGCACCGCCCTGGGTAAAATCCAGATACGCGCGGCTTTCGCTGTCCCACATCCACGACCCTTGACCGCGCACAAAAATCTGCGCCGGACGCTCGACGCTGGGCATCAGGCAATCGCGGGACACATCGTTATTCATCGTTTGAGACAGAGGCTCAATCGCCAACTCATCGAAGCTGGGGGATTGGCGCCGCAGGTTAAACAGGTTCATGCACGCTGACCTTGTGACCATAAGCCGAATCGATTTGCAACTGAGCGTCATGCTCGTGCGCGGTTAAACCCTCTGTGGGGTTTTCTGCCTTGCCTATGTAAAACAGGCCTGCACAATCGCTTTTCATGACCTTCTCTGGTGCTACGAGCCCTTTGGAATGGGCGTAGACTAGGCGCCTGCCGGCCTTTGAGCCATTTCGTTTTTTAAGCATTTTCGATAAGTAATACTTATGGATTTCAAACAACTGCGTTATTTCGTCGCGGTGTACGAAGAAGGCCATGTGGGCCGAGCTGCCGAGCGCCTTTCCATCTCCCAGCCGGCACTCTCGCAGCAGATTCGCCAGCTCGAACACAACCTGGATGTCAGCCTGTTCGAGCGCAGCAGCAAGCGCTTGCTGCCAACCCTTGCCGCGCACACGCTGTACAACCATGCGTTACCGCTCCTTGACGGTTTGCAACGCGCCAAAGAGGCGTTGCGTAACTTTCAAGGCCACGCGCTGCGGACTCTGGCCATCGGCGTGCTGCAAACCGTACATACCAGCCTGGTGCCGCAAATGCTCGAACGCGTGCGCCAGGCACAACCGCATTTGGTGGTACAGATTTACGAACTGACCGGGCTTGAGATTGAGCGGCGTTTGCTCAATGGCTCACTCGACATCGGCATCAGCTACCTGCCGCCCCGCCAGCCTGGCTTGCACGGCGTGTTGCTGTACGAAGATGAGCTGCAACTGGTCATCCCGGCAGACCATCCGCTGCGTGAATTCAAAAAAGTGTCGTTAAGCCAGGCGGCCGAATTGCCCATGCTGCTGCTCGGGGAAGAGTTTCAGGTGCGCCAGATCTGGCAGAGCCAACTGGCCAATCTGGGCCGACGGCCGCAAGTGCAGGCTGAACTCAATACGATGGCCGGGATTCTCGACAGCTTGCCGCACAGCAAGTTGGCCACGGTGCTGCCGGGGCGTTCACGTCACGAACACGATGACAAGGCGCTGCTGTGGAAGCCGCTGAGTGAGCCGAGGGTGCCGCTCAAAGTGGGGCTGGTGTGTCGCGATGTGCAGCGCCAACAAGCCACGCTGGGGTTGTTGCGCACCCTGCTTGAGGATGTGATGCAGCGTGAAGAAGCAACGCTGTAGGTCACGTTTATTGACCCGCTGCATGAGGGCGTGCGAACAAGCTCGCTCCTACAGCGCATATACATATTTCTGACGCACAAAAAGAAAACCCCGCCGAAGCGGGGTTTTGCAGACTGTTTCCCTGACATCCTTTTCACTCCGCCATCCTGGCAGAATCCTACGTGTCCCTGTTATTTCTTTGAGCTTCCTGCTCGACGTCCATGTGAAGTAGATTACCGATGGATCCAATTCTGCGATATGGACGATTGCCAGCACGTTATGTAAGCAAATGCTTACATAACGTTAAACAGCTTAAAAGTGTGCTTCATCCAGCAAATACAGCGACTCGCTACCGGACTTGACCGAAGCACTCAGCGAGTGGATACGCGGCAGCAAACGTTGGAAGTAGAAGCGCGCCGTGCCCATTTTGCTGACATAAAACGCGTCCTCGGACTCCTTGCCCTGCGCAGCCTTGGCCATCAGCGCCCACATGTAGGCATACGTTGTGTAACCAAAAACATGCAGGTACTCAACGCAAGCCGCGCCAATTTCGTTGGGATTAATTTTCGAATGTTCCAAAACCCAGGCCGTCAACTCATCAAGTGTGTCCAAAGCGCTTGCCAGCGGTGCGGTGAATTCATTCAAGTCGCCACACGACGAGGCGATGAACTGACGAATCTCATCGGCATACAAACGGTAATACGCCCCGTTGTTGCCCACGATCTTGCGCCCCACCAGGTCCAACGCCTGAATACCGTTGGTGCCTTCGTAGATCTGCGTAATACGCACATCACGTACTAACTGCTCCTGCCCCCATTCACGAATGTAACCGTGACCGCCAAACACCTGCTGACCGTGCACGGTGGTTTCAAGCCCCAAATCGGTCAAGAATGCTTTGGCGACTGGCGTCAGCAAAGCCACCAGGCCATCGGCCCGCTCACGGGCGGCCGGGTCCTGACTGAACTTGGCGATGTCCAACTGGTTGGCGACATAGGTGGAGAACGCACGCCCGCCTTCGTTGCACGCTTTCATGGTCAGCAACATACGGCGCACATCGGCGTGCACAATGATCGGATCAGCGGCTTTATCTTTGGCTTGAGCACCGGTCGCAGCGCGGCCTTGCAAGCGATCACGGGCATATTCCACTGCGTTCTGGTACGAACGCTCACCCGAAGCCAGCCCCTGAATACCGACGCCCAAACGCTCGTAGTTCATCATGGTGAACATCGCCGCCAGACCACGGTTAGGTTCGCCGACCAGATAACCCACCGCCTCGTCGAAGTTCATCACGCACGTTGCCGACGCTTGAATACCCATTTTGTGTTCAATGGAACCGCAGGTGACCGGGTTACGCTCGCCCAGGCTGCCATCGGCATTGACCCTGAATTTGGGTACCAGAAACAGCGAAATACCTTTGGGGCCAGCCGGCGCGTCCGGCAACTTGGCCAGTACCAAATGGATGATATTTTCCGTCAGGTCGTGCTCGCCACCGGTGATGAAAATCTTCGTACCGCTGAGGGTGTAGGAGCCATCGGCTTGAGGTTCGGCCTTGGTGCGGATGATCCCCAAGTCAGTGCCCGCATGGGGTTCGGTCAGGCACATGGAGCCAGCCCACACGCCCGAATACATATTGGGCAGGTACATCGCCTTCAGTTCTTCGCTGGCATGCGCATTGATCGACACGCACGCACCCGCTGTCAGCATCGGGTACAAGCCGAACGCGAGGCTAGAGGAGTTGATCATTTCTTCGACTTGCGCCGAGACCGCTTTGGGCATGCCCATGCCGCCGAACTCAGGATCGCCACCGACGCCCACCCATCCGCCTTCGGCGTAGGTTTTATAAGCATCAACGAAACCTGCGGGGGTGGTTACGACGGTATCGTGCCAGTGGCATCCTTCTTCATCGCCGCTACGGCTGAGCGGGGCGATGCTTTTAGCGGTGACTTTGCCCGCTTCTTCAAGAATCGCTTCTACCGTCTGCGCATCAACCGTGTCTGCCAAAGCAGGCAATGTCCCCCAAAGCGCTGCAACATCGAACACTTCATTAAGGACGAAGCGCATATCGCGCAGGGGCGCTTTGTAATCAGCCATGACAAACCTCGCAATTACTACCAGTTAAGCCCGAGCCGGGCCACGTTTTGCTGTGGCCAGTCTAACTTAACAACGATTGCGATACATAGGGTCCGGTAGTGACTCAGATTTAATACACGGTCACGCTACGCAGGAATTTCTGTCGTGCGCACCGCCCCCCGTCGGGTTTGCCCGTAGGCAACGACGCAGTTACGCCCGGCACTTTTCGCGCTGTAGAGCGCCTTGTCCGCCGCTTTTAGCACCTCCTCGGCCGTGCGCTGTTCTGGCATGCGTTCAGCCACACCAATACTGACCGTCACCGACACGCTGGTAGCCCGCGTACCGGCTCGGCGCTGACGACCTTGCTGGTCGTCCTGCGGGCGGTTTTCCTGGTTGCGTAAATGGATGTTGTAAACCGCAATGGCTTCACGCAACTCATCCAGATGCGGCATGCACTCATCCAGCGTTTTACCTGCAAACACCAGGGCGAATTCTTCACCGCCATAGCGATAGGCCCGACCGCCACCGCCGACTTTGGACAGTTTGCTGGCGACCAGTCGCAGCACCTGATCGCCCACATCGTGACCGTGGGTGTCGTTGAATTTTTTGAAATGGTCGACGTCACTCATCGCCAGCACGTAATTGCGCCCCAAACGCTGCAAGCGTTCATTCAGTGCGCGACGCCCCGGCAGGCCGGTCAGCTCATCGCGAAAGGCCATTTGATACGCCTCATGCGCTACCGCTGCGGCAATCATCAACATCACCTGGCTGCACATGATGTTAAGGGTGAACGGCAAGATAAACGTCTGCGGCAGCATCCAGAACAGCCCTACCAGCCCTACCAGCTGGGCGGCATGCAGGGGCCGCGGGTTGCGCCAGTATTGCCAGCCCAGCAGCACAAAACCGATGAAAAACACCGGATACGACAACTGAATCAAGCTCATCCAGCGGCCATGCAGTGCGGGCCAACGGATCTCGGCCAGCCAATTGAGCAGCGCCTGTGGGTAACTTTGCTCCAGCCCCAACGCGACACTGCCGATGGCCAACAGCACCGCAAAACGCGCCACCAGGTCCTGAAACAGATGTGTGCGCTCCTCCCAGGCCGCGTACACGCTGTACAGCAACGGCAATAACAGCGAGCACACATGAAAGATCACCGCCGCGTCCGGGCGCACAACGCCGTTATCGCGGTAGTAATCGGTCTGGGTATCGAGCAGGAAATAGGCGATATACACCGTAAGCATCAAGAACAATTCACGCTGGCGGCGGTAAACCGCGCAGTAAGCGCCTCCCAACAACAGCACCAGGGTGGGCAGCACGTTGAAGAGTGAGGTGAAGAACACATTGAGGTCTTTGACGTAGGCAGCCGCAAGCCCTGCGATAAGCAGCAGCAGAGACGGCAAAAAGTGACTGACACATGCAGCAGAAGAACGCGACAAAAGTAAAGCTCCAACCCGAACAACCAAGTAATGGCATTGTGCCTGCTTTTACCGCAGTTAAGCACACTTGGAAACGTCCCGGTCGCCTCAGCCATAGGTTTTAACGGCTGGAAAGGCAAAAGGCTTAACGCATTTGTCGGATTAAAAAAGACTCACGGAGGCGTTCTGCATTTTGTCGCTGTGGCCCAATGTGACAGGCTATTACGCCACAATCGTGCACCTTTGACCGGGCGTGATCTCAGGTTGTACGACAGCCTTGCGGCCGAACGTGGTGTTGGCTAACTGCTACGCAGAATCCGCGCATAAAAAAACCGCTTCACCCAGAGGTGAAACGGTTTTTGGGAAGGTGACGCGCTTGGGCTTAGTAGCCCAGGTCGAAGTCTTCTTCTTTCATGTCCATCAGGTTGGCAGCGCCTGACAACATGGTTGCAACGTGTGTACGGGTACGCGGCAGGATGCGCTGGAAGTAGAAACGCGCCGTCTGCAATTTAGCTTTGTAGAAGGCTTCTTCCGACGTGCCAGCAGCCAGTTTCTCTGCGGCCAAACGCGCCATGTCAGCCCAGAAGTACGCCAGGCAGGCATAACCGGAATACATCAGGTAGTCGACCGAGGCCGCGCCCACTTCTTCACGGTCTTTCATGGCCGCCATACCGACCTTCATGGTCAGCTCGCCCCATTCTTTGTTCAGTGCCGCCAGCGGTGCGACGAACTCTTGAACGCCTTCGTTGCCTTCGTTGGTCTGGCAGAATTTGTGCACGATCTTGGTGAAGCCTTTGAGCGCTTCGCCTTGAGTCATCAGCACTTTACGGCCCAGCAGGTCGAGTGCCTGGATGCCGGTGGTGCCTTCGTACAGCATCGAAATACGGCTGTCGCGAACGTTCTGCTCCATGCCCCACTCAGAGATGAAACCGTGGCCGCCGTAGATTTGAACGCCGTGGTTGGCGGATTCAAAACCCACTTCGGTCATGAAGGCTTTGGCAATCGGCGTCATGAACGCCAGCAGTGCGTCGGCTTTCTTCTTCTCTTCTTCATCAACGCCGTATTTCACGATGTCGACTTGCTTGGCTGTGAAGTAAACCATCGCACGGTTGCCTTCGGCGAATGCCTTCATGGTCAACAGCATGCGACGTACGTCCGGGTGAACGATGATCGGGTCGGCGGCTTTTTCCGGGAATTTAGGGCCGGTCAGCGAGCGCATTTGCAGGCGGTCACGGGCGTATTTCAAGCCGCCCTGGAAACCGATTTCGGCGTGGGACAGGCCTTGCAGCGCGGTGCCCAGACGTGCGGTGTTCATAAAGGTGAACATGCAGTTCAGGCCTTTGTTCGGCGGGCCGATCAGGAAACCTGTCGCGCCGTCGAAGTTCATCACACAGGTGGCGTTACCGTGGATGCCCATTTTGTGCTCAAGGGAGCCACACGATACGGCGTTACGCTCACCGAGCGTGCCGTCAGCATTGGCCATGAACTTGGGCACGATAAACAGCGAAATGCCTTTGGTGCCAGCCGGTGCATCCGGCAGGCGGGCCAGCACGATGTGGACGATGTTGTCGGCCATGTCGTGTTCACCGGCCGAGATGAAGATCTTGGTGCCGGAAACTTTGTAGGAGCCATCAGCTTGAGGTTCGGCCTTGGTGCGCAGCATGCCCAAGTCAGTACCGCAGTGCGATTCGGTCAAGCACATGGTGCCGGTCCATTCACCGGTAACCAGCTTGCTCAGGTAGGTCTCTTGCTGCTCGGGAGTGCCGTGCTCGGAGATGGTGTTCATCGCGCCATGCGACAGGCCCGGGTACATGCCCCACGACCAGTTGGCTTCACCCACCATTTCGCTGACCGCCAGGCCCAGCGACTCAGGCAGGCCCTGACCGCCGTGGGCAACGTCATGCGCCAGGCTCGGCCAGCCACCTTCAACGAATTGCTTGTAGGCTTCTTTAAAACCGGTAGGGGTTTTAACCCCGGACTCACTCCAGGTGCAGCCTTCGGTGTCACCCACACGGTTCAGAGGTGCCAGCACCTGCTCACAAAACTTGGCGCCTTCTTCAAGAATGGCGTCAACCATGTCTGGAGTAGCGTCCTGGCAAGCCGGCAGGCTCTGATAATGCGCTTCGTAACCGAGCAGTTCGTCACGAACGAAGCGAATATCACGCAAGGGGGCCTTGTAATCAGGCATAGCGATAAACCTCTGCTGATGAATCCGGGAATGAACAACCGCGTAGAATTTGTTATTGCGGTCAAACAGGTGTTTGAAACATACGTTTACGCCCATTTATTGTCAAGCAGGCGCAAGGAGCCGTTCGTCCCGAAGGGCAAACAACTGCGAATTCTCAAAAGACTGTTGAATGTCACGCCACCAGCATCGCTGCAGGCGAAAGCGAAGTGCGGCGGCGCAGCAGGCGTCAGGCAGTAACGCTGAGGCTGCGAGGGCACGCCAGGATCAGGCGTAGGTATCGATCAGCGTACCGACCATTTCGTCAGCGGTGCGTACCACTTTGGCGCCGAGTTCGACTTGCGCTTTGCCTACGCTTAAATCAGCCACATCACTGGCAATATCTGAAAGCTGACTACGGTCGACGGCGCGCATGCGGTTGACCTGTGTGTCGGAGGATTGGCTCGCGACCGAGCGTTCAACCGTGGCATTGGCGATGTGCCCGCCCGCTTGATCGACACGGTTCTGCCCCGCCTGAATGGAACTTAGACCTGCGTAGAACGCGGTGCTTCCCGAGATTTCCATGAGCGACATCTTCCCTTTCAAGGTCATCAGGCTTCATTGAAGCAGACATACTGGCAAAAGGCCCGTCAAAAAACCTGATGGTTGCGCGCCCTTCAATAGCCCTGAGCAATAGCGCCGCACTCAGTCCAGCAGGTCCAGTTGCACATGCTCGGCCACCGCCTGCGCCGTGGGTGACGTGAGCGCGGGCACCCGGCCAAGGCAGGGTGCGGGCAAGCGTTCGGCCAGGGTTGCCAGGTTTTCTTCAAGCCGTGCGGTGTGCGGGTCGATGATATTGGCCACCCAGCCCGCCAGTTGCAGACCATCTTGAGCAATCGCCTCAGCGGTCAGCAAAGCGTGGCTGATACAGCCCAACCTCACGCCTACCACCAAAATCACCGGCAGTCCCAGCCCTTGGGCCACGTCAGACAGGCTATCCTGCCCCGACAAAGGCACGCGCCAGCCACCCGCCCCCTCTATCAGGGTGAAATCGGCGTGTTGCGCCAAAATATGGCGCATCGGTGCCAGCAATGATTCAACCGTCAGCGCCACACCCGCCTCGCGTGCAGCAATATGCGGGGCGATGGCAGGCTCGAACGCCAGCGGGTTCACCTCGTCATACTTCAAGCCAATCGTGCATTGAGCCATCAACGCCAGCGCGTCAGCGTTGCGCAGCCCTTGGGCGGTTTTTTCGCACCCAGAGGCCACAGGCTTGCCCGCTGCCGTGCTTAAACCCGCCGTGCGGGCGGCGTACAACAAACCTGCTGCAACCGTGGTTTTGCCCACGTCCGTGTCCGTGCCGGTAATGAAATAGGCAAGGCTCATCGCGTTTTCTCCAAGATGCCGTAGACCACTTGATACGTCGCTGGCAGCCCCAGTGGCTGACGAAATTGTTCATAGGCCGCGATTAACCCTTGAACCCGCGCCCTGCCGGTCAAGCCTTCAGGTCGCCCCGGATTAAGGTTGTGCGCGCCCAGTGCTTTTAGCTCATGGGTCAACTGGCGCACCTGCGGGTAATGCAGCACATGGGGCTGCGTGTGCAAGCTTTTGACCTGCAAACCGCTTTCTGCACACAGCTGTTGATAAGCCGAAAACTCGCGAAACCGGTTGACGTGAACCTGCCCGTCAACCGCCTTCCAACTGTCACGCAGCTCACTCAACGTGCCCACGCACAAACTGGCGAAAGCCAGTACACCGCCCGGTTTGAGCACCCGCTGTGCCTCGCTGAGCACTGCGTCAAAGTGCGCGCACCATTGCAACGCCAGGCTGGAAAACACCACGTCGCAACTGTTGTCTTGCAGCGGCAGGCACTCGGCATCACCCGCGATGAAGTGCTGGGCCCCCCCCAATGGCCGGGCGTAAGCCAGCATGCCTTGTGCGATATCCAGCGCCAGCCCTTCGCTGTGAGGAAAGTGCTGACCCAACACGCGACTGAAGTACCCCGTGCCACAGCCCACATCCAACCAACGTTGTGGGTTTAAGCCCACAGGTAAACGGTTCATCAGTTCATGACCGACGTCGCGTTGCAGTTCAGCCACGCTGTCATAACTGGCCGCCGCGCGGGAAAACGAAACCGCCACCAGACGTTTGTCCGGCAGGCTTGCCACACTCAAATCAGTCATCACCCAACCCGGTTAAAAAGCTCTGAATCGCCGCCGCCAATTCGTGGGGTGCTTGCAGAAGAAACGCATGACAGGCCTGCTCCATCAGGCCCACTTCAACATCAGGCAATAACGCCAGCACATCACTGGCGACTGACGCCGGCACCAGCTCATCCTGCCCGGCAAACACGTGAAACTGCGGGCCATTAAAGTGTTGCAGAGCGGGTCGCGTGTCCATCTTGGCGAGCAGCTCCAGCCCTGCAAGCAGGGTGTCTGGCTCAGCCTTCGGCGCACCATTGAGGAGTAAGCTCGCCATACCCCGACCTTCACTGCACAACAAAGAAAAGCGCTTAAGCGTCGTATTGGGTGCCTTACGAAAACCGTCGATAAAATCCTCGAAGGTGGCACACGGCATTGCGTTGGGCCAATCGTCGCGGCTGACAAAACACGGGTTACTGGCCAGCGTCACCAACCCGCAACACCGCTCGCCGCGCCGCGCGGCCAATTCGCTGGCCAACATGCCACCCAGTGACCAACCCCCCAGCCAGACGTCATCCGGCAACGCCGCGTCCAACTCATCCAGCCAGTCATCCAACTGCGCCGAAGCGAGCACCGGCAAGGGTTCTATTTCCACCCGCAGGCGCGCGTCCAGGCCACGCAGTGCAACCGCCAAAGGCTCCAGCGGTGAGATACCCAACCCCCAGCCGGGGAGCAAAATCAAACGATCACGCATGCTCGGACTCCGGTTTTCGCCAACAGTCGTTTAATGCATTTAACAGTAGCTGCACCTGCGCCTCTGTGTGGGCGGCAGACAACGTCACACGTAACCGCGCGCTACCGACAGGCACCGTGGGTGGGCGGATAGCGGTGACCAGCACGCCGCGCTCGCGCAATTGCTGCGACAAGCGCATCGCCTCTGCGCTGTCGCCAATCATGATCGGCTGGATCGGCGTAAAGCTGTCCATCAGTTGCAAGCCGATCTGCTGAGCACCGGCACGGAACTGGCGGATCAAGGTATTCAAATGCTCCCGGCGCCAGTGCTCGCTGCGTAACAACTCAAGGCTTTTGAGCGTGGCGCACGCCAACGCGGGCGGCTGGCTGGTGGTGTAGATATAAGGACGGGCGAACTGGATCAGGCTTTCAATCAACGCTTCGCTGCCGGCCACAAAGGCGCCGCTGGTGCCAAAGGCTTTGCCCAGGGTGCCGACCAGCACGGGAACGTCGTGCTGGCTCAAGCCGAAATGCTCGACAATTCCACCCCCGGTGGCACCCAGCGGACCAAAACCGTGGGCATCGTCGACCATCAACCACGCGCCTTTAGCGCGAGCTTCACAGGCCAATGCGGGCAAATTGGCCACATCGCCGTCCATGCTGAACACGCCATCGGTCACCACCAGCGTATGGCCGACAGCTTTCTCCAGACGGCTGGCCAAACTTGCGGCGTCGTTGTGCAAATAACGGCTGAACCGTGCCCCGCTCAACAAGCCCGCATCCAGCAAGGAGGCGTGGTTGAGACGGTCTTCCAGCACCGTGTCGCCCTGACCTGCCAGCGCTGTGACAGCGCCCATGTTCGCCATATAACCGTTGCTGAACAGTAGCGCGCGCGGGCGAGCGGTGAACTCGGCGAGCGCTTCTTCGAGGGCGTGATGCGGGCGACTGTGGCCAATGACCAAGTGCGACGCCCCGCCGCCCACGCCCCAGCGCGACGCACCGGCTTGCCACGCTTCGATCACCTGCGGGTGATTGGCCAGGCCCAGGTAGTCGTTGCTACAAAAGGCCAATAAAGGCTGACCGTCCACCACCACCTGCGGGCCTTGCGGGCTTTCAAGCAAAGGGCGCTGGCGATACAAATTGTCGGCACGACGCGCGGCCAGACGAGCCGTTAAATCAAAAGACATGAGAAAAAGGTCCCCTGTAATCGCTGCCGCAGGCTGCGGTGGGCAGCCCCCCATAAACAAGGTGCTGCGGCCTTTATCGCAGCCTGCGGCAGCGACTACAAAAATGCAGCGCTGTTAAACCGCAGCGTTATAAAACTGCTCGCTGGATTTTTGGTCCATCAAAGCGTGCTCAATGGCCGCCTGATGCACTTCGTCGGCATGGTCTTCGTGTGCTTCAGGGAGGATGCCCAGGCGGCTGAACAGCAACATGTCCTTGTCCGCTTGCGGGTTGGCGGTGGTGAGCAATTTATCGCCGTAAAAGATCGAGTTGGCACCGGCAAAGAACGCCAGCGCCTGCATTTGCTCGTTCATCGCCTCACGCCCGGCCGACAGCCGCACATGGCTTTGCGGCATCATGATGCGTGCTACCGCCAGCATGCGGATGAAGTCAAACGGGTCGATGTCTTCGGCGTTTTCCATCGGCGTACCGGCCACCTTCACCAGCATGTTGATCGGCACCGACTCCGGATGTTCTGGCAGGTTGGCCAGCTGGATCAGCAGATTGGCGCGGTCGTCGAGTGACTCGCCCATGCCCAGAATCCCGCCGGAGCAAATCTTCATCCCGGCATCGCGCACATAGCTCAAGGTTTGCAGACGCTCGCTGTAGGTGCGCGTGGTGATGATGCTGGTGTAGAACTCTGGCGACGTGTCGAGGTTGTGATTGTAGTAATCCAGCCCCGCGTCAGCCAAGGCAGCGGTTTGCGCCTGATCGAGCTTGCCCAGGGTCATGCAGGTTTCCAGCCCCAGCGCCTTGACCCCTTCCACCATTTTCAACACGTAGGGCATGTCTTTGGCAGACGGGTGTTTCCACGCCGCCCCCATGCAGAAACGTGTCGCACCAATCGCCTTGGCGTGCGCGGCTTCGTCCAGCACCGCTTGCACCTGCATCAGCTTCTCTTTGGCCAGGCCGGTGTTGTAGTGGCCCGACTGCGGACAATATTTGCAATCTTCCGGGCAGGCGCCGGTTTTGATCGACAGCAGCGTCGAGACTTGCACCCGATTAGCGTTGAAATGCGCACGGTGAACCGTCTGCGCTTGAAATAGCAGGTCATTGAACGGTTGCGTAAACAACGCCCGCACTTGGGCTAAAGACCAATCATGACGCATGGTGTTAAAGGTGCTGGCGCTCATCGGCGTTTCTCTTGTTTATGCTGGACTTGAACCTGAAGCGATCACTTCAGGCACGGCACGGATGCCCGGCATGTTTAAGGATGCGACATGAGCTGTCAACCCAGTCTATTTAGCAAGGTTTACATCTGGCTATTTAATAACCAGCATTGTTTATTGTGTGACGGGCAGGCCGACTCCCTCCACAGCGTGTGCGTCGATTGCGAGCATGAGCTGCCCTGGCTGGGTGAAGGCTGCCAACACTGTGCGTTGCCGCTGCCAGGATCGGGCCTGATCTGCGCCGACTGCATCAAACATCCGCCCGCGTTTGAGCGTGTACACGCGGCCTGGGTGTATGACTTTCCGGTGGACAGCCTGATCGTACGCTTCAAGCACCACGCAAAATGGCCCTATGGCCGCCTGTTAGCCGAACTTCTGAGTCAATCGCTACTCAATCACTACGCACACGGCCATGCCCGGCCCGACCTCCTGCTGCCGGTCCCCCTGTCACTGCACCGCCAGCGCCAGCGTGGGTTCAACCAGGCCGCCATGCTCGGCGAATGGCTCGCTCAGCGCCTGGGCATTGCATGCCCCGCGCACTGGCTGATGCGCACCCAAGACACCCCTGCACAACAAGCGCTGGATGCCAAAACCCGTCGCCGCAACTTGCTGCATGCCTTTGCTCTTGCTCCCCAGGCACACGTTTGCGGGCGGCATCTGGCGTTGGTCGATGACGTGCTGACCACCGGCGCAACGGCTCAAAGCCTCGCCCGGCTGTTGCTCAAGGCGGGCGCCAAACGGGTTGACGTGTATTGCCTGGCGCGCACGCCCAAGCCCGACGGGCCGCCTTGACGGCAAGGCGGTGAGCGGGCACTTTGCCAGACCCTGACACCTTACGAATCCATCGCCATGCACGTGCCCGCTTTGCTTGCGCAACACATTGTTCGTCGTCCGCAGCGTATTGCCTTGTTGCAGCACATCAGCGAGCAAGGTTCGATCACCCGCGCCGCCAAAAGCGCAGGTATCAGCTACAAGGCCGCGTGGGATGCCATCGACGAACTCAACAACCTGGCGCAAACACCGCTGGTGGAGCGCAGCGTGGGCGGCAAAGGAGGGGGCGGCGCGCGGTTATCCGTCGCTGGCGAGCGTGTGCTGCGCCTGTATCAGCGTTTGCACGCGTTGCAACACCAAGTGCTGGAAGCCGCAGAAGATGCCCAAGACCTCGATTTACTGGGGCGACTGATGCTCAGAACCAGCGCCCGCAACCAGTTACACGGCACGGTCGGCGCCATCCGCAACCAGGGCCATAACGATTTGATTGCGCTTGAACTGGCAGGCGGGCTGCTGTTGCATGCGCAGATCACGCACGACAGCACGCTACGGCTGGAGCTTGAGGTCGGCACCCCAGTCGTCGCGTTGATCAAGGCAGGTTGGTTACAACTGATTGCGCCCCAGGACGTCATCGCAGATCACAACCATTTAGAGGGCCAGATTCAACAGGTCCTGCATGCCGACAATGGCCCCAGCGAAGTGCGCATCAACCTGCCCAATGGCCAAACCCTGTGTGCCCTGACCGAAGCGCAACACCTGGCAACACTTGGACTAAAGGCCGGGAGCCAGGCCCATGTGCAATTTGCGCCCTCGCTGGTGTTGCTCGGCACACCGCTCTGACTCAAGCCCGTCTGAAAGCACAGGCGTCTTGTCGGCCATCCGATGAGCGTCAATTGCGCATGGCTTTTGCCTCTGACACAATCGCGAATAATTATCGTTAGTTAAAACTTGCATTCGGTGATGCCTTTGTCGTCAGTCCAAAATCCCCACAGTGAGCTGGTTGGATCGCTTTACCGCGACCATCGCGGCTGGCTGCTGGCGTGGTTGCGGCGCAACGTGGCCTGCCCGCAACGGGCTGAAGACTTGAGCCAGGACACTTTTGTACGCCTGCTGGGCCGCACCGAACTACAAACACCGCGCGAGCCACGCGCCTTTTTGGCCGCCATCGCCAAGGGCCTGCTGTTTGATTACTTTCGCCGCGCCGCACTGGAGCAGGCTTATCTCAACGAGTTGATGCTGATCCCGGAGGCCGAGCAACCGTCGCCCGAAGAACAGCAACTGATCCTCGAAGACCTCAAAGCCATCGACCGTCTGCTGGGCAAGCTGTCGAGCAAGTCCCGCGCCGCCTTCCTTTACAGCCGCCTCGACGGCTTGACCCACGCCCAAATCGCCGAACGCCTTGGCGTGTCGGTGCCACGCGTGCGTCAGTACCTGGCCCAAGGCATTCGTCAGTGCTATATCGCGCTGTATGGCGAGCCGACATGAGCCAGGCCAACACCAAGCCGGTTTCGGCCCGTGTACTGGACGCCGCCATTGCCTGGCAATTGTGTCTGGACTGCGGCAACGGCAGTGAGGTCGAGCAAGCCGAATTCGCCAAGTGGTACGCCGCCAGCGAAGAACACGCCCGGGCCTGGCTGCAACTGGGCATGCTCGACCATCGTTTCAGCACCGCCAGCGTCCCAGCCCGCAATGCATTGCTCAAGGCCCGCAACAGTGCGCACCAGCGCATGCGCAAAATCGGTGGTGGCGTGGCGAGCCTTGCGCTCGTGATCGGGCTAACACTGTTCGCGGGTAAAAACTACTTGCCGGTTGATTACTGGATGGCCGACCAACGCACCGCCACCGGAGAACAGCGCGTACTGAGACTGGCCGACGGCACCTTGATCAACCTCAACACCCACAGCGCCGTGGATGTGCGATTCGACGACAAAACCCGCCTGATCGTGCTGCACGAAGGCGAAATCATGGTGCAGACCGGCCATAACGACGCTCGCCCGTTTATCGTACAAACCCGCGATGGCAGCCTGCGTGCGCTGGGCACACGGTTTTTGGTCAAACGCGAAGACGACGGCACACGGCTCAGCGTCCTGCAATCGCGCGTTGCTGCCCGCCCGCAAAGCAGCGCCGACGAAACCCTCTACAACGAAGGCCAACAAGTGTTGATGCACCGTGATGGCTTGGGTCAGATGTTCGCCGTCACCCCCGCAGCAGACGCCTGGACCCACGGGATGCTGGTGCTCGACAACGTGCGACTGGCCGACATGGTGCGCGAACTCAACCGCTATAAACGTGGCCACTTGGGCGTTGACGACGACGTGGCCGACCTGCGCATCACGGGCAGCTTCCCGCTGAACAACATCGAACTGGCGCTCAACGCCTTGCTGCCTACCTTGCCCGTGCAAATCAAGCAACACACACCGTGGTGGGTCACCGTCAGCGGCAAACCGCAGGTCCATTAATCGGCGCGGCACTACCAGTGATCGCTTTATCGCCCCTTGACCGGCCATGACGCAGCCTTGTGTCTATGCTCGCTTTCGCGCTGCTCAAAGCGCGAACACTCAATAGCCGAGGAAGGATCCATGCCGCTATTACCTGAGATCAACCGTCGCCCCATCGTCTTTTTATACCCCGGCCAAGGCAGCAGCCCTCAAGGCATACTGCAAGAGTTGTATCAACTGAACGCCGACATACAAAACACCATCGACGCAGTGCTCGACGCGGTCGACAGCGTGGTTCAAGAACGCCAGCAACAAGGTCATGCCATTGCCCCCGACATGCTGCGCGAGGTACTGCTAACGCCGGACACGGGGGCGTCCTTACCCTACGGTTTGAATCAGTTGGCGCTGTATACGGGTGCGGTGGCGTTATCGCACGTCTTGCGCCGCTCAGGCTTACAACCCAAGGCGGCACTCGGAGAAAGCTTTGGCGAAATCGCCGCGCGTGAATGTGCAGGCAACGTCAGCATTACCAACGGAGCGCGCATGGCCTGTGCGCTCAACGATGCTTATCGCTCAGTGCTGAACCAAGGCAGCATGCTATTGGTCAACGCCAGCGAAGAAAAAACCCGCGCCACGTTACGTAAAATCAATCACCCTGATCTGGCGCTAGCCACTGTCAATTCGCCGACCCACACGGTAGTCAGTGGCTCTCATGACGCACTTCAAGCCATGATCGATGCCACGCAACCGGGTACGCCACCTCCGCGCAAACTCAACATTGCGTATGCCTCTCACCATCCGCAACACACAGGCGTCCAGCAAGAAGCGCTTCGCACCATGCCAGGTATTCCACGGTCACCACTGACCCTGGCGCTCTATTCCACCGTGCAACAGCGGGCATATACCGTTCAGGATGATTTGATCGCAGGGTTTATCGACAACACCATCAAACCCTGCCATCTGCCCAACACGCTGAACGCATTAGTCCGTGACATAGCAAACCCGCTGTTCATAGACCTGGGCAGCAACGGCTACATGGCCCGCTGCGTCAGCAAAATATTACCCGGCGCGCAGACGTATGCGCCCTTGACCCAGAACGCCATCGACCTACGCACCCACCTCAGCGGTTTTCTGTAGTCGCTGACGAGTAATGCGAGGCTGCGTCCGGGCGCGTAGCGGTCGTAAAACCATTCACCGCAGGCAACGGATTTACGATCGCTTCGCAATCGGACGTCGCCTTCGGCAACGGCTACACCCACCCCAGCGGTTTTCTGTAGTCGCTGACGAGTAATGCGAGGCTGCGTCCGGGCGCGCAGCGGTCGTAAAACCATTCAACCGCAGCTTTAAAATCAGCAACGACGACAAGGCTCAACCTGAATACAAATAATTTTCGATCAGCCCTATCACTTTTCCAAACTCGTTCGGCATAGAGGCATTGAGAAACATTTCCATTCAGGAATTCGCCGAATGTCCCGTACCCTCGACACGTTATTGCGCCCCAGCTTGCTCGCCATTGCCATTGCCCTGAGCGCTCCGCTGACCAGTCCCGCGCTGATGGCCGCCGAACTCAGCGCAACCGCGCGCAGCTACAACCTGCCTGCCGGGCCTTTGGCGTCGACACTGAACCAGATCGCCAGCCAGGCCGGGATCACGCTGGCGATTGACGCCTCGTTATTGGCGGGCAAAACCTCAGCCCCGGTCAACGGCCAGTTCGAGCCGACCACGGCGCTGCGCGAGGCGTTGCAAGGGAGTGGGTTGCAGTTGCAGCAAAGCGCCAGCGAGTCGTACACGTTGCTGCCCATCGAGGAAGGCACCCTGACCCTGGGCGATGTGAATATCAACGCCACAGCGGTGGCCGAAGGTTCCGAAGCCGCGGGCTATGTCAGTGAAAACGTCAACAACGTCGGCGCACTGGGCGGGATGAAGCTGCAAGACACGCCGTACTCCATGAGCGTGACTTCGCAAGACTTTCTGAAAAATACGCAGGCCACTTCGCTGGATGATGTGTTTAAGCGCAACCCGTTCACCCAGGTGTTTTCCCCCACGGGGGCTGGTTACGCCAGCGCCGTGAACATCCGGGGCTTCAGCGCACCGGGTAACTTGAGCATTGCCAACGATGGCCTGCGTTTCTCAACCTTGGCCGACGCCGGTAACTTTCTCGAAGAAACCGAGCAACTGGAAGTGGTCACCGGCCTGACCGGGTTTCTGTATGGACCTGCATCGCCAGGCGGTTTGGTCAACTACGTGCTCAAACGCCCCACCTACGAAAACTATCGCAGCGTGACGCTGGGCAATGCCGGTGGCGATAACTATTACCTGCACGGTGACTTCGGCGGCAAGATCGACGACGAAGGCCAGTTTGCTTATCGCTTGAACTTGCTCACCCAAGATGGCGAAACCGCCATCGATATGCAAAAACGCCGTCGCGAGCTGATCAGCCTCGCGGTGGACTGGAACGTCAGCGACGACCTGCAAATCCAATTCGACGCCTCGCACAAAAAAACGCAAGTGCGCGGTTTGACCAGCTACTGGTACTTCAGCGATCAAGCGCTGCGACCGCGGGCCTCAGTGCTGGACAACGACAAGCTGTACAGCCAGCGCTGGTCATTCTCGGACAACGAAACCGACAAGGGCGGCGTCCGCGCCAAATGGCGCCTGAACGACACCTTTACCTTGCGCGCTGCTTTCTCTGCTCAAAAATTCACCGAAGAAAACACCTACACCGGCCCGACGGTCTCCAGCGCGGGGGTCTATACCCAGCCGCTGTATGCGTTCGCCCCCATCGAGCACCAGGAAAACTCCGGTTACCTGTTCCTGGATGCTGCGTTCAACACAGGCGCCATCGGCCACAAGATGACCTTGGGTTATCAGGGCAATAACGCGCGTATTCGCATGTACGAAGACCACATCCCTACAAACGGCACGCAGTATGGCGACGTCGGCGGTGGTGCTTTGCCTTTCGGCACGTCAGAGCAAGTGAGCAAACCCGCATACTCCGTAGGACATGGCAACCAGCGGTTGTCGAACACCTCCCAGACCAATAACTTCCTGATTGGCGACGTCATCACCTTCAACGATCAATGGTCGAGCATCCTGGGTGTGACCCGTACCCAGATCAAGTCCTATGCCAACGACTTCGTCTACTCCGCCACCGACAAGAAGACCCGTTACGACGCCAGCAAAACCTCGCCCAGCGTGTCTTTGATCTACAAACCCGTGCCGTGGCTGACCACGTACGCGACCTATATTGAAGGCTTGCAAGCAGGCGGCACCGCACCGTACAACGCCATCAATGTGGGTGAAATCTTCGCGCCACAAGTCAGCAAGCAATACGAAGTAGGCGCTAAAGCGACCGTGGGCGAAACCTTGTTCACCCTGGCGCTGTTCAACATCGAAAAGCCTAACGGCTACCTCGGTGAGTCGATGATTTACAGTGAAAGCGGCAAGCAGGTGAACAACGGTCTGGAGTTCAGTGTCACCGGCAAGGTCACGCCTGAGCTGACCGTGGTCGGTGGTTTCACCTTGCTCGACCCGAAAATAAAAGACGCCAACGTCAAAGCCAACGACGGCAATGCGCCGGTGGACGTGGCCAAGCAACTGGCCAAGGTGTACGCCGAATACGACATCAACGCGGTGCCCGGTCTGGCATTGACTGGCGGTGCGTTCTACACCGGCAAGCAATACACCGACGAAGCCAACGACTATCAGTTGCCCTCCTTCACCACCTTTGACGCCGGCGCGCGGTATCGCATGAAGGTGTCAGAAAATGACCTGACCTTGCGCATGAACGTCAGTAACCTGGCCAACAAAGATTACTGGCTCAACAGCCACTACCTGGGCGATCCACGCACCGTCCAGTTCTCGGCGCAGCTAGAGTTCTAAGCAGCCTCGCCTGAATTCCTAGCCGTTGCCTAAGGCTGCGAGCGGCTGAGTCGCCGTAAACTCAGGGGCCGCTGAGTGCCAGTTAAACCTGGCACTCAGGTTTTACGAGCGCTTCGCAATCGAACGCAGCCTTCGGCAGCGGCTACGACATGTCGCGTCATTTTTGGAATGTCATGAAAAGCAAAACCATCCGCCGCTGGTCTTTTATTCATACCTGGACCAGCCTGATTTGCACCGCGTTTTTGCTGTTGCTGGCATTGACCGGTTTGCCGTTGATTTTTCACCATGAAATCGATCACTTGCTCGGTGACAGCCCCCAGCTTCGGGAGATGCCCGCCGACACGCCACGCCTGAACCTGCAACAACTGGTCAAGGCCGCCGAGGCCCACAGGCCGGGTGAGGTGATGCAGTACTTTGGCAGTGAAGACGACGAGCCAAACGCGGTGATCGCCATCATGGCCGCCACCGCAGGCACCGAACCCAACTCGTCGCACACGTTCATGCTCGACGCCCGTACCGGCGAGGCGCTGGAGATGCCGTCGGCCAATGGCGGCATCATGATGGTGATGCTGCGCCTGCATGTGGACATGTTCGCCGGGCTGCCCGGCAAACTGCTGCTGGCGTTCATGGGTATTTTGTTCGTGCTGGCAATCATCTCGGGCGCGGTGCTGTACCTGCCCTTTATGCGCCGCCAGACCTTCGCCACGGTGCGCACCGACAAGTCCACCCGCCTGCGCTGGCTCGACCTGCATAACCTGATCGGTGTCGTTACGCTTACCTGGGCGTTGGTGGTGGGTGTCACCGGCGTCATCAGCGCCTGTGCCGATTTGATCATCGCCGCGTGGCGCACCGACAGCCTCACCGCCATGGTCGAGCCGTATCGCAACGCACCGCCGCTGACGCACCTGGCGCCTGCCAATCGCCTGCTGGACATCGCCGCCGACGCCGCCCCTGGCATGCGCCCGGACTTCATCGCATTCCCCGGTACACGTTTTTCCAGCGAGCATCATTACGCGGTGTTCATGAAGGGCAGTACGCACCTGACCTCCCATTTGCTGACGCCGGTGTTGATCGACGCCAGCACCCTTGAGGTCACGGCCGTAGGCAGCCGGCCGTGGTACATGGATGCGATGGGCATGTCGCAACCGCTGCACTTCGGCGACTACGGTGGCATGCCGATGAAAATTCTGTGGGCGGCCCTCGACCTGTTGACTATCGTCGTGCTCGGCAGCGGTCTGTACCTGTGGTGGGTACGGCGCAAAGCCGCAAAGGAGGCCACGCGATGAAACCGCGTCAATCCAATTTCTGGAAAGTGTTTTCCATCCCGCTGGCCATCGGTTTGCTCAGCGCGATGGGATTATTCAGCGCGCTGCTCGATGACGGCGCCTGGGATGTATTGAGCTGGATCGGCCTGGGAGTACCGGTGTGGATTTGCGCGCGTGGTCTGCTCAAGCGCTGAATCGCGCGCCGTTTTTTGGCGCGCCGCTCTGTCAGTGTCTAGGCTAATTCGATCCACCCTTGTCGAGTCAGCACCATGTCCCTACCGAGCATGACCCTGTTCAACAACCCGGCCTCGCCCTTTGGCCGCAAAGTCCTGGTGATGCTGCACGAGACCGGCCAGCAGAATCGCGTCACCCTGCATCCGGTCACGCTCACACCCACCGCCCCCGATGCGGCGCTCAACTGCGCCAACCCGCTGGGCAAACTGCCCGCACTGCAATTGGCAGACGGCTCGGTGATTCACGACAGCCGGGTGATCCTCGACTACCTCGATCAACAACACGTCGGGAACCCGCTGATCCCGGCCATCGGTGCGGCGCGCTGGCGGCGTTTGACGCTGGCGTCCACTGCGGACGGGATCATGGATGCGGCCGTACTGATGCGTTATGAGCACGGCTTGCGCCCCGTTGAAAAACAGTGGGACGACTGGTTCAACGCGCAGGCTGACAAAATCCATCGGGCGCTGGCAGCCCTTGAGCAGGACGCCATCGCCGAACTGGCCAGCCACTTCGATATTGCGGCCATCAGTCTGGCCTGCGCATTGGGTTATCTCGACCTGCGCCTGCCCCAATTCGACTGGCGCACGCCTAATGCGCAGTTAAGCGCGTGGTACGCCGAGGTCAGCAAGCGCCCTTCGATGCAGGCCACGCGGCCTGCTTAGCAGTCCGGTTTGTCGGCGGTATAGCGACGAGCCGGGTTGACCGCCGCTCCAAACTCTCGCAGCGCCTTGGCGCCAATCAACAGCGGGTAGTTGAAGCTGCTGCGGTCCGTCAGGTTGACCTCGACCGTGCGTTTGACATCACCCAGGCACATTTCCAGGTCGACCACCGGGCGCTTGGCGCTTACCGGTTCGTCCTTGTCTTCATCTTCGTCGGCGCGACTTTTGATTTTGCTGATGCGCGCCACTTTGTGCTCGTACACCTTGCTGCTCGCGCCTTTGGTTGCGAGCACAAAGCGCACCCACTCTTCACCGTCACGGGTGAACAACTCGATGTTTTTGGCCGACAACGAAGCAGTCAGGGCGCCGGTGTCCATTTTGGCCTGAAGGGTTTCACCGATCTCCGGCAGCTTGATGTATTCATAACGCCCGTACAGCGTCGGCTCTGCGGCCATCACCGGCAAGGCCAATACGGACAGCAAGGCAAGAACGGATTTCATGAGACAGCTTCCTTTTGAGGGGGGCAGTGTTCACGCCATCGGTGGGCGCGAGCGGGGGCATGCGCTTCAGACAGCCCGGTAGGTCATAGAGTTGCGTGGCGTCAGGTTAACCCAACCGGTGTGAAACATTTGTCAGCACACCGATTTGGCGTTATGCGGTGCGCTGCTTATCATTGGCAATCCTTAAACGTTCAAGAGTTGCTTATGCGCCGCCTGCTCACCGGCTGTTTGGTCACCTTATTGTTACTGTGCAACACCTTAATCCTGTTCGGCCCGTTGATGCTGTTTGCCGTGTTCAAACTGCTGTCATCAGGCCGCCTGCGCGACCTCAACTCGCGGGCAGTGATGTGGATCGCCGAGACGTGGTCCGAGATCGACAAACGCATTTTCGCGCTGTGCCTGCCTACGCAATGGGACATTCGCGGCGCCGAAGGCTTGAGCCGCGATACCTCGTATCTGGTGATCAGCAACCACCAGTCGTGGGTGGACATCCCGGCGCTGATGCAGGGGCTGAACCGGCGCACGCCGTTCTTCAAATTCTTCCTCAAGAAAGAGCTGATCTGGGTGCCGTTTCTGGGCCTGGCGTGGTGGGCGCTCGACTACCCCTTCATGAAGCGCTATTCCAAAGCGTTTTTGGCCAAGCACCCGGAACTCAAAGGCCAGGACCTGAAAATCACCCAGGCGGCCTGCGAGCTGTTCAAGCGCCAGCCGGTCACAGTGGTGAACTATTTGGAAGGCACCCGTTTCACCCCGGCCAAAAGCGCCCTGCAACACTCGCCCTACACCTACTTGCTCAAACCCAAGGCGGGCGGCGTGGCGTTTGTGCTGGCGGCGATGGGTGAACAACTGGATGCCGTGCTGGATGTGACCGTGGTGTATCCACAGGCCAGGATTCCGGGATTCTGGGAGTTGATCAGCGGGCAGGTGCCCAAGGTGATTGTCGACATTCAGACCCGCGAGCTGGATCCGGCGTTGTGGCAGGGTGATTACGAGAACGACCCGGTGTTTCGTGAGCAGATCCAGAGCTGGGTCAACCAGCTCTGGATCAAGAAAGACCAGCGCATCAGCACTTTGCGTGCCGAGCGCGGCTAACGTTAAACGCCCCAGGCGCTGCCCAGTTTGCTCAGCAGCGAAGTGCTGACGTTCTGACCTTTGAAGTAGTCCAGCAGCACCGGTGCAAACTTGGCCACCATGCCGTCTTGCATGCCCAGCGCAGTGAAGGCGGCATTCAATTGATCGGTGTTGGCAACGTTGCTGACGGCGCTGGTTGCTGTTTCGGATACGCCCTCAGATTTACCCAGCAAACCGCCAAGCTGGCTCAACTGACCCAGCGCGCCGGCACCGGCCAATTTGTTAACCCCCGGCACTTGCTTGGCCAGTTCGCTGTAGTCGGAGCCGCTCAGCTGGTTTTTCGCAAGGCTCAGCATTGCACCCACGCCACCGGCCGCTTGCTCTGGCTTGACGCCCAGTTCATTGACTTTGCTCAGCATCTGTACCGCTTGCACTGATTTGTCAGTGGAGGCGCCATTGCTATTTGCGCCTTGCACCTGGGCCGCGACGTTCGCCACATCACCCAGGCTGAAACCCGCAAACACAGGGCTTGCCGCCACAGTCATCAATGTTGCCAGTGCTACGCCGCTCAACTTTTTCATCAATTCAACCTCTAGAACCTAAAAAACCGCTCGCCAGCAGGGAGCAGCAAAACTGTGGTTTTGACTCAAAACAATGGCCGTTGTTCCCAAGTGCCACTATCGAATCGACCGGGCGCCAATCTTAGTGGAAAAAAAACCCGAATGTCCTGCATCCAATTGATGCGCGATGTACGTATATCAAGGCAGTGAGGACTCAGCCATGAATGGAACAACCGTACATCGTGGACTACGCTCAGGCATCAATTGGCTCAATGCCTCAGCCTCAATGGACGGGAGAACGGTTATCAGCCTCGCCGACGCCGATCATCTGCAACAGTTATTGGCCCAATGTTCGCTGGGCAACCGCCGCGCCTTTGAAAGCCTTTATCGCACTGTCGCCCCGCGCTTGCATGCGGTGGCGCTGCGTTGCATGAGCGGGCGGCATGATCTGGCCGAAGACGTGCTGCAAGAGAGCTTTGTGCGCATCTGGCATAACGCTTCACGCTACGAAGCGCACCTGTCGGCGCCGCTGACGTGGATGACCCACATCACCCGCAACCTGGCCATCGACCAACTGCGCAAACACCGTGAACTGCCGTTAAGCGACCCGCAACAGGCGGCGCTGGCCGATGACAGCCCCGACGCCCATACGCAGCTGGACAGCAACCGTGAGGCCCATGCACTCAATCACTGCATCGAGCAACTGGATGCCATGCAGCGCCAATCCATCACCATTGCTTATTTCCATGGGCTTAGTTGCAGCGAGCTGGCCGATCAGTTGCACGCGCCGCTGGGCTCGGTCAAATCCTGGATTCGCCGGGGCATGGAACGCCTGCGCAGGTGCCTCGAAGCATGAATTATCAAACGCCAAGCCTGCGCCGCGCGCTCGCAGCCGATTACGCCATCGGCTTGATGCCGCCCCTGGCGCGCAGACGCTTCGAACACTTGCTGCTGGAAGATGCGGCTCTGCGCGCTGAACTCGGCCGCTGGCACACTCACCTGATGAGCCTGAGCCAGCCACTGACCGAACACCCGGTGCCCGAGCAAGTGTGGCAGGCCATCGTGGCGCGCATCGAGCCGCAAAAGCTCCACGTTCCGCAAAAACGCCCGTTCTGGAACAGGCTGCGACTCAGCGCTGCTCTCTGTACCCTGGTCATAGCCCTGGGCGTGGGCGTGCTCTATACCCGCGACAACGTGCAGTACAACGCCACCCTGCTCAGCGGTACGGCGCAGCCGGGCCTGCGGATCGAAGCCCATGCCGATTACCTGCGGGTACAACCGCTGCAATTGGCCGCCATCGAACCTGGGCGCAGCCTGGAGCTGTGGGCGCTCCCGGTGGAGGGCAAACCGGTGTCGCTGGGGCTGATCCCGACCGGGGGCGAGGGAATGATCGGGCTGAGCGACAGTCAGCAACAATTGCTCAAGGCATCTGTGGTGCTGGCCGTCAGCCTGGAGCCACGCGCAGGGTCGCCGACCGGGCAGCCGACCGGGCCGGTGCTTTACCAAGGCCCACTGGCAGCACTCTAGTCGCCGTCGTGACCTGTCAGTTCTGACAGCTAGGCACCTGTCACAAACCGCTGGATGCTAAGCGCTCAGCCGGCTTGTTTCACAGGACTTTTACATGTCGACCGCGCCTCGCCTCACGCTGTACCACAACCCCTACTACAGCTCGTTGCGACAGGGAGCCACGCCTGCAAACGCCGCAAAAAAGACCGCATGGCGGCGTATGTCTGTCTGGGTTTATGCCAGCCTGCTGATCGGGGTGTTGGCGCTGATCGTGATCTGGCAAAACGAGCGCCTTCAACGCCAGGTCATGTTGTTGGACGCCAATGCCCGACCCGTGATCCGCGTCGACATTTACAACGACTACCTGAAGATGTATCCCCAGCAAGCCATCATGACCGCCAAAAGCAGCGATCTGGAGCTGTGGGCTTTGCAAGACAATGCCAGCCCGGTGTCTCTGGGGCTGATCTCACCCCAGACCGAGGACTGGGCAGGCATCAACTTCGTGCAGCAAAAAAGCCTCAAAGGGGCGCGCCAACTCGCTATTACCCTGGAACAACGCGGCGGCGCCAAACATGGCCAGCCGCAGGGCCCAACGTTGTACATCAGCACGCCACTGCGCGAATGAGCCGTAACAGCGAGCACGCTCACTGTTGCGACTCAGTGTTGCGCTCTAGGCGCTGAACAGGCGGTGCGGGTCAATCACAAACTTCTTCGGCACCCCGGCATCAAACTCGCCGTAGCCACGCGGCGCGTCATCCAGGCTGATGACCTCAACCCCCACAATGTCGGCAATTTTAATGCGGTCCCACATGATGGCCTGCATCAGTTGGCGGTTGTATTTCATGACCGGGGTCTGGCCGGTATGGAAGCTGTGGGATTTGGCCCAGCCCAAGCCAAAGCGAATGCTCAGGCTGCCCTTCTTCGCTGCGGCGTCTACGGCGCCCGGATCTTCAGTGACATACAGCCCCGGAATACCGATTTTGCCCGCCACCCGCACCACGCCCATCAATGAGTTGAGCACCGTGGCCGGGGCTTCGTGTTTGGCGCCGTCATGCCCGTGGCCACGGGCCTCAAAACCTACGGCGTCTACCGCGCAATCCACTTCGGGTTCGCCCAGCAGCTCAGCGATTTGCTCATGCAGCGGCGTGTCTTTGGACAGGTCGGCAATCTCAAAACCTTGCGCCTTGGCATGCGCCAGTCGAATCGGGTTCACATCCCCGACAATCACCACGGCGGCACCCAGCAAACGCGCCGACGCGGCCGCCGCCAGCCCAACTGGACCTGCGCCTGCAATGTAGACCGTGCTGCCGGGGCCAACACCCGCTGTGACAGCGCCGTGGTAACCGGTGGGCAGAATGTCCGACAGGCAAGTCAGGTCGCGGATTTTTTCCATCGCCGCGTCGCGATTTGGCAACTTGAGCAGGTTGAAATCGGCATACGGCACCAATACATATTCAGCCTGACCGCCCACCCAATCGCCCATGTCCACGTAACCATATGCGCCGCCGGGACGGGCCGGGTTGACGGTCAGGCACACACCCGTGTTCTGCTCCTTGCAACTGCGGCAACGTCCGCACGCTACGTTGAACGGCACCGAGACCAAATCACCGACCTTGAGATGTTCCACATCGCGCCCGGCTTCGATCACCTCGCCGGTGATCTCATGGCCCAGTACCAGACCGGTTTGCGCCGTGGTGCGCCCGCGCACCATGTGCTGGTCAGAGCCGCAGATATTGGTCGACACCACCCGCAGAATCACGCCGTGGTGAATCGCTTTGCCTTGAGGGTTTTGCATCTTGGGAAAAGGAATGGATTGCACCTGGACCTGTCCATTGCCCAAATACACCACGCCGCGATTGTCAGCCATCGAGTTCACCCTTGTTGTTATTGAGAGGGGTGATCGGCCAGCCGCAAGCCGATCTTCTTGCAGCTTAGTTGGCGAAGCGGCGCCTACAGCACCACCGTACGACCTCCATTTAGGAAAACGCGCCGCTCAATGTGATAGCCCACGCCCCGGGCCAGTGTTTGCGCCTCGATATCGCGACCTTTGGCGATCAGGTCTTCGGGGTAATGACTGTGGTCTACCGCTTCCACGCCTTGAGCGATGATCGGGCCTTCGTCGAGGTCGTTGTTGATGTAATGCGCGGTGGCGCCGACCAGTTTCACCCCCTTCTCATAGGCTTGGTGATAGGGCTTGGCGCCCTTGAAACCCGGCAGCAACGAGTGGTGAATATTGATCGCCTTGCCATCGAGCTTGCGGCACAGCTGGGGTGACAGCACTTGCATATAGCGGGCAAGGATCACCAGTTCGGCGCCGGTGTCCTCGATCACCTGCCAGACCCTGGCCTCTTGGGCGAGTTTGTCGTTCGGATCGAGGGCGAAATGGTGGTATGCAATGCCGTGCCAGCGCGCCAGCGGCTCCAGGTCGGGGTGATTAGAGACCACGGCCACGACGTCCATCGACAACTGGCCGATGCGCTGGCGATACAGCAAGTCGTTCAGGCAGTGGTCAGACTTGGACACCATGATCAGCACTTTGGGCCGGTAATGCGGGGGGATGAGTTCGGACACCATGTTAAACGCATGACCACGTTCGGCGAGGCCCGCACGAAAAGCGTGTTCATCGAAGCCGTCAGGTTGGCGGAATTCGACGCGGATGAAAAAACGCCCGGAGCGTTGATCGTCGAAGGAATGGTGCTCGGTGACGTAGCACTGATGCTCAAACAGGTGGCGTGTGACTGCATCGACGGTGCCGAGCCTGCTGGGGCAATCGGCAGTGAGAATCCAGGTATCCGGGGCGCGGCTCATGCAGGTTTCCTTGTGGGGGTCAGGTGAAAAAGCAAAACCCCCTCTTCCTCCGGGAGAGGGTTGGGGTGAGGGCCAGCCGTCACTCAGGTCTCAACCCTCAACCCATATTCAGCCGCCGCATCTTGCAACCATAGCCACCAATACTGCGAGAAGCTGCGCCGAATCAGCAGCTCCCACGTGTCTTGCGCGGTATGACGAATCACCAGCTGCGACTTGGCAAACACCGTGCCCACCGCCTTGCCCACCGGGAAGTTGTCGGGGTGCACGTCGTAGCTGGTCGACTTCATCAGTACCTCACGCACCTTCGGCCCGCTCAGCTCCAGCAATTGCTGGCCGCCACTGACATTCACCACGCTGATGTGCAGCCCGGCCAACGCGTGGCGCAGGGCTGTTTCAAGCGCAAATTCCTGGCCGCCCGGCACGATCAGTAGCCATTCATCCGGCCCCATCCATTGCACTGACACCTCGCCCGCCACCGCCAGCGTTAGCGCCACCGGCAACTCAAGGCCCAGCACGTGATGCACCCCTTGGCTAAACGCCGGGTCTCGGGCGTCGCCACGCAAGGTCAGATGGCCCAGCAGTTTTTTCTCGCGCACGATCACGCCGGGTTGTTGCGCGCCCTGGCCGATCAGGCTGGCCAGGGTGCTGTGATGCAGTGATGACTCGGCTTTGGCCGCCGCGTCCGGGCGCTGCTGATATACGTTGGCTGTGGTCATGAACTCACCCGTTGCAAATGTTGTGGTTGGTCGCGCCTGCACACATCACACACTCAAATATTCTGCCGTTCGCCCTTGGGATCGAAAAACACCGAAGACACAATCTCGGCTTCGATCACGCGGCCATCCGCCAACGGCGCAAATACCCGCTCGCCCATGCGTTTGAGGCCACCTTTAACCACGCCCATCGCAAATGAATACCCCAGCGAGCCGCAGGTGTAGCTGGAAGTCACGTGGCCCACCATGCTCATCGGGATCGCCTGTTTGGGGTCCAACACCAGTTGCGCGCCTTCAGGCAGCCATTGCCTCGGGTCGACCGGTTTAAGCCCCACCAGTTGTTTGCGCTGTTCACGCACGCAGTCTTGGCGGTTCATGCCTCGCCAGCCAATCCACGAAAACGGTTTGGTGCGGCCCACGCACCACCCCATGTTCAGGTCATCGGGGGTCATGGAGCCGTCCGTGTCCTGGCCGACGATGATGAAGCCCTTCTCGGCCCGCAAGACGTGCATGGTTTCAGTCCCGTAAGGGGTCAGGTTGTAGGCTTTACCCGCCTCGACGATCTTCTCCAGCACGCCCATCGCGTAATCGGCCTGAATGTTGATTTCGTACGACAACTCTCCGGTGAACGAGATGCGGAACACCCGCGCAGGCACACCCCCGACCCGACCTTCTTTCCAGCTCAAAAACGGGAAGGCTTCACGGTCAAGATCAATGTCAGTCACCTCACTGAGCAACAGGCGGCTGTTGGGGCCAGACAAGGTCAGGGTCGCGTAGTGGTCTGTGACCGAGGTGAAATACACCTTGAGGTCCGGCCATTCGGTCTGTTGATAAATCTCCAGCCATTGCAGCACGCGCGCGGCGCCACCGGTGGTGGTGGTCATCAGGAAATGGTTATCGGCCAGGCACGCGGTCACGCCGTCGTCGAAGACCATGCCGTCTTCTTTGCACATCAGCCCGTAGCGCGCTTTGCCCACGTCCAGTTTGGTCCAGGCGTTGGTGTAGATACGGTTCAAAAATTCGCGCGCATCCGGGCCCTGAATGTCGATTTTGCCCAGCGTGGAGGCATCCAGAAGGCCCACGCTGTCTCGCACCGCCTGGCACTCGCGCTTGACGGCGGCATGCAGGTCTTCGCCACCGCGCGGGAAGTACCACGGGCGTTGCCACTGGCCGACGTCTTCAAATGCCGCGCCTTGCTTGACGTGCCAGGGGTGCAGTGCGGTGTAACGCACCGGCTCGAAAAGAGGGCCGCAATGACGCCCTGCCACGGCACCAAAGGTGACCGGTGTGTAGTTGGGCCGAAACATGGTGGTGCCCATCTGCGTGATGCTCACGTTCAGCGAGCGCGCAGCGATGGCCAGCCCGTTGACGTTGCCAAGCTTGCCCTGGTCGGTGCCAAACCCCAGCGCGGTGTAACGCTTGACGTGTTCCACCGACTCAAAGCCTTCACGGGTCGCCAGTTCGATGGCTGCCGCCGTGACGTCGTTTTGCAGGTCGACAAATTGTTTGGGCGCTCGCGCGGTGCCCTTTTCATGCGGCACCTGAAACAGCGCCAGCGTCGGTTCTTCGTAGTGTTTCAGCGCTTTGGGCAGCCCCCCTTCGACGGCTTTAAACCCGGCTTCGCTGGCCGCGCGCACGCCGCCTTCAAAACCGTCAGCCAGTGTGTCGCCGAGGCTGTAGACGCCATTGATACCGCCCACGCACACGCGCTTTTGCGGCGCTTCACCGGGCACAAACCCGAGGATATCTTCACGCCAGATCGGCCTGGCGCCCAAGTGCGAGGCCAAGTGCACCACCGGGCTGTAGCCGCCCGAGGTGGCAATCAGATCGCAGTCGAGCATCTCGCCGGGGCTGGTCACGCGGTGGGCTTTGAGGTCAATTGCCGCCACCCGCCCGCCGGTTACGCGCTTGCTGCCCCGGGCTTCGATCACCGCGCTACCGGTCAAAATGCGGATGCCTTTAGCCCGCGCCTCTTCGACCAGCGCACCGCGCGGGTTGCTGCGGGCATCGGCAATCGCGACCACTGGCAAACTGGCATCGAGCCAGTCCAGCGCCACACGGTAGGCATGATCGTTATTGGTGCTCAGCAGCAACGTACGGCCCGGCGCCACGCCGTAGCGACGCACATAAGTGGACACCGCCCCGGCAAGCATGTTGCCCGGTACATCGTTGTTGCCATACACCAACGGCCGCTCACAGGCGCCGGTGGCCAGCACCACGCGCTTGGCGCGCACCCGATGGATACGTTGACGCACCTGGCCGGCCGGCGCGCGGTCGCCCATGTGGTCGGTCAATCGTTCGTGAATCGTCACAAAGTTGTGGTCGTGATAGCCGTTGACCGTGGCACGCGGCAGCAACACCACGTTGGGCAATGCGTTGAGTTCGGCCAGCACGCTGGCAACCCAGGCCATCGCCGGCTTGCCGTCCAGGCTTTCGCGACTGTCGAGCAAACTGCCGCCGAACACTTGCTGCTCATCGGCCACGATCAGCCGGGCGCCGCTGCGCGCTGCCGCCAAGGCCGCCGCCAGCCCCGCAGGCCCGGCGCCGACGATCAGCACGTCGCAGTGGTGGTTCATGTAGTCATAAGTATCCGGGTCATTTTGCGTCGGCGAACGGCCCAAACCTGCCGCCTTGCGGATGTACTTTTCATACGTCATCCAGAACGACTTCGGATACATGAACGTTTTGTAGTAAAACCCCGGTGGCATCAACGTGCCACCGACTTTGCCCAAAATGCCCATCATGTCGGTGTTCACGTTGGGCCAGCCGTTGGTGCTGGTGGCCACCAGGCCCTGATACAGCGCCTGCTGCGTGGCGCGCACGTTGGGGATTTGCGTCGCCTCGGTGGCGCCGATTTGCAGCACCGCGTTCGGCTCTTCGGCGCCCGCAGCATAAATACCCCGTGGCCGCGAATATTTGAAGCTGCGCCCAATGATGTCGACACCGTTGGCCAACAGGGCGGCGGCCAGGCTGTCGCCTTCGTAACCGGAGTAGGGTTGGCCGTTGAAGGTAAAGGTCAGCACTTTGCTGCGATCCACACGGCCGCCATTGGCCAGGCGATGGGTCTGGCTCATACCTTTTCTCCCTGCACGCGGGTGGCAGTCGCGGTCGCCGGGGACCGCTGTTCAGTGAATTGCGGCGCGGTACCTATGGGGTAGGTTTCCAGTATTTCGTAGGTCACGGTATTGCGCGTGGCGTTGAAAAACTGACGGCAACCGGCCACGTGGTTCCACAGCTCGTGGTGCAGCCCGCGGGGGTTGTCACGAAAGAACAGGTAGTCGCCCCACTGCGCGTCGGTGCAGGCATCAGGGTCAAGCGGGCGAGGAATGTGCGCCTGACCGGCCGCGTGAAACTCCTCTTCCGAGCGCAGTTCGCCGCAATGAGGACAGAAGATATGCAGCATCGGTGTTTCTCCTGTTAGTGAGCGACCGCGGCGGCGCCGTGTTCGTCGATCAACGCGCCGTTGTGGAAACGTTCGAGGCAGAACGGCACCGCCAGCGGGTGCATTTCACCGGTGGCCAAACTGGCCGCAAACACATGGCCCGAGCCAGGCGTGGCCTTGAACCCGCCCGTCCCCCAGCCGCAGTTGAAGAACAAGTTAGGCACCGGCGTTTTGGAGATGATCGGGCAGGCGTCGGGGGTGGTGTCGACGATGCCGCCCCATTGACGGTTCATGCGCACACGGGACAACACCGGGAACATCTCAACAATCGCCTGAATCGTGTGCTCGATCACCGGGTACGAGCCGCGCTGGCCATAACCGACCCAGCCATCGATGCCCGCACCGATCACCAAGTCGCCCTTGTCGGACTGGCTGATGTAGCCGTGCACCGCGTTGGACATGATCACGCTGTCGATAATCGGTTTGATCGGCTCGGACACCAGCGCTTGCAGCGGGTGCGACTCAATCGGCAAGCGAAAGCCTGCCTGGCGCGCCATGTGCCCGGAGTTACCGGCGGTGACCACGCCCACGCGTTTGGCGCCAATAAAGCCCTTGCTGGTCTCGACGCCGATGCACACGCCGTTTTCCTTGCGAAAGCCCAGCACTTCGGTTTGCTGGATCAAGTCCACCCCCAGCGCATCGGCCGCCCGGGCAAAGCCCCAGGCCACCGCATCGTGGCGGGCCACACCGCCACGCCGCTGCACGGTGGCGCCCATCACCGGGTAACGGGTGTTTTTAGAGCAATCGAGGTAGGGGATTTCGTCTGCCACTTGTTGCGCGTTGAGCAATTCGCCGTCCACGCCGTTCAGGCGATTGGCGCTGACACGTCGCTCTGAGTCGCGCATGTCTTGCAGGGTGTGGCACAGGTTGTAAACGCCGCGCTGGGAGAACATGACGTTGTAGTTGAGGTCTTGGGACAAGCCTTCCCACAGCTTCATCGCGTGTTCGTACAAGTGCGCCGACTCGTCCCACAAATAGTTGGAGCGCACGATGGTGGTGTTGCGTGCGGTGTTACCCCCGCCCAACCAGCCTTTTTCAACCACCGCCACGTTGCAGATGCCGTGGACTTTGGCCAGGTAATACGCCGTGGCCAAACCATGCCCGCCGCCGCCGACAATCACCACGTCGTAGAGCTTTTTCGGCGTGGGCGTGCGCCACATCTTTTGCCAGTTTTCGTGGTGGCTGAGGGAGTGTTTGAACAGGCCGAAGCCTGAATAGCGTTGCATAGGCTGTACTCCCGGCGCCCGCGCGCCATGGTCGGTGAGGGCTTGCCCTTTAAGACCGATGGTAGAGCTGGCGCGGGGTGACCAAATGCCCAAGGACGCCACGCAAGGGTGCATTTACGACATGCACCCTCAAACAGTTCCTTGTAGGGTATTTCCGGGTTTTAAACCGCAACTGTGCACTCGCGGGTTTCTTGGCTAAAGTGCACGACAATCTTCGACCATGGAACCGGGAAATGACTGACAAGAGCCAACAATTCGCCAGCGACAACTACTCCGGTATCTGCCCCGAAGTCTGGTCTGCCATGGAAAAAGCCAACCACGGCCACCAACGCTCTTACGGCGATGACGAATGGACGCTGCGCGCAGCAGATGACTTTCGCAAACTGTTCGAAACCGACTGCGAGGTGTACTTCGCGTTCAATGGCACTGCCGCCAACTCGCTGGCCCTGTCATCACTGTGCCAGAGCTTTCACAGCGTGATCTGCTCCGAAACCGCCCACGTTGAAACCGACGAATGCGGCGCGCCCGAGTTTTTCTCCAACGGCTCAAAACTGCTGATCGCACGCACTGAAAACGGCAAGATCACCCCCGAGTCCATCCGCGAAATCGCCCTCAAGCGCAAAGACATCCACTACCCCAAGCCACGCGTGGTGACCATTACCCAGGCCACAGAAGTGGGCAGTGTCTACCGCCCCGAAGAAATCCGCGCCATCAGCGCCACCTGTAAAGAACTGGGCTTGCTGCTGCACATGGACGGCGCGCGTTTCTCCAACGCCTGCGCGTTCCTCGGTTGCTCGCCTGCCGAGCTGTCGTGGAAAGCCGGGGTCGATGTGCTGTGCTTTGGTGGCACTAAAAACGGCATGGCGGTGGGCGAAGCGATTCTGTTCTTCGATCACAACCTGGCTGTGGACTTTGACTACCGCTGCAAACAGGCCGGGCAACTGGCGTCGAAAATGCGCTTTCTGTCAGCGCCGTGGGTCGGCCTGCTGGAAAACGACGCCTGGCTTAAACACGCGCGCCACGCCAACCACTGCGCACAGCTGCTCAGCGAGCTGGTGAGTGACATTGCAGGGGTGGAGTTGATGTTCCCGGTAGAAGCCAACGGTGTGTTTTTGCAACTGTCGGAACCGGCTGTTGCCGCGCTGACCGCCAAGGGCTGGCGTTTCTACACCTTTATTGGCAAAGGTGGCGCACGGTTCATGTGCTCGTGGGACACCGACGAAGCCCGCGTACGGGAATTGGCAGCCGATATTCGCGAAGTCATGGCAGGCTAAGCCCCCCGTAGCCGCTGCCTCCAGGCTGCGGCTACGCAGAGCGTGGCGAATTCTCAGGACTGCCCGAGCGTTCGCTCTATCACATCGACCGTGGCGCTGACTTGCTCTTGATAACGGTCGAGTTCCTGCTTGTGGCTCAGTTGCAGTTCAATCTGTTGCGAACACAGATTCAATGCTGCCAGCACCAACAGCTTGTCCCCGATCAGGCTCGGGTACTTTCTTTTCGTTTCGGCCAGGGCGGCTTTCAACATGACTGTGGCGGCCATCAGGGTCTTTTGTTCCCCCTCCGGTGCCTTGATCGTGTAGTCGTTACCCAGAATCGAGACGACATTTACACCGTCTCTGTCCACGCTCATGCGTTGACAGGGCTCACGCTTACGCGCTCAACCAATGCCTGAATGCGGGCTGCGGTGGCGCCTTGCTTCTCTTCCTGTTCCATCAGGCTCAATTGCAGGCTTTCGTTTTCGTCTTTGGCCTGGGCCAGTTCGGCGCTCAGCTGCGTGTTGGTGTCCAGCAGCTCTTGCTTTTGCTGAACCAGGTCGCTGACCAGTTGTTCCAGTTTGCTAAGGGATGACTCAATCATGGGGAAGATCTCAAGCAGTTTCAGAGGGCGCGTACGATAAAGAAAAGTCACCTTCTAAGCTAGGGTTATTCAGGCCCAAAGGCCCGATTTAGCGCGGGGCGACCTTCCTTTGCCTCTTAAAGACTGTGCTTTGTGAACTAGGTTCCCGCCCCCGGTCGCCCAAGGCCTGTGTGCGACAAAATCGCACAGAGCATTCAAGACTTTAGTCTTATGACCGATAGGTCATATACACCCCGCATTGACGCCGCACGGATCGCGCCTCTCCCCCCAGGAAACATCATGTCTTTACGCAATATGAATATCGCCCCGCGCGCCTTTTTAGGGTTTGCGTTGATCGGCACACTGATGCTGATTCTGGGTGCAGGCGCACTCCTTCAAATGAGCCAAATCCGTTCTGCCGCCGAGGAGATCAGCACCAGCAGCGTGCCGAGCATTCAAAACCTGGACGAGTTCACTCAACTGGCCCTGCGCCTGCGGGTGTTGTCGTACCGCTTGCTGATTAACCGTGAGCCGGAAGTTCAGCAAAAAACCATGGAGTTGCTGGACCAGCGCAATCAGCAAATCCGCGCGGCCCAGAATGAGTACGAAAAGTACATCAGCGGTCCTGATGAACAAGCGGTATACGATCACTACCAAACGCTGATGAGCCAGTACCGCCAACTGGAAGACCGCATGCGCAGCTTGTCGCGCAACGGCGAAGTCGACAAATTGCGTGATTTGCTCAACACCGAGCTGTTGAACAACTCCGAAGCTATCAACAAAGAACTCAACGACCTGATGCGCATCAATGGTCAGCAGATCAGCGATGCCAATCAACACGCCAGCGACATGTACGCAGCGGCCATCAAACTGGTGGTGTTCCTGCTGCTCCTGGCCACCGCTCTGACCGTTCTGTGCGCGTTGCTGCTGACCCGCAGCATCACGCAACCTATCGCCCAGGCGCTGGAAGCCGCCGAAGCCATTGCTGAAGGCAACCTCACGCGTCCGATTAAAGTGGACGGCAGCGATGAAGCCGGGCGCTTGCTGCAAGCGATGGCCAAGATGCAAAGCAAGCTGCGCGACACTTTGCAGCGTATTTCGGGCTCGGCCACTCAACTGGCCTCGGCGGCGGAAGAGCTGAACTGCGTGACCGAAGAAAGCGCCAAAGGGCTGACCCAGCAAAACAACGAAATCGAACAGGCCGCCACCGCCGTCAACGAAATGACCAGCGCCGTGGAAGAAGTCGCGCGTAATGCCGTCAGCACCTCCGAAGCCTCGAAAAGTGCAACGGCGTCGGCCGGTGATGGTCGCGACCTGGTACTGGAAACCGTCAGCGCCATCGAACGCATGAGCGGCGATGTGCAAAGCACCGCCACCTTGATTGGTAACCTGGCGGCCGAGTCGCGGGACATCGGCAAAGTGCTGGATGTGATTCGCGGCCTGGCCGACCAAACCAACCTGCTGGCCCTGAACGCCGCCATCGAAGCCGCTCGCGCCGGTGAAGCGGGCCGTGGTTTTGCCGTGGTTGCTGACGAAGTACGCGCCCTGGCCCATCGTACTCAGCAGTCGACCAGCGAGATTGAACGCATGATCGGCAGCATTCAGGGCGGCACCGAACATGCCGTGGACTCGATGCGCAACAGCACTGAGCGCGCTGAATCGACGTTGAACATCGCCAAAGGCGCCGGGTTGGCGCTGGAGACCATCAACACCGCAATTGTGGAAATCAACGAACGCAACCTGGTAATCGCCAGCGCGGCCGAAGAGCAGGCGCAAGTGGCACGCGAAGTGGACCGCAACCTGGTCAACATCCGCGACTTGTCTGTGCAATCGGCGACCGGTGCCAGCCAGACCAGCTCCGCCAGCAATGAGCTGTCGCGTTTGGCCGTTGACCTGAACAGCATGGTTTCGCGGTTCAGCGTGTAAGGCCCAGTCCCTCAACCCAACTCTCTGCCATCGTGCGGGGGTTGGGGTGAGGGCAAACAGGCGCCCTAAAACTCAATCCGCACGTCGCCCTTGGGCACGCTGCAACACGACAAAATGTAGCCCTCTGCCACGTCCTCATCGGTTATCCCGCCGTTGTGCTCCATGTCCACCTCCCCGCCCAGCTTCAACACTTTGCAGGTCCCGCAGATGCCCATGCCGCAGGCTTTGGGAATCATCAGCCCCAGTTTGGCCGCCGCGGCATGCACGGTTTCTGCTGGCCCCACGCGAATGCTTTTGCCTGACGCGGTGAACTCCACCTGGTTCAAGTCCGCCACATCCAGTTGCGGCGCATCGGCGGCTTGTTCGGCTTGCTCCACGGCATCGGCCCGCACTTCAGGGGGTGTCGCGCCAAACGATTCTTCGTGGTAGCGGCTCATGTCGAAACCATTGGCTTGGAGCAGGCGCTTGACCGCGCTCATGTACGGCGTCGGCCCGCAACAAAACACCTCGCGCTCAAGAAAGTCGGGCGCCATCAGCTCCAGCATTTTGTGATTCAAATAGCCGCGATAGCCCGCCCACGGCTCGCCCAGCCCGTGCTTTTCGCAGATCAAGTGCAGGCTGAAGTTATCGATGCGTGAAGCCATGTGCTCCAGTTCACGGTGGTAAATGATGTCTTTGGGCGAGCGGGCACTGTGGATAAACACCATGTCGACATTGGCGTTGGTGTCGTAAAACCAGCGCGCCATCGACATCACGGGGGTAATGCCCACGCCGCCGCTGAGGTACAACACTTTGGGGCTGGGGGCGTCGATGGCATTGAACAGCCCGACCGGGCCGTGCACCGCCAGCTCCTGACCTTCGGCCAGGGTGTCATGCAACCAGTTCGACACGCGCCCGCCCGGCACGCGCTTGATGGTCACCGAAAAACTGTACGGCACCGAGGGCGCGCTGGAGATGGTGTACGAGCGCATCACTTGTTCGCCGTCGATCACAAGTTCCAGGGTCACAAACTGCCCCGGCTTGAAAAAGAACAGGATCGGCTGCTCGGCCATAAAGCAGAAGGTGCGCACGTCCCAGGTTTCCTGAATCACTTTCACGCAGCGAACGGTGTGACGACCGTTGGCCCACGTCTGGGTCGTGACCGGGTTCAGAAAGCTATTGGACATGCGCTTCTCCACGGCCGACTGCCAGCCTCTTACTGGCGATTCTGCGCACGGGCCGGGGCGGGCATTTATCTATTCACGACATTCACATGCTTATCGCGACCAGCCCCTGAAAACAGGCGCTCAGGCGTCGGGAACAGATGGGGCCATGTCGCCCGCAGATATGGCCTCGCAGCACTTGGAACGCACACTCAGCGTCAATGGCTTTACCTTGCGTCGCACCCTTGATCAGCCACTTGAAGGCCGTACCCCATGGCCATGAGGACTACACGATGGACGTCACCGCAACCTTGAGCCTGGGCGATCCACTGGAACCTGCACGCAAGGCCACCGCCCAGATGTTGCAGAACCGCGAGCGCACCTTTTCGTTGCCACAGCCGTTCTACAACGACGAACGGCTGTTCGCCATCGACCTGCAGGAAATCTTCCAGAAGGAGTGGCTGATTGCAGGCATGACCTGCGAGATACCCACCAAGGGCAACTTCATGACCCTGCAAGTGGGCAACAACCCGATCATCGTGATTCGCGGGGCAGAGGGGCAGGTGCATGCGTTTCATAACGTATGTCGCCATCGCGGCTCGCGGCTGTGCACCACGGCCAAAGGCAAAGTCGCCAAACTGGTGTGCCATTACCACCAGTGGACCTATGAACTGGACGGGCGACTGTTGTTCGCGGGCACTGAAATGGGTGCTGGTTTCGACATGACGCAGTACGGCCTCAAACCGGTGAACGTTAAAACCGCCGGCGGCTACGTGTTTATCAGCTTGGCCGAGCACCCACCGGCCATCGACGAGTTCCTCGCCACGCTGAACCACTACATGGAACCCTACGACATGGAAAACACCAAGGTGGCGATCCAGACCACCCTGGTGGAGAAAGCCAATTGGAAACTGGTGCTGGAAAACAACCGCGAGTGCTACCACTGCAACGCCTCGCACCCCGAGCTGTTGAAAACGTTGCTGGAGTGGGATGACGTCACCGACCCGCGTGCCGATCAGGGGTTCAAGGACCACGTTGCCGCCAGCGCGGCGGCGTGGGACGCCGAAAAAATCCCTTACGCGCACGCCAGTTTCGGCCTGCGCAACCGCATCGTGCGCATGCCGCTGCTCAAGGGCACCGTGTCGATGACCCTGGATGGCAAACAGGGCTGTGCAAAACTCATGGGGCGGATCAAAAACCCGGACCTGGGTTCGATGCGCATCCTGCACCTGCCGCACTCGTGGAACCACTGCATGGGCGACCACATCATCGTCTTCACGGTGTGGCCGATCAGCGCGCAAGAAACGCTGGTGAGCACCAAATGGCTGGTGCACAAAGACGCGGTAGAAGGCGTGGATTACGACGTGGAGCGCATGCGCAAGGTATGGGACGCCACCAACGATCAAGACCGTCGACTGGCCGAAGAAAACCAGCGCGGCATCAACTCCAGCGCCTACCAGCCGGGTCCGTACTCCACCACCTATGAATTCGGCGTGGTCAATTTTGTGGATTGGTACAGCGAAAGGTTGCTCAACAATTTGGGGGCAGCGCCTGCGCCCTACCTCAAAGGGGTGGTCGCGCAGTAGTGCGGACCTCGCCCTGACCGCCCCTGATCATTTTTTAACCAAAACCGTACAGAGCACGCAGTGAGTGGCTCGCAGCCACTCACGAACACGTTATCCACAGGCACACCCACAGCAATTGTGGGGAAGTGGATAATTCATCCCTGAAACGTCAATTGGTTGTTTTTCATACAATCAAGCCAAAGCCACGTTCTACGTGGCCTACAGCTAACCGCGAACATGTTATCCACATATCCGCCAACAGAGAATGTGTGCAACTTATGCACTGGCCCTTCGTGCTGTGGAAAAGCGGCGCAAAGCACTGGGTTTCAAGGCTTTAGTGACGCATCAGTGGATAACCACAGCATTTGATCGTTTTTTAGCCAAAAGCTTGAAAGGCCCGTTTTATATGGCGCTCAGCCGACAACGAACATGTTATCCACATAAGCGCTAACAGACTTTGTGGGCAACTCTCAGCGCAGCACACCCTCTTCAATCAGCAGGTTCAAAATAGCCTGTGCACTGTCCTCGGCGCTGATCCCTTGCAGCACCTGCCCTTGCCCGCCTGCCGCCTTGGCGGTAGCAGCTTTCATGCGCTCGGCGCCGCTTTTGGCTTTGATCACCTTAAGGCGCTTGGGCCTGGGTTTTGCCGGTTGCAAAACGGGCAATGTGGATAAGTCACCGTCCATTTCGTCAACCGCCTGAACGTCGACCGATCCGCGAGTGGCCGGGCCATACGCGCTTTGCCGTGCCTTGGGGGCCGCGTTATCCACCGTGGCCATGAACGGCAGGCGCACACTCAGCCGACGACGCTGGCCACGGGGTAACGCTTGCAGCACATGGGCCATGCCGTTGTGCACAGATTCAATTTGCGCCACGCCCACCAGGAGCGGCCAGCCCAGTTGCTCGGCCAACAGATACGGGAGCATGCCCGAGCCTTCACCGGTTTCGGCCTGGCTACCGGTCAGCACCAGTTGCACGCCAGCTGCGCGCAGGTACTCGCGCAAAACCGGCAACGCATCGGCGCCAGCGGGCTGTTCAAGGACGTGAAGCTCGTGCAGGCCCATGCCCAGATAGGCGCGCAAAGCCGGTTCCTGCGGGTCGCCTGCATGCAGCACATGCAGGTTGTCCCCAGCCAGTTGCAGGCCCATTTCGACCGCCCGGGCATCTTGTTCAGCCCGCCGGGGGCGACCCGAGGCAGGGTGGACACCGATTGAAACCAATACCACGGTGGGAATGCTCATCCACTCTTCTCCCAATCAAAAGCCCCTCACCCCAACCCTCTCCCACCGGGATGGCGTTGGGGTGAGGGCGTCATTAAGCTGCATCACGTTTAACACCCCGGCGCCACTTATCCACAGCCGCAATCAAGGCTTCAAGAACCGCCGCACTGTCACCCACCACCGACAAGTCCGCACGCTTAACCATGTCGCAGGCCGGGTCGAGGTTGATCGCCACCACCTTGTCGCACGCAGCAATCCCTTGCAGGTGCTGGATCGCGCCACTGATACCGACCGCCACGTAAACCCGCGCCGTGACCCACGTACCACTGGCGCCCACCTGCCGCTCACGGCCCATAAAACCGTCGTCCACCGCCACACGCGAGGCGCCTTCTGTTGCGCCCAACGCGAGCGCCGCCCTGTGGAAAAGCCCCCAGTCTTTCACCCCGTTGCCGCCGCTGAGGATAAAAGGCGCCTCGGCCATCACAATCGCGGACGGGTCGACCTCGACAGCGCCCATGTCTTCAATCCGCGCCAGGCACGCGGTAACGGCTGTGGATAACTCAACCGCTTGCACCTCATGCCGGGTTTCGCTCACAGGCTCGGCGCATTCGGCAGCGGCCAGAATCAGCCGGGGAAGGGCTTGCTCCACGTCGTGCAAGCCCGCACCCGCGCGCCCGATGCAGCGACCCTCGCGGATTTGCCACACCCGCGTGGCAGGCCGCTCGCCGACACGGGCGGCAAAACGCCGACCGCGCTCGGCACCCGCGTCCCGGCTGTCGGGGAACAACCAATGGCGCGGAGCAAATTGGTTATCCACAGCCCGTAGGGCCAGCATCTGGCGCTCCGGTGCATAACCGTGGTTGTCGAGCACCAACACGCGGTCAACCCCCGCCGTACTCAGCGTCGTGTCTTTGTGTTCACCCAACACCACCGCCAACACCGCGCCCTCGCTGCCTGCCAACTGGTGCGCCAACCCGAGCACATCACGGTCATGGCTGCTCAAACGACCGCCCACCATGTCCGGCACCACAGCGATGTAGAACGCAGGCGACGCCACCTGATGCAGCGGCAATTGCACCTCAGCGCAGGCTGTGCGCCCACGGGCGCCCCCTTGCTGCGCACCGCTGCGATCAATGCGTTTAAGGCCATTGGGGCCAATGAAACCGACACCGTGCACGTTTTTACGCAGGACACCGCTCGGCCCCATCCAACGCTGCAAAACGGGCTGCGAAGCACCATGCAGTGGGTGCAGGCGGTTGCGGGCAATCCACTCGGCACGCGGATCGCGGCGGATCAAGTCACTCATGCGATCACCTCAGGCGCTGCTCTTTTCAACGGTTTGAGACGGTTGGGTGCGTCAATCAAGGCATCCGCCACCAGCTCCGCGAGGTCTTTGACCAACGGCCGGGGTTCAACCACACCTTCAAGCATGGCGGTGCATTGCGGGCATCCGACAGCCACCCGCTCAGCGCCGGTTTCGCAGATGTCAGCCATGCGCATGTCAGGGATACGTTGCTTGCCGGGGATGTCGGTAATCGGCGCACCGCCACCGCCACCGCAACAACGGGAGCGCAACCCCGAGCGCTGCATCTCGATGACCTCAAGCCCCAGGGCGCGCAGCACCGACCGCGGCGCTTCATATTCGCCGTTGTAACGGCCCAGATAACACGGGTCGTGGTAGGTGACGCGGCCCCCGCTATCGGGCGCGAGGGTGAGTAATCCGGCCTCAATCAACTCGGCCATACAGGTGCTGTGATGCTGCACCCGGTAGTCACCACCAAAGGCTGGGTATTCGTTTTTCAACACATGCAAGCTGTGCGGGTCGCAGGTGACGATGCGTGTAAAGGTGTACTGCGCCAGCGTCTGAATGTTGCGCCTGGCCAGGGCCTGGAACGTTGCTTCATCACCCAGGCGGCGGGCCACATCGCCCGTGTCGCGCTCCTCCAGCCCCAACACGGCAAAATCGACCCCGGCCGCTTGCAGCACTTTGACAAAGGCGCGCAGGGTGCGTTGGTTGCGCATATCGAACGCGCCATCGCCGACCCAAAACAACACGTCCACCGACGGCTTGTCGCGCATCAGGTCCAGGTTCAGGTCGGCCGCCCAGTGCATGCGTCCACCGGGGGCGAAACCGCCGGGGTTGTCGGTGGCGATCAGGTTGTCCAGCACCTGCGCGCCGGTATTGGGCGTCGCGCCTTTTTCCAACGTGAGGAAGCGGCGCATGTCGACGATGGCGTCAACGTGTTCAATCATCATCGGGCATTCTTCGACACAGGCACGGCAGGTGGTACAGGCCCATAACGTATCAGCGTCAACCAGGCCATTGACGATGGGTTGATGCGCGTTGCCACCATGTTCGCCAAGCGGTTTGCCGGGGTAAGGGCTGCCAGCGAAGTGCGCATCGGTACCGCCTGCAAGCCCGACCACCATGTCCTGAATCAGTTTTTTCGGGTTTAACGGCTGGCCCGCCGCAAAGGCCGGGCACGCGGCTTCGCACTTGCCGCATTGCACGCAGGCGTCAAAGCCCAGCAGTTGGTTCCAGGTGAAGTCTTTGGGTTTTTCTACCCCCAGTGGCGCGCTGCGATCGCTCAGGTCCAGCGCTTTCAGACCGGTGCAACGCCCGCCGCCAAAGCGTTCGGGGCGGCGGTGCCAGGCCAGATGCAGCGCCCCTGCAAACGCATGTTTCATGGGGCCGCCCCACGTCATGCCGAAAAACAACTCAGCCACCCCCCAGGCCACGCCAACGCTTAACAGCGTGGCCAGCAGCCAGCCGCCAGTACCTTGCGGTAGCAGGCCTGCCACGGGCAGGGTCAGCATGAAAAAACTGGCGGCAAACACCAACAGGCTTTTGGGCAGGCGCATCCACGGGCCTTTTGACAGGCGACTGGGCGGGTTCACACGGCGCATGAACACACACACGGCGCCGATAAACATCAGCAGCGTGGCGCACAGCAAGGCATAGCCAAGGAGGCGCTGATGCACCCCCAGCCCGTGAACCAGAATCGCCAACAGCGCGGCCAGGACAAAGCCGCCAGCGGTAGCGACATGGGTGTTGGCCATGTATTTATCGCGCGCGACGACGTGGTGCAGGTCGACCATGTAGCGGCGGGGCATGGCCAGCAGGCCGCCGAGCAGGTCAACCTTGGCAGGGCGGCCCTGGCGCCACAGGCGCAGGCGGCGAAAGGCGCCGATGAGGGCCAGCCCCAGCGCGGCGAAGATCAGGACGGGAAGCAGAACGTTCAGCATGGATGGCTCCTGGCAACAATGGTTATGTGTGACCTCAAAAGTCCTTGCACAGCCGCAGCGCGTCATAGATCGCCGCGTGCACGTTGCGTTGCGCCACACAGTCACCGATGCGGAACAATAAATACCCATCCCCCGCCCCACTCAGGCATGGCTGCGGCTGGATCGCGAACAACGCTTCAACGTCGATCTGCCCTTTGTTGCGCGCGTCAGGCTTGAGCGCGTAATACAAGGCTTCGTCCGGGCGCACGCCGTTTTCCACCACCACCTGGTCCACCACGCGTTCTTCCTTGGCCCCGGTGTATTCGTTCTCCAACACCGCAATCAGCTTGTCGCCCTCGCGGTAGACCTTCTCCAGCATCATGTCGCCGGTCATGATCACGTCTTTGGGGTACAGGCTGCGGTAGTACGTGGGGAAAGACGTGCCGCCAATTGCCACGCCCGGCTTGGTGTCGTCGGTGACAATTTCGACCTGCGCGCCTTTGTCGGCCATGAAGTCCGCCACCGACATGCCGGTAAACTCGCAAATGGTGTCGTACACCAGCACGTTTTTACCGGGCGCAACCTTGCCGTCGAGCACGTCCCAACTGCTGACCACCAACCCCTGCGCTGCGCCCCAGTGTTCGTTTTGTTCGATATAGGCATGCCCGCCCACCGCCAGCACCACGATGTCAGGCCGCAAGTCGAGAATCGTGGCCGTATCGGCCGCCACGCCCACACGTAAATCAACCTTCAGGCGCGCCAGCTCCAACTGAAACCAGCGGGTGATACCGGCCATCTGGTCACGCTGCGGGGCTTTGGCTGCCAGGCTGATTTGCCCGCCAATGGCCTCACGCTTCTCGAACAGGGTCACGTCATGCCCGCGCTCGGCCGCCACTCGCGCCGCTTCCATGCCTGCCGGGCCTGCGCCCACGACCACCACTTTGCGCGTTGGCCCAATGGACTTCTGAATCAGGTGCGGCACCCCCATGTATTCGCGCGAGGTGGCAGCGTTTTGGATGCACAACACGTCCAGCCCCTGATATTGACGGTCGATGCAGTAATTGGCGCCCACGCATTGTTTGATCTGATCGACCTGGCCCATTTTGATTTTCGCGATCAAATGCGGGTCGGCAATGTGCGCGCGGGTCATGCCCACCATGTCCACGTACCCGCCCTCAAGAATGCGCGTGGCTTGCGTCGGGTCTTTGATGTTTTGCGCGTGCAACACCGGCGCCTTGACCACTTCTTTAATACCGGCTGCCAAGTGCAGAAACGGCTCCGGCGGGTAGCTCATGTTCGGGATCACGTTGGCCAGTGTGTTATGCGTGTCGCACCCCGAGCCAACCACGCCAATGAAGTCGAGCATGCCGGTGTCGTCGTAGTACTTGGCAATCTGCTTCATGTCTTCGTGGCTCAAGCCATCGGGGTGAAATTCGTCACCACACAGGCGAATGCCCACGCAGAAGTCCGGGCCGACCTGCGCGCGCACCGCTTTAAGCACTTCGAGGCCAAAACGCATGCGGTTTTCAAAACTGCCGCCCCACTCATCCGTGCGCTTGTTAACCCGTGGGCTCCAGAACTGGTCGATCATGTGCTGATGCACTGCCGACAGTTCCACCCCGTCCAGCCCCCCCGCCTTGGCCCGGCCTGCGGCACTGGCGTAGTTGCCGATGATGCGCCAGATATCTTCAGGCTCGATGGTTTTGCAGGTGGCGCGGTGCACCGGCTCGCGTACGCCCGAGGGCGACATCAAGGTGGGCCAGTTGAACCCGTCCCAACGTGAGCGACGCCCCATGTGGGTAATTTGGATCATGATTTTGGCGCCGTGCTTGTGCATCGCATCGGCCAGGTTCTGAAAGTGCGGGATGATGCGGTCGGTGCTGAGGTTGACCGAACTCCACCACTCTTGCGGGCTGTCGATGGCCACCACTGATGAGCCGCCACAGATGGCCAGGCCAATGCCGCCTTTGGCCTTTTCTTCGTAATACCGCACGTAGCGCTCGGTGGTCATGCCACCGTCGGTGGCGTACACCTCGGCGTGGGCCGTGCTGAGCACACGGTTGCGGATGGTCAACTTGCCGATTTGAATCGGCTCAAACATCGCTTCGAACGCCATATCCCGCTCCTCGTTTTACAACGGCTTGACGCTAAACAGGCCGTGCTCGTGGCCCTCTTCCGATGCGCTGTACACCTGCTGCGCCACGGTGCGGATTTGACTGCCGCGCGCGCTCAAAATCTGATCGATGGCCCCCGCGAACCAGCCCGTGAACATGTAGTCGACCTTGCGCCCGACCTTGCCGTACACGTAGACAAAACAGGAGTGTTCGAGCTTGACCGTGGCCGTACCGGCGTCCAGGTCAATGTCCTGAATGTGAAACAGGCCCCAGCCACGTTGCGACAGGCGTTTCATGTAGTGCTCAAACACCGCGACCCCTTCAAGACCGTGGCACTCGGCTTCTTTTTCGCACCAGTGCCAGGCCGATTTGTAGCCCGCTTTGTAGAGGATGTCGGCGTAGGCCTGCGCGCCGATTACGGCTTCAATGCCCATGTGGTTATTGACGAAAAAATGCCGCGGCACATACAGCATCGGCAACGCGTCAGAGGTCCAGACGCCGGTTTCACTGTCGACTTCGATGGGCAATTGCGGGGCGATTTTTGCCATTGGGCATACCTCTGAAAAATGAGTCACTGCGTAATCGCTGCCGAAGGCTGCGAAGGTCTGAGAAACGCTCGCTTGCTCGAAGGCCATCCGATCCCTGTCGCAGCCTTCGCCAGCGACTACAAGCTCAATGCTGCGGGCCGTGCCGCTACTCGCCCCACACCTCTTTGAGCACGTTGACCCAGTTTTCACCCATGATTTTGCGCACCACGCGTTCGCTGTGGCCGCGTTTGAGCAGCGTTTCAGTGAGGTTGGGGAACTCACCCACGGTGCGAATGCCCAGCGGGTTGATGATCGTGCCGAAGCGGGTCAGACGCCGGGCATAGCCTTTGTCGTGGGTCAGCATGTCGAAAAACGCCTGATCGTGGCCCTGGGTGAAGTCGGTGCCAATGCCGATGGCGTCTTCGCCCACCAGGTTCATGGTGTATTCGATGGCCTCGGCGTAGTCGTCAATGGTGGCGTCAATGCCTTTGGCCAGAAACGGCGCGAACATGGTCACGCCCACAAAGCCGCCATGCTCGGCGATGAATCTAAGCTCGGCGTCGGATTTATTGCGCGGGTGCTCTTTGAGGCCCGAGGGCAAACAGTGCGAATAACAGACCGGTTTTTTCGACGTCAAAATGACTTCTTCGGAGGTTTTAGCGCCTACGTGCGACAGGTCGCACATGATCCCCACACGGTTCATTTCAGCCACTACTTCGTGGCCAAACCCCGACAACCCGCCATCACGCTCGTAACAGCCGGTGCCCACCAGGTTTTGCGTGTTGTAGCACAGCTGCACCACCCCCACGCCAAGCTGCTTGAAGATGTCGATGTAGCCCAACTGGTCCTCGAATGCATGGGCATTTTGAAAGCCCAGGATGATCCCCGTCTTGCCCTGCTCCTTGGCGCGGCGAATGTCTGCCGTGGTCTTGACCGGGAGCACCAGGTCACTGTTTTCACGCATCAGGGTTTGGCTGGCGACGATGTTATTGATGGTGGCCTGGAACCCCTCCCACACCGACACTGTGCAGTTGGCCGCCGTGAGGCCGCCCTTGCGCATGTCTTCGAACAGTTCACGGTTCCATTTGGCAATGATCAGCCCGTCGATAACGATGCTGTCGGCGTGCAACTCGGCTGGGCTCATCAGGCGTCCCCTTATGGCGAATGCTGCGCCGAATCGTCTGCCGGCGCTTTGGGCCAGCATAGGCTTGGGGTTAAAAGCAGCCGGGTGCAAAAGCGACAGCGCGATTGCAGAAAGCGTCAAGCACGGTCAAAGCGCTCAGCAGGTAGGAAATTGGCCGATGTTGCGTGGCTTTTGATGCACGCTTAAGCCAGAATCCGTCCCAACTCTGGATTAGGAAGCCGCAATGAAATCGATTCTCCTGGCCTTGGCGTTGATCACAAGCGGCGCATACGCGGCCGATGATGCCGACTTCAACCCGTGTGATGCCGTCGAAAACGACCAGCAAACCCTCGCGTGTTCGGTGTACAGCCGCAACGCTGCCGAGCAGTTGTTGACTGAAAACTACGAAGCCTTGCAAGCGCGCATGACCTCGCTGTACGGCAGCAACGCGACCCAGCTCAACAACATCACCAGCAAAATCAAAACCGCCCAGTCGCTGTGGTTGCACCAGCGGGATGCCGATTGCTCGGTGGTGGTCTTCCCGGCCACGGCGGGGACAGAGGCGTTCAACATTGCGCAAAACGACTGCATTGCTGCCGTGAGCGATGACCGGTCGGAGTTTTTAGAGTCGATCGGCCAGCAATAAGGTTCGCAGGCGCACTTCATTTACGCAGCATCAGCGCACTAATGACGGATTGGGGATTTATGACTATTTGCGGTATCGACATTAAAGGCAGCGAAGCCATCTTCGCCTTGGCCCGTCAAGGCCAGGCCGGCCTTGAGCACGTCACCATCAGCACCAAAAAAATCGCCCTCGACGACGATGAAGACGCCGCGAACGTCAAAGCCTTCGCCGCTCAGGTGGCAGCATTTGTCGCGGCCAATGGCATTACCCGCATCGCCATTAAAAAGCGCAGCAAAAAAGGCGAGTTCGCCGGTGGCCCCACCACCTTCAAGATCGAGGGCATCCTGCAACTGCTCGATGAATGCGAGGTGCAGTTGCTGTCACCGCAAACCCTGACTGCGCAATTCAAGAAACATGCATTCGAGCTGCCGGCGTCGCTGAACAAGTATCAACATGACGCTTATAAAGCCGCGTGTGCGGCCTTGCTAAAGAAGGGCTGAAGGTGCCGAGGGCAATGCGCACGCCTGGCGCTCGAACGCTGGGGGAATAGTCAGGTCTTGTTCAAAGAACGCCTGCACGCTGTCGATGCTCACCGGGTGAGGATCAATCAACACAACATTCTGGCTGGAGCCAATAAAGACCACCGCATCGGCAGACGGAATGTTGGCGCACAGATGCCGGTTATTAAAGTCCAGAATATTCGCCAATTTGTACGCGACTTCTGGCAAGCGCTCGTCACTCAGACGAGTGCCTCCCCATCCCCAATAAAACCCCATGACCAAAATCGAAAAAATAAAAAAGACTGCCGAACTCACCAAAGGCCCGGTCGGGATATCTCCTTTGGCGAACGCCTTGAGCCACACCGCGATGATGAGGACGTGGACCAACGCCAGCAAACCAATCAAGAAAACGAACGGAGACAGGTATTTGAAAAATATAAACCCGGTCATGAACGTCAAACTCAGCGGTAATGCGGTTGAATCAACCCCGAAAACGCCATTGATAACCCCGGCGGCCTTGCCTGTAGAAAAAACCAGCAACGCTGAGGCACCGATAGACACTATGAGTTTGGTGAAGCCATACCCCCATAGCACTTTGAAAAAGGCCATTCGCTCGATCTGAATCATTAGAAAAATGAATGCCAGCAGGGTGCCCGTCAATTTGAAAGAAAAGCGTTTTTTATCCAGCCAAGCCCAGCCGCCGGCCTCTTGATTACCGAGAACAATCAGGGCTAAAGCAGCAACCCCCAATAGAACCAGCGCCCGCCAAAACTCCACCTCTTTTTCCTCTACCTCATCCCGTGTCTTGTTCTTGGCGCCTCGCAGGTGCTCGACGATTTCAAGGACATAGGCTTTAAGGGTTTTTTGCATGACGGCAGAATCTTTCTCAGCGCCGCTGGCTAGCTCTTCATACAACGCCTCGACATGCTCCTTGGTATCGCCCGGTTTTTTGAACTGGTACTTGCGCTCGTGGCCTGATTTTTCTGAGAACACACTAATATCCTTATTTGGCGGACCCGATGTTTAGCATCCATCGACACATCACCGCTAGCCACCGCCGTGTAGGCGCGAGCTGGACTGCGATGGCTTTATACGAGGGTCGGATGCTACAGGTGCCTGCACGCGAACAGGCTCGCGCCCACACAATCGTGCCGAGTCACACCCTCACGCTGGCAAACGTTGACTCGTTGCGTGCCTGGTTCAACGCTGACATCGGCCCCGCAAGCGGACTTAACAGCACTGATTGCGCGATTGGCGCCAGGCGGGTGTGTTGCGCAGTGTTGGAACCCACGCGTTCGTCGCGTGGCGGTATGCCGAAATACTCGCGGTAGCATTTTGAGAAGTGGGGGGTGGACACGAACCCGCACACCGCCGCCACTTCTATAATCGACATCGGCGTTTGCTTGAGCAGTTGCCGCGCTCGCACCAGCCGCAGCTTGAGGTAGTAGCGCGACGGCGAACAGTGCAGGTATTTCTGGAACAGCCGCTCCAACTGACGGCGCGACACGGTGACGTACACCGCCAGCTCATCGAGGTCGATGGGTTCCTCGAGGTTGGCCTCCATCAGCGCCACGATTTCCTGCAACTTGGGCTGGTTGGTGCCGAGCATGTGCTTAAGCGGCACGCGCTGATGGTCTTGCTCGTTACGAATGCGCTCGTACACAAACATTTCTGAAATGGCTGCCGACAACTCGCGGCCATGATCACGGCTGATCAGGTGCAGCATCATGTCCAGCGGGGCTGTGCCGCCCGAGCTGGTGAAACGGCAGCGATCAAGGGTGAATAAACGCGTGCTCATCGACACCCGCGGAAAGGCTTCCTGCATCGACGCCAGGCACTCCCAGTGCACGCTGCAATCAAAGCCGTCGAGCAAACCTGCGTATGCCAGCGCCCAACTGCCGGTGCATACCGCGCCCAAATGCCGGGATTGGCGCGCCTGCGTTTGCAGCCACGACACATGCTCGCGGGTGACGGTGCGTTGAATGCCGATGCCGCCACACACCATCACCATGTCCAGCGCCGGGGCCTTATGCATGCTGGCGTCGGGGGTCACTTGCAAGCCGTCACTGGCCCACACCTGGCTGCCATCTGCACTGAGGGTGCTCCAGCGGTACAACTCGCGGCCGGACAATTGATTGGCCATGCGCAAGGGTTCTATCGCGGAAGCCAGGGAAATGAGCGTGAAATTATCCAGCAGCAAAAAGCCGATGGATTGAGGCGCACGGTTCTGGGGTTGGGCCCCGGAGTTGAACGACGTCATCGCGGTATCTCCTCATACAATGCTGAGAATGGCCCAGGCGCAGGCTCTTGTTATTGCCCGCTTGGCTGGGGGCTTTAAGATCACAACGCAAATGCCATGCCCAAACTTGAATGGCCATTCAATAAATCCTGAAAACGACGTCGCAAAGTGTCTGGGCGGGTCATGGCAAAACCCTGTTCAAAGACCCTTTAAACAGGCCGTTGGCGAGTCGCCAGGCACTGTTGAGCAAATAGGTAGCACTTGTGGGAAGCGTGTAGGAGCGAAGGCAAGATGAAGTGTCACGAAAGGCACAAATGCGCCAAACAGGGTCGGCGTGCGCTTAAAAAGTGCTGGGGTTAAAGACGGTTCAGACCCATCAAAAACCGGCTATCGACCCAGAAAATCTCCAGATACGACCTCTCCGGTATCAGATACGACCCTCCCTGTACTGGATGCGACGCCCCCTGTAGGCGTTTGATTTTGACTGTTACATGATCGGTCTCGACTCGATTGCAAGATGCTCGGTCAGCCCGTCGGCCCGGCATCGTCCAACCGCCACTGATACGTACGGTTTTACCCGCCAAAACCGCCCACCGAACTCCAGGAGTCGCCCCATGAGACATTCCCGATCAGTGTTGTTGGCTACCCTGCTGAGTCTGCCGGTCATCACCCAGGCAGCCGAACCCGCGCAATGCGCCACGGTTAATTTTTCGGATGTCGGCTGGACCGACATCACCGTGACCACCGCCGTGGCCAGCACCCTGCTGGACGCCCTGGGTTACAAAACCAAAACCACGATGATTTCCGTACCGGTCACCTACAAGTCGCTGGCCGATGGCAAGAACATGGACGTGTTTCTGGGCAACTGGATGCCGACCATGGAAAACGACATCAAGCCTTACCGTGACGCTGGCACCGTCGACACCGTGCGCGCGAATCTGGAGAACGCCAAATACACCCTCGCCGTGCCCGAAGCCCTCTATAACAAGGGTTTGAAAGACTTTGCCGACCTGCCCAAATTCAAACAGGAACTGGACGGCAAAATCTACGGCATTGAGCCGGGCAACGATGGCAATCGCATGATCCAGACCATGATCGACAAGAACGCATTCGGCTTGAAAGACGCGGGCTTCAAAGTGGTGGAGTCCAGTGAGGCCGGGATGCTGTCGCAGGTGGAGCGCGCCCAGCGGCGTGGCACTGACGTGGTGTTTCTGGGCTGGGAGCCACACCCGATGAACACGCGTTTCAAGATGAAATACCTCACCGGCGGCGATGACTTCTTTGGTCCCAACTACGGGCAAGCCACCATCTACACCAACACCCGCAAAGGCTACGTCGAGCAATGCAGCAACGTGGGCCAGCTCCTGAAAAACCTGGTGTTCAGCCTGGACATGGAAAGCAGCCTGATGGGCGAGGTGCTGGACAAAAAAATCAAACCCGACGTTGCGGCCAAAGCCTGGCTTAAACAACACCCGCAGGTACTCGACACCTGGCTGGCTGGCGTGACGACGATTGACGGCAAACCGGGTCTGGAGGCCGTGAAAGCCAGCCTCGCGCAGTAATTGCGGGCGCCGTACGGCCCCCCCGTGCGGCTCCGTTTCACTCCCCCTGCATGCGGATGTTCACTACCATGCTGATTGATCAAAAAATCCCTTTAGGCCAGTACATTGCAGGCTTCGTTGAATGGCTGACGCAACACGGCGCCAGCACGTTCGATGCCATTGCAATGACGCTGGAAACGATGATCCACGGCGTGACGTTTGCGCTGACCTGGTTCAACCCCTTTGTGTTTATCGGCTTGATCGCCCTGCTCGCCCACGCCATTCAACGCAAATGGGGGCTGACGGTGTTTGTGGCGTTTTCTTTTCTGCTGATTTTGAACCTGGGTTATTGGCAAGAAACCATGGAGACCCTGGCTCAGGTGCTGTTTGCCACCTTTGTGTGCGTGATCATTGGCGTGCCGCTGGGGATACTCGCGGCGCACAAACCGATGTTCTACACCTTCATGCGCCCGGTGCTGGACCTGATGCAGACCGTGCCAACCTTCGTTTACCTGATCCCCACCTTGACCCTGTTCGGGCTGGGGGTGGTACCGGGGCTTATTTCAACCGTGGTGTTCGCCATTGCGGCGCCCATTCGTCTGACGTATTTGGGCATCCGTGACGTACCGCACGAGCTGCTCGACGCAGGCAAAGCCTTTGGCTGCTCGCGGCGTCAGTTGCTCACGCGCATCGAACTGCCCCACGCCATGCCCAGCATCGCGGCGGGCATCACGCAGTGCATCATGTTGTCGTTGTCGATGGTGGTGATCGCCGCTCTGGTCGGCGCCGATGGCCTGGGCAAACCGGTGGTCAACGCGCTCAACACCGCCGACATCGCCCTGGGCTTTGAAGCCGGGCTGGCGATTGTGTTGTTGGCCATCATGCTCGACCGGATCTGCAAGCAGCCGGACGCCAAGAAAGGAGCTGACGCATGAGCATTATCCGTTTCGATAACGTCGACGTGATTTTTGCCAAAGACCCGCGCGCAGCCCTTGGCCTGTTGGACCAAGGCATGAGCCGCGATCAGATCCTGAAAAAAACCGGGCAGATAGTGGGCGTTGAAAAGGCCAGCCTGGACATCGACAAAGGCGAAATCTGCGTATTGATGGGGTTGTCCGGCTCGGGCAAGTCCAGTTTGCTGCGCTGCATCAACGGCCTGAACACGGTGAGCCGTGGCCATCTGTACGTGGAGCATGAAGGCAAGCAGATCGACATCGCTGCGTGCACGGCGGCCGAGCTGAAAATGATGCGCACCCGGCGCATCGCTATGGTGTTTCAAAAATTCGCCTTGATGCCGTGGCTGACCGTGCGCGAAAACATCAGCTTCGGCCTCGAGATGCAGGGCCGCCCCGAAAAGGAGCGGCGTACGCTGGTGGACGAAAAACTGGAACTGGTGGGGCTGACCCAATGGCGCAACAAAAAGCCCGATGAGCTGAGCGGTGGCATGCAGCAGCGTGTTGGGCTGGCGCGGGCATTGGCGATGGACGCCGATATTTTGCTGATGGATGAACCGTTCTCGGCCCTCGACCCGCTGATCCGTCAGGGCTTGCAGGACGAACTGCTGGCGCTGCAACGCAAGCTGAACAAGACCATTGTGTTCGTCAGCCATGACCTGGATGAAGCGCTGAAACTGGGCAGCCGCATCGCGATCATGAAGGACGGGCGCATCATTCAATACAGCAAGCCGGAAGACATCGTGCTCAACCCGGCCGATGACTATGTGCGCACCTTCGTCGCGCACACCAACCCGCTGAACGTGCTGTGCGGGCGCAGCCTGATGCGTCCGTTAGGCAACTGCAAACGGGTGAGTGGTTCGGTGTGCATTGATCCTGGGGATGACTCCTGGATTGATCTGGCAGAAGGCAACACCGTGCACGCGGCACAACAGACTGACTTGCAGAGCTGGACGCCGGGTCAAGCGGTAGAAAGCCTGGGCCGCAGGCCTACGTTGGTGGATGCAGGGATCGGGATGCGCGATGCGTTGCAGATTCGCTACCAGACCGGCAACAAACTGGTGCTGCACGACAATCAACAGGTGGTAGGCATTTTGGGAGATACAGAGCTGTATCACGCGTTATTGGGCAAAAATCTGGGTTGAAGCTGTCGCTGACGGGGCACGAAAGCTGCGGTTGAGGGCGCGGCCCCGTAGACCTGCCCCCCTGATTCACGACGGCTATGCCGTCGATCGCAGTCCTCGCTCCTCGTCAGCGACATGAGCAGGGCTTGCATCACCCTGCTCTGAGCGTGCCTCAGCTATAAACCCGGCCAAGGAGTTGGCGATGGCTTTCAAACTGATCGAGCACGTCACGGGTGATTTGCTCATCCGTGAAGCCCATCAAGTCGTACTCTTGGCTGCCGTTGTGCAAGTACACTTCGGCACGGTAGTAACGACTGCGCACTTCTTCATCCGTCGCGGCGTCTTGCGTCGACTCGCTTGGCGCGGCCAGGTAACCGTCCAGGCTGACTTCGTAAACGAACGGGTTGCCCTCGTCCATTTCCACCCGCACACCCATGCAACGTTTGGCCTTGCCCAGCAGGGTCTGCACGCTCATGCCCTGGCTGCGCAGTTGCACGGCCGCTTCTTCCAGTGCAGGTGTGACGTGTTTGTCCATGAAGCGCTGCACCACCGCCTGGGTCGGTTGCAACTCCTGGGCGGTCAAACGCTCGCTGAAGAAACCACGACGACCACGCGCCGCCAACTCCGCTTGCTCCAGCTCCATTTGGGTGTCCTGACGCATTGCTTTGTGCAGGCCAAACATAAACAGAACCAGCACCACCGAGAACGGCAGCCCCGCCAACACCACCATGGTTTGCATCGCCGCAAAGTTACCGGCAAACAGCAGACCAATGGTCACCAGCGTGATCACGACCGACCAGAAGATACGCAACCAGTGCGGGGCATCTTCGTCCACATCACCGCCCTTGCACGACAGGTTGGCCATCATCACCGCGCCAGAATCCGCAGGGGTCAGGAACAACACAAAACCGACAAAGATCGACACGCCAATCACGATTTTCGACGCCGGGTAATGCTCAAGCAGTTGGTAGATCGCCATCGACGGCTGTTCCAGCGCCGTCTTGCCCAGTTCTACCGCACCGTGGTTAACCACCAGATCCAGTGCCGAGTTACCGAAGATCGACAACCAGGCCAAGGTAAAGCCCAGCGGGATCAGCAACACCCCAGCCACCAGCTCACGCACGGTACGGCCACGGGAAATACGCGCAATGAACATGCCTACGAATGGGGCCCAGGAAATCCACCACGCCCAGTAGAACAGGGTCCACAGGCCCAACCAGCCTTCGGTTTTTTTGGTGTCGCCTTCGTACACGTACAGGTCGAAGGTTTTCATGACGATACCGTTGAGGTAATCGCCGGTGTTCTGCACAAAGCCGTTGAGCAGGTGCAAGGTGGGGCCAAACAACAACACGAAAATCAGCAAGCCACTGAACAGCACGATGTTCAGGTTGGACAGGCGACGGATGCCGTTTTCAACGCCCGAAACGGCAGCGATGGTGGCCACGGTGCTCATCACGATGATGACGATCAGCAAATTGGTATTGCTGTGTTCCATACCGAACAGGTTTTCCAGCCCGGACGACACTTGCATCGAGCCAATCCCCAGGTTGGTCACCAGGCCGAGCAGGGTCACGAACATGCCGAAACCATCCACCGCATGGCCCGCAGCACCTTTCACCCAACGCTCGCCCATCAAGGGGTACAACGCCGAACGCAGCGCCAGCGGCTGGTTATGACGGTAGGCAAAATAGGCCACGGCCAAACCGACCAGTGCGTAAATCGCCCAGCCGTGCAGGCCCCAATGCAGGAACGTCAGTTGCAGCGCCTGACGCGCGGCTTCATGGCTGCCCGACACGCCTTCTGGCGGGTTGAAGTAGTGGTCCAGCGGCTCGGACGCGCCGAAGTACAGCAACGAGATGCCGATACCCGACGAGAACAGCATCCCGGCCCACGCGCCATAGCTGAAGTCCGGGGTGTCTTGCTTGGTCCCCAGTTTCAGTTTGCCGTACGAAGAAAACGCCAGACCGACCACAAAGATCAGGTAAGCGGCAATCACCACCATGTAGTACCAGCCGAAGGAACGCGACAGCCACTCTTGGGCAATGCCCAGCAGGCGGCCGGCTTCTTCTGGCGCGGCAATCAAAATGGCAGTCAACAACAAGATCAAGGCAGTGGAGGTGTAAAACACCCAACCGTTGACCGTCACCTTTTGCGGTGGGGTCTTTATAAGAGAAGCAGAACTCATTGCACGGATGCTCCAGGCAGCGCGAGAGAAGAACTTGATGCAAAGCAACACCCGACCAAACGCTTAGATAGCGACCAACGGTCGAGTGATATAAAGGCACCGCAAAAAAACTGGACCCGTTCATGTGCTCAGCCAACGCACCGTGTGCAGGCGTGAGCGTGGTCGCGATCGTCTCAACAGCACCGTGCCTGCTCGGCTACCGCGCGTATCGGTAAAGACCTTCGCGACCCCGTTCGCTCCTACAGACGTAAGGGATTCAGAAGAAATTACAGTGTCGTTTGGCGCCATTCATGCGTAGGGAAACGGCATCAATCGCGACGAATTGTCGCAGATAGTATTCTTTGTTGATTGAACGTTCAATCAAAACAAAATAGACTGGCCGCCGTTCAGTGATCTTTCCTGCACTGTCCGCCGGCCCAAGGAGATGAGCAAAAATGCCCAAGGTCGGTATGCAACCCATACGCCGTCAACAGTTGATCGAAGCCACATTGCAGGCCGTCGATCAGGTTGGCATGGCGGATGCCAGCATTGCGCTGATTGCCCGTTTGGCCGGTGTGTCGAACGGCATCATCAGCCACTATTTTCGAGACAAGAACGGTCTGATTGCCGCCACCATGCGGTACTTGATGAACGTCTTGATCGACAACGTCACCGAGCGCCGCCAAGCGCTGGACGACGACAGCCCGAGGGCGCACTTGCAGGTCATCGTTGAAGGCAACTTTGACGCCAGCCAAGTCAGTGGCCCGGCAATGAAAACCTGGCTCGCCTTCTGGGCTGCCAGCATGCACCAACCGTCGTTGCACAGATTGCAGCGGATCAACGATCACCGCCTGTATTCCAATCTGTGCTGCCAGTTTCGTCGTGTGTTGCCGCAGGCCGAAGCCCGCTCGGCAGCGCGCGGCCTGGCGGCCCTCATCGATGGACTATGGTTGCGTGGCGCCCTGTCGGGAGATGCTTTCGACACAGAACAGGCGCAACGCATCTGCTACGAATACATGGATCTACAACTGGCGAAACAGGTGAGTTAAGCCTCAATTAACGCTTAACCCCTGAACTGTCGTGAATCTGAGTTGCCCCAGTTAGATGGCATCCCGCTCCACGATCAACGCCAACCACTTATGCACTTGCGAGGATTTTATGGCCCGTTTCGAACTGCAAAAACTTTACATCGACGGCGGCTACACAGACGCCAGCAGCGATGCAACCTTCGATGCCATCAACCCGGCTAACGGCGAAGTCCTCGCACAAGTGCAACGTGCGACCAAGGAAGACGTTGAGCGCGCAGTTGTCAGCGCTGAAAAAGGCCAGAAAATCTGGGCTGCCATGACCTCCATGGAGCGCTCGCGCATCCTGCGCCGCGCGGTGGACATCCTGCGCGAGCGCAACGATGAACTGGCCGCGCTGGAAACCCTGGACACCGGCAAGTCGTACTCCGAAACCCGCTACGTTGACATCGTCACCGGTGCTGACGTGCTGGAGTACTACGCTGGCCTGGCGCCTGCGATTGAAGGCGAGCAAATCCCGCTGCGCGACACCTCGTTCGTCTACACCCGTCGCGAGCCGCTGGGCGTTGTGGCCGGTATCGGCGCGTGGAACTACCCGATCCAGATCGCCCTGTGGAAATCCGCACCGGCGCTGGCAGCGGGCAACGCAATGATCTTCAAGCCAAGCGAAGTCACCTCGCTGACCACCTTGAAACTGGCTGAAATCTTCACGGCTGCGGGCCTGCCAGACGGCGTGTTCAACGTACTGACCGGCAGCGGCCGTGAAGTCGGCACCTGGCTGACCGAACACCCGCGCATCGAAAAAATCTCGTTCACCGGCGGCACCGACACCGGCAAAAAAGTCACCGCCAGCGCCACCAGTTCTTCCTTGAAGGACGTGACGATGGAATTGGGCGGCAAATCGCCACTGATCATTTTTGACGACGCCGACCTGGACCGCGCGGCTGACACCGCGATGATGGCCAACTTCTACAGCTCGGGCCAGGTGTGCACCAACGGCACCCGCGTGTTCGTGCCGACTGCACTCAAAGCCGCATTCGAAGCCAAGATTCTGGAGCGCGTTGCGCGCATCCGCATCGGCAACCCGGAAGACGAAAACACCAACTTCGGCCCGTTGGTCAGCTTTGCCCACATGGAAAGCGTGCTTGGCTACATTGCCAAGGGTAAAGAGCAAGGCGCCCGCGTACTGTGCGGCGGCGAACGCCTGACCGAAGGCGACCTGGCCAAAGGCGCATTCGTGGCACCGACCGTGTTCACCGACTGCACCGACGACATGACCATTGTTAAAGAAGAAATCTTCGGCCCGGTGATGAGCATCCTCACCTATGACACCGAAGAAGAAGTGATCCGCCGCGCCAATGACACCGAGTTCGGTCTGGCTGCGGGCCTGGTGACCAAAGACCTGAACCGCGCTCACCGCGTGATTCATCAATTGGAAGCGGGTATTTGCTGGATCAACGCCTGGGGCGAGTCCGACGCAAAAATGCCGGTGGGCGGCTATAAGCAGTCGGGCATTGGCCGTGAAAACGGTATCAGCTCGCTGGCTCAGTACACCCAGATCAAATCGGTACAGGTAGAGCTGGGCGATTACGTCTCGGTGTTCTAAACCTACCTGACAGCCGATTACTTGTCGTCGTTGCCGCAGGCTGCGAAGGGTTGCACAGCAATCCTTCGCACCAGCCCTGGGCAGCGACTACAGCGTTCTTTATTTATACGAGGGTGCATTTTATGTCCCAAGAATTCGACTACATCATCATTGGTGCCGGTTCTGCCGGTAACACCCTGGCGACCCGTCTGACTGAAGACCAAGGCGTCACCGTGCTGCTGCTTGAAGCTGGCGGCCCGGACTACCGTTTCGACTTCCGCACGCAAATGCCTGCGGCACTGGCATTCCCGCTGCAAGGCCGCCGCTACAACTGGGCCTTCGAAACCGATCCAGAGCCACACATGGATAACCGCCGCATGGAATGTGGCCGTGGCAAAGGTCTGGGCGGCTCGTCCCTGATCAACGGCATGTGCTACATCCGCGGTAACGCAATGGACTACGACGGCTGGGCGAAAAACCCGGGCCTCGAAGACTGGACGTACCTGGACTGCCTGCCGTACTTCCGCAAGGCTGAAACCCGTGACATCGGCCCGAACGACTACCACGGTGGCGACGGTCCGGTCAGCGTGACCACGCCTAAAGCCGGGAACAACGTGCTGTTCCACGCCATGGTTGAAGCCGGTGTACAAGCGGGCTACCCGCGCACCGAAGACTTGAACGGCTACCAACAGGAAGGTTTCGGCCCGATGGACCGTACCGTGACGCCGAACGGCCGTCGCGCCAGCACCGCCCGCGGTTACCTGGACACGGCCAAGCAGCGTTCGACGTTGAAAATCGTCACCCACGCCTTGACCGACAAAATCCTGTTTGAAGGCAAGCGTGCCGTTGGCGTGTCCTACATGGTCGGCGACAGCGACACCCGCATTCAGGCCAAGGCCCGTAAAGAAGTGCTGCTGTGCAGCGGCGCCATCGGTTCGCCGACCGTGCTGCAACGCTCCGGCGTCGGCCCGGCCGAGTTGCTTAACAGCCTCGACATCCCGGTGGTTCATGACCTGCCAGGCGTGGGCCAGAACCTGCAAGACCACCTTGAGTTGTACCTGCAATACGCCTGCACCCAGCCGGTGTCGCTGTACCCGTCACTGTTGTGGTGGAACCAGCCGGCAATTGGCGCTGAGTGGATGTTCCTGGGCAAAGGCATTGGCGCGAGCAACCAGTTCGAAGCCGGTGGTTTTATCCGCACCCGCGAAGAGTTCGAGTGGCCAAACATTCAGTATCACTTCCTGCCGGTCGCGATTAACTACAACGGCAGCAACGGCGTGAAAGAACACGGCTTCCAGGCACACATGGGTTCCATGCGTTCGCCGAGCCGTGGCCGGATCAACGTGAAGTCCAAAGACCCGCGTGAATACCCAAGCATCTTGTTTAACTACATGGCCGCCGAGCAAGACTGGCAAGAGTTCCGTGACGGCATCCGCCTGACCCGTGAAATCATGCAGCAGCCTGCGCTGGACGCTTACCGTGGCCGTGAAATCAGCCCCGGTATCGACAAGCAGACGGACGAAGAGCTGGACACGTTTATCCGCGAACATGCCGAGACCGCGTTCCACCCCTCTTGCTCGTGCAAAATGGGCACCGACGAGATGGCCGTGGTAGACGGCGAAGGCCGTGTGCATGGCATGCAGGGTCTGCGTGTGGTCGATGCCTCGATCATGCCGCTGATCACCACCGGTAACCTGAACGCCCCAACGATCATGATCGCCGAGAAAATCGCCGACAAGATCCGTGGTCGCCAGCCGTTGCCGCGCAGCACCGCTGACTACTACGTGGCAGGTGATGCACCGGTACGCGGCAAGCCGCTGCGTGACGTGAGCCGTACCGCGCAGTAACAGCGATCAATCGGTAGTCGCTGCCGCAGGCTGCGAAGGGGGGGGTTGTCCCCCCGTATTCTTGAACCCGCCACACCCCTCATCGCAGCCTTCGGCAGCGACTACGGGGTGGGTGTCGTTCATTGTTTCATCTTCCCCCCGCTTGCCCCGGCCTCAACGCAGGCCTAATCTAGTGCCTCGTTTCGCGCCTCACCCCCCCGCCCCACCCGACACGCCAGCACCTGCCTGGCCAAGAGGTTTTCTATGTTTGATGTTGTCTCTTCGAGCAAATGGCCAACCGGCTTCCTGATTAATCCAAACGCAGAACCTCTCGATCCAAAATGGCTGACCGAGTTCAGCAAGATCCCTGCCGCCGCTGTCAGCGACTGCCTGGGCCGCAACGTTGGCGGCCTGGGTCTCAAGTCGTTCCACGGCAACCGCCCGATGCTCGGCAGCGCACTGACCGTGCGCGTGCGTCCCGGCGACAACCTGATGATTCTCAAAGCCATGCAAATGGCCCGCCCCGGCGATGTGCTGGTGATCGACGGCAGCGCCGACCTGACCCGCGCTGTATTTGGCGGCATCATGCGCGCCATGGCCCTTAAAGCCGGCATCGTCGGCGTAGTGATCAACGGTGCCCTGCGCGACCTTGACGAGTGGCAAACAGGCGAGCTGCCGGCTTACGCCATCGGCGGCGTACACCGTGGCCCGAGCACAGACGGTGGCGGCGAAATCAACGTGCCGATCTCGTGCGCGGGCATGTTGGTCATGCCTGGCGACCTGATGATTGGCGATGGCGATGGCGTGGTTGCCGCATCACGCACTGAGCTGCCAGAGTTGCTGATCCGCTGCCACGATCTGTTGGCGCGTGAACAAGCGACCCTCAAGGCCATTGAAGAAGGCACGCTGGACCCGGACCGTTTTGACGCCATCCTGCGCGCCAAGGGTTGCCCGGTTTAAATCGCTGCCCTGAGTCCCCCTCACCCTGTCCCACGCCTGCGGGAGTAGGTTCGGGTGAGGGCGCTTTCGCTCTCAACAAGGAGGTCTGTGCATGTTTGATTTCTACCCTCAGCTCAAGCAGCGCTTCGACGCGCTGCGCACCCGGGCCGAGTTCTTTTCGTTACGTTATGTGCGCGAGTCCGGGCAATACCTGTCGGTACGCAAGCATGTCGCAGAACCGCCTTCTTTCAATCACGACCAAGGCGCAATGCTGACCGTGCGCATCAACGGTGTCGAGGCTTATGCCGCCACCAATGATCTGTCGCAAGCCGGTTTGCAAGCCGCGCTGGAACGGGCCGAAGCGCAGGCCAGCCTGATCGCCCCCCACACGCTGCTCGACCTGAGCCAAGAGCCGGTGTCGGGCGAACGCGCCGATTACTGTTCGCCCAACCTCGACCAACCTTTCCCCTCGCTCAGCGAGTGCTTTGAGCTGCTGAGCGCCGAATCTGCCGCCGTGCCCAACGATGAGCGGCTGGTGAGCTGGGATGTGGGCCTGGGCCTGAATCTCGTCGAGCAGATTTACCTCAACAGCGCAGGCGCCGAGTTACGTCAAGCACAGCGCTTTGTCTATCCGGGTATGTCAGTCACCGCGTACGACGGCCACGACAGCCAGACCCGCAGTTTGGGCCGCGACAATTTTGGCCAGCAAGGCGGTGCCGATGTCATCAGCCGCTGTGGGCTGATCGGCGCAGCCCCGCAAGTCGCCGACCAAGCCTTGCAATTACTGCTGGCGGCCAACGCACCACAAGGCAAACGCGACCTGTTGCTGATGCCGGACCAGATGATTCTGCAAATCCACGAGTCCATCGGCCACCCGCTGGAACTGGACCGCATTCTGGGTGATGAGCGTAATTACGCGGGCACCAGCTTCGTTAAAACCAGCGACTTCGGGCACCTGCAATACGGTTCGAAATTGCTCAATGTGACGTTCGACCCTACCCTCCCTGAAGAGCTTGCCAGCTACAGCCATGACGATGACGGTACGCCCGCGCGTAAGGAATACCTGATCCGCGAAGGCTTGCTGTTGCGTCCATTGGGCGGTGCCTTGTCGCAATTTCGCTCCGGCCTCGAGGGCGTGGCCAACAGCCGGGCCTGTGGCTGGAATCGTCCGCCGATTGATCGCATGGCTAACCTCAACGTCGAGCCAGGCGAGCAATCGATGCAACAACTGATTGGCGGTATCGAAAGCGGCATCCTGATGGCGACCAACCGTTCGTGGTCGATTGATGATGCGCGCAATAAATTCCAGTTCGGCTGCGAATGGGGTCAATTGATCGAGAATGGCGAACTCAAGGGCGTGGTGAAAAACCCCAACTACCGGGGCATTTCCGAACAGTTTTGGCGCAGCCTGAGCGCCGTGGGCGACGCCAGCACCTTTAAAGTGCTGGGCACGCCGAACTGCGGCAAGGGCGAGCCCAACCAAGTGATTCGCGTGGGGCATGCCTCGCCCGCGTGCGTGTTCCGTGACATTGATGTGTTTGGAGGTGACGCCTGATGAGCACCCGACTGAGTCAGGCCGAGCAGTTCCAAGCGCTGGTTGCGTGGCTGCGCACAGCGATCAACAGCCCTGAGCAATTCACCGTGAGCTATGACGCTGAAGCCTCGCAGTTCATTCGTTTCAATAAGGGCCGGGTACGTCAGGCCGGGCAGGTACAGCAGGCGAGTCTGAGCCTGAAACTGATCCACGAAGGGCGTCACGCCGATGTCAGCATGACGCTTGCCGGGGCCACCGAAGAGGATCAACGCCGGTTGGCCAGCGCCTTGCAGCAACTGCGCGACACCCTGCCCTTGCTGGCGCCAGACCCCTATTTGCTGCTCAACCCGCAGCCGTGGCACAGCCATAATGTGCAAGACCCGCCGCTGCCCGACACGGCGCAGGTGCTGGCAGACATTCGCCGTGCCAGCGAGGGCGTCGACTTGGTGGGCTTTTATGCCTGTGGGCCCATCAGTGTGGGCTACGCCAGTTCTGAAGGTGCGTTTGGCTGGCATCAGGCCAACAGTTTCAACTTCGACTGGAGCCTGTTCCACAGCAACGGCCAAGCGGTAAAAGCCAGCTACGCGGGCGCCGACTGGAACAGCCAGCGCTTCGCCCACCGCATGCAGCAGGCCCGCGAGCAGCTTGCGTTTCTGGGGCGCCCGGTGCAGGTGCTGGCACCCGGTGAATACCGCGCCTATCTGGCCCCGGCGGCCCTGGAAGAAGTCATGAGCATGCTGACCTGGGGCGGGTTCTCGGCGCAGGCGCTGGCCAGCAAATCCAGCCCGCTGCAAAAGCTCTACGCAGGCGACGCCCACTTAAGCCCGCTGGTGTCGCTGGATGAACACGTCAGCCAATCGTTAAGCCCTGCGTTTTCGGGTGAAGGCTACCCGCGTCAGGACTTGTCGCTGGTCAAACACGGCAAGGCCAATCAGCAACTGGTGGGTTCACGCAGTGCCGCCGAATATGGCCTTGAAGTCAACGGCGCGCCGTGGGGCGAGTCCCCGAGCGCACTGGCGATGGCGCCCGGTACGCTGGCGCAGGCCGACATTCTCAAGCAACTGGGCACCGGGCTGTACATCAGCAACCTGTGGTATTTGAACTACTCTGACCAACCGGCAGCCCGCCTGACCGGCATGACGCGTTTTGCGACGTTCTGGGTGGAAAACGGCGAGATCAAGGCGCCGGTCAATACCATGCGCTTTGATGACAGCGTCTACAGTTTGCTGGGTTCACAGCTAGAAGCACTGACCGTAGAGCGCGAGCTGCTGCTGTCGGCCAGCACCTATGACCAACGGCAAACGGCGTCGAATTTATTGCCGGGGGCACTGGTCAAAAAACTTACGCTGACGTTGTAACCGACCTGTAGTCGCTGCCGAAGGCTGCGAAGGTTGCTCGCAAAGGACCTCATCGCACCCTGCGGCAGCGACTACACAGAGTTTTGATCAGAAAAAGAGGTCCTATGCCCGCACGCCCGGTTCTGAGTCCTGAAACGCTGCGCTGGTTGCCGTGGGTGGTGGCCATCGCGTTTTTCATGCAATCGCTCGACGGCACCATCCTCAACACCGCGCTGCCCGACATGGCCAGCGACCTGAAAGAAAACCCGCTGCGCATGCAAGGCGTGATCGTCGCCTACATGCTCACGGTCGCGCTGCTGATACCGGCTTCGGGCTGGATCGCTGACCGCTTCGGCACTAAAAAAATCTTCTTTACCGCCATTCTGTTGTTCAGCTTCGGATCGTTGCTGTGCGCGCTATCAGGCACCCTCAACCAGTTGATCGGCGCCCGTATCATTCAGGGCCTTGGCGGTGCGCTGATGCTGCCCATCGGGCGGCTGGTGGTGCTCAAGGCCTACCCGCGCTCGGAGCTGGTACGCATCATGGGGTTTATCACCATCCCCGGCCTGCTCGGGCCGTTGATCGGTCCCACTATGGGCGGCTGGATGGTGCAGTACCTGAGCTGGCACTGGATCTTTTTGATCAACTTGCCCGTGGGCGCATTTGGCTGCTGGGCGGTGTGGCACTTCATCCCGGACCTGCGCGGCGATGAGCGCACACGATTCGACGGCCTGGGCTTTGTGCTGTTTGGCGCAGCGATGGTGTTTATCACCATTGCGATGGAAGGCTTGGGCGAGTTGCACATGCCGCACCTGCGGGTCATGTTGCTGCTGTTTGCGGGCATGGCGTGCCTGGCGGCGTACTGGCTGCGCGCCGGTAACATCGCCAACCCGCTGTTTTCGCCCAAGCTGTTCAAGACCAAAACGTTTGCCGTGGGCATCCTGGGTAATCTGTTCGCCCGCCTGGGCAGCGGCGCACTGCCTTTTTTGGTACCGCTGCTGCTGCAAGTGGCGCTGGGCTACTCACCGTCCCAGGCCGGGATGAGCATGCTGCCGCTGGCCGCCGCGGCCATGTTGGCCAAGTGGATGGCACGGCCGCTGATCGAGCGTCTGGGCTACCGCAAAGTGCTGACGATCAACACCTTTGCGCTGGGCATCATGCTGGCCAGCATGGGGCTGGTGACGGCGCACACGCCGTACCCGCTGCTGCTCGCGATGCTGGCCGTGCTCGGTGCGATCAACTCGCTGCAATTCACGGCGATGAACACCGTCACCCTGATCGACCTCGATGACGCCAGCGCCAGCAGCGGCAACAGTTTGCTGTCGGTGGTGGCGCAACTGTCGCTGAGTCTGGGCGTGGCCTGTGCGGGCGCCTTGCTTGGCGGGTTCACCGGGGATGGCGGCAGCGACGGGGTCGACACCGTGCTCGGCGCGTTCCAGCTGACCTTCCTCACAGTGGGCATCATGGCCATGTTGGCAGCGGCGATCTTCCTGCAACTGTCGCCTCAGGACGGGCGCAAACCCAAAGCCAACTCGGAGCATGAGCTGGAGCATTGATCCCGACTGTAGGCGCCAGCGAGCTGGCGCCTACAGGTTCTGCACCGCAACTCGTCCAGAATCTTCAGGCAAAGGGCGCTGGGCTGTTACACTGCGCGACATTTTGTTTTGCAGGCCAGTCCCGTGACCACCATTGCCACCGCTTTTAACACTCTGCCTCTGTCCGCCGCCATGTTGGCTAACCTCGACTCACTCGGTTATGCCCAGATGACGCCGATTCAGGCGCAGAGCTTGCCGGTGATCCTCAAGGGTATGGACCTGATCGCTCAGGCCAAGACCGGCAGCGGCAAGACCGCCGCCTTCGGTATCGGCCTGTTGAACCCGATCAATCCGCGCTTCTTCGGCTGCCAGGCGCTGGTGATTTGCCCAACCCGCGAACTGGCTGACCAGGTGGCTAAAGAAATCCGCCGTCTGGCCCGCGCCGAAGACAACATCAAAGTGCTGACCCTGTGTGGCGGCGTGTCGTTCGGCCCGCAGATCGGCTCGCTGGAGCATGGCGCGCACATCATCGTTGGCACGCCAGGCCGCATTCAGCAGCACTTGCGCAAAGGCTCGCTGGTACTCGACGGTTTGAACACGCTGGTGCTCGACGAAGCTGACCGCATGCTGGACATGGGCTTTTACGACGCCATCGAAGACATCATTGTCAAAACCCCGGAACGTCGCCAGACCCTGCTGTTCTCGGCCACCTACCCGGCGGGCATCAAGCAGTTGTCGTCCAAGTTCATGCGTAACCCGCAGCAGGTCAAGGCCGAAGCCCTGCACACCGACAGCCAGATCGAGCAGCGTTTCTACGAGATCTCCCCTGAAGAGCGCATGAGCGCCGTGACCAAGGTGCTGGGCCATTTCCGTCCACAATCCTGCGTGGCGTTCTGCTTCACCAAGCAGCAGGTTCAGGAAACCGTAGATCACCTGACCTCCAAAGGTATTTCGGCCGTTGGCCTGCACGGCGATCTGGAACAGCGCGACCGTGATCAAGTCCTGGCGATGTTTGCCAACCGCTCTACCTCGGTACTGGTGGCCACTGACGTGGCAGCCCGTGGTCTGGACATCGACGCACTGGACATGGTGCTCAACGTTGAGTTGGCCCGCGACTGCGAGATCCACATTCACCGTGTAGGCCGTACCGGTCGTGCGGGTGAGAAAGGTATCGCCATCAGCCTGGTTGCCCCGTCTGAAGCGCACCGCGCCCAAGCCATCGAGCAACTGCAAAAAGCCCCGCTGAACTGGGAAAATCTGGACAGCCTGACCTCGCAGGGTGGCGCTCCGTTGCTGCCCTCCATGAGCACGCTGGTGATCGGTGCCGGTCGTAAAGACAAAGTGCGTCCGGGTGACATTTTGGGCGCACTGACTGGCGATGCCGGTATTCCGGGCGCTCAGGTGGGCAAGATTGCCATCTTCGACTTCCAGGCCTATGTCGCCGTCGACCGCACCATCGCCAAGCAAGCGGCACAGCGTTTGAGCGAAGGCAAAATCAAAGGCCGCGTGTTGCGCGTGCGCGTGTTGTAACACCGCTGTAACGGCTCCCTCACCCCAACCCTCTGCCTGAGGGAGAGGGGGCTGATCTGTACAGCATTCAAGATCACCTCAATCAAGCGCCCTCTGCCTTCGGGCGAGGGTTGGGGTGAGGGCCGCTTTTAATGAGGATTCAGTTTTGCGCTCTACCGACGTTGTAATTATTGGCGCTGGCGCCGCAGGTTTGATGTGCGCGCTGACCGCTGCCGGACGTGGGCGCAAGGTGATGCTGATTGACCACGCCAACAAGGCGGGCAAAAAAATCCTCATGTCCGGCGGTGGCCGCTGCAACTTCACCAATATGTACGCCGAACCCAACAACTTCCTGTCGCAGAACCCGCACTTCTGCAAGTCGGCACTGGCCCGTTACACCCAATGGGATTTCATCGCGATGGTGGCCAAACATGGCGTGCCGTATCACGAGAAAAAACTCGGCCAGCTGTTCTGCGATAACAAATCCAGCGACATCCTCGACATGCTCCTCGACGAGTGCAAACAGGCGGGCGTGAGCCTGCACCTAGACACCTCGGTGGAGCAGATCGAAAAAACCGACACCGGTTACAGCCTCAACACCACGCTGGGCCCGATCAACTGCCCGTCGTTGGTGATTGCCACCGGCGGGCTGTCGATTCCGACCCTCGGCGCGACCGGTTTCGGTTATCAAGTGGCCAAGCAATTGGGCCATACGCTGCTGCCGACCCGCGCCGGCCTGGTGCCGTTTACCATCACCGACCAGCTCAAAGAACTGTGCACGGAGCTGTCGGGGACTTCGGTGGACTGCCTGGTGAGCTGCAATGATCAAAGCTTTCGCGAAAACATCCTGTTCACTCACCGGGGGCTGAGCGGGCCGGCGATCTTGCAGATTTCATCGTTCTGGCTCCCTGGTGACACGGTTGAGATCAACCTGCTGCCCGACGTCGACGCGCTGGACTGGCTGCACACCCAACAAGCCGAACGCCCCAACAGTGAGCTGAAAACCCTGCTTGGCGAAATCTTCACCAAGAAGATGGCCAATCTGTTGGCCGAGCACTGGTTTGTGTCCAAGCCGATGAAGCAGTACACCCCGAATGAACTGGCAGAGGTGGCCGACAAACTGGCGTGCTGGAAGGTTGTACCGGCAGGCACCGAAGGTTATCGCACGGCGGAAGTGACACTGGGCGGGGTGGATACCCGCGAGGTGTCGTCCAAAACCATGGAGTCGCTGAAAAGCCCCGGCCTGTACTTTGTCGGCGAAGTGCTGGATGTGAGCGGCCATCTGGGTGGGTTCAACTTCCAGTGGGCGTGGGCATCGGGTTACGCGGCCGCGCAGTACGTCTAACCCTCGCCTGAAGCGGCGAGCGTTTAATCATCAACGCTCGCCGCCTTCGCGTTCATGGGCGCAAAAATAATTTGAGCGCGATGTGAACAGTGTCATTGCACTGTCGTCTTAACTGGCTCAATTTAGCGAAACGACTCGCAAGGCCACGCCACTTCATGTCATCGAAAACTTTTCAGCAGTCTTTGCGCCGCCTGTGGGCGCGGGACAAGTTCAGTTACAGCGTTCGGGTGTTTATCGCCCTGACCGGCAGCATGGCTTTTTGCTGGTATCAAGATGAGATGAAGCTGCTGATCCCGCTGTTTCTGGGGATCATCGCCAGCGCCCTTTCCGAAACCGATGACAGCTGGCAAGGCCGTCTCAACGCCTTGCTGGTGACATTGGTGTGCTTCACCGCCGCCGCGACCACCGTCGAGCTGTTGTTCCCCTATCCGTTGCTCATGGTCTGCGCACTGGCGCTGGCCGCGTTTGGCCTGACCATGCTCGGTGCGTTGGGCGAACGCTATGGCGCCATTGCCTCTGCCACGCTGATCCTGGCGGTGTACACCATGATCGGCGTCGATCAGCGCGGCGGCGAAGTCACCGATTTCTGGCACGAGCCTCTGCTACTGGTGGCCGGCGCGGCCTGGTACGGGTTGCTGTCGGTGCTGTGGCAAGCGCTGTTTTCCCATCAGCCGGTGCAGCAAAGCCTGGCCCGGCTGTTCTGGGAGTTGGGGCTGTACCTCAAGCTCAAGTCCTCATTGTTCGAACCGATCCGCACGCTGGATGTAGAAGCCGGGCGTCTGGACCTTGCGCGGCAAAATGGCAAGGTGGTCGCCGCACTGAACACGGCCAAAGAAATCATCCTGCACCGCGTCGGCAACTCGCGGCCCGGGTCCAAACTCAGCCGATACCTGAAGCTGTATTTCCTCGCCCAAGATATCCACGAGCGCGCCAGTTCTTCGCACTACCCGTACAACGCTTTGGCCGACGCCTTCTTTCACAGCGATGTGATGTTCCGCTGCCAGCGCCTGTTGCGCCAACAAGGCGTGGCCTGTCAGCGCCTGTCGGACTCGATCAAACTGCGCCAACCGTTTGTCTACGACGACAGTTTTGCCGAAGCCCTGAGCGACTTGCACGCCTCTCTCGAACATCTGCGCATTCAGAGCAACCCGGCCTGGCGCGGCTTGCTGCGCTCGCTGCGCGCGCTGGCTGCCAACCTCGGTACGCTCGACCGGTTGTTGAGTGACGCCAGCAACCCCGATACCCTGGCAGACGCCACCGACAGCAGCTTGCTGGATCGCTCGCCGCGCAACCTCAAAGACGTCTGGTCGCGGCTGCGCCAGCACCTGACGCCGACCTCGCTGATCTTCCGCCACGCCCTGCGCTTGCCTTTGGCCTTGTGTATCGGTTTTGCGATGGTGCACTGGATTCACCCGACGCAAGGTTACTGGATCATCCTCACCACGCTGTTTGTCTGTTCGCCCAGCTATGGCGCCACACGGCGCAAGTTCAGTCAGCGCATTATCGGCACGGCGATTGGTTTGGCCGTGGGTTGGGCGCTGTTCGACCTGTTCCCCAACCCGCTGATTCAATCCATGTTCGCGGTGGCCGCAGGCGTGGTGTTCTTTATCAACCGCACCACGCGCTACACCTTGAGCACCGCCGCGATCACCCTGATGGTGCTGTTCTGCTTCAATCAAGTGGGCGATGGCTACGGGCTGTTCCTGCCGCGCCTGTTCGACACACTGGTGGGCAGTGTGATTGCAGCGGCGGCGGTGTTCCTGTTCTTGCCCGACTGGCAAGGCCGCCGTTTGAACAAGGTGCTGGCCAATACCTTGAGCTGTAACAGCCAATACTTGCGGCAGATTTTGCAGCAGTACGCGCAAGGTAAAACGGATGATCTGGCGTACCGGCTGGCGCGACGCAATGCGCACAACGCGGATGCGGCGCTGTCGACCACACTGGCCAACATGCTGATGGAACCGGGGCATTTCCGTAAGGATGCCGACATGGGTTTCCGCTTTTTGGTGCTGTCGCACACCCTGCTCAGCTACTTGTCAGGCTTGGGCGCGCACCGCGACACCCCTCTGCCGGGGGACGTACGTGAGCAGTTGATTGAGGGCGCGGGGCGGCGGATTGCCGACAGCATCGACCTGATCGCCCAAGGGTTGGCCGCCAAACAGCCGGTGGCGGTGCAAAGTGATGAAGAAGAAGCGCTGGCCAATGAACTGGAGCAGATGCCGGACGAACTGGACGAAAGCCAGCGACTGGTGCAAACCCAACTGGCACTGATTTGCCGCCAGCTTGGGCCGTTGCGCACGCTGGCGGCGCATTTGATCAAGACTGCGTAGCGCTGCTCGTCAGCGACCGCTGCGTATATTCATGCACGGTAGTCGCTGGTCAGGCACGAGGCTGCGATCGAGCGCAACGCACGCCTGAACCCAGGCACCTCGGTGAGGATGGATCACATCCCATGCGCTTTGAGCAACCGATCAAAGCTGCCGTCGGCTTTCATGGCGATGATTTCGCGGTCAAAGTCCGAGACGATTTTGGCGTGGTCCGGGTTCTGTAGGCTGACCAGAATATGCAGCTGGTTTTCGCTCAACACCTTGGGCATAAACTCCACCGCATTGCGTACCCGCGCCGACTCACGCGCCAACCGATACCGCGCCACGTACTCGTCTTCCAGGGTCAGGCTGACACGTCCGGCCACCAGCATGCGCACGGCCATCGCAAAGTTATGCACAGGTATTTTTTTGAGTTGGGTGTGGGTGTCAAATTCTGCCGTGTAGGCGTAACCCGGCACATAGGCAATGCCATAGCCGGATAACTGCGCGAGCGTGGTGAAGTCCACCGGGGAATCTTTGCGCCGAATAAAACGCAGACGATTTTGCAGGTAGGGGGCCGAAAACTCGCCAATTTTCATGCGGTCCTCGTCGTACCAGGCATTGACCAGAATGTCGTAGCGCCCGTTGCGCAAGCCCATCATGGCCCTGGCCCACGGCACCTGCTCGAAACCGCTGCTATAACCCGCGCGAGCCAGGGCCGTACTGACCAGATCGGTGGCCAGCCCGCCATTGACCAGCGTGCCATCCGTAAAGGGAGGCCACAGGTCCCCCACCAGACGCAGCGGTTCAGCACGCGCGTGCTGTGCCAATAAGGTCAATCCCGACACAATCAAAGCCCGACGCAAGCGAGACATGCAAGATCCTTAATGGGTAGCTGCTTATTGTTATTTAGCTAGCATTTAGCCTGGGGCATCCTGATCGCGGTCAAGGCACGCATTCGCGGCCTGATCAAAGATAACCGGCAACGGCCTGAAGTTGATATCAAAAAGCCGCATCCGTTGACACTTTTACGCTTGGCGCCCATCGGTATCACGCCTAGTATCTGGCCATCGTCTCTCTCTCAGGACAACACCGTGACCACCGACTGGATCTGTAAACACCACAGCGACTTGGGCAAAGAACAGCTGTACGCCCTGTTGAAACTGCGTTGCGACGTCTTCATTGTTGAGCAGAAATGCGCCTACCCCGACATCGACGGTCAGGACCTGGAGGGCGATACCCTGCATGTAATGGGTTGGCAAAACGATGAACTGGTGGCCTATGCGCGATTACTGGATCCGGCTTCACACGCGGGGGATGTGATCATCGGCCGCGTAATCGTTGCCCAACAGGCCCGAGGAAAAAGCCTGGGCCACGATTTGATGGATTACGTACTGAAGAACATTAAAGAGAACTGGCCGGATGAGCCCATTTTTTTGTCGGCGCAAACGGAAGTCCAATCGCTTTACGCCAACCACGGCTTTGTCGCCGAGGGCCAGGAGTACCTGGAAGACAACATCCCCCATATCGGCATGCGCCTGACCCCAGGCGATCAGGGATAACCCAGCACCCGCTTGATCTGTTCCACATGCTGGCCAACCCACGCACTGTCGATCGGGCCCCAGCTGTGGATCTGATAACGCCCCGCATGGTTGCGGGCGCCGTCCTGTTGCTCGAACTCACACACGATGTCCAGATCGGCCAGCGCGGCAATGGTGTCCTGCGCGGTACGGCGCGGCATGCCCGTGATTTCGGTCAAGGCCGGGACGCTACTGGCCAGCTGGCTGTCAATCAGCCAGGCCACATACAGACGCCGATAAAAACTGCTTTTGGTTTTGCTGACTTCCATTCAACACTCCTGCTACAGGTTAGATTGCCGCGCTGGCGAGCACACTCGCAGCGTCTACGGCCCGTCAGGTTTTACCCTGCAAATCGCGCCACGTCAGGTACACCCGCAAGTCGAACTCCAACTGGTGGTAACCCGGCTGCATGTACTCGCACAACTTGTAAAACGCCTTGTTGTGATCGGACTCTTTGAGGTGCGCCAGTTCATGCACCACGATCATGTTCAGAAACTCGGGGGCGGCATCCTTGAACAGCGAAGCCACACGCAATTCTTTCTTGGACTTGAGCTTGGCACCCTGCACCCGTGAAATCGTGGTGTGCAAACCCAATGCGCGGTGGGTCAAATCCAGTCGGTTATCAAACAGCACTTTGTCAAAAGACGGTGCGTTGCGCAGGAACTCCTGTTTGAGTTCCAGCGCATAGGCATACAGCGCTTTGTCGCTTTGTACCGCATGTTTGGCGGGGTAGCGATCACTCAGGTAAGCACCCAGTTGATCGCGCTCGATCAGGTGGCGCACTTGATCCTGCAACGTCTGGGGGTAAGCCTGAAGGTATTTGAGAACGGTCATAGGGGCCAACGCACAGCGTAAAAGTGCGCCAGTGTAGCGGCGCCACGGCGATTACTTCCAGTGAAGGGGGTTCTGGAGCGTGTCGGCACTCAGTTGCGCCTCATAAAAACGGTACTGTTGACGTCCGGCGCGCTTGGCCTCGTACATCGCCGCGTCGGCTGAACGCAGCAACGTTTCGAGATGGGCATCACCGCCCAGGCAGACCGCAATTCCGATGCTGACACCCAGGCTGACGTCCAGCCCCTGGAGGTGCTGGCGTACCGCAATCTTGTCGATCAGTTGCTCCGCGAGCTGCGCGGCCTCACGGGGATCATCCACATTCAAAAGCAGGGTGAATTCATCCCCGCCGATACGCCCCAGAATGTCGCCAGGCCGGGCGCAGTGCGCCAATTGGTCAGCGACCCAACTCAACGCCCGGTCTCCCACTTCATGCCCCAGCGAATCATTAATACGCTTGAAACCATCCAGGTCCAGGTACAACAGCGCCCGCAACTGGGTACTCGCCTCATCCCGTGACAGCACCTGTTCAACGGCTCGCTGAAAGCCCCGGCGGTTGAGTAATCCCGTCAACGGGTCAGTCACGGCTTGCAGCTCAAGCTGATGGTGCAGCAGGCAGACTTCAGACATGTCCAGCACCGTGACGACCATCGCCTGTTGCTGGCCGCTCAAGGGCGCGCAGGATAGCGTCACAGGCAACAATTGAGCGTCAACGCAGCGCAAAATGGCGTCGTGAACGCGATAGGTTTCCCCTCTTTGGTACCCGTGATAAATGGCTGACTCAAACCAGTCAGGTACATGGGGCTTTTGCAGAAAGTCCAGTAGCGGCACCCCCTTCAGCGCTGCCACCGGCACTTTGAGCAACCGCGAAATAGCAGGATTGGCAAAGCGGATACGGCCGTCTTCATTGACCACCAAAATCCCCTCTGCGGCGTTCTCCAAAACCGAGGCGTTGAACGCTTGGGCAATCTCCAGATCGTGGCTCAAGCGACGCAATGCGCGGGTATTACTCTGCTGCTCAAGCAGTGCCTGCACTTTGGGTTTGAGGATCTGCTCGTCAAACGGCTTGAGCAGGTAGTCCACCGCGCCACAGGCGTAGCCCTCCAGCACGGCATCACGCGATTGCGCATTGGCCGTCAAAAAAATAATGGGGGTAAAGCGAGTGCGCTGGCTGCCACGCATCAGTCGGGCGACTTCGAACCCGTCCATGCCTGGCATGTGCACGTCCAGCAGCACCAGGTCGACCTCATTGCGCAACAACATATCCAGCGCGGCCACACCGGAGGCAGCGGTGAGAATTTGCCAATCTTCACGCTGCAACAACGCCTGCATGCTGATCAGATTTTCGGGGTAATCATCCACTACCAAAAGAACTGAGCCGGTGTTGACTGGCTTCATGTGCACGCATTCCATGCTGCTTCTCTATTTGACTGTCCTGAACTCAGGTGAAAACCGGACAAAACTGAGGGTTAACTCTAAACCCGAGCCTCACAAAGCAGAAGTGACACGCAGCTACACATGTGGACATAAATGGATCCAACCGACTAACGGTATCGCTGTTTATCCCTTCTTGTAATGCGGGCTTTACGCTTGCGTGACCATTCGTTGACGCCAATAAAAAAGTGCCATCACTTTAACTGGCCATACCGTTCGTCCTATAAAGACCGCCCTTCAAAGCCATGGACCAATCGCCTCAACCGCGTTTGATGCCTGTAAGTGCCGCTGCCCAAGGCCTGAAACATGATCGATCTGGCAACTTGGAACCTGAGTGTTCCTGTCGGCACTACGCCGACGACCATCGACACCCCTCGCCTGCTTAAAGGTTTCAAGAATGTGTATTTTCACGCCGACACCGGCACCCTGTTTTTTTGGGTACCCGTCACCGGGAGTACCACCGTCAACGCCATCTACCCTCGCAGCGAACTGCGCGAGACCCGTGCCGATGGCTCCCTGCGCAACTGGCTATACCCCAGCGCCAACCATTTTTTGAATGCCACCCTCGCGGTCAATCAAGTGCCGTCATCGGGCAAGATCGTGATCGGGCAGATCCATGCATTTCAAAGCCAACAGCCCATGCTCAAGCTTGAGTACCAGTACAAAACCAGCAAGCTCAGTGGCAACCTGGTGGCCAAGGTGCGCATACGGCCCAATGACACCACGATAAAAACCGTCATCGTGGCCGAAAATGTGCCGCTGGCAAAAAGCTTCACCTATGTGATCAACCTGACACCCGACGGTACGCTGAACATCAAGGGCGCCAATAAGGAGTGGCACAGCCCCATCAGCGCCACCTGGCGCGACAAACCGCTGTATTTCAAGGCGGGCGCCTACGTGCAGGACAACACCGGCAATAGCAAGGAAGGCGCTCAGGTCACGTTCAGCAAGCTGGACATCGACCACGACGCGCCCTGAGTCAAACGCAGAGCCGCACCGGCGGCTCTGCGATCAGCGCATCACTGACCGAATGGCACGGGATGCGGGGTTTGCGGGGAGGAAGGTGGCAGCTGCGGCAACTTGAAATCCGGCTGATCGCCGGTCAGGGTTTTAAGAAAGGCCACGATCTGGCCGACTTCTTCCTGGCTCAACTTGCGACCTAATTGCAGACGGGCCATCACATCCACTGCCTCGTCCAGATTCCAGTACGCGCCGTCATGGAAGTAGGGGTAGGTCAGTTCCACGTTACGCAAGGTCGGGACCTTGAACAGCATGCGGTCGGTGTCTTTACCCGTCAGACCTGCCACACCCTGCGAGGGGTTTTGGGTGACATACGGTTCGATCATGCCCATCTTCTGCATCGACGCACCGCCCACCGCTTCGCCGTTATGGCACGCAATGCAGCCCGTGCTTTTGAACAGCTCATAACCTTTGAGTGCGGTAGGGCTGATGGCGTCTTTCTCACCCTTCAACCAGCGATCGAACGGCGCATTGGGCGTGACCAGGGTTTCTTCAAACGCCGCCAGCGCATCGGTGATGTGGTCGATGCTGACCGTGTCGTCGCCATACACCGCCTTGAAAGAGTCGCGATATTGCGGGATCGAACGCACCACATCGGACGCCAGGTTATGGGTAAAACCCATCTCACCAGGGTTGGCGATAGGCCCACCGGCCTGTTCCTTGAGCGTCTTGGCGCGCCCGTCCCAAAACTGCACCACGTTCAGGCTGGAATTGAGCACGGTCGGCGAGTTGATCGGCCCTTGATGCCAGTTGTGCCCGATTGAGGTGGGCAAGTTATCGCTGCCGCCCATGCTCAGGTTGTGGCACGAGTTACAGGAAATAAACCCGGACCTGGACAAGCGCGGGTCAAACCACAACTGCTTACCCAGCTCCACCTTCGCCGGGTCGGTTATGTTCGCCGGTTGGATCGGCTGTATCGGTTCATTCATGGGCGCAGCGGCCCACGCCTGCGCCCCCAGCATCAAACTACAGAGTGCGACCCACGGTTTAATCACGGTTGTTCTCCATCACGTTATGGTTTTTTGATCACTATGGGTCAGTTGGCGTGATGGCCAGATGATGCGGGTCAAGGGATGCGGACCCGGCAAAAAGTCGGATGTTTCCACATGTAAATGAAGGGCGTTTCCGAGAAGGTGTTTTCACCTCAGCCACTGCTTGCGGGCCGGAAAGTCAGCGGACTATCTTCTTGAGTCGCCGAGTGCCTTGGCTCAATTGATGATCCCAGTGGAACAACCATGAAAAAAAAGCGCGACGATCACCAGCATGACGAAGCGACCCGGCGCATTGTGGATGAGCTTGATGCCGAGCCTGCGCCGCTCGACAGCCTGAACCCGACCCGCAACGATGACGTTTCCCCGGCCTCGCCTTTCGCCGTGCGGGGCAACGTACGGGCGCTGGAGGCGTTGAAGCATGTGTCGATGCTGCTCAAAAGCGCCGAAGAAGTCTCGGATGAAATCACCGAGCGGGCCAGTGGCATTGAGCGCGGTTTGGTGTGGTCGCTGGTGCACTCGGTCGAAATGTCACGCTCGCTGGTGGATGCGCTGCTCAAAGGCAACGGCGTCGACCCCGAGTCGCTGTAGGCACAAAACCTGTAGCCGATGACGCGTAATGCGAGATTGGATACCTCAGATACAGACCCACCAGCGCAACGCGCCCGATCGCAGCCTCGTTCCTCGACAGCGACTACAAAACGCGAATACACCTCTCCTTACGTGACCGTCTGCTGCGCGCATTCGTGCAGCCAGTCGATAAATACCTGCACGCGTTTTGGCAGGGCGCTGAGCGGTGAATGCACCAGGTAATAGTCGTAGTGCCCGCACACACTGAAGTCGGCAAAAGGCAGGATCAATTCGCCGCTATCCACGCGCTTTTGCACCAGTTGCTCACGACCCATGGCAATACCCGCGTGGTGCATGGCGGCTGTCACGCTCAAGTCTGAGCGATCAAAGGTCAATGTGCGTTTGGGCAGGGCATCGAGCAGGTTGTGCTGCTGCGCCCATAGCGTCCACTCGGCATCGAACGCCGCATGGTCCCAGGCCAGAGAGTCGTGCAACGTGGTGCACAACTTCAAGTTTTGCGGGTTATTGAGCAAGTCGTGACGCTGCGCATACGCAGGGCTGCACACCGGGGCCAGACGTTCTTGCATCAAACGCTGGCTGGCCAGGCCCGGAAACTCGCCATTGGCGTAATACAAGGCCAAATCGAATTTGCGGGTGCGAAAGTCGACGTTGTCATTGCCCACGCGCAGGTCCAGTGAGACCGAAGGGTATCGCTCTAGAAAGTCGGCCAGCCGGGGGACGAGCCAGCATTGCGCGACCGAGGGCCTGACATACAGCGCAATCGAGCCAGCAATGTCGGCCTGTGACGAGTGCTCAAGGGCCTCGGACAACTCGCCCATCGCCTGCTGCAAAATGTCAAAAATGCGTTCGCCTTCATCGGTCAGGTTGACCTGACGGGTCAGACGCTGGAACAACTTCATCTCCAGTGCCGTTTCAAGCCGACTGATCCGGTGGCTGACCGCACTGGCGGTCAAGCACAGTTCTTGCGCAGCCCGCGCGAAACTCAAATGCCGGGCAGCCACCAGAAACGTATGCAGGTTGGCAAACTGGCTACTGTTGAGCCTGGCACTGATGCGCGGGGGAAGGTTGAGCATGGGGATGTGAGTGAGCCAAAAGGGTGATCAGGCCGGATATGGCCGGGTTGCATAGTGCCATATCCGGTGTGATGCCTGAATCGTGTATCGGCTCAACCTTGGGCCAGCAACGCGCGGCCCTTGCTGATGTAAGCATCCATCTCGTCTGCGGGCACCCGATTGCCGCCCGTGGCCCAGATCAGGTGGGTGGCATTTAGCATGTGTTGCGCATCCAGCCCCACGCGGGCCAGATAGCCTTGCCGGTCGGCCTGCACCCTGGCAATACCGGGTACGCCCGCCAGCGCAGAGGGTTCAAGGCGCAGGCCTTGATTGCGCTCCATCAGGGCCAGCAGGCTGTACATTTCTTCGTCGCTGACGGTGTAAAAACCATCGAGCAGACGCTGCATGGCCTTGCCCACAAACCCGGAAGCACGGCCCACGGCCAGCCCGTCGGCGGCCGTCACGTTATCAATCCCGAAATCCTGAACACTGACCTGATCATGCAGCCCGGTGTACACGCCCAGCAGCATGCAGGGCGAATGGGTAGGTTCGGCGAAGATGCAATGCACGGCATCGCCAAAGGCCAGCTTGAGGCCGAACGCCACCCCGCCAGGGGCGCCACCCACGCCACACGGCAAGTACACAAACAACGGATGTTGCGCGTCGACGGTGATGTGCTCATCCGCCAATTGTTGTTTCAGGCGCTCGCCGGCCACGGCATAGCCAAGGAACAAATTGACCGAGTTTTCATCGTCGACAAAATGGCAGCCCGGATCGGCTTCAGCCTGTTGTCGCCCTTGGGCAACAGCCACGCTGTAATCACTGGCGTACTCAATCACACTCACCCCATGGGCGCGCAAAGTGTCCTTTTTCCACTGCCGCGCATCGGCTGACATGTGCACCGTCACCTCAAAGCCCAAGGCAGCGCCCATGATGCCAATCGACATGCCAAGGTTGCCGGTGGAGCCGACGGCGATTTTGTATTGACCAAAAAACGCCCGCGCCTGATCGCTGTGCAGCACGGCGTAATCATCATCGAGGCTCATCAATTTAGCGCCCAGCGCGAGGTCTTCGGCATGCTTGAGCACTTCATAAATCCCCCCTCGCGCCTTGATCGACCCCGAGATGGGCAAGTGGCTGTCGCGCTTGAGCCACAGCGCGCCTGACAAAGCCTGCCCATAGCGCTCTGCGAGCACGGTTTGCAATTGCGCGACCGGCACCACATCCGATTCAACAATGCCGTTGCTGGCCGCGGTTTCAGGAAATGCACGACGCAGGTAGGGAGCAAACCGTGCGAGCCGGGCACTGGCATCGGCCACGTCCGCAGCACCCAGCCCTACATCGCCAAGCGCCTGCGCTGCGGGTGCCAGGCCGGGGTTGAACCAGGTGGTCTCGTGCAGGGCGACCAGATCGCTAATCAGTGGATAGCTGGCGCACCAGCTTTCAAGTGTTCTGCCCAAAATCATGATGGGGTCCCTTAAACAGTCAGACTAAAAAGACGGATTGGATCGGTCGCCGAAGCACTCTTTGCTTCGCGCAATTAAACGTGACTGCCGGGAGGCTGACAAAGGATGGATGTTCAGGGGACAGGTGATAAGGGGTCATGTGTCGTGACTGACTTGACCCCTTTTTTATAGGCACCGACTGCTCAGGCAGAACAGTCAGGCGTTTGCAGGCAGGTTCAGAAGTCCCAGCGCGTGGTCACCATCACGTTACGCGGCTCACCATAGATGGCCGAGTTATAGAAGCCGATGTTGGTGTAGTAATACTTGTCGAACACGTTATTGACGTTAACGGTGGTCGACAGGTTTTCCGTGAATTGATAACGGGTCATCAAATCGACTACCCAGTACGGCTTTTGCGAGAAGTCTTCGTAGCGGTCTTTGGGGCCGTTATACATCTCTTGCCAGGCCGTGCTCTGCCAGCGCGCGCCACCGCCCACAGAAACTTTGTCGAGGGCGCCCTTTAGTTTGTAAATGGTGTAGAAACTGAGCTGGTCTTCAGGCTCAAACGTCGAAATCTTCTTACCCGTGTCATCGCGCACCACCTTGTGCGTATACCCGCCCTGCACGCTCCAGCCCGGGCTGAGCTCACCGGATATTTCCAGTTCATAGCCCTTGGTGCGCGCGGCCGTGCCCTTGAAGGCATAGTTGGGCGGGGTGGGCACCAGGTTGTTCCAGGCATCGTCCGGGATAGGGCGATTGCTTTCCTTGACTTCAAAATACGCGAGGCTGGCGTTCAGGCGACCGTCGAACATTTCGCTCTTGAGGCCGATCTCATAGTTTTCACCCTGGTCCGGGTCAAGCATCTTGCTGTGGCGATCCAGGTTGTAGAACTCCTGCGGCATGAACACATCGGTGTAGCTGGCATAGGCCGTCAGGTAATCGGTCAGGTCATAGGTGATGCCCGCGTAGGGAATCACCCGTCCCGATTCACGATACGTATTGGTGGTGCCGGTCAGGGTGTAATCGACGACCCGGGCGCCCAGGAATACGTTCAGCTCATCGGTGACATTGAGCCGCGTCGTGGCGTACAAACCGGTCTGGCGCACCGTGTCATCGCTGATTTGCGACGCTTTGCCCCAATCAGGTTTGGCCAGGTGGCCCTTCCAGTTGAAGTAATCGACCAGATTGGGCGTGCCAAACGTGACATCCCAATAGCCTTTGCCTTTCCAGTTGGCTTTGCTGATCGAGCCGCCCAGTACCAGTTCGTGTTCACGACCCAAAAAATTGTAGGGGCCGCTGACATAGATGTCGGCTGCATCGCTGGTGGTTTCGCCTTTGTAGCGCTGTGCGTTGATGGTGGCAGTGCCGTCCATCGCCGGCTGGTTGAACTGGATGGCCCCCAACTGGGCATCGTAGCCATTGAGCTTGTGATCCAGTTGCAGTTTGCCGACCCAACCGCCACCCAGATCCTGTTCCAGCGTTGCAAACACGGTGCGGGTGTATTGCTGCCAACTGCTCCAGTCGGTGGCGTTGCTGAATGAGCGCTTGGCGCTGTTGATCTCGCCTGCATAGTTGTAAAGCGGAAAGCTCCCCGACCAGGTTGAGCCTTGGGGCTTGTTGTCCTGATAGTCGGCGCCCACGGTCAGCAACGTGTCCGGCGTGAGGTCGGCTTCGAGGATGCCGTAGAACACCGAACTCTGGTTGGAGTAGCGGTCGATGTACGACTGGCGGTCCTGATAGGCCGCCACGGCACGCCCCCGCACATTACCGCTTTCGGTCAACGGGCCGCTGACATCAGCTTCCGTGCGGTAGTTGTCCCAAGAACCCGCGCCGGTGGTGATATGGCCATGAAACTCGCGGGTAGGTTTTTTACGCACCAGGTTGATGGTGCCGCCCAGCGAACCGGCGCCGCTGAGCAGCCCCGACGCCCCCTTGAGCACCTCGATCCGGTCATAGATCGCCATGTCACTCAGCGTATTGCCCGCCGAATAGGCCACATTGCGCACCGCCGAGGGAATACCGTCGTACTGGAAGTTGTTGATCGAAAAACCGCGCGAGTAATAGTTGGTGCGATCTGTGTCATACGCCGACACAGTGATGCCCGGTGTATGGCGCATCACGTCATCAACGTTATCGAGCGCGAAGTCATCCATGTGCTGACGGGTGATGACACTGATCGATTGCGGTGTCTCGCGGGGTTTGAGCACCATGCGCGTGGCGGTGGCGATATAGCCGGGCGTGTACGAGCCAGTGCCCTCGGTCACCGTGCCCAACTGGTTGGTCACAACCTCGGTGGCGCCCAACTCCAGAGCGGACTGAATACGGCTGGCGACCAACACATAGCCCCCATTGTGTTGACGCTCGGCTTGCAGCCCGCTGTTGGCCAGCAAGCGGTCCAGCCCTTCCTCAATGCTGTAGGAACCTTCAAGCCCGCCTGTGGTGAGATCACGCGCCTGTTGGGTATCGAACGAAATCGTCACCCCCGCTTGCACGCCAAATTGAGTCAGGGCGCTGCCCAGCGGGCCGGGGGCTATCTGGTACACCGCCTGGCTTTGGGCATACGCCACAGCCGGCGTCAACGCCAATGCAGACAGGCTGGCGAGGGACGCGCCCAATACCGTCAGGCGCACAGCGCGGGTTATTTTATGAGTGGCACTGAGGGGGAGCGGGAGCATTCGGAGATCCTTGCGTTGTCATGGCACAAACTCGCTACGAGCGTGGCTTATGTCATTGACGGATGAGAATCGAAATCAGCAAGGTTAAAACTCAAACCTTTTGCATCGGCGCTCAGGCCGGTTCGATGCTGGCCCAATAGCGGGTCATGAAACGAACCTTTACCGGCAGGGTTTTGCTGAGATTCTCCAGCACTGTTTCTGTGTCATCGATACGAAACGCCCCTGAAATGCGTAAGTCTTGAACTGCTGCCGCACAGTGCAGAACCCCCGGACGATAGCGACTCAACTCATCCACAAAGTCGCCCAGCCGCCAGTCGTCCACACTCAACATGCCGTGTACCCAAGCCGTCGAGCCTGCGGATAAAGGGCGAATGGCATCGACACCCTCGCGGTCGAACGTGACTTGCTGCCCCGCCTCCAGTCGCACGGGCTGACCGGCAAAGCGGTAGGCCGACACTTCGACAGCGGCCTGCAGCACCCCGACCCGAGTGTGCCCGGACAGTTGACGCACGCTGAACTGCGTACCCAGTGCGCGAACGCGACCTTGGGCGGTGTCCACGATAAAGGGACGTTGGGCCGGGTCCTTGGCGGTCTGAATCAAAATTTCACCCCGGTACAGCTGGATCAGCCGTTGGTGTGAGTCAAAACGCACATCCAGCGCCGTGTCGGCATTGAGTTCCAGCTGCGACCCATCCGCAAGCGCAAGCGTGCGCCGTTCGCGGCTGCCCGTGCGTTGCCGGGCCAGCATCGAGCGGTACGGCACCTCTTCAACCGCCAGCCAGCCACACGCGCCTGCGGCCAGCAGCACACTGAGTATTTTCAACACTTCACGGCGCTGTGCCTTGGCGGCACTGAGGCTGGACAAAGCCGACTGCCGGGGCACCCTGGCCCATTGTTGCTGAAGTTTCTCGACACGCGACCACGCAGCCGCATGCTGGGGACTGGCGTCCAGCCAGGTTTGCCACGCACGGGATATGGCCTCGCACTGCGCGCCGTCATTCAATTGCACGAACCACGTCGCCGCGGCCTCAAGCGTCTTGAGATCAGGCGCGCGGCTCATTCGTCCTCCATCAGCAACAAGCAGCGGGTCATGGCGCGAATCAAATGGTTTTTCACGGTGGTGACGGACACACCGAACCGTTCGGCTGCCGCCACGTAACTCAGCCCTTCAAGCTGCACGGCGAGGAAGATCTCGCGGGTGCGGCTGCCCAATTCATCGAGCAGCGTATCGATCGAGACCAGCATTTCGATGATCGACAGACGCGTCTCGGGCGACACATCCACCGGTTCTGGACGTAGCGACAGCGTGTGCAGATAGGCTTGCTCAATGGTGCGGCGGCGCGATTTATCGATCAACAGCGAACGCGCAATCGCGCTGAGATAGCCGCGTGGTTCGCGGATCGGCGTGTCGATACGCGCCGTCATGACGCGCACAAACGTATCCTGGGCCAAGTCCGATGCATCGGCCGCATTGCCCAATCGCACCCGCAACCAGCCCTTCAGCCAACTGTTGTGGTCGCTGTACAACTGATGAAGAGCTGAACGTTCAAGCGCCGACATGAGCATGCCACCAATGCGTAAATGGTAATCGCTCGCATTGTCGTGATGGCACGCTGATTATGCAAGGGGGATTCGACAGCAGGGGTTGGCCGGGCAACAGGCATAAAAAAATCCGCAGTCCCTGAAGACTCCGGATTTTCGGGTTGCGTGCGGCGGGTCGCTCAAGATTGAGCTATTTACCGGGCAACACTTACTGCCTTTTTGCAGGAACCAGCGAGGGCTGCGAGCTTTTGATCTTGAAAGCCCACAGCCTTCGCCAGCGCCTAAAAACAGGCCTTAGTTGACCTTGGCGTTCAGTTCACCCTTGAGGTAACGCTGGTACATGGCTTCCAGGGAGATCGGCTTGATCTTCGAAGCGTTGCCAGCGGTACCGAAGGCTTCGTAACGGGCGATGCACACGTCACGCATGGCCGTCACGGTCGCGCCGAAGAACTTGCGCGGGTCAAACTCGCTTGGGTTGGTCGCCATCAGGCGACGCATGGCGCCCGTCGATGCCAGACGCAAGTCGGTGTCGATGTTGACCTTGCGCACGCCGTGCTTGATGCCTTCAACGATTTCTTCAACCGGCACACCGTAGGTTTCCTTGATGTCGCCGCCGTACTCGTTGATGATTTTCAGCCACTCTTGCGGCACCGAAGACGAACCGTGCATCACCAGGTGAGTGTTCGGAATGCGTTTGTGGATTTCTTTGATGCGGTCAATCGCCAACACGTCGCCGGTCGGTGGCTTGGTGAACTTGTACGCGCCGTGGGACGTACCAATGGCAATGGCCAGGGCGTCCACTTGGGTGCGCTTCACAAAGTCAGCCGCTTCTTCGGGATCGGTCAGCATTTGGCTGTGATCCAGAACGCCTTCAGCGCCGATACCGTCTTCTTCACCGGCCATACCGGTTTCCAGCGAACCCAGGCAGCCCAGCTCGCCTTCTACCGACACACCGCACGCATGGGCCAGCGCAACTGTCTGCTGGGTGACACGCACGTTGTAATCGTAGTCAGTCGGGGTCTTGCCGTCTTCGCCGAGCGAGCCGTCCATCATCACCGAGCTGAAACCCAGCTGGATCGAACGTTGGCACACGTCAGGGCTGGTGCCGTGGTCCTGGTGCATGCACACCGGGATATGCGGGAACTCTTCGATTGCAGCCAGAATCAGGTGACGCAGGAACGGAGCACCTGCGTACTTGCGCGCACCGGCCGAAGCCTGAACGATCACCGGGGAGTCAGTCTTGTCAGCGGCTTCCATAATGGCGCGCATCTGCTCAAGGTTGTTGACGTTAAAAGCTGGAACGCCGTAGCCGAATTCGGCGGCGTGGTCCAGCATCTGACGCATGCTGATAAGTGCCATTGTGTGTCTCTCTCCCGGACGAGGGTCGTTAATCGTGCAAGCCTGCCGTAGCGGCAGCTGCTATTCAAGTTTTTGCAGATCGGGGGTTTGGCCCTTTACTGCGAATTCGTTTTGGCTGAAACGTTACAGCTCCAGCCATAGCTACACGGCGCTCTGTAGGAGCTGGCGTGTTCAAATCATGGGCACCCGCGCACATTTGAAGGCGTGGGTGACTCGTATTTTTCCAGCGCTTGCGGCCCTGATCGTTTATTGACCAATGGCACGCTCTGCGCCTGCCAGTCGGCCTGATAGCAGCCGCTCTCTTCAGGCGTAGCCGCTTCAGGTGCCGGCTCGCTTGAACCGGCGCAACCGGCCAACAAGCCCGCGATCATCAACAGCGGTAACAACTTGACCATGTCCATGCTTCCTTTCAGGGCCTGAATCATTTTCAGGCTTTGGCGCGGCTTTCCAGCACTTCTACAGCAGGCAGCACTTTGCCTTCAACGAACTCAAGGAATGCACCGCCACCGGTGGAGATGTAGGAAATTTGATCGGCCACACCGTACTTGTCGATTGCCGCCAATGTGTCGCCGCCGCCTGCAATAGAAAATGCAGCGCTGTCAGCGATGGCCTTGGCCAGCACTTTGGTACCGTTGCCGAACTGATCGAACTCGAACACGCCGACAGGTCCGTTCCACAGGATAGTCTTCGAGGTCTTCAACAACTGCGCGAAGTGCTCGGCTGTTTGTGGGCCGATATCCAGAATCATGTCGTCTGCTGCCACATCAGCAATCAGCTTGACGGTGGCTTCGGCGCTTTCAGCAAATTCCTTGGCCACGACCACATCGGTAGGCAACGGCACGTTGACCTTGGCGGCGATGGCACGCGCGGTGTCCAGCAAATCAGGCTCGTACAGCGATTTGCCCACTGGATGACCGGCCGCCGCGAGGAACGTGTTGGCAATGCCACCGCCAACGATCAGCAGGTCGCAGATCTGGCTCAGGCTGTTGAGTACGTCAAGTTTGGTCGACACCTTGGAGCCTGCAACAATCGCAGCCATTGGCTTGGCCGGAGCACCCAGGGCTTTGCCCAGTGCGTCCAGTTCCGCCGCCAGCAACGGGCCCGCGGCCGCCACTTTGGCGAACTTGGCCACGCCGTGGGTCGAGCCTTCGGCGCGGTGTGCAGTGCCAAAGGCATCCATCACAAACACGTCGCACAGGGCCGCGTATTGCTTGGCCAATTCGTCGGCGTTTTTCTTTTCGCCTTTGTTGAAGCGCACGTTTTCGAACAGCACGATGTCGCCGGCTTTAACGTCCACGCCATCGAGGTAGTCGCTCACCAGCGGCACTTCACGGCCCAGCGCTTTGCTCAAGTAATCAGCAACAGGCTTGAGGCTGTTTTCAGCTGAAAACTCGCCTTCAGTCGGACGGCCCAGGTGCGAGCAGACCATGACTGCCGCGCCTTTTTCCAACGCCAGCTTGATGGTCGGCAGCGAAGCAAGGATGCGCGCATCGCTGGTGACAACACCGTCCTTGACTGGGACGTTGAGGTCTTCGCGGATCAGCACGCGCTTACCTTGCAGATCGAGGTCGGTCATCTTCAACACGGTCATGGGTCGCAGTTCCTGAGTTTCTAATGTTAGAGAGCGGATTTTGGGTGAGTTACGTGCAGATAGTGCTCAGCCACATCGATCATTCGATTGGCAAACCCCCATTCGTTGTCGAACCACGCCAGCAGGTTGACCAGCCGGGGGCCGGAAACGCGGGTCTGGCTGGCGTCAACAATCGCCGAATGCGGGTCATGGTTGAAATCACAGCTGGCGTGCGGCAACTCGGTGTATGCCAACAAGCCTTTGAGCGGGCCGCTGGTGGCAGCCTCGCGCAGCATGTCGTTCACTTCCTGCGCGGTTGTGTCGCGCGCAGTAGTCAACGTGATATCCAGGCACGACACATTCAAGGTCGGCACCCGTACGGCTTTGGCTTGAATTCGGCCAGCAAGTTCCGGCAACAAACGTTCGATGCCTTTAGCCAGACCGGTGGACACCGGAATCACGGACTGAAACGCCGAACGTGTACGACGAAGGTCTTCGTCGTGGTAAGCGTCAATCACCGGCTGATCGTTCATCGCCGAGTGAATGGTGGTGATCGACACGTATTCCAGACCAAACGCTTTATCCAGCAAGCGCAGCAGCGGCACGCCGCAGTTGGTGGTGCAAGAAGCGTTGGAAATCAGGCGTTCGGTGCCGCTCAGGCTGTGCTGGTTCACGCCGTACACGATGGTGGCGTCAGCATCTGCCTCGCTGGCCATCGGTTGCGAAAACAGCACCGCCGGTGCGCCGGCATCCAGAAAACGTTGGCCGTCAGCGCGCGTGTTGTAGGCACCGGAGCATTCCAGCACCAAATCTACGCCCAATGCGGCCCAGTCGATGCCTTCGGGGGTGGCACTGCGGAACACTTTCACGCAGTCGCCATTGATATGCAGGCAGTCGCCTTCGATCCGTATCTCGCCGGGAAACCGGCCATGTGTGGAGTCGAAGCGCGTCAAATATTCGAGACTGGCCATGTCGGCCAAATCATTAAGTGCAACAATTTCAAACCCGGCAGCCGCGCCCCGTTCAAACAACGCACGCAAGACGCAACGACCAATGCGGCCGTAGCCGTTGAGTGCAACTTTGTAAGGACGCAGTTCAGGCATGGGGTTCTCTTATTCAAAACCTGTAGTCGCTGCCAAAGGCTGCGAGAAGGACCGCAGGGCCTTCAAGAAACGGGTTGCAGAACAACCCTTCGCAGCCTGCGGCAGCGACTACGGGGAGCGCGGCAGCCAAGGGCCACCGCGTTGTGATTTAGTCTTCCAGCAGCTCTTGAGCCTGATCCAGGATGTTTTCCAGGGTGAAACCGAACTCCTCGAACAAGGCAGGCGCAGGCGCCGACTCGCCGTAGGTGGTCATGCCGATGACGCGACCTTCCAGACCCACGTACTTGTACCAGTAGTCCGCGTGGGATGCTTCGATGGCAATACGCGCGCTGACTTGCAACGGCAAAACCGACTGCTTGTAGCCTGCGTCCTGAGCTTCATACACGCTGGTGCACGGCATCGACACCACACGGACCTTGCGGCCTTGCTCGGTCAGCTTCTCGTACGCCTGAACGGTCAGGCCAATTTCAGAACCGGCGGAGATCAGGATCAGCTCAGGCTCGCCTGCGCAGTCTTTGAGCACGTAACCGCCCCGGTTGATGTCGGCAATTTGCGCGGCATCACGGGTTTGGTGGTTCAGGTTCTGACGCGAGAAGATCAGCGCCGACGGGCCGTCTTTACGCTCAAGGGCGAATTTCCAGGCCGCTGCGGATTCAACCGCGTCGGCAGGGCGCCAGGTGTCCAGGTTCGGCGTGGTACGCAGGCTGGTCAGTTGCTCGACCGGCTGGTGCGTCGGGCCGTCTTCGCCCAGACCGATGGAGTCGTGGGTGAACACGTAGATCACACGCTGCTTCATCAAAGCCGACATGCGGATCGCGTTACGGGCGTATTCCATGAACATCAGGAAGGTCGCGCCGTAAGGCACCAGGCCGCCATGCACGGCAACGCCGTTCATGATCGCGCTCATGCCGAACTCACGCACACCGTAGTACATGTAGTTACCGCTGGCGTCTTCAGCCGACACACCTTTGCAACCTTTCCACAGGGTCAGGTTGGAACCGGCCAGGTCAGCCGAACCGCCGAGCAGTTCCGGCAACAGCGGGCCGAAAGCGTTCAGGGTGTTCTGGCTGGCTTTACGGCTGGCGATGGTCTCGCCTTTGGCGGCCACTTCATTGATGTAGGCCGTCGCCTTGGCATCGAAGTCGGCCGGCAGGTCGCCCTTAAGACGACGAGACAGCTCAGACGCCAGTTCCGGGAATGCGGCGGCATAGGCTGCGAAGCGCTTGTCCCACTCGGATTCAACTGCGGCACCGGCCTGCTTGGCATCCCATTCGGCGTAGATATCGGCCGGGATTTCAAACGGCGCGTAGTTCCAGTTCAGCGCAGTGCGGGTCAAGGCGATTTCGTCGTTACCCAGTGGGGCACCGTGGCAATCTTCCTTGCCCTGCTTGTTTGGCGAGCCAAAACCGATGGTGGTTTTGCAGCAGATCAGGGTTGGCTGATCGCTTTTGCGCGCGGTTTCGATCGCGGTTTTGATTTCTTCCGGGTCGTGACCGTCAACGTTGCGGATCACTTGCCAGTTGTAGGCTTCGAAACGCTTTGGCGTGTCGTCGGTGAACCAGCCTTCAACTTCGCCATCGATGGAGATGCCGTTGTCGTCGTAGAAGGCGATCAGTTTGCCCAGGCCCAATGTACCGGCCAGCGAGCCAACTTCGTGGGAAATGCCTTCCATCATGCAGCCATCACCCAGGAACACGTAGGTGTGGTGATCAACAATGTCGTGGCCAGGACGGTTGAACTGCGCGCCCATGACTTTTTCTGCCAGGGCAAAACCCACGGCGTTGGCCAAACCCTGACCCAATGGGCCGGTCGTGGTTTCAACGCCCGGCGTGTAGCCCAGCTCCGGGTGACCGGGGGTGCGGCTGTGCAACTGGCGGAAGTTTTTCAGGTCATCGATCGACAGGTCGTAACCGGTCAGGTGCAGCAACGAGTAGATCAGCATCGAACCGTGGCCGTTGGACAGCACGAAGCGGTCACGGTCAGCGAACGACGGGTTGCTCGGGTTGTGCTTCAGATAATCGCGCCACAGAACTTCGGCGATATCCGCCATGCCCATAGGGGCACCTGGATGGCCGCTGTTGGCTTTTTGCACGGCATCCATGCTGAGTGCACGAATGGCGTTGGCACGCTCACGACGGCTGGGCATCGCTGTTCTCCTGGGTATTGATAAATAAAACGAAACGGAAAAAAGGCGAGCATTTTCCCTCAGGCAGCGCCCTCGGGCAATGACAGATAGTCACTTGAGCGGTTTTTCCTGCGCTTAACCGTTCAATCTGCTGAGGATTGGCCCGCTTCGCTCGTCCATTCACAGAACCCGTCCGACAAACGCACCACTTATCGACCAATATCAAAAAGTTTTGATATTGAACTTGCGACGACACAAACGGGTAACTAGACTGCCACCCCATGAACTTACGCGTGCCTTCAATTCGCCATGACGATTGCGACGAGCTCTCCGCCCTGTGCAAGGCTGGAGGTGATCCGCTGCGACTCAATGTGCTGCGCGCGTTGGCCAATGATTCATTTGGCGTGCTGGAACTGACACAGATTTTTGCAACCGGCCAGTCGGGCATGAGCCATCACCTCAAGGTGCTGTCCCAGGCCAGGCTGGTGGCCACCCGCCGCGAAGGCAATGCGATCTTTTATCGCCGCGCCCTGCCCCACACCGAGCAATTGGGCGGCACGCTACACGCCGCGTTGCTGGGAGAGGTCGACAACCTGACCTTGCCCGCAGAGGTACAAGCGCGCATCAGCGCCGTACACGGGCAGCGCGCTGCCGCTAGCCAAGATTTTTTCTCACGCATTGCCGAGAAGTTTCGCGCCCAGCAAGACCTGATTGCAGGCTTGCCGCAGTACCGTGACAGCGTACTGGCACTGCTCGACAAACTGAGTTTTAGCCCTGCGGCCACGGCCCTTGAAGTCGGCCCCGGCGACGGCAGCTTTTTGCCTGATCTGGCCCGCCGCTTTCATCAGGTCACGGCCCTGGACAACAGCCCGGCGATGCTCGAACTGGCGCGCCAGGTGTGTGAGCGAGAAGCGCTGAGCAACGTCAGCCTGACCTTGGCAGACGCGCTCAACGGTTCGCAGATCCTGGTCGATTGCGTGGTGGTGAACATGGTCTTGCACCATTTCGCCGCACCGGCCGACGCATTAAAGCAACTGGCGACCCTGCTGCAACCTGGCGGTAGCCTGCTGGTAACAGAGTTGTGTAGCCATAATCAGGCGTGGGCCCGCGAGGCGTGCGGTGATTTATGGTTAGGTTTTGAACAAGATGATCTGGCCCGTTGGGCCACCGCTGCGGGACTGGTTCCCGGGGAAAGCCTCTATGTAGGCTTACGTAATGGTTTCCAGATTCAGGTCCGCCACTTTCAGCGACCCTCTGGCAACACTCACCATCGGTAAATATTAGGAAACCGTCGAGATGAGCGAATACTCCCTTTTCACCTCCGAGTCCGTGTCTGAAGGGCATCCGGACAAAATCGCCGACCAGATTTCTGACGCGGTGCTGGACGCCATCATTGCTGAAGACAAGTTCGCCCGTGTGGCGTGCGAGACTCTGGTGAAAACCGGCGTAGCGATCATCGCAGGCGAAGTCACCACCTCGGCCTGGGTTGACCTGGAGCAGATCGTTCGTGACGTGATCACCGACATCGGTTACACCAGCTCCGACGTCGGTTTCGACGGCGCGACCTGCGGCGTGATGAACATCATCGGCAAGCAGTCCCCTGACATCAACCAGGGCGTTGACCGCGCCAAGCCTGAAGATCAGGGCGCTGGCGACCAGGGCCTGATGTTCGGCTACGCCAGCAACGAAACCGAGGTGCTGATGCCAGCACCGATCACCTTCTCGCACCAGTTGGTACAGCGCCAGGCTGAAGCCCGCAAGTCCGGCCTGCTGCCGTGGCTGCGCCCGGATGCCAAATCTCAGGTTACGTGCCGTTACGACAACGGCAAAGTGGTAGGCATCGACGCCATCGTGCTGTCGACCCAGCACAGCCCGGACGTCAGCGCTGCTGACCTGCGCGAAGGCGTGATGGAGCTGATCGTCAAGCACGTGTTGCCTGCCGAACTGCTGCACAAAGACACCCAGTTCCACATCAACCCGACTGGCCAGTTCATCATCGGTGGCCCGGTGGGCGACTGCGGCCTGACCGGTCGCAAGATCATCGTTGACACCTACGGCGGCATGGCGCGCCACGGCGGCGGCGCGTTTTCGGGTAAAGATCCGTCCAAAGTAGACCGTTCGGCTGCTTACGCGGGCCGTTATGTGGCTAAAAACATTGTGGCTGCCGGCCTGGCTGAGCGTTGCGAAATTCAGGTTTCCTACGCAATTGGCGTCGCTCAACCGACTTCGATTTCGTTGAACACCTTCGGCACCGGCAAAATCTCCGACGAGAAAATCATCAAGCTGGTGCGTGACGTGTTCGACCTGCGTCCTTACGCGATCACCAAGATGCTCGACCTGCTGCACCCGATGTACCAGGAAACCGCAGCCTACGGCCACTTCGGCCGCACGCCGCAGACCAAAACAGTGGGCGACGATACCTTCACCACGTTCACGTGGGAGCGTACCGACCGCGCTGAAGAGCTGCGCGCTGCTGCTGGCATTTAACGACGCCCGCTGCACCCAAAAGCCCCGGACAGGTGACTGCCCGGGGCTTTTTTTCGGCAAAAGAAACTGCGGCCGCAGATTGGCTAGGCCGCAACACCCTGTAAACGTCCTGATGCGCCTGCAAAAAAACCTGCGCTAGCCTTAAGCATTCATTCCGGGCAAGGACGCTCATGATGCTGGCCACACTCCGTTTTATCGGCGCTTTTATAGTCGTACTGCTCACGCTCAACGCGCACGCGGACACTTGCCCTGACTGGTCGTCAATACGCGCGCAGCAGCACCTCGCCACGCTGAGCCAGCAATTGAAAACCTGGGACGACAGCTACCACCGCCGCGCAGTCTCACTCGTCACTGACGCGGTTTACGATAAGTCGCGCGCTCGCCTGGAGCACTGGCGACGCTGCTTTGACGCCACATCTGTGGATAACCCGCTGCACACAGCCCGCGGCAAGGTCTGGCACCCGATAGCCCAGACCGGACTGCAAAAGCTGCCCGACGAACAGGCCGTCAACCATTGGCTAAAAAACCGTCAGGGGGTGTGGATACAACCCAAAGTCGATGGCGTCGCAGTAACCCTGGTTTATGAGCAAGGCCATTTGCAGCAGGTCATCAGTCGCGGTGACGGTGAGAAAGGGCAAGACTGGACACCCGGCGCACGCTTGATCAGCGCCATTCCAAAACAACTGCCCCTGGCGATAAATGCCGTGCTGCAAGGTGAGTTGTACTGGCGCATGTCCGGGCACGTGCAAGCCACGTCCGGCAGCCTCAATGCGCGCAGCACCGTGGCGGGGTTAATGGCCCGTCATGACCTGCCAGCGGAACACGCCCATGACATTGGCTTGTTTGTATGGGACTGGCCCGATGGCCCGGACACCCAATCCGAGCGGTTGCAGCAACTGAGCGCGCTGGGCTTTATTGACAGCCTGACCTACAGCCACCCCGTCGAGCAGCTTGAGCACGCGCAACACTGGCGCCAGCACTGGCATAACAGCCCCCTGCCCTTTGCCACAGACGGCGTGGTCTTGCGCCAAAGCCAGCGCCCTGCCGCGAAGCGCTGGCAAGCCAAACCGCCGAACTGGGCCGCCGCCTGGAAATACCCCCATGCGCAGGCCATCAGCGAGGTGCGCAAGGTAACGTTCAAGATTGGCCGCACCGGGCGTATCACACCCATGCTGGAACTCACCCCGGTTCGGCTCGACGACCGGCAAATCCAGCGCATCAGCCTTGGCTCGCTACAACGCTGGCAAACACTCGACATTCGCCCCGGCGATCACGTAGCCATCAGCCTGGCGGGCATGACGATCCCACGCTTTGATCACGTCGTTCTTCGCGCTACCGAGCGTATTGAAGTACAGGCACCTGACCCCCATGACTTCCACGCATTGAGTTGTTGGCAAGCGAAACCGGGCTGCGAAAGCCAGTTTTTGGCGCGTTTGAACTGGCTGAGTGGCAAAAAAGGTCTGGACCTACCGTTTGTCGGCCCAGGCACTTGGGAGAAGTTGATCCAGGCCGGCAAAATCAGCCGCTTGCTGGATTGGTTGACCCTCAACCCTGCTCAGCTTGCTAGTATTACGGGCTTGGGCGAACGCAGCAGCGCACGTTTATTGAAGAGTTTGCACAACGCTCGGCAACAATCATTCGAACGCTGGGTCAAAGCGCTCGGGTTGCCGCCCACCGGTGACAGCGCCTTGGGGCAGTCCTGGCAGGCGTTGGTTGCACGCGACACCAAGGACTGGATAGCGGAACCGGGCATTGGCCCGCGTCGCGCCGAACAGCTGAGTGCGTTCCTGCGCGACCCTGACGTAAGGGCCTTGAGCCAAGAATTACAAGCTGTCGGGATTGCCGGTTTCGACTGATTCCGCCAGCGTTTACCCAAGCGCATGCTGCGCCTGGGGTCTACCGCACTGTGTGTATTGTTACTTTTTGTTATGGAGCCTTTTTTATGAAACTTCTTTCACCGCTCGCCCTGTTCACTGTTTGCGGCCTGCTGGCTGCCCCACTGATGGCTGCGCAACAAGCGCCTGAATTGACCGGTTGCGCTGCCAAAGTCAAAAATATCGAAACTCAACTTGAGTACGCACGCGCCCACAACAACCCCTTCCAGGTGGCGGGTCTGGAAAAAGCACTGAGCGAAGTCAAAGCCAATTGCTCAGAGGCTGGCCTGAAAAAAGAACGCGAAAAAAAGGTACTCGACGCCAAGCACGAGGTCAGCCAGCGTCAGGCGGATCTGGACAAAGCCATGAAGAAAGGCGACCCGGAGAAAATCGACAAGCGTAAAAACAAACTGGCTGAATCGCGCAAAGAATTGCAGGAAGCGCTGGATCAGTTGGACAAGTAAGCCCACAACACCTTCAACCCCACCCTCTGCCGCAAGATGAGGGCGCCGATGCGCGGCGTAACGGGGATTGCATGCATTCAGTCCATCAGGCGAGTGAAGCGCTCAGGCTGTAGGCATTCAGTCCCCTCTCCCTCAGGGAGAGGGTGAGGGTCTGTTGATTCAACACTGACTCAGTGGTTGCGAAATTCCTTGTGGCACGCGCTGCACGTGTCTTCAACTTTCTGCACCGCAGGCGTCAGGTTGCTGGCTTTATACGGCTGCACCTGGCTGGCAATCACCAGCTCACCGGTCGCTGCTTCCAATTGACGCGCCAAGTCCTGAAAACGGGCCTGTTTTTGCCAGACATCATCAGTCGCGCTGGTTTGATCAGACTCTTTAACTTGTGGGAAATGCTTCCACGGCTCGTGAGCCAATGCATCAAGTTTGACCGCACCTTCAGTAAAACGCGGGCCATCGAACGGAATTCGACCACGCAGCATGCCGCCCAGGTCTTCACTGGTCTTGAGCATCTGCTTGAAAATCGCTTTACGCTGACCCAATGGCGAGTTGGGATCAACCCCACCACACGCCGACAGCGTCAGGCAGGCCAGCAGTACAACAGTCAATCGTTTCAAAGTCATGGTCGCTTCACATCACGAAAATCGGTCGCCAGTATCCTCGTGTCACCTGCAAAGACCAATACCCCTATTGAATATAAGGATTGCCTTGACGGTCATCAGACCTCGGCAACCGCAAAGGAACATCGCAGATGAGTCGTTTTTTAAAGCCTCTGGCTTGGGCGCTGCCCGTCGTCATGTTGCTGGCAGGGTGCAATGGCACCGACAACGAAGCCAAACAGCCTGAACCCCCTCACACCACTTACAGCAAAGCCGACTGGAGTGCGCTGCCCGAGGTCACAGGTGCGGATTTGCAAGGCGGTTTCACGTCATGGCGCAGCGCCTGTACCCGGCTCAAAGCCGACCCTAACTGGGGCAACCTGTGCAGCGAAGCCGCCAAACTGCCTGCTAACCCCGATGTGGCCCAGATCAGCAGCTTTCTACAAACCCATCTCGACGTGTACAGCCTGCGTTCCGCCGAAGGCAGCAGTGACGGCCTGATCACCGGCTATTACGAACCGGTCTACCCCGGCAGCCTCACCGCCACCGACGTGGCCCACGTTCCGGTTTACGGGGTGCCAGCAGATTTGATCGTGGTCAATCTGGACAGCCTCTACCCCGAACTCAAGGGCAAGCGTTTACGCGGACGCCTTGAAGGCCGTGTGATCAAACCCTACGACACGGCTGCCACCATCAACGCCCAGGGCCTGAACGCCCCGGTGATCGCCTGGCTGACCGATCCGATGGACCTGCAATTTCTGCAAATTCAGGGATCGGGCCGCGTGCAACTCGATAACGGCCGCCAACTGCGTATTGGCTACGCCGACCAGAATGGCCACCCGTACAAACCAATAGGCCGCTGGCTGGTTGAACAAGGCGAGTTGAAAAAAGAAGACGTGACCATGGGCACCATTCACGCATGGGCGATGGCGCACCCGCAGCGGGTCAATGAACTGTTGGCCAGCAACCCCAGCTATGTGTTTTTCACCCAGAACCCCGACAGCAACGAAGGCCCTCGCGGCTCGTTGAATGTGCCACTGACCGCAGGCTATAGCGTGGCGGTGGATCGCAAGGTGATTCCATTGGGCAGCCTGCTGTGGTTGTCGACCACGCACGCTGACGGGCAACCCATCGTGCGTCCGGTGGCGGCACAAGACACCGGCGGCGCGATTGCGGGTGAAGTGCGCGCCGACTTCTTTGTCGGTACCGGCCCCGAAGCCGGCGCGCTGGCGGGCGACATGAAGCAAAAGGGCAATATCTGGTTGCTGTGGCCTAAAGGGATGCCGTTACCGCAATAAAGCCGATCAGCCGCTACGCGAGGCAAAGGTTCAGGTCATCGCCGCAAAATGCAGCCGAAACTGCTGCGGCGAAACCCCGAGCCTACGCATGAATACGCTGCGCATATGGTGCGCATCGCGAAAGCCGCAGGCGTAAGCCACGGTTTTAAGCGCAAGGCCGGGGGTTTGCAGCATGGCCCGTGCAGCGTCCACCCTGGCGCCTTCGACGAATTGCGCGGGGGTGGTCTGTGTGTCACGGGCAAACACCCGCGAAAAATTGCGCGCACTCATGTTGGCCGCCTGTGCCAACTGGCTGATGGTCAGATCGTCCCGCAAATGCTCCATCACAAAATGCTGCACCGCTGCGATCGGTGAAGTGGCCGGGGTCACGGGCATCAAAAAAGGACTGAACTGCGATTGCCCGCCCGTGCGCTGGGTGAACACCACCAAACGCTTTGCCACACTCAACGCCACCTGCGGGCCGTGGTCCTGGCTCAACACATACAACGACAAATCAATCCCCGCCGTGACCCCGGCCGAAGTGTACAGATTGTCATCCTGCACGTAGAGGCGGTCTGCTTCCAACCGTGCACCGGGACATAAACGCGCAAGAGAGGCCACATCATTCCAGTGCGTGGTCACGCGTCGCCCGTCGAGTAACCCGGCGCGAGCGAGCAGGGTTGCGCCATTACAGATAGACCCAAAACGCCGTGAGCGTCGGCAAACACCGTGTAACCACTGATAGAAATCCGCGCCGAAATCCTCATCTGGCAGCGCCGGTCCCCCTGCACACAGCACCATGTCGTAGTGGCTGCGAGCCTGGCTAAACGGGCGATGTGCCTGTATCAGCAAGCCGTTGGAACACGTCAACAAACCCGCCTCCAACCCCACCACATCCAGCGCATACCGCTGCTCGGCGGGAAGGAAACCATTGGCTTCGGCAAACACATCCATCGGCCCGGTCACGTCCAGCGCTTGCACACCGGGGAAAACAATCAATGCGATATTCAGCGTCATCTCGGGAGTGGCCATCAAGGAGTTGAGTGATGAAATACCTCACCCGCCGCCTGTCAGCAAGCCGGCCAAAAGCGCTGGCCGGCATCGCCACCTGATTGGCACGAATCGTCCTTATTGGCCGATTGTTGCCATTGTTGCCTGCGCTCAAACTGAACCCGACAGCGCCACTGTGGCGCTGATTGAGGAATTTGCCATGACTCAGACCATCGCCGGCGTCGCCATCCCGGATAGCGCTTTGGCCAAGGCCACCACCGAATACATTCGCGACGTTGAATCAGACCTGCTCTACAACCACTCTCGCCGCGTATTTTTATTTGGTGCCTTGAGCGGCGAACGCCGGCAACTGGCTTATGACCCGGAGTTGCTCTACGTGGGCGCAATGTTCCACGACGTGGGCCTGGTTGAAGGTCACCGCACGAACACTGAGCGTTTCGAAGTGGACAGTGCCAACAACGCCACAGCTTTTATGAAGCCTTTTGGCCTGAGCGACGACGATGTCGAGCAAGTGTGGTTGTCCATCGCCCTGCACACCACACCGGGTGTGCCGCACCACCTGCGGCCGAACGTGGCGCTGGTGACCGCCGGGGTAGAAATGGACGTGCTGGGCATCGACTACGCGGCCTTCAGCGCTGAACAGCGCAACGCCGTGGTGCATGCACACCCGCGTGGCGAAGGGTTCAAGGAGTGCATCTTGTGTGCGTTCGCCAACGGTTTCAAACACCGCCCGGCAACCACCTTTGGCACCGTCAATGCCGACGTGCTGGTGGACAAAGACCCGAATTTCAAACCGCTGAATTTCGTGGACATCATCCGCACGTCGCCATGGGCGTCCTGAGGTCAATCACCTGTAGTCACTGGCGAGCTACGCGCGGATGCGATAGGGCGCCAGGCAATCGTAAAACGCTCACCTCGCGGCATCTGGTGCACCACCGTGTTTAAGCTTACGGCCGCTTCGCGCCCGATCGCAGCCTCGTTCCTCGACAGCGACTACGCGCTAGGCAGGTGAAACCGGTCGTAGCGGAGCGAAGTGCCTGCACAGGATCAGGAGTATGGCCACGGCGATGGCCATACCCACCCACGCCAGTCGAAGCGAGGCCAGTTCATCACGCAAAACGCCCGCCAAAAAAGGCATGGTTCCGGCGATTAAATAACCGCCCCCCTGGACAAACGCCAGCAACGACCCCGCTTCGGCGGGTGAACTGGCATGATCCAGGGTCACGATCAACGACAGCGGGAAAAGAGCCCCGATGCCCAGCCCAAGCAAAATCGTCGCTGGCACGACCAGTGCGAGCGGCGCCGCAATCAGACAGCCCAGCCCGGCAATGACCAGGATAATCACCAGCGCGAGCGGACCCCTTCGGTCCGGGAACCGATGAATGATTGCTGATACAAAAAGCCCGGCCAGCACCTCTGTGAGCGTGAGTGCTCCCAACAGATATCCGGCATTGGACGCTGGCCAACCCAGCTCGATGTAATACGGCGGCAACCAGGCCAACACCAAGGTGTAGGCGCCGGTGCCTATCCCGAAAAACGCCATAAGCAGCCATGCACGGCTGCTTTTGATGGGCAAGCGGGCCTTATTGGCTTGGGGACGATGGTCATTGACGCTCATCACCCATACACCGAAGGCGATGATTGCCGGGAATGCAGCCATCCCCAGCGTCATTCGCCAGCCAAGCACATCGGCACTGGGCGCCGCTGACGCGGAAGCGATGGCCGCCCCGGCCATGATCCCGGTCGTAAACAAGCCCATCAAGGTGCCTGCACTCTGGGGATAATTGCGCTTGAGGAAGGCAGGCATCAGCGCCTGGGTCACCGCGATCCCGATACCGCCCAGGGCCGCCGTGGCGATCAAACTGGACGAGCCGTCAATGTACGCACGCGCGCCACTGGCCACGGCAATGAGCAACAGGCCCAGGGCAATCCCTTTGTTTTCACCGATCCAACCCTGTAGCCAAGGCCCGGCCAGCGCAAACAGGCCCATCATCATGACCGGCAGCGTGGTGAGCAGGCTTGCCTGAGCGCTGCTCAGTGCCAAGTCAGTTTGCAGGACGCCCAGCAAAGGCCCGATTGCAGCCATGATGGGCCGCAAGTTGATGCCAACCAGCACAGCCAGAATGCCAATCATTGTTTTTGAGAGGCGACTATCCATGCCGATGTCCTTGCAAAAAATCAGTCACCAGACGGTTGAATTCAGCAGCACAAGGGACATTGAAAACGTGCCCTTCACCCGCCACCACTTCAACTTTGGCCGACGGGATCAGGTCGCCAATTGCCTGAGCTTCCGCAACAGAACTCATAGGATCGGCCTCACCGGCCAGAACCAGGGTCGGAGCGGTTATCAGCCCCAACCGGGGGCCGACATCGTAACGCTTCATCCCCTCACACCAGTTAACAGGGTTACGTGCATCTTGCGCCGCCGCCTGTGCATGCCAGGCCTGATAACACATCATCCCGGCCGAGGTGTCGGCAAAGGCCTGACCCACCAGGTCAGTCCAGCTCGATTTAAACCGCTTCAGGCAGCCGTCGGGCTGCGTCAGCGCCTCTATCCAGCTATCGAGCATCTGTTGTCGATGCGGCGTGGCCATTGTTTTAAACGTCCCGGCGACCACCAGTTTGTCGACCGCGTCGGGATACTGCGCTGCCACTTCCAGAGCGACCATACCGCCGAGCGATAAACCGATAAAAAAGGCACTTTCCAAGCCAAGAAACTCAAGCAGGGCCACTATCGCCTGTGCTTGCTCATGCGCGGTGAACACCCGACCGACATTTGCGGATGCACCATGCCCCAGTAAATCAGGGATAATCACCCGGTGGCCTAAACGCAGCATGTCCACGACCTGCGGTGCCCAGACCCTTCCTGTGTTCCCCAGCCCATGCAGAAGCACTATTGGAGTCCCGGCCCCTGCATCGAAATAGTAATAGCGGTCTTCACTGTGATCGAAAAATGCCATACGTCCTCCCTCGTAAACTGCGTTCGATGACAAAGATATCTTAACGTTAAGACATCTGGAAGCCGATAATGTTCGTTATCCTGCCAACGCCGATGCGTTTACGAATAAAAAGGAGCAGCTTTGAAAGACCATGTAGATTTTGTGGTGGCCCAGTGGGCTGAAGCAATGCCCGGTATAGACGCCTCCTCGATGGAGATTTTTGGCCGAATGGCCCGCATCCAAAAACACCTGGATCGCCTTCGTGCTGAAGCCCTGGCTCAATATGGATTTAAAGAAGGTGAGTTCGACGTCCTGGCCACTCTTCGTCGCTCAGGGGCACCCTATTGCCTCACGCCAACCGAACTTTATCGCTCACTGTTGATAACTTCGGGGGCCATGACCAACCGTTTGACCCGACTGGAAAGCGCCGGGATGATCGAGCGCATAGTGGATGAGCAAGACAGACGCAGCGTGCAGGTGTGTCTGTCTGAACGGGGCAAGGCCTTGATTGAACAGGCGGTGAACACACATACAGAAATCCAGAATTGCGTACTTGCACCGCTCAAGGCCGAGCAGCGGCAAACCCTGGCCGGGATGCTGAAAAGCGTACTGACACACCTGCCCGGCGAGTCCGCTCCCACCGAGTGATCAGCATAATTTAGAGGGAACTTTCTATGCTACACAGCAACTATCTCAAGCAACTGGATCTGCAAGACATCGTCGTGTTTTTGAACTTGCTTGAGCAACGCAGCGCCAAGCGCACTGCCGAGCTGATGAGCATCAGTCAGCCAACCGTCAGTTACTGCTTGAAAAGGCTGCGCGGGTGTTTCGACGACACGCTGTTCGCCTCATCACAGGGCGCATTACTCCCCACAACGAAAGCAGAAAAAATCGCGCCGTATCTGCGCGTGGTCGTGGAATCAGTCAACCGCTGTGCAGAGGAGGAAGCCGGTTGGCCCTCGGCTGCCGTGACCAAAGTCTGGCAAATATGTGCACCCGAGCATTTCGAGTTGTCTGTCTTGCCGCAGGCCCTGCAGTCGTTGGCCAAAGAGCAGACCGCTGTCTCGTTGCATCTGGAACGCCTGAGCCGTGACCTGCCCATTGACCGGCTCATTTCCGGGGACGTCGACATTGCTATCGGGTTTGGACCGGGTTATCACCAACTTCACCCGGAACTGGAATGGCAATCGATCTTGAATGATCAATTTGTGTGCCTCACCAGTTATCTAAGACAGGACGCTGGCAAGACCATGAGCCTGGACGAGTTTTGTGCATCGCCGCACGTATACCCCACGCCCTGGCTCTCTGAAAAAAACATGGTCGACAGTTGGCTCGATAAAATAGGCCGTGCGCGCAAAGTATTAGTCAAAGCAAACGGGTACCAGGCGTGCGTCAATATTATTGCCGCCGTACCCGCCACCTTGGCACTTCCCGCAAAACTGCTACCGTTACTTCGTATTCCTGAAAGTGTGGTCATCTGTGAACCGCCGATGGGGTTCCCACAATTCACGCTGGACATGATCTGGTCAAAAGACCGCAGTCGCAGCCTTGATATAGGCAACCTTAGAAGACTGATCCACAGTGCCTCCGAAGAAATTATGAACAAGTAAGATAAGTAAAATTTAAATTTTCCGAGCGCATTTCTAATTCTTAAAACCCGCACCCATCAAGTTTCTCTTACTGTGTGTTCACCGGTAGCAGCAATGGCTACCAGAGCTCACCCTCCAGGAGGAACGTTCGATGCTGGCTCAAGCGCAGTCGTTAGATTTCCCGTTTTATCGCCAACCTACACCAGGCTTTGGATTTGAGTGCCTTTATGCAGTAGAGCCTGACGTCAAGGCACTCACGTCGGTCAGCACTGAGGAGTTGTACGGTGACCTCGCCCACAGCGGCGTCGTGATTTACCGCGATTTTAGCGACACACTTCAAGATTTTAACGATTTTGTCAGCGCTCACTCGTCGAGAGTCACGTTCGATCCTGCGCGCACCACATCGACTGCCAACACCGCCGAGATTATTGCCGGCTTGCATGAAATGGGCCTGCATCGGGAAAACGGCAACCTGCCGTTCAACCCTGATATCCAATGGTTCTTCTGCCTTGAAGCCGCTTCGGTGGGCTCTGAAACAACAATGTGTGACGGCCAGAAGGTGCTCTTTGACCTGTCTTCCAAAACACGCAAATTGTTCGAAAACACACCGATAAAATATTCGCGCCGTATTCCATGGAATAACGTTAAGCGTTTTCTGAGTGTTGAACTTGAGCGGCCTCTCGAAGACATCACCGATGAGCACCTGGAACTCGTTAACCAAAAAGTGACCGGCCAAACTTATCGCCGAATTGACCAGAACTTAATCCACTCGCAATTAATCATTTCAGCCGTGGAAACAAGCTGCTTTGGTGGTAAACAAGCCTTCTGCAACTCCATGCTTGGCCCAAGTGTTAACTATGAGCCACCCCGCATTACATGGGAAAACGGCGACGATATATCCCTCGATATATGGGATGAGTTGAAAGACGTTACCGCGCGCAACACCTACAGCCACTTCTGGAAGAAAGGCGATATCGTCGTGATTGATAACACCCGCGTCATGCACGGCCGTCGCCGCCTCGACGATCAGTCCCGCCGTATTTTTGGTGCCCAAAGTTATCGTGTAGGAGGGATTGATCAATGATCACTAAAAAAATGCAGGACTATTTGACCGGCACCCCTGACCGGGTCGTTATCAAAGAAATGAACGGCCGCAGCTATACCCTGTATGAACTGCGCAACGATGTGAACCGTCTGGCCAGCGCCCTTGAAGAACGCGTGGGTCGCTGCGAGCGCAAGGTGTTCGGCATTGCCATGCGCTCTTGCTACGAATGGGTCTATACGCTGCTGGCGATCCAGAAAGTGGGCGGTGTTCTGCTGCCCGTGCCTATCGAGTTCTCCGACGATCAAATCGAGAGCCTGCTGGGCAAAGCCAGCGCTGTATTTGTCAGCGATGAAAAGACCAAAAGCCGGATGGCTCACATCCTGCCGTCCAAGCCATGTTTCATACCTGCCCAATTGGTGACAGGCCAGACGCACGAAGCCTGGAGCCACGAGGATGAGCGCCTGGCTGAAGGTATCGTGTCGGTTATCCACACCTCGGGCACTACTTCTAAGCCAAAAGGGGTCTTGATCCGGGACGAGGCCGTAGGGCTGCTCGTTGACAATGTAATGAAGCGACTGCCGCAGCAGCCCCTCCATTACTTCTCCATTGTTCCCATGAGCCTGCTCATCGAACAGGTGCTCGGCGTGTTCATCCCGATCCTCTCGGGCGGCACCTTGACGCTGATGCCAAAAGGCATCGCAGAGTACGGTTCGGCGAGCGGCAATGCGCGGCATTACCTGGAATTGATCGCGCCAAACGAGCCGAACTTCCTGTACCTCCCGCCAAAATTGCTGGAAGAAGCCAACCTGCTTCTGGAAACCCACACCCGCGAGCAGTTGTTCGGCAATAACCAGCCGCACATCATTACCGGTGGCGCCAAAATACCGGCCAGCGTGCTCCACGAACTGGACGCCAAAGGCGTGCAGGTATTCGAAGCCTATGGCCTGAGCGAAAACTCATCGATCATTTCCCTGAACTCACCCGCTGAACGCCAACTGGGTTCTGCCGGCAAGCTGCTGGACGGGATCGAGCCCAAGTTCGTGAACGGTGAATTGCTGGTCAAAACACCCACCCTGTGTGCCGGTTACTACAACTCGGATGACACCTCCTGCGATCTGTCCGATGGCTATCTGCACACCGGCGACATTGCCGATTTGCGCGACGGGTTTTTGTATATCACCGGACGAAAAAAGCACGTCATCATCCTGTCCACCGCACGCAACATCTCGCCCGAGTGGGTTGAAAACGTCTACAAAGAAAGCCCGCTGATCGACGACATGATCGTGATGGGTGAGGGCAAGGATGAACCTTGTGCACTGGTGCTCTCGTCCGCAGACGCGCCAACCGTGCGGGCCGAAATGGCCAAACTGGAACATCGCCTGGCGGACTTTGCGCGGATTGACCGGATCCAAGTGATCAATGACATTTCCGGTTTCAGAGAGCAGTTCTACACCGTCACCGGGCGTCCACGTCGCGCTGAAATTGAAGCTCGCTTCCTTGACTCGTTGTACGCATAAGCGAAAGGAAGCCTTATGTACTTAGTACGCAATTTCTACCGCGACCGACCGGGCTATCGCTGCGTTCAGGAGGCCGTGCGCGATAACTACTTGAAGCATTACGGCGCGACGCCTGAGCCAAAACCGGACCTGTTCGTCTGCCTGACCCAAGCCGATGGCGCAGCACCAGGGTTTGCCTGCCTGGGCATCACCTATGGTGATTCCGGCACGCTGTTCAGCGAGCAATACCTGGATGAATCGCTCGACACCTCCTATGCCATTGGCCGTGCGCGCATTGCAGAAATCGGGGCGTTTGCTTCTTTTCAAAGCGGCAGCGGTGCTGGCAGATACCTGCTCAACACGGTCCTCAAAACGCTGGCCCTGCATAACTACGGCCTCGTCGTGCTGACAGCCACTGAACAGGTTCGACAGATTCTGGGCCAGATCGACGTCAGCCTGGACGATCTGGGGCAGGCCGACCATAGCCGCGTGAAAGATCAGCAGGTCAACTGGGGCACCTACTACAGCCAGGCCCCCCGCGTAGTTGCTTCACGACTCAGCCCGCCGATGTCGTGGGAGCACAAGCCGCTGGGCTTGGTGCGACCTCAAAACTATGCCCTTGCGGCATCCGCTTAACGTATCCCGGCCCGGGTGACGCTCGTCACCCGGGCCTTTGAGGCTTATCTATGGTTACTAATAAGCGTTACGAAAACTTCATCGTCTTTCTGGCCCCGCTGATCAACAGCGTCGGCGGCATCGCCATTGACCTCTACGCGCCAAGCATCCCCTCCATTGGGCGGGAACTGGACGCCAGCCCGTCGCTCATGCAGAACACCATCACCATCACCCTGCTGTGCTACGCCATCGGGCAACTGTTCTTCGGCATTCTGGCGGATGCGTGGGGACGCAGACCGGCCGTGTTGCTGGGGCTTGGCCTGTTCCTGGCCGGGAGCGTCATGGCGGCCACATCGTCCTCCATTGAAATGCTACTCGTCGCCAGGGCTTTACAAGGCTTTGCCATTGGCGCGTGTCAGGTCGTAGCGCGAGCGGTACTGGTCGATACGGTCAAAGGTCCTCGATTTACGGTGGCGATTATTTACCTGAGCCTGGCTTTCGGCTTGGGCCCCGTGATCGCGCCCTATATTGGGGGCGCCATTGAGGTACATTTTGGCTGGAGATATAACTTCGTTCTCTACGCCGTCTATGGCCTCGTGGTGTTGGCGTTCGTCATGGCGGGCCTGAAAGAATCGCTGCCCGTTGAGCGCAGAAGAAGCCCGCTTCAGACAGTGGCTGGCTATGGCGCAATTCTGGCCGATAGCAATTTCCGCGCGTCAGTGATTATTCTGGGCGCCAGTTTTTCTGCCTTTTTGTTGTGGAACGTTATCGGCCCCTACATCGTGCAGGACCGCCTGGGGTACAGCGCCCAATTCTTCGGGACCACGGCATTAGGCGTAGGCGCGTGCTACCTGACAGGCACGTTGATCAACCGCTTTTTAATCAAGTTCATCGCCCCCGCAAAATTAATGTGGGCGGGCGCCGCACTCTTCGTGACGGGCGCAGCCGTTATCGCCTCAACCCCCAACGAACTGCGCCTGGCGACTGCGCTGGCTGGCATCATGCTGATTGCATTTGGGCAGGGGTTCATTTTCTCCAATGCGCTGGCCCGCTCCATGTCGCTGTTCCCTGACCGGGCAGGTGTTGCTGCCAGCCTGCAAGGGTGCCTGATGCTTGCGTTTGGTTCTGCGGCTTGCGCGGCGGCCAGCGCCTTGCCGTTGCAGACTAACGTCGCTATCGCGGGTCTGTTCTTCGCCTTGTTTGTGGTCACCCTGATCGGGATGCTGTCGCTGGGCCTGTCCCGCAGAACGGCCATCGCATGACGCCGCTCATCTGGGGCTTTCGCGCTGTACTGGGCGGGTTCTGGCTATGGGCCGGGCTGAGTAAGTGGCTCTACGGGTTCGATGCCACCGCATTTTTGCAGGGTGCGCTGGGCAATCCCGCTGTCCAGGCCGCGCCTTACGCAGGGCTTACTGTTGCGGTGATTGAGTGGCTGGTTAAAACGGGAATGCCCGTCGTCAACGCTGTCATCCCGCTGCTGGAGGTGGCCCTGGGGGTCTGGTTTGTGTCTGGCAAAGTGCTGCGCGGCGCAGCCCTCGGGCAGGCCGGTATGAGCCTGATGTTTGTGGTGTGCGGCGCTATCAGCTGGAACCCGCTGCTGTTGGCGAGTTCATGCGTGTTGCTGGCGCTGCCACTGCCTAAAAAACCGTAGCCACTGCCGCAGGCTGCGTCAGGTCACTCGCCCCGAATGGCCTGACGCAGCTTCGCGGTGCTCGGCTGCTACAGGCCCTCAACAGGTCAGTGGCGGTTTACTCCACGGGATCGCTCACGGGCTTGGCAATGATTTGCTTGAGTTCGGCCGTCATCGGGAACTCCAGATTCAAGCCATTGGGCGGGATCGGCTGTTCGAACCAGCGCTGGTAAATACCCGTGATTTCACCTGAGCGGTACAGGTCGGCCAGGGTCTGGTTCACCACCGCCAAGAACTGCGGATCGTCTTTGCGCACCATGCAGCTGTAGATTTCACGCGATTGTTCATCCCCCACCACCACCCAGTTATGCGGGTCACGGGCCTTGGCGCGTTCGCCATAGAGCAGCGCGTCATCCATGTAAAACGCCACTGCGCGCCCGGTTTCGAGCATTTTGAACGCCTCACCGTGGTCTTTGGCGCTGATCACATTCATGCCCATTTTGTGATCGGCACTGTAGCTTTTGATGAAACGCTCATTGGTGGTACCCGCCGTGGTCACGACGTTTTTCTCGCGCAGATCATCAAAGCCTTTGATGCCGCTGTCCTTGGCGGTCAACAACTGGCCTTTGACGTAAATAAAACCATAAGAGAACGCCACCTGCTTTTGCCGTTCCGCCGTCACACCCGTGGAACCGCATTCCAGATCCACCGTGCCGTTTTGCACCAGAGGAATACGGGTTTGCGACGTCACCAGGTTGTATTTGATTTTCAGCGGTTTATCGCCCAGCTTCTTTTGCACGTTTTCGACGATTTTATTCGCCAGATCGACGGAGTAACCCATCGGTTTGCCCGTGTTATCGCCCACATAGGAAAACGGCACCGAAGCATCGCGGTAGCCCAGCGTGATGCTGCCCGAGTCGGCAATTTTCTTCAGTGCGCCCTGCAATGGCGCCTCTGTGGCGGATGCTGCCTGACTGATCAACAGGCCCAACGTGCAACTGATCAAGGTGAGTTTTTTCATCTTCTTATTTCCCCTTTAAAACAGATTAACGACGTGCAGCAATCACGCTGATTTCAACCAGCACCTGGGGCCGCGCCAGTTCGGCTTGCAGCGTGGTGCGGGTCGGCGCCTTACCGGCTGACAACCAGGCAGACCACACCGTGTTCATGGCGGCGAAGTCGCGCTGGATGTCTTGCAGGTAAATCGTGGCATTGAGAATGTGGTCCTTGTCACTGCCGGTCTCGGCCAATAAGGCGTCGATTTTGCCAAGGACTTCCGCGGTTTGCGCAGCAATATCCACGGTTTGAGTCGGCACCTGACCGGACAAAAACACCAGCGCCTCAAACGTCACGGCAGCGCTCAATCGCTCATTGCTGTTAATGCGGTGAAGGGTCATCGGGCTTTCCTTGTTGTGAACTACAGATTCATGCGGCATGCGGCGCAAGGCCGTGCATGTGGATGGACGTTTGACGTTGCGCGATCAACTCGGCCAGTAAACGGCCGCTGCCACAGGCCAGGGTGAAACCCAGTGCGCCATGACCCAGATTGAGCCACAGGTTGCGATAACCACTGGCGCCCAGAATCGGCACACCGGTGGGTGTTGCAGGGCGCATGCCAGCCCACTCAGTGGCCTGGGCATAGTCGCCCGCCTCAGGGAAGGTGCTGCGCGCCAGTTGGCGCATTTGTGCGAGGCGTTTGGGGTCCGGGGCCGGGTCAAAACCCACGATGTCGACCATTGCCGCGATACGCAGTTGCTCGCCAATCCTTGCGTAAACAATTTTGCGGTCGTAGTCGGTGATGCTCACGTGCGGGGCTTTTTCCACGTCGGCCAGCGGCAAACTCAGGCTGTAGCCTTTAAGCGGATACAACGGCAGGTTCAGACCGGGCAAGCTCAGCGCCGGGCTGTTGTGGCCCGCCGCGAGGACCAGTTGATCGACCTGCAAACGCTCATCGCCCATGTCCACGGCCGACACGGCACCGTGACTGTGCACCACACCCGTTACGGGCTTGCCAAGCACAAAGGTGCAACGGCCAGAAGCCTGTAAGCGCGCGACCAACTGCTGGCAAAACGCGTGGCAATCACCCACTTCTTCATCCGGCGTGTAAATGCCACCCACAAAACTTGACCCTTGTAGACCCGGCGTAAGCGTTGCGCATTCACTGGCCGACAGCGCGTGCTGGAAAGGGCTGTGGCTAACGTTTTGCCGGGCTTTATCGAAATGGCCCTGCTCACGAAAAGCCACGAGCTTGCCGTTTCGTCGCCAGCCAAACCCGCTCAGTTGGTCTTCTTCGCGCCACTGTTGCAACGTTGCCTGGCTCAATAGCGCCAAACGCAGCAAATGTGCACCGTTACGCTGATTCACCGAACCACGGCAGGCGCCGACAAACGCGGCCAGCCAGCGCCATTGGGCCGGGTCCATGCGCGGGCGCAGCTTGAGCGGTGAGTCGGCGCGCAACAGCCAGCCCATGGCCTGCCACGGCACGCCAGCATCTGCCAACGGTGCCACGTAGCGATAGGACAATTGGCCGCCATTGGCAAAGCTGGTCTGGCTGCCCAGCGTGGGCTGGGCTTCGATCAGCGTCACTACAAAGCCGTCACGCACCAGCGCATACGCCGTTGCCAGCCCAATGACGCCACCGCCGATGATGCAAACCCGCTGTGCCATGTCAGTCCTTAACCCAAAGTTATGCGAACCTCAGATTAGGGGCAGGTGACAGGCGCCGAACAATGAATAAAGATGCTTAACCCATAAACAAAGGTTATGGACTACAGCCATGCGCTTGCGACATATCGAAGTTTTCCAGGCTATTCGTCAAACCGGCTCGGTGAGCGCGGCGGCGCAGTTACTGCACGTTTCGCAACCGGCGGTGAGCAAGGTGTTGCAGCACGCCGAGTTGCAGTTGGGGTTTGCGCTGTTTTTACGGGTACGCGGCAAACTCCAGCCCACGCCCGAAGCCTTGCTGCTGGAGCGCGAAGTCGACAAGGTCACTGAAAGCCTGCAAGGGGTACAGCGGCTGGCTGAAAGCTTGCGCCGCCAACCCGGGCACCGGTTGCGCATTGGCAGCACGCCAGCCCTGGCCTTGTCACTGATGCCGCCGGTGATCAGCGAATGGACGCGCCGTTATCCCGATACCCAGTGCGAGCTGGCCAGCGCGCATACCCGGGAACTGGTGCAAAACCTGTTGATGCGCGAACTGGACGTGGCCCTCACTTTCAAGCAACCCGAACACCCAGGGCTCAAGGCACAGGCGTTGGCTCACGGGGTTTTAGTGGCGCTGGCACCCAGGGACTACTGGGCCGAAAAAGACCTCGGTGTACCCTTGGCACTGGATGAACTGGCCAACGCACCGTTAATTGGTCTGAGCAGTGCCGATCCGCTGTTTGCGCGGTTTGAAAGTTACCTGAACACCGTCGAACCACCGCCGCGCATCAACATCGCGGTGCAAACCTATTCGCTGGCCAGAGCCATGGTGGAGTCAGGTGCCGGATTGGCAGTGATTGATCCGTTTACCGCGCTGGGTGCCTCATGTGAGAGCACGCGGATACGGCCTTTGACACCGGCATTGCCGATCACGCTGTACGCCTTGACCCGTGCCGACGAACCGGGCCCGCATACACTCGACGGGCTGCTGCAACTGTTTGCCCAACGCGCCAGCGAACAGTTGCAGCGGTTGTCCTCCTAACCGTAGTCGATGCCGCAGGCTGCGAGCTTTTAAAATCAAAGGCTCGCAGCCTGCGGGCGGTTCAGGTGCCACGCATTATTTGGGCAATGCGTAGACCACCACCTGATCACCCACCTGGTCTTTCATGATCGAGTTACCGCCCGCCACAAACGCTACGTATTGCCGCCCCTTGTACTCATACACCGCAGGGTTGGCCACGGCAGGCGCCATGACGATGTCCGACCACAACTCTTTGCCGTCCTCCAGTGCGTAAGCACGCACCTTGGCGTCCATCGAAGCACCGATGAAAATCACCCCGCCCGCAGTCACGGCCGGGCCACCAATGGTCGGCGAGCCCATGTCTTCAGGCATGTACCAGCCCCACTGTTGCACGGCACCCATCGGACGACGCCATTTCACGTCACCGGTGCGCATGTCCAGGGCCACGATTTCACCGAACGGCGGCGCCCAGCACGGCATGCCGGCCCAGTTCTGCGCGTTCAGCAACGACATGCCATACGGCGCGCCGATTTGCGGGTAGAAGCCGTTTTCGTTACCTGCCTCTTTCGGTTGCTTGTCATACGAGGCGCGGTCCCACAGCTTGATCATCTGCACGATGTGCGATGTGTTGACGATTGCCACCTGGCTCACCGGATCGAACGCAACGCCGCCCCACTGCACGCCGCCCGCACTGTCCGGGTACGCCAGCACGCCGTTACCTTTGGTGGAAGGTGGCGAGTACATGCCGTTGTATTCCAGGCCGTCCCACATCTTCGAGCACTGCCCCAGGCCCACAATGTCGGCGACTTTCCAGATCGCCGGTTTTTTCGACTGATCCATCAACGGCGCAGGTTTGGTCGGGAACGGTTGCGTCGGCGAATACACCTCGCCCTCAGCATCACCTTGCGGCACCGCACGCTCTTCAATCGGCCACACGTCCTCACCCGTGCGGCGGTCAACGGTAAACAGGAAGCCCATTTTAGTCGCCTGTACCAGCGCGGCTACCGGCTTGCCATTGACCGTGATGTCCATCAACGTCGGGGCCGAGTTGATGTCGTAGTCCCAAATGTCATGGTGAACCCACTGCCGCGACCAGACCACCTTGCCGGTGTTGATGTCCAGTGCGGTGGTTGAAGTGCCGAGCGGAATCGGCTTGGTGCGGTTGCCACCCCAGTAATTGGGCGATGGCGAAGAGACCGGGATGTACAGCAAGCCCAGCGCCGGGTCATAGGACATGGCGGTCCAGATGTTGGCGGTGCCGGTTTTACCTGCCTCTTCTTCCGGGATCGGCTTGAACTCCCACTCCAGCTCACCGGTGCGTGCGTTGAGTGCGAACAATGAACCTGGCGATTCAACTTCGTACTCCCAGTCCTTACCGGCCCAACCGACGATCAGTTTGTCGCCGATGACCGTAGGCGGTTGCAGCACCGACAGCGGCCATTTGGCGTTAACGGTGTTCCATTGGTTGACGTCCACCACACCGTTTTTACCGAACTTCTCGCACGGTTTGCCGGTGTCCGCATCGACGGCGTACAGCTGGGCGGTCATGTTGCCCAGATACACGACTTTTTGGCAGGCAACACCCGCTTGCGGGGTTTTCTCCTGCCAATAGGCCACGCCACGCGACTTCAACGCAGGCTGGGTTTCGGCCACCAAGGGCGACTTGGTATCAAAGACCCACTTCTCTTTGCCGGTCTCGGGTTCGAGGGCAATGATGCGATAAAAAGGCGTGCCGACGTACAGCGTGTCATTGGCAAAAATCGGCGTGGCCGACCAGACCGACGGCGGAATCTTGCCGGTGCCGGTGGACATGTCGCCGGTGAAATATTGCCAGACCTTGGTCAGCTGGCCGACGTTGTCTTTATTGATTTGCGTGAGAGGCGAGTATTTCTGCGAACTCAACTGGCCGTGAAAGCTGTCCCATTCTTTGCCGTCAGGTATCGCCAGCCTGGCGCTTTCGGCCGACACGCTGGAAGGTGCCAGCAACGGCGGCGGTACGGTATAGGTCTGGGCGTGAGCGGTGCTAATGCCCGCAAGAATGCACAGGGCCGGTGCACCCAACAGGTGCTTTTTCAGTCCATTCATGTCACGCGCTCCTGGCCGGTTGAGTGAAGGTTTCGATCACAACGCCTATCGCGCCCACAGCCAGCACCGCCGCGGTCAACCAACCGTGCAAAAACAGTGCAGCGACAAAGGTCCCGACGATCCCGACCCAGCTCAAAAACAGCAGAAAACCGCGCAGCCCGCCTGTGTGACTTTTAACCAGTAACAGGCCCAGAACCACCATCACCACTTCAGCGAACATCGCTGTCATCGCCCCGCCGGAGCCATCAATACCGGACAACGGCGTAAAGAATCGCCAGGCCGTGATGGCCAGGGCCACCAAGGCCGCAATGATCAAAATATAGGCACCGGTATGGCGCCTGGGCGCTCCCGATGGCGGTGCGTAAGTCGCAGATGTACTCATCCCTTTCCCCTTTTTCGTTATAGGCACACTCAGCCCATCGCTGAAAGCACCTTCAGCCAAACGAATTCAGTGTAGTCAAGGTAAGACGAGTCGCACTCCAGCGTAGGAGTAGGCGCAGGCTGCGGTCTTTTGATCGTTCAATCCAAAAGCTCGCAGCCTGCCGGGAGGGGGATTAATGCGCGTTATCGGCCTCAGCCGAAACAGGGGTGTCTTTGGTCACATGCTTGACCAGTTTGCCGATGGTCAGGCCCTGGAACAGGATCGACGACAACACCACGATGTAGGTGATACTCAGGATCAAGTCACGCTCCGGCCCCAGCGGCAAGGCCAGTGCCAGCGCGACCGAAACCCCGCCGCGCAAGCCACCCCACGTCAGGATGCGAATGGTGCCACGCGGCACCGCACGCCAGCGGCGCAGCAGCACAATGGCCGGGGCCACGGTCAGCAAACGCGACAACAGGATCGCCACTGCCAACGCACTGGCGGCCAGCAAATGCAGCCACGAGAACGGCAGCAGCAACAGCTCCATGCCGATCAACGCAAACAGCAATGCGTTGAGCATGTCATCCAGCAGCTCCCAAAAGCCGTCCAGGTAGCGACGGGTCATCTCGTTCATCGCCTTGTTGCGGCCCAGGTTGCCAATGATCAAACCGGCCACCACCATCGCAATCGGTGCCGAGACGTGCAGCTCACTGGCCATCGCCGAGCCGCCAATCACCAGCGCCAAGGTGAGCATCACTTCGATCTGATACTGCTCGATGCTCTTGATCATCCGGTACACCAGATAACCGATCAGCCCGCCAAACACCACGCCGCCAATGGCTTCGTGGGCAAACATCATGGCCGTGGCGCTGACGCTGGGGGTTTCACCCAGTTGCACGATACCCAGCAACACGGTGAACACCACCACAGCGGTGCCGTCGTTGAACAGCGACTCGCCCACGATGGTGGTTTTCAGCGGTTTGGACGCGTTGGCGGTCCGCAACACGCCGAGCACGGCAATCGGGTCGGTGGGCGAAATCAATGCACCAAACAACAAGCAGTACAAAAAGCTGATGTGCCAGCCGAACAGGCCGAAAATCCAGTACGCCAGACTGCCAATCACCGTGGTGGCGATCAGCACACCCACCGTGGCGAGCAGCCCAATCGGCCAACGGTAACTGCGCACGTCATTGAAGTTAACGTGCAAGGCACCTGCAAACAGCAGAAAGCCCAGCATCCAGTTCATCAACAGATCGCCAAAATCAATTTGGCCGATCAACTGTTGCACGCGGTCTTCGAGGCCCGGATAACCGAGCACGCTCAAGCCTTGCAACAGCAGGGAAAACACAAGGGCTGTGACCATTACGCCAATCGTGGGCGGCAGGCCGATAAAACGGTAATTCACGTACGTCAGCAGTGACGTCAGGCAGATAAACGCAGCAACAAGCTCAAGCATCCGAGTTCCTGTGGTGGCGAGAGTGGGGGGAATGCCCGATCAGGCCGGGCAATGGTTTGATGCAAAAAACCACATCAGCGACACATTGCCAGATGTTACAAAGCCGAGGTCAGGTGGCCTCTTTGTGCAGGTCCGCCAACCAGCGCAACACCTCTGCCGTGGGTTCAATCAAGTCGGCGGGGATGTATTGATCCACGTGTCCGCCCTGATACAACGCGCGGGCCAACGGGATGCGTTGCAGCACCGGGATGCCCTCTTCTTCGGCCATGCGCCGCACCCGTAATGCCTGCGCGTCGGTGTATTTGAGGGTGATCAGCGGCAGCGGCGTTTCACCGCGCACATAACGAATACCAATGGCGATATGCGTCGGGTTGGCGACGATCACCGAGGAGCGTTTCACATCGGCCCGCAGGTTGCTGGTTTGCAACTCCTGATGAAACTGACGGCGCTTGCTCTTGATCTCGGGGCTGCCTTCCATCTCCTTGTACTCGCGCTTGATCTCATCCTTGCTCATGCGCAGTTGCTTGTTGTGCTGGTAACGCTCGAAGGCATAGTCGGCCGCCGAAATCAGCACAAACCCGACCCCGCACACCAGCATCAGCTGTTCGAGCATCAGCCCGACAATCGGCGCAATGCAGCCCAAACCACACGCGGGCAGACGAATCAGCGCATTGAGGTTGCCTTCCAGCGTGACCCATACCAGCAACGACAGCAGGGCAACCTTGAGCGCAGACTTGAGAAACTCCACCAGGCTGCGGATCGAGAATATTTTCTTCGCGCCTTCCACCGGGTTGATCTTTTTCAGGTCCGGCATGATCGACTCGCCACTGAGCAAAAAACCGTACTGCGCCAAGTGCGACACGATCACCACCAGGGCGGCGACCACCAAGATGGGCAGGCACAGGTACACCAACTCCTGCATCAGGTTTTCCAGCACCAGCTCAAAGGCCTGACCGAACGGCAGGTTCAGGTAGTTGGCGGGCATCAGCATCAAGCCGCCCAGATGCTCCATGTAGTATTCCGAGCAGGTCATGAACAGCGTGACCAAGGCCAGAATCAACGCCGTGGACACCACCTCCTTGCTTTTGACCACCTGGCCTTTGTCCCGCGCATCGCGCAGTTTTTTGGCCGTGGGCTGCTCGGTTTTTTCGCCGCTCATTGGCCACCCAGAATCGGCGTCAACAGGGCCACCGGGTCCAGCGCCAGCAAGAGGCTGTCATAGGCGTGTGTCATCAGCACGTTGAGGTAAATCACCAGCAGGAAGCTGGCGATGATGCTTTTGATCGGCATCGCCAAAATGAACACGTTCAAGGACGGCGCAAAACGACTGATGAGCGCCAGCCCGAACTCTGCCAGAAACATGGCAATCAGCAACGGCGCAGCCAGCAATACGCAAAGGCTCAGCAACTGGCTGAACTGGCTGTAGAAAAAAACCACCCATTGCTCACCCACCTGCGGAAAGAATGTCGCCACCGGCCAACTCACGTAACTCTGGAACAGCGCCCCGAGCAGCATCAAAAAGGCCCCGCCGCTGAAGAACAGCGTGATCAGCGTTTGCGTCAGCAACAGCCCGGTGGGGCTGGTCTGGCTGCCCAGCGTCGGGTTCAGGGTGGAGGCAATCGAAGCACCGCGCTGGTTGTCGATGATAAAACCGGTGGCCTCAATCGCCCAAAACGGAATGGTCGCGACAAAGCCGATCAACAGGCCGAGGAGGATTTCCTTGCCGATCATCAGCGCCAGGTCCAGCCCGGTGATGGTCAGCGGCAACGTGCCCGCCACCGCCGGGTAGATAAACAGCGCCAGCGAACAGGCCACGCCGTTGCGCACCAGCCCGCCACCCAGCATCTGTTTGCTCAGGATCGGCATCACCACAAAACAGCAGAGGATGCGCGGCAACAACAGCGTGTAGGCCAACAACAACTGTTGCAGGTCCTGAATGCTCATCGAACCAGCGCGACTTTGTGCAAGGTCATGTCTGCGAAGGTAAACAGCTCATTGCCCATCCAGCCGGCCGTGGCAAACAACGTCACCACCACCGCCACCAACTTGGCGACGAAGCCCAGCGTCTGCTCCTGAATTTGCGTCAGCGCTTGCAGCAGCGACACCAGGGTGCCGACCGCCGCCGCAATCAGCACCGTGGGCATAGACAGCACCAGCACCAGCCACAGGCTCTGGCTGGTGAAGTGCAGAATGTCGGCGTTGTTCACGGCCACACCCCGTAACTGATCACCAGCCCGTGGGTGAGGCGCGCCCAGCCGTCAAGCAGCACAAACAGCAGCAACTTGAAGGGCAGGGAGATGGTCATCGGCGAGACCATCATCATGCCCATCGCCAGCAGGATGTTGGAAATGATCAAGTCGATGGCAATGAACGGCAGGTAGATCAGAAACCCGATTTCAAAGGCCCGTGTCAGCTCGCTGACCGTAAACGCGGGCAACAGAATCAGCAGGCTGTCAGGTTCCAGGCGATCGGCGTATTCGGCGGGCCAGATCTGGCGCGTGCTGTCGACAAAAAACGCGTGCTCGCGCGCCTGGATCTGGCGTTTAAGAAAGTCACGATACGGCTGCATGCCTTCATCGAGAAACAACTCCACCGACTCGGTTTTGCTCAGGCTCACGTCATGGGTTTTCAGGTAGTCGCGGGTAGCAAAACCCACGGGCGCCATCACGTACACGCTCAAAATGATCGCCAACCCGTACATCGCCATGTTTGGCGGAATTTGCTGCACGCCCAGCGCGTTGCGCAGCAGTGAAAACACCACGGTCATTTTGATAAACGAAGTCGCCATCACCGCGATAAACGGCAACAGGGCCAACAATGCCAACCCCATGATCAGACTGAGTTCGTCTGGCAGTTGAATCATGTTGCGCTGCTCGCCAGCAAGCGGGTGACGCGTACACCCAAACGGTCCTGGATACGCACCAGTTCCCCCGTGCCCACGTAGCGCTGATTGGCCAGAATCCGCACTTCACCTTCCAGCCCGCACGCCAGGTCGATCAACGACCCCGGCTCCAGTGCTGCCAGGCTTTGCAGGTCGAGGGTCTGGCGGCCCACCTCGAAACTGACCTGCACTTGCAGTTGTTCAAGGCCGGCCAGCGCGTGCTCGGGCTCAGTGGGGGCTGGGGTGTGCATGGCAAGTACCTTAAGGTGGTTTTCTTCGGGGAGAACGTGCGCCCACGGGCGACCTTCGACATAGACCAACAGCGGGCTTTGCACCTGTTGGCGGGACGGCAACAGCAACAGGTCGCCGGTGCAGACTGAGTTGAGCAGCGCCGGAGTCAGTTGCACCGGGCCCCATTGCAACGACAACAGCAGCGCAATCGGGCGCATTTCGCGCAGCGGGCGGGCGGGCAACAACGCCAGCAAGGCCCGGGGATCACCCTCGATCCAGAACACCAGTTGCTCGCCGCCGCGTGACAGGCTGAGGCTCAAACACACCGCTGCGGCGCTGGCGCAATAAGGTTCGATGGCGTCCCACACCAACCCGGTGAACGGCGCGCCTTCGACTTCCAGCAGGGCCAGTTGCAATGCGGCCGGCAAGCGTGCAAAAGCGGCCTCCTGCAAACGTGGCGCCAGCCATTGCGCCAGGCAGGCGCGATGACACAACAAACGCAACGGCACGCCGCGCCAATGCACATGCAACGCCAGGTCCAACCCCGCAGGTGGCTGGCTCACCCCCAACTGCGCATGCCCGTCATTGACCGGGAAGCGACTGCGGCAAGACGCCAGGCGTTGTTGCAACGCCCATTCCTGCGGCTCGACGGTATTTAAGGGCAACGCCTTCACGGCTGCGCCTCCCACTCGTCATAGACACTGCGGCGTTGGCGCGAACGCTGGTCGCTGTCTTGCGAGTTGCTGAATGACAGTTGCACCGGTTGTTCGGGATTAAGCCGTTGCAGGCGCTCCAGCAGATCCTGGCGGGCCAGTTGCAACTGCAACAGGCTGCCGGGACTGGCCTGGATGTCGACTTGCAACTGACCATGAACCGTCACCAACTGCACCTCAACGTGGCCCAGGTGCGGCAAGTGCACCTGCACCACACTGGCGCTGCCCAGGTGCGTGGCGGCGGACTGAATGTGTGGCTGCAAGGCACTAAGCAACTGCTGTAGATCGCGGGTCAAGAGCGGCGCTTCACGGCTCGGCTGCAAGCGGGCGAGCAGCTTGTCGCCGGGGGTCATCAACGGGGCAATGGCCTCAGGCAGATCATCCACGGGGGCCATAAACCGTGCAGGTTCATCGTGGGGTTGATCGTCGTGGCTGGCGCTGTCACCGGTGCAGGGCGCAGGCGCAGTTCGCGGGGCCTCGACGGCGGGTATTTCAGGGGCCGGGCGCTGCGCCGAGGGGGCAAGGGGCCGCGCGCTGTCTTGTGCTTTGCAGGCCACCCAAGGCGCTTCGCCCCTTTCGGCGCCGACAGCAGGCGCGATGGCAGGCGGCAATGCACTGCCTTCAGGTTTGGTGGGCACTTGCGGTTTTTCAACGCTGTCGCTAACCACAACCGGAGCGCAGGCAGGTGGCGGGTGCAGTGGCTGCGCGCTGGCTACGTGTGGCGGCGCACCGTCTTCTGGCTTAAAAGGGGCCTGCGATTTTTCACCGCTTTGGCTCGCGACTACAGGGGCCTGAGGCCGCAGCGCAGGGGCTGCGTGGTTAAAAGGCGGCGTCAGGTTTTGGCGAGGCACAGAGGCGTGTTGAAGTCCTTGCGCGGTGTCGAGCGGCGCCGTCTCACTCTTGGCGTGAGCGTGCTCGCGAGGCGGCGTTTCAGGCGGATGCATTGACCCCAGCGGCGCCGTTTGCTCATCGCCCTTTGGTGCCACTTCACGCGGCTCCAACGCCGGGTTATTGCCCTCTGCGCCCCTGATCAATTCGGCAAAGGCGGCATGGGCTTTTTGAAACGAAGCGCCCAACGCCGACAATGTCGGGCGCAGCGGTTTCACATCCTGCGTCATGGGCACCTGCATCACCTGTTCGAAGTGGTGTTGCAAGGCTTTGTCCGGGATGTTCGGCCCGCTCCGCTCAGCAGGTACTGCGGGTTCAACCGGCGTGATGCGGGTCATAGCGCGATGTCCGGGCGACGGAATTCATCGAGTTCCATTTCTTCTTTCAACTCATTCATAAGGCGCTCTTCATCTAACGCGTGACGGCTCAACTCGGTGAATTTTTCGACTTGCTGCTGCGCGGCCACCAATTTGCGCTGGCTCAAGCGCCACAGTTCGCGCTCTTGCACCAGCACCTGCGCGCGCTCAGCAATGGCCTGTTCGAGACGGGCTTCTTCTTCGCGCAGCAGGGCCACTTGCTGTTGCCACTGCTCCAGTTTTTGACGGTTGAGCGGTTGCTCTTTGCACTGCTCAAAGAGCCGCGCTTCTTCTGCCTGACGCCACTGCTGATACTGCTGATGTTCAGTCACGCTCAACGCTTGCGCACTGCGACTGGCCAGCACCCGCAGTTGATGGCGATGTTGTTCCTGCTCGGCACGCTGAGCGCGCAAAGACTTAATGCTTAACAAGGTGTGCAAGGTCACAGGGCAAGGGCCTCCAATTGGGCAAGGCTTTGCGCCAAGTGGCTGAGTTCGTGGGTGCCCTGACGCAACCAGTCACGAATCGCGGGCATCTTGTCGATGGCGCGGTCGGCAACCGGGTCCTGGCCCTTCTGGTACTCACCGATCTTGAGCAGCAATTCCACTTCTTCGTATTTGGCCATCCATTCGCGCACCTGGCTGGCCGCATGCCGGTGGCCGGGCGCAACAATCTGGTTCATCACCCGGCTCACTGAACGCAGCACGTCAATGGCCGGGTAATGATTGGCCGCGGCCAACTTGCGCGACAGGATGATGTGCCCGTCGAGGATGGAGCGGGTTTCGTCCGCCACCGGCTCGGTCATGTCGTCGCCTTCCACCAGCACCGTGTACAGCGCGGTGATCGAGCCTTTATCCGACTGCCCCGCGCGCTCCATCAGGCGCGGCAAGGCGGCAAAGACCGACGGCGGATAACCGCGACGGGTGGGCGGTTCACCGGCGGCCAGGCCGATTTCGCGTTGGGCGCGGGCAAAGCGGGTGACCGAATCCATCAGCAGCAACACCCGCTTGCCCTGGTCGCGGAAATACTCGGCAATGCTGGTGGCGACAAACCCGGCCTTGGCCCGCTCCATCGCCGGACGGTCAGAGGTGGCGACCACCAATACCGAACGGCGCAACCCTTCCTCGCCCAGATCGGACTCAATAAATTCGCGCACCTCACGCCCACGCTCACCGACCAGCGCCAGCACAATCACATCGACGTCGGCATTGCGCATCAGCGTGGCCAGCAACGTACTTTTACCGCCACCCGCTGCGGCAAAAATCCCCATGCGCTGGCCTTCGCCGCAACACAGCAAGCCATCGAGCGTACGCACACCCAGCGAAATGGGTTGGCTGATCAGTTTGCGGCTCATGGGCGGCGGCGCATCGCGATACACCGGGTACCACGCAGCGGGTTCGCCCAACGGCGGGCCTTGCAAAGGTTGGCCCAGGCCGTCGAGCACCTGCCCGAGCAAGTGATCGCCCACGCCCACCTGATGCATGGTGCCGGTGGGGCTAACCTCCGTATTAGAGGAAATACCGTGCATTTCACCCAACGGCGTCAGCAGTGCTTGATGTTGCTGAAAGCCAATGACTTCGGCCATCAACGACAACGAGTGATCCGGATTACGCAAATGGCACAACTCACCAATCCGCACGCCGGGCACCACGGCTTTGAGCAATGTGCCGGTGACCTGAGTCACACGGCCACGAATTTGAATCAGCCGACATTGCTCGATGACGTGCTGCATCTGATCGGTGACGTGTTCGAGGGAGAGGTGCATGGTCGGCTTGGGTCTGGGGCTGACCATCATTCTAAAGAGAAGCACCTGTAGGAAATTTCAACCTTGGTCGCGAGTTTTTATAAATTGGTTGGGGTTTAAGCCCGCTCGCCGACCGTGGCAAACGTGGCCCCCTCTCGATTGCCCCCTACACACACAACGCGCTGCCTGCCTGCAACCCAAAGCCTGCAGTCTGCAGCCTGCGCCAACCTCTGCGCGGGGCGTGGTGGTGTATTGGGGTGGTTGCCTAAAAAAATGCGACGGATTTTGGCAGCCGCCCCACCCCGCACATTTTTACAATGGCGCTCTTCTTCAAAGCTGCACGAGAGTGAGTACCTCTATGGCCAACATCCAGAACCTGCTGGCGCCGACCGCACAGCCGGATCGCGAGGTCGAGCCATCGCGCAACCCCGATCCACGCCTGAGCGGCAGCTTTCAAGGCGAACGCGTGCAGTACATTTCCACCAGCCAATCAATGGCCGATGCCGCAGAAGAACTGACCTTTGCGTTTTCCGAACGTGTGGAAAAATCACTCGCAAAACGCAAGATCAGCGACGGCCAGGCCCGCCTGAGCGAAGTGCAGGAAATGCTCGAAGAGTATCTGCACAAGGTGCCCGACCTCGAACGCCAACAAAAACTTGAAACCTTGGTGGCGCAGCTGGCCAGCGGGCAATTGACCAACATGGCGCAGCTCAAGGCGTACCTCAAAGGCTTTTCAGGCGAGGTGAGCCATCAGTTCGTGGCGCTGTCGTTTGCACGCCAGACCCTGGCCACTAAAACCGATGCCCGTGCTCTGCTGGCGCTGATCGATCAAGCCTTGTTGCAGATGGCGGACGAGCATGGCGCAGCCATTGAAACCGGCCTGAGTATCGGCCCGCTGGCGCTGCACGCCGAACAGCTTGGCGTGGGCGATGTGCAAGCGTTGCGCGACACCTACCGTGATGCGGTGCTCGATTACAAAGGCCTGTCGGCCGCCTGGAATGACATTCAGGCCCGCTTCGCCAGCTCGGCCATCGAAGGGGTGACCGCCTTCATGATGAAAGCGTTGAGTGCCGACCTGGACAGCCAGCAAACGCGCCTCGACCCGATCAAGCTGGAGCGCGTGATGAGCGACATGTCCAAGCTCAGAATCCTGGCCGGTTTATCCGATCAGGTTCACGCGCTCTGGAAAGCACTGGTCACAGGAGAACAAGGGCATGGCATACGGGCCTTCTGACTTGATGGGCGACCTGGTGGCCGTGGTAGATAAACGCTGGGTCACCGTGCAAGACATTCAGCGCATGGGCCAGTCAATGGCGTTCAACAACGTGGCCGAAGTGATCACCTTTTATCGCGAAATAAAGCGCTTGCTGCGCCTGTTGCCGATCGAAATCTTTGCCGATGAGGAGCAGCGGCACAATCTGCTCAATGCCTGTCAGTTGGCCATGGATTTGGCCATCGACCAGGAAGAGGACGAATGGCAAGCCCAATGAGTAAACAGCATGCAGTGGATTGATCAGGCGCTGGCCCAGTTCTGTCAGGACATGGGCGTGGCGCTGCCCTCGCCCTTGAGTGATTTGATCCAGCTGGAATTCGAGCACATGGGCACCCTGCAACTGGAGCGACACGCCAACGGCCTGACCGTGTGGCTGGCGCTGGAGTTGCCGTGGCATCAGGCGCACCAAGGGATGCTGCGTGCCATGTCGCGCAGTTACAGCCGCGCAGCCCCCGAGTTGCCACTGCGCTGTGGCTGGTCGGGTGACACACGCTTGCTGTTACTCATCACCCTGGATGCACGCCGTGTCACGGCGCCGGTGTTGCATCAGGCGCTGCGGACCCTGATCAGCGTGCGCGACGAAGTCATCGCACCGTGAGTCGCATCAGCGGCCTGCATATCGGGATCGAACAGCTCAGCGAAATCGGCAGCGAACACGAACTGGCCGGGCTGCCCGAACGCTATGTGTTACCGCCGGACGGCCACAGTGTCGAGGCACATTTCGATGCCTTGTACCCGGCCCGTCGCGCCGAGCAGCAATGGCTCAACCTGGCGCGCCCCACCGGCCAATTCCATGAGCTGCTGCGCCCGCAGGCGTTTCGCCAGGCACTCAACGGGTTACGCCACACACTCCAGGCCTCGGACAGCGCACCGTTACAGGCCGCTGCGGGGTTAATCGCGCAACGCAGTGACGATGAACATCTGCTGCGCATGGCCCTGAATTTGTTGCACAAGGTATGAGTGACATGACGTTAAAACCAGTTGAGCAAAAGCTGCTGTTGCTACTCGGATGGGTGCAACTGCAATGCGCTCAACCGGCACACGCACGCACTTTTTTTGAAGCCGTGCTGAGTGCCGAGCCGCAGCAACATGCCGCGCGCAAGGCGTTGGTGGTGGCATTACTGCAATTGGAACTGGGCGCACAGGCCGAGCAACACTGCGAGCATTTGCTCGCGCAGGGCGAAAACGACCCCGCCTTGTGGGCGTGCCTGAGCCGGGCGCAACAGGTGCAAGGCCAGCTTGAGCGGGCGCGTAGCACTTACGATCATTTCCTTGGCCTGCGGGACACCCATGCCTGAAGTCACGGAGTTTCTGACCCGCCTGGGCGCGCGCAAAGACATCATGCTGGCAGTCATGCTGCTAGCCGTGGTGTTCATGATGGTGCTGCCGCTGCCGCCCTTTCTGCTGGACATCCTGATTGCGATCAACATCACCATTTCAGTGGTGCTGATGATGATGTCGGTCTATATCAACTCGCCGCTGCAATTTTCGGTGTTTCCGGCGGTACTGCTGATTACCACCCTGTTTCGCCTGGCGCTGTCGGTCAGCACCACACGCATGATTCTGCTCGAAGCCGACGCGGGCAAAATCGTCGAAACCTTCGGTAATTTTGTGGTCGGCGGCAATCTGGTCGTAGGCTGCATTTTGTTTTTGATCATCACCATCGTGCAGTTTTTGGTAATCACCAAAGGGGCCGAACGGGTTGCGGAGGTCAGTGCGCGGTTCTCGCTGGACGCCATGCCCGGCAAGCAGATGAGCATCGACGGCGACATGCGCGCAGGCGTGATTGACGTCAACGAAGCGCGTGATCGGCGCTCGATGATCGAGAAAGAAAGCCAGATGTTCGGCTCGATGGACGGCGCGATGAAGTTCGTCAAAGGCGACGCTATCGCCGGGCTGATCATCATCTTCGTGAACATTCTGGCGGGCATCACCATCGGCGTGACGCAAAAAGGCATGAGCGCCGCCGACGCCTTGCAGCTCTATTCGGTGCTGACGGTGGGCGACGGCATGGTCACGCAAATACCGGCGCTGCTGATCGCGATCACTGCGGGCATCATCGTGACCCGCGACTCTTCGGACAGCTCTACTGATCTGGGCAGCGACATCGGCGACCAGGTGGTGGCTCAACCCAAAGCGCTGATGATTGGCGGCGTATTGCTGGTGCTGTTCGGCCTGATTCCGGGCTTCCCGACCGTGACCTTTTTTGCCCTCGCGCTGTTGGTCGGTGGCGGCGGTTACTGGATGGTACTGCGCCAGCACGGCGTGGCGGCCGCCGACGAGTCGCACGACTTGCCCACCTTGCTGGCGCAGGGCGCAGGCGCGCCGTCCGTCAAACCCCGCAGCAAACCGTCCTCGGGCAAGACCAAGGGCGGGCGCCTGAGCGACAAGGAAGAGTTCGCCATGACCGTGCCGCTGCTGATCGACGTCGATGCGAGCATGCAGCAAAGTCTTGAGGGATTCTCGCTGAACGAGGAACTGATACGGGTGCGGCGCGCCCTGTACCTGGATTTCGGCGTGCCGTTTCCGGGGATTCACCTGCGATTCAATGAAGGACTAAAGGAAGGCGAATACCTGATCCAGTTGCAGGAAGTGCCCGTGGCGCGAGGGCGCTTGCGAGCGGCGCAATTGCTGGTGCAAGAGCGCAGCAGCCAGCTGGAGTTGCTCGGCGTGCCCTTCGAAGAAGGCGACCCGGTGCTGCCGGGGCAGCCCGCGTTGTGGGTCAGCGAGGAACACAAGCCGCGACTGGAGCGCTCGGGGTGCAGCGTATTGAGCATGGATCAGGTACTGACCTGGCACTTGTCGCATGTGCTGCGCGAGTACGCCGAAGACTTTATCGGCATCCAGGAAACCCGCTACCTGCTGGAGCAGATGGAAAACAGCTACGCCGAGCTGGTGAAAGAAGCGCTGCGCATTATCCCCCTGCAACGCATGACCGAAATCCTTCAGCGGCTGGTAGGCGAAGACATTTCCATCCGTAACCTGCGGGCCATTCTGGAAGCGATGGTGGAATGGGGCCAGAAGGAAAAGGACGTGGTGCAACTCACCGAATACATCCGCAGCAGCCTCAAACGCTATATCTGCCACAAGTATTCGAGTGGCAATAACATCCTGCCCGCGTATTTGCTCGATCAGCAGGTTGAAGAGCAGATTCGCGGCGGCATCCGCCAGACCAGCGCAGGCAGTTATCTAGCGCTGGACCCCAGCGTGACGCAGGCGTTTTTACAGCAAGTGCGCCACACCGTAGGCGACCTGTCACAGATGCAAAGCAAGCCGGTGCTGATCGTCTCGATGGACATTCGCCGCTACGTGCGCAAGTTGATTGAAAGCGATTACTACGGCCTGCCGGTGCTGTCATATCAGGAGCTGACGCAGCAAATCAACATCCAGCCACTGGGACGCATTGCCCTGTGAAACGAGACCCGCTAAGCGAGTGGTTTGAGCAGCACGGTTACGGGGTGCGCGCGCATTTTTTGCGTAAAACGGGCATTCAACTGGGCTGGCGATTTGTCGACAGCGGCTGCGAAGTGGCGTGGCGCTGCGAAGGCCAGCGGGTATGGATTGTGATGTTTCGCAGGCTCGATGAACGCCTCGGGCTGGCCAACCCGTTTGCTGCGCTGTACGTGTTGGCCGAAGCGGCGCGCAGCGTGCTGCCAGCGCCTGCCTGGTTGTACGGCAATGTCCAAGTGCTGGCCGACAGCCCGTTGGCCGGTGCGCGCCTGGGCCGTTTCTATCAACGCTGGGCCGGTGCTCGCGAGCCACAACCCGGCTGGTTCGAGCTGGACGCCAACCGCGTGTGCTCATTACAAGACATGCGAAAACGACAAAAACTCGACCGTGCCTGACAGGAAGGCCCGTGCGCTATCCCTACTATAGAGCGCATGAACAAAGACCCTTGCACCCATGCACATACCGTCCAGGCGGCAAAACTGGCCATTGAAAACAATGCACAGCGCAGCCGTTTGCTCTCGGAAATGTGGGAGGGCCTGGGGCTCTCTCCCGAGGTGCGCGACCGGGTGTTTCGCCCAGGTCCGAGTCGTTTGATTGAAGCCGCCGAGCAAGAATTGCTCAAGGAAGTCGAGCGCATGCGCGCCGCCCAACGTCCCGCCGCCGAAGAAGGTAGCCGCATGCGGCGCCCTGCCCGGATGCGCGGCCTTATGGTTTAAGGACTCAGCATGAGCATCAGCCACTACACCCACACCACTCAATTTCTCAGCGATGTGACCAGCACTGCGCTGGACCAACTGCGCGGTCACGATGCGGCGGCGCTGACCGAGCTTCAAAGCCTGCTCGCAACGCTCAAGATCCGCGTGTCCCACGAAGGCACCGAGTTGACGTCGGCACAGATGAACAAAGTGTTGGCCTTTTTGCTGCCGCCCGACGCCAAGCTTGCCAATGGCGGGTATGCAAGCCAGCTGCAAAACGGCCTTAACGGCGTGAAAAAAACCCTCACCGAGTATGCCAACGCCCACCCCCACACCGCGTGGCCACTGAGCGACTTTTTAGCGCTCAACCATTTTGGCCTCACGGCGGATCGACTCGACGATGACGTGATCGATGTGTATGTCGGGGTGCTGGAGAAGCAAGATGCCAAGCGCCTCAAGCTGCGCGATGAGCTGAAAGAGCTGACCGGTGAGCTGTCGATTTACAGCGTGGTGCAGGCGCAAATCAATGCCAAGTTATCGTCCAAATCCGATATCGACATCAGCAAGACCGACGCGGGCGGCCTCAACTTGCTCGACAAAGGGCTGTATGGCTACAGCGAAGAGCAACCCTGGCTAAAGAGCGCGGAGTACGCCCTGCTGACCCGGCTGGACACCGCCAAGAACAAGACGCAGATCAGCATCAAGGACTTTTTGAGCGGCGTGCCCAAGGAAAGCGGCGCAATCAAGGCCGCTGATTTGAAAAACAGTTACGCCTTCGAAAAAGACAACAACCCGGTCGCCAATCTGGCCACCACCGTGGGGGATCGCTCGCGCCCGCTCAATGACAAAGTGAGCGAGAAAACCACCCTGCTCAACGATGTCAGCTCGCGTTACAACGCGGCCATCGAAGCACTCAATCGCTTTGTGCAAAAACACGACAGCCTGCTGCGCGACATTCTCAATGCCATTTAAGGAACGCCCCATGACCCAACCCACTCAAGACGCCTGCGAGCAGGAAATGGAAGCGTTTTTGCGCGACGGCGGCACGCTCGCCATGCTGCGCGATGTGTCTGCCGACAGCCTGGAACAGCTGTATTCACTGGCCTTCAATGATTATCAAGCGGGCAAATGGGAGACCGCGCACAAGGTGTTTCAGGCGCTGTGCATGCTTGACCATTATGACGTGCGCTTCTTCCTGGGGTTGGGCGCTTGCCGCCAGTCCATGGGGCAATTTGAGCAAGCGGTACAGAGCTACAGCTACGGCGCGGTGATTGATGTCAACGAGCCGCGCTTCCCGTTTCACGCTGCTGAATGTCACCTGCAATTGGGTGATCTCGACGGTGCCGAAAGTGGCTTCTATTCGGCCCGGGCCTTGGCCACAGCGCACCCTGAACACGCGGCGTTAGCCGAGCGTGCAGGCGCTTTATTGGAAGCCGTACTCATCAGAAAGGATCAACAACATGATTCCAACAGCGATTGATCGCGTTGGGCTCAATCCGGCGGCAGTGTCATCTGCCGAACCGGTTGCGCCCAAACGTACAGCGCGTGAGCAGGATGTCACCGTCAGTCGGGTTCAGGCTAACGCGTCATCTGCCGTGGCGTCACAAGGGGTGCAGTTACCTGCCCCGGCGCCCGGCGTTGCCCACAGTTTGAAACCTCAGACCCTGGCCAACATCAACCAATTGGTCAGCTCGGTGATTCAGAGCACCGGCATCACGCAACAGCTGATCACTGAAGTCCCGCGCCTGGCCTTGGCGCGCTTGAGTTCACCGCAAGCGTTCGAGATTGAATTGGCGCGCATTACGGGCGAGCTGGAAAGCGCGCAAAAAGCCAACAAGCTGGAAGACATCAAGCGGGCGCGCGAGCAAAACCTGCAAAAGATGGATGAAAACCAGAAGAAGATTCAAGAGTCGCAAGACGCTGCCAAGGAGGCCCAGAAGTCGGGTCTTGCAGCCAAAATTTTCGGTTGGATCAGTGCTGTGGCCTCGATCATCGTGGGCGCAATCATGGTCGCCACCGGCGCGGGCGCAGTCGCCGGTGCCTTGATGATCGCCGGCGGCGTGATGGGCATCGTGTCCCAGTCCGTACAGGCAGCTGCGGCTGCGGGCTTGATCAGTAAAGAGGTGATGGAAAAGCTCGGCCCGGCATTGATGGGCATTGAAATCGCTGTCGCCTTGCTCGCCGCAGTCGTCAGCTTCGGCGGCTCTGCAGCCGCGGGCATTGCCAAGCTCGGGGCGAAGATGGGCACCAAAGTGGCTGACCTGACCGCCAGCCTGGCCAGCAAAGTTGCAGACCTGGGCAGCAAGTTCGGCACCGCGGCCAGCATGTCCATGTCCCATGGCGCCAAGCTGGGTGTGCAAGTGGCCGACGTGACGCTGGACGTTGCCAATGGCGCGTCCCAGGCGGTGAATAACGGTTATCAGGCCCATGCCGCACTGCGCCAGGCCGACGTGCTGGAAAACCGTGCCGAGTTGACCGCGTTCCAGACCGTCATGGACACACTCAGGGAAGAACTGAGCCGGATGGTCGAGGCATTTACCCACGTCATGGAACAGATCTTCCAGATGATCAATGCCAAAGGCGACCTGCTGCATAACCTGTCCAGCCGTCCTGCGGCGATTTGAGGAGCCACAACATGATGATTGATATGAGTGTCAGCCCTCGGGCGCTGGGCGAAGTCGGCGCAGCCGCTGCTGTTGAAAAAAGCCAGGCACCGGTCAGCCGTGAAACAGCCCACGGCGCAGCCGCTTTGGCGGCACCTGCCACCAGCCCGGCCGGTAGCATCGAACTGGTGAAACCGACGCAAAACTTCAACCCCGTCAGCCTGGGCAAAGTCACCAGTGAGCTGGACACCACGGTTGAGCTGATGGTGCTGTTGTTTCGCATCGCACAAAAAGCCCGCGAGATGGGCGTGCTGCAACGTGACAGCGAAAACACCGCGATTATCGACGCGCAAAAATCCCAGGTGGCTGAAATGCGCTCGGGCGCCAACCTGATGATTGCGATGGCGGTCATCTCCGGGATCATGGCGGTGGGTACGGCGATTATTGGCGCGGTGGGCGCCAGCAAAAATGGCAAAGCCATCAAGCAGGAAGGCCAACTGGAAAAGTCCATTGCCGGACGCAATGAATTAATCGACGCCAAGATGCAATCGTTGGGTAAAACCACTGACGCAGAGCGCAAAACTGTCGCGGCACCGTGGGCACAAGCGCAAGAATTTGATAGCAGCCTACTTAATAGGACAGGAAAGAAGATAGACACGCGCAATACCACTTTCCAGGCCATCAATGGTGTTAACCAATCACTGGGGCAAATGGCCAATACTTCGGTGCAAGTGCGCCAAGGTGAAGTTCAGGCCAACGCCAAAGAAGATGAAGTGGATGCGTCAATTGCACAAAGCCGCAAACAGATAGTTGATGAACAACTGAGTTATAACTCTAATTCCATGAAAGAGCTGATCCAGACACTTCATGAACTCTCACAAAACTACGTGGCCGCGTGGAGAGCCGCTGCTGCAGTTGTTTGATTCAGCGTCATAAGTAAGAAAAGAGCCACAGAGATGTGGCTTTTTTCTTAAAAGATAAGTCTACCAGTGACAAAATCAGGTTGTGACCTGGTGCTAGCATTCGCCTAGTCCGAGGAGACAAGCATGGATTTAACGATCAGGGTTAATCGGCTGCTGGCCGAATTTGCCAATCGCAGTGGGTTGCCCACCTTGTCGCTCGACGCTGACGGGGTCGCGACGTTGCTGTTTGATGAGCAGTTACACGTGACGCTGGTGCTTTTGGGTGGCCGTCACCGGCTGGTCATGGAAGCCAATGTGGCCGGTCTGGAGGCATTGGGTGAAGGTATTTTTCGCCAGTTGGCGAGCTTCAACCGTCGCTGGTATCGCTTCGATCTGCATTTCGGTTTTGATGAAACCACCGGCCAGGTGCAGCTGTATGCCCAGTTGCCGGCCGCAGAATTGACGCTGGAAAACTTCGAGAAAACGCTGGCCAATTTGCTGGACCATGCCGAGTTCTGGCAGCAGTTATTGCCTGAACAAGCGTGTGTCACACCGCAGGCCGCCAAGCCTGCGGGCATGAGGGTGTGAACCTGTCATGAAGATCGAAAGCGCGGGGGTTTCACCTTTATCCGTGAGTGAAGCCCCGACAGAGGCGGGGACATTCCACGGGCGTACGCTGAACGCGGGGGCCAACCCCTCAGCTGCACCCGTCACGCTGGCCGAACTGCTGGACTGGCTGGGCACTGAGTTGCCCACCAGCCCCAAGAGCGAACAGCACTTGCAGCGATTGCTGGACGGCGATATCACGCCTTTGTATGAACGCCGGGTTCGGCGGCCATGAGGCGCGCGGCGACCTGCGCATTGGTCGCCAGTGCGCTGCTGGGCTGTGTCAGCCAACCCGCCGCCCCCGAACACACGCTTGACCTCACAGGGACAGTGAGCAGCCGCCTGGTCTTGACCCAGGCGGCCTATGTGCGTGTTCGCGTGTATGAAGTCAGTCAAGGGCAACCTCGCAAGGTCGCGACGTCCGACTATCGGGTGTCAGCCTTACCGCTGGGTGTGCAGTTCAAAGTGCCTGCGACGAAGGATCGTCAGTGGCTGATTAAAAGTGAACTGGCGTGGTCACAGGCAGGTTCGGTTCAAGCACGCGGGTGGCAACAGGTGGTACCGGGCCAAGCGGTGCACCTGCAACTGAGCCCTTTAACGTGTTACCCCAATTGCCGTATTAACCGCCCGCAGTAATACCGTGTTGCACGTCTGGTTATAAATAATTAAACGATTTCGGATTGCAGCCGAAACACCGAACAGTTCGACTCATATTGAGCGGTTCATTGAATAAGAGTAATTATTCTAAATTTGAATAATTACTCTTATTCATGACCTGGCTTGCTTTCTAGAATCAGCAATATGCGAATTTACGCATGTGCATGGAGATAGAGTGTGCTCATACGTCTGTCAGTAATGACGCGTCGATACGCCGCACACGTTCAGGATCACTACCTATGCAAGGTGCCAGTTTACGTGGCCAACGAATAACGCAGTGCCGATGGTGTATACCCGCCTTCGAGTTCATGTCCAACACCGAAGAAGGAATTGTTGTACTCATTGAAGGCAGCCTGACGGTTCAAGATGTCAATACAACGCTTAGTTTGGCGCCGGGTGAATTGATCTTTGCCCGACGTGGTAATTACGTGGTAAGTACGGGCGGGCAAGAAACGCGCGTACTTTGGATCCCTTTATCGGTCACGCGTTTGCAAAGTTTTGTACAGCGCTTTGGCGCGTTGCTCAGCGAAGTGGAGCGCTGTGAAGAACCGGGGAGCGGGATGATTGCATTTGCCAGCACACCGTTGCTGGCCGACTGCATAAAAGGGCTCAAAGGCTTGCTGGTGCATGAGCACCCGCCCGCGCTGGCGGTGTTGCGCACGGAAGAGTTGCTTATGTTGCTGGCATTCAGCCCGCAAGGACCGGCGTTGATGGCGGTGTTGCGCCAGCAGGGCAATCGCCATGTGGAGCGCCTGCAAGCGTTTATGGAAACCCATTACCTGCAAGAGTGGCGTTTGAGTGAGTTCGCACGCGAGTTTGGGATGGGCCTGACCACGTTCAAAGAGTTGTTCGGCTCGGTCTACGGCGTATCACCCAGGGCCTGGATCAGCGAACGGCGGATTTTGTATGCGCATCATCTGCTGCTCAACAGCGAAATGAGCATTGTCGACATCGCGATGGAAAGCGGTTTTTCCAGCCAGTCGTATTTCACCCAGAGTTACCGCCGCCGGTTTGCCTGCACACCCAGCCGTTCGCGGCAGGGCAAAGAATAGCCCCGGACTAAAAAAAACGGACGTTTATTGCAAGTCACTCGCGCCCCTCATCAGTAAGATTGCCACGCAACGCAAGACCCTGATGTGCGTGTCACGTAACAAAACAGTCAAGGCAGAGAATGAGCCAGGAAGACCCAAATCAAAGTCCCCGCCAAGGGATGTTCGCCGGCCGGCGCGTCTCTGTCGTGAGCCAGGAGGCGCGCGCGCGGGGAAATGTCGCCGGTTGTATTTCGGGCAAGGTGTACCGCGACGGCGACATCATCAGCGCCCGGCAGCTGATGCTCATGCAGCGCCTGTTACCCCGCGAGCAACTGGAGCAGCTGTTTCAGTCCAATTGGTTGCAACAGCGTCTGGCACGCGGCATGGCGCTGGAGCGCGGTGACGTGCAATTGGTGCTGAGCAAGGCCCGCGAGCAAGGGGCTAACTGGTGTGAATGGTTGGGCGACCGAATCAATCTGGCCAGCCCGCAAACCTTGATTGACTGGGTACTGTTGCCGGTCTACAGCTGGTGGGAAAGCCTGTTTGACGAGGCGATCCCGAGCTGGCGAGCGTCGTTGATCGAGTTCGAAACGCAGGCCCGGCAGTTGCGCATCAAGGCGCAGTTCTGGCGCCAGGCCAACGATGCCGATCCGCAATTGGTCGCACATGAACTGGCAGAAGTGGCACGCCGTCAGGTCGACACTGAAATCGCAATGGCCGAGCTGGCGCGCAAACTGGGCGTTATCTCCGAGCAGGCCCGACACGCGTGGCCCAACTGGCATCAAGGCGTGGCGGTACTGTTGGCCGATGGCAAGCTGGATGGTTTTTCACCGGTGCCACTGGCGCTTATCTCCTTGTGGGAGCCGCTGATCAAACTGGACGAAGACGCGAGCGCTGCCGACGCCGTTCAGCACTGGCTGCACGAACGCAGCCTGTGTCAGGCCCAGGATCACTTTTACTGGCAAGGCTCCTGACCGCCCGCTGCACTGAGGACTCATGGAACGTTTATTGACTGGATTGGCCGCACGTACCGGCCAAGGGCCTTTTGTTGCCGATCGAACGGGGGTGTATCACCTGCGTATTGATGGCCACAGCCTGTTTCTTGCGCGCCAGGGTGGCGATCTGATCGTTCACAGCCCTCTGAATTGGCAGGCCCGCGCCGACGCCGCCAACCAGCGTGACGTGCTGCGTTCGCTGCTGGAACACGTCACACGCTGGAGCCGCCGCTACCCCCAGGCGCTGGTGCTGGATGACAAGGGCCATTTGCTGCTTGAAGCCCGCCTTGAATTGGCTGCCCTTGAGCTGGATGAACTTGAACGGGTGGTGGCCGCGCAAGTAGGCATTGTGGAGTCGATCACACCCGATTTGCAGCAGGCTGCACTGGCCCCTCAATGGACCCAAACCTTATGGCGTCCCTGAACTGGCTGCGCGCTGCGGCATGGCTGCTGATGGGCGCGGCGCTCCCGGCCGCCGCGCAAGAGCTGGACTGGGCACCGTTGCCTTACCACTACGTCGCCCAGGGTGAAAACCTGCGCGATGTGTTGATCAACTTTGGCGCCAACTACGACAGCCCGGTCATTGTCAGTGACAAGGTCAACGATCAGGTCAGCGGCCGTTTCGACCTGCCCACGCCGCAAGACTTCCTGCAACAAATGACCTCGCTGTACAACCTGATCTGGTACTACGACGGTGCCGTGCTGTACGTGTTCAAAAGCACCGAGATGCAGTCGCGACTGATCAAGCTCGAACAAGTCACCGAGTCTGACCTGCAACAGGCTTTGCAGGCCGCAGGCGTATGGGAGCCGAGTTTTGGTTGGCGTTCAGGCGGCGACGGGCGGCTGGTGTATGTCTCTGGCCCGGCGCGTTATCTGGATGTGATCGAACAAACCGCACAGGCCCTTGAACAGCAATCCACCCTGCGCAGCGAAAAGACGGGCGACTTGTCGGTGGAAATTTTCCCGCTCAAATACGCCTCGGCCGAAGACCGTCAAATCAAATACCGCGAAGACGATATTCAAGCACCGGGTGTCGCCACGATCCTGGCCAAAGTGCTGGGCGATGCCAATGTGGTGTCGGTTGACGGTCAAACCAGCGGCGCCCGCCCGCCTGCCCGCTCCGGGCGCGCGGTGATTCAGGCAGAGCCTTCGCTCAACGCGATTGTGGTGCGTGACAGCGCTGAACGCATGCCGATGTACAAACGCTTGATCGAGGCACTCGACCGGCCTTCGGCGCGCATCGAAGTGGCGCTGTCAATTGTGGACATCAACGCCGAAAACCTCGCCGAACTGGGCGTGGACTGGCATGTGGGCATCGGTCTGGGGCCAAAAAAACTGATTGATATTCGCACCAGCGGCTCTGGCGCCCAAGGGCAGCAAGCCCCCGGCGCCAGCCTGGTCGACAGCCGTGGCCTGGACTTTTTGATGGCTCGCGTCACCTTGCTCGAAAGCCAGGGCCGCGCGCAGGTGGGGTCGAGACCGACTCTGCTAACCCAGGAAAACACCTTGGCGGTGATTGATCACAGCGAAACCTATTACGTGAAAGTGACCGGTGAACGGGTCGCGGAACTGAAGTCCATCACCTACGGCACCATGCTGAAAATGACCCCGCGGGTGATTCAGCTTGGCGACAAACCTGAAATCAGCTTGAGCCTGCACATCGAAGACGGCAGCCAAAAACCCAACAGCTCCGGCCCCGAGGGCATCCCGACCATCAACCGCACCGTGGTCGACACCGTGGCCCGCGTCGGGCACGGCCAAAGCCTGTTGATTGGCGGTATCCACCGCGACGAACTGAGCGAAGGTGTGCGCAAAGTGCCGCTGCTCGGTGACATCCCTTATGTGGGTGCGCTGTTTCGTTTCAAGTCCAACTCGGTTCGACGCTCGGTGCGTTTGTTTTTGATCGAACCGCGCCTGATTGACGATGGGCTGGCGCATTACGCCGCGCTGGGCAGCCAGCGGGGCTATCTCGATGACTTGCTTAATGTCGACCAACTGTCCAATCAGAGCCTGGACCTGGCCAGCGCCCTTGGCGCGACCCAATGTCAGGCACTCAGCAGCGCCCGGTTGCTGCAACAAAAACTGCAACAGGCGGCTAAAAGCTCGCACTTGTCGGCCTGCCGCATGGACGGCGAAAGCCGTGGCTGGCGTGTGATTGAAGGCGCCTGTGATGACTCGGTGGCGCACTGCGTTCGCCCGCTGAAGCAGCCCTGACATGAGCTGGAAGATCCGCTTCTACAGCGGCCTGAATCAGGGGGTCGACGTCCCGCTGAGCACCGGTCGGCTGGTGATCGGTTCAGACCCGCTGAACGCCGATCTGGTGCTGGTGGATGACGGTATCGCAGCTCGGCATCTGGTGCTTGAGGTCGACCCTCAAGGCATACGCCTACTGGAATGGGAGGCCACACACGAACCGACCCAGGACGGCGAACCCGTGCAGCCCGGCACCGTGCTGCAAGCGTTGGCCGCGCAACAATGCGGGCCTTTGAGCTGGGCTTACTGCGCTCAAGAGCGCACCTTTGCCCCGCTGCAACCGATCGCCAGCCGTGCGCAAGAGCGGCGTACCGTGCGCCGCAGCGCGCATTGGGGCGGGCGTTTGATGGCCGGTTTCAGTGTGCTGTTGCTGCTGCTTTTGATTGGTTTGCTGAGCGATCCGTGGTCCAGCGTCAAGAGCGGCATGGCCAATGAAGACCGGCTGCTGGGCGTACAGATGTTCCTGGCTGACAAACCCTACCAACACCTACAGATCGACACCACGCAAGCCGATGGCACTGTGGTATTGAGCGGTTATCTGGACGATAACCGCAGCCGTTTGCTGCTGACCCAATACCTGGAAAAAACCGGCCTGAATTATCGACTGGACGTGCGCAGCATGGAAGAAGTGCGCCAGGGCGTGGACTTCATCCTGCAAAAGTTTGGTTACTTGCGGGTACGCAGCACACCCTCGCCCAACGCCGGCTGGATCATGCTCGAAGGTGAACTGGCGCAGCAAGACGAGCACTGGCTCAACATCGAGGCGCTGCTGATGGCCGACGTGCCCGGTTTGCTGGGCGTGGACAATCGCGTGCGCCTGGCCGGCTCCCACATCAAGCGACTCGAACAATTGCTCAGTGACGCGCAGTTGACCTCGGCCCTGAGTTACACCGATCAAGGCGAGCGCATCGAACTGCGCGGCCAGCTCGACGAACGTCAACTGGGCGAGTTCACCCACTTGCAGCGCGAGTTCAGCCGTGAGTTTGGCACCCGCCCAACCCTGGAGCTGGTCAACCGTTCACGCCGGGGCAACGTCGAAGAACTCGCGTTCGTGGTACGCGGCGTGTCGCTGGGCAAGGTGCCCTATGTCGTCCTCAACGACAGCCAGAAATACCCGGTCAACGCCTCAACCGCTAACGGCGTGCGCGTGCTGTCGATCACAGACGAGGCAATTGTGGTCAGTCGCGGCAAACAGCAATTCATCATCCACCTCAAAGGACAAACACCATGATGACCGCATTGGAGCAACGCCTGAGCCGCGAAGGCGCGGGTTATCACACGCAGCTGTGCAACCGGCTGGAGCAGGCACAGAACGACTGCAAACGGCGCTTGCAGCAAGGCGCCAACCCGACGCAATACCAACAATGGCAACAGGAGGCGCAAGCAATTGATGCTGCCCTCAGCATCCTCAACACCCTTAAAGGAGCTTTGTGATGGCCGCTATTTTCACCAACAGCACCACCAACACCCTCGATCAGGTCGCCGAACAGCTCAAGGCCCAGGCCAATACCGCCAACACCGATGTAACGGCCGCGATTACCGCCCTCAATACCAATAACGGGGACAACCCGGCGGTGCTGGCAGACCTGCAACACAAGCTCAACAAATGGTCGGTGATCTACAACATCAACTCCACGGTGACCCGCTCCATGAGAGATCTCATGCAGAGCATTTTGCAGAAGATCTGAGCATGGACAGTTCATTGAAAGGGCTTTTGGCCGAAGTGGCGCTGGCTGGCACGGGGCATCATTGTCACGCCTACGCCGAACAAATCGCCGACTGGCTGGAGCAGGTTGAACACCAGGACGAAGCCGCGTGCCTGATTCGTCTCTCCAGCCTGATGAATCGCGGCGACTATCAACAGGCGCTGATTGCAGCACAAGGCAAAGAGTGGCCGTCGCTGTCACCCTGGCTGGCCTTGTGCGAGTGGCGGCTGGGGATGGGGGCTGCGCTGGACCGGCGTTTGGCACAGTTGGCGCAGAGCGACGACCCGCGACTGGTGCAGTTTGCCGAAGGCATGCGCCACCCGGAGGGGCCATGAACCCGGTGGACCCGCTGGCGTTCAACCGTGAGCGGGTGCCAGGCTCGCTGAACCCCACCGCACCCGCCAGACCGGCCGACACCCACGCCTTTGAACAGGCGATGCAAACGCCTGTCGAGGCCACCAAACCGGTGAGCGCCGTCACCTTGCAGGTGCTCCAAACCTTGCAAGCCAACGCGGGTAATGATGAACAGGCACGCCTGGCGCTCAAACACCTGATCAAGCAAGACGCGCCTTTTGCCAAGCAGCAGCAAGACGCGCTGCTGCGCGTGCTGGGCGAGATAAAACCCTTGCCGGACACCACCGGCGCGAGCCGCGTGATCAACACCGAACTCAGGCACCTGATCCCCCTGGCCGGGATGATCGACCACCTGATGCGCCATACCCACAAACCCGACCTGGAGTCGTAATGGACATCAGCCAGATCAGTCAATCGGTGGTCACCAGCCTTGAAGAACTCAAACCGAGCGGTGCCAGCGCACAGCACGTGGCCGATTTCGATCACGCAATGGGCAACGGTTCCAGCAGTTTGGGCGGTAGCTTCTTGAGCGAAATCGGGCAGATCAAAGAGAACTTCACCCAAGCCAAAAACGAGCTGAAAGTGCAGTTGTCGACCCCCGGTGACGACCCCAACAGCCTGATGCAAATGCAGTGGTCGCTGATGCGCATCAGCATGCAGGAAGAGCTGATCGCCAAGACCGTCGGCCGCATGAGCCAAAACGTCGAAACCTTGATGAAGACCCAATGATGCGTGGCGTTAAACCGAGGGTGAAATACCTGCACCGTACCCTGTTGCTGGCAGCCTTGTTGGCACTTGCCGGGTGCAAGATCGAACTGTACGCCGGAGTCAGCCAGAAGGAAGGTAACGAGATGCTCGCCCTGCTGCGTTCCGAAGGTATTTCGGCCGATAAACAGCCGGACAAGGAAGGCAAAATCAAGTTGTTGGTGGAGGAGTCGGACATCGCCCAAGCGGTGGACGCACTTAAGCGCAAAGGTTACCCGCGCGAGAGCTTTTCAACGCTCAAAGATGTGTTCCCCAAGGACGGATTGATCTCTTCGCCGGTTGAAGAGCGGGCACGGCTGAACTACGCCAAGGCTCAGGAAATTTCTCGCACCCTGTCTGAAATCGACGGCGTGCTGGTGGCGCGGGTGCATGTGGTACTGCCTGAAGAACGCGACGGGCTGGGCAAAAAATCCTCCCCCGCATCAGCCTCGGTGTTTATCAAACATGCGGCGGATATCCAGCTCGACGCCTACATCCCGCAGATCAAACAACTGGTCAACAACGGCATTGAGGGTTTGAATTACGACCGCATCAGCGTGGTGCTGGTGCCCTCGGCCGATGTGCGTCAGGTGCCCTTGGCGCCGCACTATGAAACCTTCTTCTCGATTCAGGTCACAGAGGATTCACGCGGGCGTTTGATCGGTTTGTTTGGCGTGCTCATCACGTTGCTGCTGGTGAGCAATGCCGCGCAGTTTATGTGGCACCGGACCAAGGCATGATCCGCAGTTTGACTCCTTACCAGCTCAGGTTTTGCCCGGCGCGCTACATCGACGACGCGCACCTGCCGCACGCCTTGCTCGCCGTGTGCGACGCCCTGCCCGACTGGCGTCAACGCAGTGCGATCAATGCCTGGCTGCTCGATGAGCTGGCGTTGACCATTGACTACCCACTCGCCCCCCAGCTCGGCGGGCTGGCGTTGTTTGGCCACGCTGCGTTGCAACACACCCTGCGGTGCCTGGGGGGCTTGCTGCATGGGCATGCATTGCGTCATGCACTGACGGCGCGTGAATCGCAACGCGTGCAGGCCGCGCTGGGCGACGCCGGGCATCGCTACTGCCTGCAACAGGTGGACATGATCATCGGCCTGTGGCCTGCGGGGTGGCAAAGCGCCTTGCCCGACGGCGATTTGAGCGTGTACCTGCAAACCAGCGGCCTGGAGTTTTGGTTGAGCGCCGCCGGTGAAGCGGACGGCGGATTTGCCCGCCGCTTGCGCCTGCGCCTGCCACCCGGCCCACCTTCTCGCTCAGCCGCATTACCGGCTGAAAACCCCGCATTGGCACGGGCGCTATGCCTCAAAGTTGCCCGACAGGTGAGTCCCGAATGTTGCCATTTATTGAAATAAAAAGTGATCAGGTGCTGCTCGCCCCCGATCAAGTGCTGCTGCGCAGCGCGGACTATCAGGGCTACCTGACAGCCAACCAACTGGTGGAGCTGGCACGCGAGCGCGCGCAAGCCATCGAGCAAGGCGCGCATGATGTCTACCAACAGCAGAAGGCACTCGGCTGGCAGGCGGGCGTCGAACAAGCGCGCATCCAGCAAGCCACGTTGATCCAGGAAACCCTGGTGCAATGCAACCAGTATTACCGCCAGGTTGAGCAGCAGATGAGCGAGGTGGTGCTGCAAGCCGTGCGTAAAATCCTCAAGCAATACGACAACACTGAACTGGCGCTGAGCGTGACCCGCGAAGCGTTGTCGCTGGTGAGCAATCAAAAGCACGTAATCCTGCACGTTCAGCCTGAGCAAGTCGTGGCCATGCGCGAGCAAGTGTCGCAAGTGCTCAAGGACTTCCCCGAAGTGGGGTACGTCGAAGTGGTGGCCGATGCACGCCTGGACCAGGGCGGCTGCATTCTGGAAACTGAAATCGGCATCATTGATGCCAGTGTCGACGGTCAATTGGCAGCCCTGGGCCTGGCCCTGAAAAAGCCGCTTTAAGTTGACCGTGTAGTCGCTGTCGAGGTACGAGGCTGCGATCAATCAACCCGGGGGGTCAGGCACACCGTACTCATCGCGTGTACGACCGCTTCACGCCCGGGCCCAGCCTCGTAATACTCGACAGTGGCAACAGGTATCGCTGGGTTATCGCGATTCTCGCAAAGTGACAAAAATGCGCCTGATACTAAAAAAGCCGTTGAAACGATTCCCTTAAGCTTTGCGCCATCAAGGACCTCAGGTTCTCCAAGGAGCGCATATGAAAATTCAGTCCACCCCGCCCGCCGGTCTCAATCCGGCTATCGCCGATACCCCGCCGCCTGCCGCGCAAACCCCGAAAGCCAAGTTATCCACAGACCCGATCGGCCAAAGCCTGAGCAGCGCGCTGAAAAGCGCCTCGGCGATTGTGATCAAAGATCAACTGCCCGACGTGGGCCGTATCAAGCTGGTGACGCCACAGCCACAAGGGGCCGCACACACCGTGGCCGAGCAGGCGGGCCAGCGCCAACTGACCTTGCGCCGTTTCGACAACGGCGTGGCGCAACTGGAACTCAGCCGCCCGCCTTTGACCAGCCTGGTGTTGAGCGGTGGTGGTGCCAAAGGTGCCGCTTACCCTGGGGCGATCAAGGCTCTGGAAGACAACGGCGCACTGGACGGTATCCGCAGCATGTCGGGGTCTTCCGCTGGCGGCATCACTGCTGCACTGCTGGCATCGGGCATGGGCGCGTCCGAATTCAAAACCCTGTCCGATGGCATGGACCTGATCGGCTTGCTCGATAGCACCCACAAAAAACACAAGTTGTTCCAGCGCATTTGCACCGAGATCGGCAATCTGGCGCAAAAGTATTTGCCCAAAATCGGCAGCTTCACGCAGTTGATTCTCAACGTGTTGCCGCGGGTTCAGTCCGAAGCCATGCCGCTGGAAAAAGTGCTGCGCGACGAATCGTCCAAAGCCGTGCTGGGGCAGATCAACGCTCACCCGCAGTTGGCCAATCAACCCGCGATTGCCGCCATCGCCCGCAAGCTGGAACAAGGCGGGGTTGTCACGTTCGGGGATCTGGCGCTGCTGAGCAGGCACATCCCGCAGATCAAGGAGCTGAACATCACCGGCACCGCGATGTTCGAAGGTCGCCCGCAGATGGTGATGTTTAACGCCAGCCTCACGCCGGACATGAGCATTGCCCGGGCGGCGCATATTTCGGGTTCGTTCCCGGTCGTGTTCAAACCGGTGGATGAACAGGCACAGCCGTTTCAGGCCGAAGGCGAACACACTCAATTCAAGGACGGCGGCGTGATGCTCAACGTGCCCGTGCCGCAGATGGTCGACAAGTCGTTCAACACCAGCCCGCTGCGTCAGTCGGACAATCTGATCCTCAAGTTCGAGGAGGAAGAAGGCGTGGCGCCTGACCGTGGCGGCCGTATCGGCGGCGCCTTCACTGACTGGTTGGTGGGCGCGCCTGTGGCCGCGCGGGTGATCCTGCAAAACGAAGCGCTGAGCGGACATGACGACCAAACCGTGACCGTGCCGCTGAAAACCGAGAAGGGCGATTTCAGTACCACGTTTGGCGGCACGCTGAATTTCAGCATGCCGGACGACATCAAGAACCATCTGCAAGAACGCCTCGATCAGGCCGTCAGCGGCCACCTTGAAAACCGCAGCCAGTCTCGTGAGCAATACACCTTTGCCTCGATGGAAGAGGCGCTGATGGCACTGGATGACGAGATGCTCACCAGCTTGAGTGCACAAGACCCGGCCAGCGCCGGTGAAGTGTTGCAGTTCCGCCAGCAGGCACGCGATGCGTTCAGCCAATTGACCGTGGCGATTGTGGCGCAAAACGAGACCCCGGCCGGTCTGAAGCTCAACGACGTCATGCGCGGCGCGTTCACCCAACTGGACGCATTGGCCTCCACGCCCGAACGCAAGGAGTGGCTGGCCAAGGAACTCAATCACGCCGATAACGCCGATCACCAGCAATTGCTCAGTGCTGTGCGTGGTCAGGCCATTGAGTCGCCGGTGCTCAAAGCAGCGGTCGCCGAGATGCAACTGCGCACCGTCGCCGTGGTGGCCGACAACATCCGCAAGGAAGTCATCTTCCCGTCGCTGTACCGTGCCGGTCAGCCTGACGCCAACGTCGCCCTGTTGCGTCGCGCCGAACACAGTCTGGCCCGTGCCACGACGCCTGCGCAGGTGAACCAGGCGCTTGACGACATTATTGAGAACTATGGCGCGCGCAATAAACCGTGGAGCAAGCCCATCAGTTCCACCACGATTGACATGGCCAAGGCCTGGCGGATGGCGGGGTAAGCACACATGATCCTAGAGAAATGGTTAGACCAATGGGGCATCAGCCTGCCCGCTCACGACGCCGAGACCTGCCGCCTGCAAGTGGCCGATGACCCGGAGTTGGTGCTGGAAAAGATCCAGGGCGGCTGGCTGATGGCGATGCGCCTGGGCAGCGTCCCCAGCCCGATGCTTTTAGGGGTGCAGTTACAACTGCTGCAAGCCAATGGCCCGTTTTGTGCCTTGGCACCGGTGCATCTGGCGGCCGACAGTGCAGGGGACCTGGTGCTGTGGGTGGAGGTGCAGGAAGGGGCGGTGGACGTGCCAACCTTGAACCAGTGGTACGCCAAGCTGTGTCAGGGCCACGCGCACTTCAGCCCGCTGCTTGAAGCCGTGGTGGATCGACCACAGCCGGTGTCAGGCGCGCGTTTGTTCGTTTGACCGCACAAACAGTACCCGCCCAGAGGGCTGTTTGACGTATAAACAGCCGTCATCCCCTAAAAAAAGGAAGTTCCAATGACGGTTGCCTTCTGGTGTGTGCTGATTGCCTTGTGTTTGCCGTACGTGTGTACCGCGGTTGCCAAGTTCAGTGGCGGTCGATTCGGGCCTCGGCAAAACCATGATCCTCGGGCGTTTCTGGACACCCTCGACGGTTTTGCCAAACGCGCCCACAGCGCGCAACTCAACAGCTTCGAAGTGACACCGGCGTTTGCCGCAGCGGTGATCATTGCCGACATCGTTGGCAACGCCCAGCCCGTCACCCTTGATGTGCTGGCAGTGCTGTTTATCACCAGCCGCCTGCTTTACATCATTTGCTACCTGGCCGACTGGGCTCTGTTGCGTTCACTGGTGTGGTTCATCGGCATGGGGCTGATTGTCAGCTTCTTTTTCGTGTCGATGTAAGCCCCCCGCGCTTAGAAATCGCCCCACAGCTGTTGCGCCACGGCCAGCGCGACGACGGGGGCGGTTTCTGTGCGCAGCACCCGAGGCCCGAGACGTGCCGGTTGATAACCGGCGGCTTGGGCCTGCTCGATTTCGGGGTCGGTCAAACCGCCCTCAGGGCCGATCAGGAACGCCAGCCGTGAAGGTTTGGCGTGACTGACCAATGGCTCGGCCACCGGATGCAGCACCAGCTTGAGATCCGCCTCGGTGGTTTTGATCCAGTCGTTGAGCACTACCGGCGGATGAATCACCGGCACTCGCGAACGGCCACATTGCTCGCAAGCGCTGATCGCCACTTGTCGCCAATGCGCCAGGCGCTTGTCGGCACGTTCGTCCTTGAGCCGCACTTCGCAACGTTCGCTCATGATCGGCGTGATTTCATTGACCCCAAGCTCGGTGGCCTTCTGAATCGCCCAGTCCATACGTTCACCGCGGGACAAACCCTGGCCGAGGTGGATGAACAGCGGGGACTCGATCTGCCCGGCGAAGGTTTCGTCCAACAGCACGCGCACGCGCTTTTTGCCGACCTCCAGCAAACGCCCCAAAAATTCGTGGCCCGAGCCATCGAACACTTGCAAGGCGTCACCTTCAGCCATGCGCAGTACGCGGCCAATGTAATGCGCCTGTGCTTCAGGCAACTCATGCTCACCGAGGCTCAAGGGCGCATCAATGAAGAAACGGGACAATCTCATGTCAATACTCTGGAAAAAATGCGCTTTGTAGGGGCGAACTCGCCCCTACGCAAAATAGGTGTTAGCCCGGATCACGAAAATCCGGGTGAAAGTTCGACGGGACCGCCACGCGGATGTCGCTGCGGGTCGCAATGTCGATGCCTTCAGTGGCCACCTCAGCCAAAAAATCGATCTGTTCTGGCGTGATCACGTAGGGCGGCAAGAAATACACCACGCTGCCCAAGGGACGCAACAGCGCGCCGCGCTCCAGGGCATGCTGAAAAACCTTAAGCCCACGGCGCTCTTGCCACGGATACGCCGTTTTAGTGGCTTTGTCCTGCACCATTTCAATGGCCAGCACCATCCCGGTCTGGCGCACTTCTGACACATGCGGGTGATCCACCAGATGCGCGGTCGAGCTGGCCATGCGCTGCGCGAGGGCCTGGTTGTTCTCAATCACGTTGTCTTGTTCGAAGATGTCCAGCGTCGCCAGCGCCGCCGCACACGCCAGCGGGTTGCCGGTGTAGCTGTGGGAATGGAGGAAGGCGCGCAAGGTCGGGTAGTCGTCGTAGAACGCGCTGTACACCTCATCAGTGGTCACACACGCGGCCAGCGGCAAATAACCGCCGGTCAACGCTTTGGACAGGCACAGGAAGTCCGGGGTGATACCGGCCTGCTCACAGGCGAACATGGTGCCGGTGCGGCCGAAGCCCACGGCGATTTCGTCATGGATCAGGTGTACGCCATACCGGTCGCAGGCTTCGCGCAGCAGCTTGAGGTACACCGGGTGATACATGCGCATGCCGCCCGCGCCTTGTATCAGTGGCTCGACAATCACCGCGGCCACCGTGTCGTGGTGTTCGGCCAGGGTCTGTTCCATCGCCATGAACATGTTGCGCGAATGCTCTTCCCAGCCCATGCCTTGAGGGCGCAAGTAGCAATCGGGGCTGGGCACCTTGATGGTGTCGAGCAGCAGCGCCTTGTAGGTTTCGGTGAACAAAGGCACATCGCCCACCGACATCGCTGCCATCGTCTCGCCGTGATAGCTATTGGTCAGCGTGACGAAACGCTTTTTGTTTGGCTGGCCGCGGTTGAGCCAATAGTGAAAGCTCATCTTCAGTGCAACTTCGATGCACGACGAACCGTTGTCGGCGTAAAAGCAGCGGGTCAGACCCTCGGGGGTCATCTTGACCAGGCGCTCGGACAACTCAATCACCGGTTGATGACTGAAGCCCGCCAGAATCACGTGCTCCAGTTGATCGACCTGATCTTTGATGCGCTGGTTGATGCGCGGGTTGGCATGGCCAAACACGTTGACCCACCAGGAACTCACGGCATCCAGATAACGCTTGCCCTCGAAGTCTTCCAACCACACGCCTTCACCGCGCTTGATCGGGATAAGCGGCAATTGCTCGTGATCTTTCATTTGGGTGCAGGGGTGCCACAAAACGGCTAAGTCGCGCTGCATCCACTGATTATTCAGGCCCATTTCCACTCTCCTGGCGCTGGCTCCCGGCGTGTGCGGGCAAACAATCGCGCAAGCCTATGCAATGCGCGAGCGTGTCACAAGCCATTGCGCACCCGCTGTGCGCCTCAACCACTCGAAGGCAAACCCTGGCTGCGCTATCGCGTATTGAGAAACCAGATACGTAAACGCTCAAACACACAGGCCAGCACGCCATCGTTGTGCACCAAGGCAATGCGCACATAGCCTTTGCCAGCAGGGCCGAAGGCACTCCCCGGCGTGACGAGCAGCCCTGTTTCGTCGAGAAGTGATTGAGTAAACGCCACATCACACGCGGGCACCACATGCCCAGGCAACTGAGCCCACAAAAAGAACCCGCCCTCTGGGGCTTCAACCTTCCAGCCCAAGGCGTTAAACGCTTCAACGGCAAGGGTTATCCGGTGTACATAACGTTCGCGGATAGGGCCTGACACAGATTCGAGCTGAGTCAGTATTTCGGTAGCCACGCGCTGAAAAGGCAAAAACATCCCAAAGTCGCTATTGAATTTAAGACGCTTCATCGCCTCAATCATTGACGGCGCCCCCAGTGCGAACCCCATACGCCAACCCGCCAGCCCGCATGACTTGCTCATGCTGTGAAGTTCAATCATGCAGGCCATGGCACCCTCCAGGTGTAAACCGGCGCCACGCAACATGCCCTCATCCGGGGCAACCTGCAATTCCGCATAGGCCCTGTCCAAGATCACGAGAAGCGAGTGCTGCCGGGCAAATGCCACGGTGCGTTGCAGAGTCTGTTGCGTGAGTATTGTTCCGGTCGGATTATTGGGCGAACACAGCACCACTAACCGTGCACGCGTCAGTTGCTGCGGCGTAATCAGACAGACATCCGGCTGGCCGTGTTCGTCGCACGGAAAGTACGCCACACGCGCACCGATCTGCTCTGCACAGGCGTGATAAACGCTGTATGAAGGCGCAGGCAGCAATACGGTGTCACCGGGTTTCAAGAAGGCGAACAGGGCGTAAAAGATGCCCTCTTTGCTGCCCAGCAGATCCAGTACGTGATGCCCGGCTTCCAGCGGTACAGCGCTTGCACCTTCAAACCGGCGCTGATAGTAAGCAATCACTTGTTGACGCAATGCTTGATTGATATCAGGCCTGAACTCAGCGTAACCATGCAGTTGCGGGTCTTTTATGTGATGAATCAAGCGCTCTTGCCAATACCCGGCAGGCAGCACATCGGGGTTACCCACAGACAGGTCTATCAATTCAGGTAAAGCCCCGCCACTGCTTAACTGACGCTGTCGATACTGCTGAGTCATGGTTTTGAGCAGGACAAAGCCCTCGGCGGGAGGGCGTTGGAAGCGAGTCATCTGATGGGCTTTTCAAAATCACACATCGACTCACCCTCCAGGCGTTGGCGATACGCTGTTTCGAACACCTCTTTTTGCTGTGCAATTTGCGCCAACACCCAGTCCCAATCGTCGGAGGTCATCTCGGTGTTGCAAGGCGTCAGCAGAAAGGCGGTCGTGATGCGAGCCGGATCATTATTGATTCTGTAGTGAGGCACGATGCTGAACAACGGGAACATCTCACCGGCATTGGTGATGTCCCAGCAATGCTGCATGAACTGTTTGGCCACAGACTCATGGCTGTCACTGTCGCGCAGTAAGTCAGGCGCGAAAGGAATCAAAAAAACAACTTCATGCCCCAACGTCAGGTCATTGACCTGAGTAAACAGCCCCTGCCTTTTAATGGCCTCAGTCAGCGCATCGCGCGCGTGTTGCAGCTGTAATGCATACCCCGACACACCTAACCGACCATACTTTTTTAATACCACCCAACTGGCAAGAATCGCACCCGCAGAGCGGGAGTTTTCAAACGTATAGCGATACGCTCGAAACTGTCCTTTGTCGAAGTCCTTGTCACTGAACTTATAGTGACCATCGCCCAACTCATCCATAAAACGACGGTCTTGGCTGATGAAGTAACTGTTGTTATAGGGGCACATACCGGTCTTATGAAAATCAACACCGAAGGAATCAAAGTGTCCAATACCTGCAAAACGCTCACAGAGGGTCTTGAGACGATGCATCGCTGGCGCGCCAATAGCGCACACTGCCGCCAGCCGCTCCAGGCCTCCCTTCAATAAAGTGAAGTAAACCCAGCCAATGACGCTGTCCAGGTGCAGATACGGTCGGTAGCTCAAGCCTTGCATGGCAACAAAATGGTCCACCACTGCCTTGACCTCACGCGGGTCATCACAGTTGAAATTGATCGTTGTACCGCCGCAACAAATGACCGCCGCTACTTTTTTACCCTGCTCATGCGCTTTGTTCATCGCTTGTAACAAGGCCTGTGGACACATTTGTCCCTGTGCATTAGTCGATACACGCCAGCAGTTGGCGGAGCCCAAACCTAATTGGCTGGCAATATGTTCTACGCAGTAATGCCCGCCTTCACTGCACAAAATGACCGTGTCGCCTGGCAGGCCGTTAATCAGAGAGTGCGGCGTTATTCGACTCAGGGCCGCGCGGATAGCGTACATGAGGGTGATTTTTCCACCGCTGCATGCGATCCCCATTGCACTGTCCCAGCCCACCCATTTACCCACGGTGCGCGCCACCTGTTGCTCGACCAACAAGCTCTCGCCTGCGAACCCTTCCATCAAACAGTTGATGTTGTAAGCCGTGGCTAAATTCGCCGCCGCCGTGGCGTCAACATCCGGCTCTGCAATGATATTGAACAGGGCATATTTAGAGTGTGGGCGGATAGCTCCATTAAAAAAACGCGCCACTTCTTTCAACAAATCAGGTGCTGAAAGTGCGAAATCCTGCGTATCCGCCACGGCGTCCAGAAAGTTGAAGTGGCGTTGCGCAAAACGAGGGGGCGGCGTTATCGAGGGGGCTGATCGTTTATCCACCCACGCGCCGGACGACGTTAAACCCTGCACATACTCATCAAATTCCAGCAGGCGTTCAGTCATCGCCAGCGCGCTGCTCGACGGTCGGCTTTTTACCCCAACAGGCGGGTTATTACGTTTTAGAACCACCGACATAAAAAGACCTTTTAGTTCAGCCAAAGCGATTAAAACGGCTGGCGTTTTCGAGGCAAAATCTGTCGGTCATACGTGTTCATATCAAGCGCTAGTATGTAACTTGCTTTTGGACATAAAACGATACGCCCAGCCCAAGCCCATGCCTGCGGGAGTACACGGGCAAGGTGTGGCGTACAAGCCACATCATTGCTGATTGTTTATCGCGAGCTGACGCGCGTGGGGTCTGACTGTTTTGCTCTGCCACCTCCCGAATGGGCAGCTCCACCTCGGTTACATCCGGTTTAATATTCCCTTAACCTCTTTGGGTAAGGTTACAGATCGTATTTATCGATACCTTACAGCGAAAAAATGCGCTTTCATTCGATAGGTAAACCATTAGTCTTAGGCCCAAGTTCCTACAGGATGTCGGCAATGCAGCTACGTAACTCTTCTTCTCGCTATGGCGCTGTCAGCGTTTTCTTGCATTGGTCTGTTGCGTTGGCGGTATTTGGATTATTCGCGCTGGGCTTGTGGATGGTCGGTCTCGACTACTACAGTCCTTGGCGTAAGGAAGCACCTGACCTGCATAAAAGCATTGGTCTCACGCTACTGGCGGTGATGGTCATACGTGTGGTGTGGCGCTGGATCAGCCCGGCACCGCCCGCTTTGGCCAGTTACAGCCGTGCTACCCGCATCGGTGCCACACTCGGCCACGGTTTTTTGTATCTAAGTTTGTTCGCGGTAATGATTGCCGGCTACCTTATTTCCACCGCTGAAGGCGTGGGTATACCGGTTTTCGGGCTGTTTGAAGTGCCTGCACTGGTTTCCAGTCTGCCCGACCAGGCGGATGTGGCAGGTGTCGTGCACTTGTACCTGGCCTGGACCGTGGTGATTTTCGCCGGTTTGCATGGTCTAGTCGCACTCAAGCACCACTTTATTGATCGTGATGCGACCCTGACTCGTATGCTGGGGCGTAAAGCCTGATATTCAACCTCAACTCAAAAGGAATAGAACGCATGTTGAAAAAAACACTCGCCGCTTTGGCACTGGGTACTGCACTGCTGTCGGCCGGCCAGGTCATGGCTGCTGACTACACCATCGACAAAGAAGGCCAACACGCCTTTATCGACTGGAAAGTCAGCCACCTGGGCTTCAGCTTCATTCACGGTACGTTCAAGGACTGGAGCGGCACATTCTCGTGGGACGCTGCCAAGCCTGCTGACAGCAAAATCGACGTCACCCTGAAAACTGCCAGCCTGTTCTCGAACCACGCTGAACGTGACAAGCACATCGCCAGCAAAGATTTCCTGGACGTGAGCAAGTACCCGCAAGCCACCTTCAAGTCGACCAAAGTGGTGCCGACTGGCGAGAAAACAGCTGACGTGACGGGCGACCTGACCTTGCACGGCGTGACTAAGCCAGTAACGTTCAAAGCGACGTTCAACGGCGAAGGCAAAGATCCATGGGGTGGCGAACGCGCAGGCTTCAACGCGACCACGTCTGTCAACCTGAACGACTTCGGCATCAAGTCCCCAGGTACAGACCAGACGCTGACCCTGGATATTTCGCTGGAAGGTGTGAAAGCCAAGTAATAGCGCTTTCGTACAGATGAAAAACGCCCTGACTCGTGAGAGTCGGGGTTTTTTTATACCCAAAAAAAACGCCCCCGATCGTGCGATCGAGGGCGTTTTTTATCAGCCGTTCACTCAGCGGTTGCGGGTCAGCAACGCTGGTTTTTCACCGCGAGGGCGGTTCGGCAGTTGATCAAGCTGCTCAGGCGTCGGGAAGCGGTCGCTTTTCGACTCTTTGTGCATGATCTTTGGCTGGCTCTCGCGAGGACCTTTAACGGCTGGCTCTTGACGGGCATCGTCACGGACCGGGCGATTCTCGCGGCGGGCCTGACCGTCTCGCGGTGCGCCGCTGCGTGGGCCATTGCGCTTGGCTGGCGGTGTGCCAGTGGTCGCGCCACTGCCTGTGCGCGGGCCACTTGGACGAGCGCCGTTACGCGCAGCGGGAGCAGCCCCTGTACCCTGCGCCGGAGCGCCTGGACGGCGACCGCGGCTCTGGTTGTTTTTGTTCTGGTAGGGGCTGACGTAATCAGCGCGGTTACCAAAGTTATCCACATCGTCATCACGGAACTCGTCCGGGGCGCGGTTTGCGTCCTGACGCGGTGCCGATGGCGCTGACTGCTGACGTGGCTCACGGGCGGGCGTGCCTTCACGTGGCTTTTGCTCACGGGCCGGACGCTCACCGCGTGCGGCGGCAGGCTTTTCTTTACCCTTGTCCTTACCTTTGTCCTTACGACCACCGCCGCCGCCATTAGGACCGTCACCGCGTGGGCCGCGTGGTGGGTTGCGCGGGTTACGCACATCCGGACGCTCGCGCACTTCAGGCTTTTCAGCTTCGATGGTGCTGGAGTCAAAACCCATCAGGTCGCCATCGGCGATTTTCTGCTTGGTCATGCGCTCGATGCTTTTCAGCAGTTTTTCTTCATCCGGGGCAACCAGCGAGATCGCTTCGCCCGAACGACCGGCACGGCCTGTACGGCCAATACGGTGAACGTAATCTTCATCGACGTTAGGCAACTCGAAGTTGACGACGTGCGGCAGTTGGTCGATGTCCAGACCACGCGCGGCGATGTCGGTCGCTACCAGAATGCGCACACTGCCGGCTTTGAAATCAGCCAGCGCTTTGGTGCGCGCGTTTTGGCTCTTGTTACCGTGGATGGCCACAGCGCTAAGGCCGTGCTTGTCCAGGTATTCGGCCAAACGGTTGGCGCCGTGCTTGGTACGGGTAAATACCAGAACCTGTTCCCATGCACCGGCCGTGATCAAGTGCGCCAGCAAGGCACGCTTATGACTGGCAGGCAGGCGGAATACGCGTTGCTCAATACGCTCGACCGTGGTGTTGGGCGGCGTGACTTCGATGCGCTCAGGGTTGCGCAACAACTTGCCGGCCAGGTCGGTGATGTCCTTGGAGAACGTCGCCGAAAACAGCAGGTTCTGACGCTTGGACGGCAGACGGGCGAGAACTTTTTTCACGTCATGGACGAAGCCCATGTCGAGCATCCGGTCTGCTTCGTCGAGTACCAGGATTTCAACGTGGGACAGGTCAACGCTGCCTTGGCCGGCCAGGTCGAGCAAACGACCCGGGCATGCCACCAGCACGTCAACACCACGGGCCAGCGCCTGAACCTGAGGGTTGGTGCCGACACCCCCAAACACGCAAGCACTGACGAACTTCAAGTCGCGGGCATAGAGCTTGAAGCTCTCGTGCACCTGGGCGGCGAGTTCGCGAGTCGGGGTCAGGACCAGTACGCGCGGTTGACGCGGACCGTGACGCTGTGATTTGTCTGGGTGACCGTTGGGGAACAGCTTTTCCAGGATCGGAAGAGCGAAACCGCCGGTTTTACCAGTACCTGTCTGAGCCGCAACCATCAAATCGCGACCTTGCAACACGGCGGGAATGGCCCGCTGTTGCACCGGAGTAGGCTCGGTATAGCCCGCTGCTTCAATGGCGCGGACTAAAGCCTCGGAGAGACCGAGGGAAGCAAAGGACATGAGTAATCCTGTTCTAGTTAGGGCTTGGCCCAAAGGGATAGTCTTGCCTGGCGTGAATGGCGTTTATAGGAGACGCAATCCCGTCCGGTCCTGCTTCGGTCCTGAAGGTCCATTCGCACCGCTCGCGCTGGCAAGTGCTGCGCAGTAGCGGGGTTGAATGCCTTGTACAAGGACGAGCGGCCGGGCGTAAGCCTGGCGGAAAGCCCGCAGTATAACAGAGCATTCACGGCGCGCCGATTTCATGCTGCTCAACGGCTTGTTGCGCTAAATAACCCCGGAGCGCTGCCTGCGATAAGGCTCGAAGAGTCCTCAGGCAAACGGGTTGCTTCACAACCCTTCGCAGCCTTGGGCAGCGACTACAGGGTACGGATTAGCGCGGAAGGTTCAGGTTGTTCCAGATCGCCAGGCTCGGCTCGGACTGGTTCAAGGTGTAGAAGTGCAGCCCCGGTGCGCCACCGTCGAGCAGGCGTGCGCACATGTCACTGATGACTTCTTCGCCAAACGCCTGAATGCTCTGCACGTCATCGCCATAGGCTTCGAGCTGCTTGCGAATCCAGCGTGGGATTTCAGCGCCACAGGCGTCAGAGAAACGCGCAAGTTTGCTGTAGTTGGTGATCGGCATGATGCCCGGCACGATCGGAATCGTGACGCCCGCCTCTTGAACGCGCTCAACAAAACGGAAATAGCTGTCAGCGTTGAAGAAGTATTGGGTGATCGCGCTGTCAGCACCGGCATGGGCCTTACGCACGAAGTTGGTGATATCGTCTTCGAAATTACGCGCTTGTGGGTGCATTTCCGGGTACGCGGCGACTTCAATGTGGAAGTGGCTGCCGCTCTCTTCACGAATGAAGCTCACCAGATCATTGGCATAACGTAGCTCGCCGCTGGCCATGCCCATACCCGAAGGCAGGTCGCCACGCAGCGCAACAATACGCTTGATGCCTGCGGCCTTGTACTGTGCCAACAGGCTGCGCAAATCGTCCTTGCTGTCGCCAACGCAGGACAAATGCGGGGCCGCAGGTACGTTTACTTCGCTCTCCAGTTGCAGCACGGTGTTGATCGTGCGGTCACGGGTAGAGCCACCGGCACCGTAGGTGCAGGAGAAAAAATCCGGGTTGTAGGTCGCCAATTGGCGAGCCGTGTTCATCAGTTTTTCATGTCCAGCATCGGTCTTGGTCGGGAAGAACTCGAAGCTGAAACGACGGTCTTGAGACATGGGAATACCCTTGCATACGCGCAGGCGGTTGATGACAACCCCTGACGCTGAACTCACACATAAAAAAAAGGCGGTCAGTACAAGCCTGACCGCCTTTTTCTAATCAGTAACGGTAAGCGTCTGGCTTGAACGGGCCTTCGACGGTAACGCCGATGTAGTCAGCCTGTTGTTTAGTCAGTTGCGTAACCACGCCACCAAAACCACGCACCATTTCCAGTGCGACTTCTTCGTCGAGCTTCTTGGGCAGCACTTCGACGGTCAGACGCTCGGCTTGCAGCTCGGCCGGCAGGTCAGCGTACTTCTGTGCGAACAGGAAGATCTGCGCCAGTACCTGGTTGGCGAACGAGCCGTCCATGATGCGGCTTGGGTGACCTGTGGCGTTGCCCAGGTTAACCAGACGGCCTTCGGCCAGCAGGATCAGGTAGTCATCGTTCTGCGGATCGAAATCGTTAGGGCCGGTACGGTGAACCTTGTGCACCTGTGGCTTAACTTCTTCCCATGCCCAATTTTTGCGCATGAAAGCGGTGTCGATTTCGTTGTCGAAGTGACCGATGTTGCACACCACAGCGCGTTTTTTCAGCGCAGCCAGCATGTTTTTGTCGCACACGTTGACGTTGCCGGTAGTGGTCACGATCAGGTCGATCTTGCCCAGCAGTGCAGCGTCGATGCTGGCGGCAGTGCCGTCGTTCTGGCCGTTGATGAACGGCGAAACCACTTCGTAGCCGTCCATGCACGCTTGCATGGCGCAGATCGGGTCAACTTCGGACACTTTAACGATCATGCCTTCCTGACGCAGGGACTGAGCCGAGCCCTTGCCCACGTCACCGTAGCCGATGACCAGTGCTTGCTTGCCGGACAGCAGGTGGTCGGTGCCACGCTTGATTGCATCGTTCAGGCTGTGACGGCAGCCGTACTTGTTGTCGTTTTTGCTTTTGGTCACCGAGTCGTTCACGTTGATCGCCGGGATCATCAGCTCGCCTTTGGCCAGCATGTCCAGCAGACGGTGTACGCCAGTGGTGGTTTCTTCCGTCACGCCGTGGATCTTTTTCAGCATGTCCGGGTATTTTTTGTGCAGCAGCTCAGTCAGGTCGCCGCCATCGTCCAGGATCATGTTGGCATCCCAAGGCTGGCCATCTTTGAGGATGGTTTGCTCAAGGCACCACTCGTACTCTTGCTCGGTCTCACCTTTCCAGGCGAACACCGGGATGCCGGCAGCAGCGATAGCGGCAGCGGCCTGATCCTGAGTCGAGAAGATGTTGCACGACGACCAACGCACTTCGGCGCCCAATGCAACCAGGGTTTCGATCAGTACGGCAGTCTGGATAGTCATGTGGATGCAGCCCAGAATCTTCGCGCCCTTGAGCGGTTGTTCTGCGGCATAGCGGCGGCGCAGACCCATCAGGGCCGGCATTTCGGATTCGGCGATGAAGGTTTCGCGACGGCCCCATTGGGCGAGGGACATATCAGCGACTTTATAGTCGGTAAAACCTGCAGGCGTGTTTACAGCGCTCATTAAGAGCCTCCATTCGTTTGATCGCGAATGGGCGCCGTTGTGCGTTTAGTGCCTGCCCAGGGAGCCCTGAACAAACAACGCCCCATCCGAGCCTGACAGGTTTTACCTGCTGCAGCGCCCCTCGGACAGGTGGCGGGAACGGTACTGGATGAAAATGACCGTTTTGAAGCGGAGGTGATTATAGCCATCAAGGCAGATGTTCCCAAGGCTTAATCCACGCCTTTTTCTATTTGCTTAATCGAGACCATAGTCGAAGCTTAATAGAGCGCAGCGCCAGGGTCTGACATGATGGCCCGCATCTAACGGCAGACGGTCAGGAGCGAACATGAACTTTCACACCCGCAAATGGGTAAAACCCGAAGACCTCAACCCCAATGGCACGTTGTTCGGTGGCAGCTTGCTGCGCTGGATCGACGAAGAAGCCGCTATCTACGCCATTGTTCAGTTGGGCAACCAGCGCGTGGTGACCAAATACATCTCGGAAATCAACTTTGTCAGCGCCTCACGTCAGGGCGACATCATCGAGTTGGGCATCACCGCCACCGAATTCGGCCGTACCTCGATCACCCTCACCTGTGAAGTGCGCAACAAGATCACCCGCAAGAGCATCCTCACCGTCGACAAAATGGTGTTCGTTAACTTGGGTGAGGACGGCCTGCCTGCTCCGCACGGACGCACAGAAATCAAATACGTCAAAGACCAGTTTCAGGACGATGCAAACAGCGAAACATAAACTGTCGACATAGGTATTTTTCAACGCAAGTGGCTGGATACTTTTCCTCAGGCGCCTAAAAACCTGCAGGAAGTTGCCAGAAAGGCGATTCCACAGCCTTTCTGGCGCCATCGTGAGCCTTCCAGATGCTCATAGGGCATGCCTGATTTTTGTGTGGCCTTATCGTTCAGCGCACAGACAACCCACACGGCTTTTTGTACCTTGCTCTTTCTTCAGCAAAGCGCCTGATCTTGAGAGAGCCCAAGCTGCATGAAAACTGTCGCGCCGCGTCTATTTCCCTCGACCTTACCGCTCACCGACCGGACGCCAGGCACACGGACCGACGCCCAGGCGGCTCGAACACTCTTAACCGAAAATGCAGGTGCTCGCAGAGTCACCTTTCACCTCAACAGCAACGCCAGCGTTGATCTGATGCTCTCCCCCCCGCCTGTGACTCAACTCATCCTCAGCGGCGGCGGCGCCAAAGGCATCGCCTTTCCAGGCGTCATACAGGCGCTTGAGGACAAAAATCTGCTCAAAGGTGTGGTAACCATTTGCGGCTCGTCAGCGGGCGGTATTTCAGCCGCACTGCTGGCCAGCGGAGTGAGTGCCACCGCGTTCAGCGCATTGACCAATAGCATCAGCTTCCCGCAGCTGTTGAACAGCACGAGCAGCACCTTGGCAAGCCTGCAAAATGCCAGCACCGCGCTGGGGAAAATGCTCAGCCATTTACCGGGAAAAACAGGCACCTTTTCGCAGTTGTTACTGACCGTGCTGCCGCGCCTTCAATCCAAAGCAGAACCGCTTGAAGAACTGATACGCACCGAATCGCGCAAAGTCATTCTTGCCCACATTGCAAACATGACACGCGAGACACGCACCGCGTCCATCATGGCCATTGCTGACAAATTGCACGCGGGAGGTGCAACCACCTTCGCCGACCTCGATGTACTGAGCCGACACATTCCTGAAATCAAACAACTCAATATCACCGGTGTGGGCATCTTCGGGGGCCGCCAGCAACTAGTGCTGTTCAATGCCAGCTTAACCCCGGACATGGATATCGCCCGCGCGGCGCACATTTCAGGGGCGTTGCCGATTCTATTCAAGCAGCCTTCTGAACAACGCCTGGCGTTTCAACAAGACGGTCAAAAAAACGCATTTCAGGACGGCGGCTTGCTACTCAACACCCCTGATATTGATGTCTACGAACCCCCCGCCCACAGTAGCCCTTTCAGCGCGGCCGAAAAACTGATCGTACGCTTTGAGCCCGGGGCGGCGAAAACCGCAAACCCCAAGGGTAGTTTTATCAGCCATGCCATCAATCAACTCACAGGACTGCCTCCTGACGGAGCCAAAAACTTTGCAAAAAACCGAAGCGAGACGTTTTCCGAGCAGCGTGTCGCGCTGCCCTTAAATACCGCTCTGGGCGATTTTCGCGGCACGTTCAATGGCACGGTCAACTTCACAATGAACCTGAGCGTCAAACATCATCTCCAGGGGCTCTCTCGCCAAGCCGTCATTGAACACTTGGACAAGCGCGCGGCCATACGCGATCAGCATCACTTTGCTTCGGTGCAAGATGCCGTTCTGGCCATGGACGATGAGATGTTCAGCAGCGTAGCGCCCGCCCTGGAGAAGCTGGGCGGGCACGCTGATATTTTGCATTTTCGTCAGCAGGCACAGACCTCGTTGGGGTCACTTGACGCTGCGATCAGCGAAGCTAACACGGCACCCTCGCTGAAATTAACGCAAAAGCTGGGTGCGGCATTACGTAACCTCGACGCGCTGGCCCGTCGCCCGGAACAGATCGAATGGCTAGGTAAACAGCTCAATGTGGCCGGGAACTGCAACTTCCAGCAATTACTGCAAAGCGACTTGAGTAAGCACGCCAACCTGTCGAAAGTCCTGACCAGCGCCCACGCTGAAGCCAAAAAACGGAATGTGGCCGTGATCGCCGAGAATTTCACGCGTGAAGTGATCTACCCGGCATTGTTTCTGCCTGGCCAGCCCGAGACCAACCTGAATCTGTTGCGCCAGGTCGAGCAAACGCTCAAACACGCAACAACTGCCACTGAGGTTAACCAGGCGCTGGACGACATCGTTAATAAGTACGTCGCACGTAACAAGCCCTGGAAGCATCCGCAGGGGGCCACCACCGTTGGTCTGGCCAAGGCGTGGCGCATGCAGACCTGACCCCTGCGCCATTGAACAGCCCTGAGTCCTGTGTGTCGTACCTACACAGCCCACCTCGGATTCAGGTACCCATCATGGCCACTCAACACGGCAGTAAAACTCCCAATCTGTCGGCTGAAGAAGAGCACGACGTCACCAAAAACCAGCCACCACGCGCCGCCGTGCTGCACGAGATTATTCGTTTACAGGGCGACCAGGAGCTGGAACGCAGCGTCGCTGCACTGTTCTGGTCAGCACTGGCCGCCGGGCTGACGATGGGTCTTTCGCTGATGGCGATGGGCTTGCTCAACTCACGCCTGCCCAGCGGCGAAGCGTTTAAAGTGATTGCCAGCTTTGGCTACTGCGCAGGTTTTTTAGCGGTGATTCTGGCGCGCCAGCAGTTGTTCACTGAAAACACCCTGACGGCCGTGTTGCCCATCATGAGCAAACCGACGTTAAGCAATTTCGGGCGTTTGTTCAGGTTATGGGGCGTGGTACTGGTCGGTAATCTGCTCGGTACGCTACTGGTGGCCTACGTCATGCTGCACTTGCCGATTTTTGACACCCAGACCGACAAGGCCTTTCTTGAAATCGGCCGCAAGGTCATGGAAAACGACACTTCGCAAATGTTTGCCAAAGGCATTATCTCGGGCTGGATGATCGCAACCATGGTGTGGATGATCCCCTCCATGGAAAGCGCCAAGATGTGGATCATCATCCTCATCACCTACCTTATGGCGTTGGGCGACTTCACGCACATTGTGGTCGGCACCGCAGAGGTCTCGTACCTGGTGTTTGCGGGTGAGTTGCCATGGAAAGACTTCTGGCTGGTGTTTGCCGGCCCGACCCTGGCGGGCAACATCATTGGCGGCAGTTTTATCTTCGCCCTGATCAGCCACGCGCAAATCCGCAGCGACAACAAAAAGCCGCAAAAGACTTAAGCGCCCTTTAATACGCGCTGACGAGAGCCGGGGCGCGAACCCGCCGTCATCCTGATGACGCCGGGTTCGCGGACACACAGGGGCTTTAAATCACGTAATGCGCGATGGCCACAAAGTGCAACAGGCTGCCCGCAATCACAAACAAATGCCAAATACCGTGGGCATGGCGCAGGCGGTGATCGAGGGCAAAAAAGATAATGCCCACGGTGTACATCACGCCGCCCGTGGCCAGCCAAATGAAGCCTGCCGTGCCCAGCGCCGCCAGCAAGGGCTTGACTGCCACCAGGACAATCCAGCCCATCACCGCGTAAATCACAATGGACAAGATACGCGCCTCAGAGCGCGGCTTGATCTCTTGCAACATGCCAATCACGGCCATGCCCCACACAATCCCAAACAGCGACCAGCCCCACGGCCCATGCAAGGTCACGAGGCAAAAAGGCGTGTAGCTGCCTGCAATCAACAGGTAAATCGACAAGTGATCGAACTTCTGCATGATCACCTTGGGCCGCCCGCGCACGCTGTGGTACACGGTCGACACGCTGTACAACAACACCAGCGTGACGCCGTAAATCGCGGTGCTGACTATTTTTTGCGGGCTGCCATCAAGGCACGCCATGACCAACAACCACACGCTGCCAACTGCGGCGGCCACCGCCCCCAACAGGTGAGTCCAGGCGTTGAGCTTTTCTCCGTGATACATCTGCAACATCCTCAAGAGCCGATAGTGCGACTGCCTCACTTTGATACGAGATAAGGGTCAAGGTTGCGAACTTAAAGGGCAATGCGGCGTTCGTCGAGGGGACTTGGGGGCAACCCCGACACCAACCGCTCCAAGCCCCACAAATCAGGGATTTTCGCCACATGCTCGCCCACTTGCACGGCGGCACGTTCCAGCGGGCAAAGGGGCACGTCGACAAAGCTCAGTTGGCTGTCGAGTTTGTAGGAGCGCGGAATGCCCTGAACCACCATCGCGATGTATTTCAACGCCGGGTTGGCACTCAAGGTATTGAGGATGACGATGCGCGCCCGCTCGCCAATCAGCAGCGGGCTGCCGCATGCGGCCTCAAAGCTGATGAGTGGCAATGGGTGGTCGCGCCAGGTGATCTGGCGCAGATGCCACGGCGGGGAGTCGCTGCTGGGTTCGCCGCGTTGGTAGTCGATCAACTCGGCAATCGCGACGTTGGGCAACAGCAAGTAGCGGTCAGCCAGCGGCAAGAGCAGGCAGGTGAGGCTGCCAACACGGTGGTCAAGCATGGAAGCGGCTCCAGTAGGCGATGCGTTCCAGCAACACAGACTCTTGATACGGTTTGCCCAAGTAGTCGTTGACGCCAATGGCCATGGCGCGGTTCTGGTGCTTTTGCCCGGTACGCGAGGTGATCATGATGATGGGCATGTCTTTGAGACGCGGGTCGTTGCGCACATGGGTGGCCACTTCAAAGCCGTCCATTCGCGGCATTTCGATATCCAGCAGCATCAAGTCCGGGGTGTGCTCTTCGAGCACGCTCATGGCGTCAACCCCGTCTTTGGCGGTGATGACGTTCATGCCGTTACGTTCCAGCAAGCGGCTGGTGACTTTGCGCACGGTGACGGAGTCGTCCACCACCAACACCAACGGCGGACGCACCGCCGGGATGAATTCAAGGCTGCCGCTGACTTCATGATGGGCGCGCTGCAAGGGTTGACGCACTTGATGGGCACGAATGTAGGCGAGCAAATCAAGGATCAACACCACGCGCCCATCGCCCAAAATCGTGGCCCCCGACAACCCTTGTACAGCGGCAAATTGCGGCCCCAGGCTCTTGACCACGATTTCGCGCGAGCCGGCCAGCGCATCCACTTGCAGCGCCACGCGCATGTCTTGGCAATGCACCAGCAACACCGGCAATGAATGCTGCTCACCGGCCAGTTTAGGCTTGACCACGGTTTGCAATAACTCGCCCAAATAACGCAATTCGTAGGTCTGGCCGCCGTAGTGATACAGCGGCGGGTTGAGCTGGTAATAGCCTTCCAGTTCGTTGGGCATGACGCGCACGATGCCTTCGACGGTATTGATCGCAATGGCGTATTGCTCATCCGCGCACTGCACCATCAGTGCGCGGTTGAGCGACACGCTAAACGGCAACCGGATCTGAAAATGCACACCCTGCCCTGCCACCGAATCGAGCGTCATGCTGCCGCCCAACTGCCGTACTTCTTCATGGACTACGTCCATGCCCACGCCACGCCCGGAAATCTGGGTGATTTTTTCAGCAGTAGAAAACCCCGGCTGCAAGATGAACTGCAACACGTCGCGGTCGCTGACACTGTTGTGCGGGTCCAGCAAACCGCGATGAATCGCCTTGCGCCGCACCGCTTCAAGCGGAACACCCGCGCCGTCATCGCGGATATCAAACACCACGTCGCCGCCTTCGTTAGACAACTCCAGCGTGATCAGCCCTTGCTCGGGCTTGCCGCTGGCATGGCGCACATCGCTCGGTTCCAGGCCATGATCGACCGCGTTACGCAGCATGTGCTCCAACGGGGCAACCATGCGCTCCAGGACGTTACGGTCGATTTCAGCTTCAGCATTGATCACGCTGAACTCGACCTGTTTGCCCAGCTCGCTGGCCACTTGGCGCACCACGCGTTTGAGGCGCGGCAACACCCGTTCAAACGGCACCATTCGCGTGCCCATCAGGCCCTCTTGCAGTTGCGTGTTTATCCGCGCCTGCTTTTGCAGCAAGTTGTGAGCGTCTTGGTTACGGGCGGCCAGCGTGGCTTTGAGGTCGAGCAAGTCGGACGCAGATTCAAATAACGCCCGAGACAACTGTTGCAGCTGGGAGTGACGGTCCATTTCCAACGGGTCAAATTCGTCGTATGCCAGACCATCGCTCTCAGTGTGCCCACGACTGTGGCGCTGGCCCTGGGTTTCAGTGTCCAGACGCCGCAGTTGGTCGCGCATGCGCTCAAGGGTGGTCTGCATTTCGTTGAGCGCAACCTGACCATCATTGATTTGCTGCTCAAGGCGACCCCGGATAATCGAGGTTTCACCTGACAGGTTGACCATGTCTTCCAGCAACTCGGCAGGCACCTTGACCATGTCCAGGCCCGTGCGCTCCCCTTCGGTCATGGTGGCGCCCGGGGGTTCAGCCTTCGTCGAGGCAGGCGCTTGAACCGCCTGCCGGGCATTGCGTTCGGTGTCACGAATGCGTTCGATCAAATCCTGGGGCGACTGCACAGGCTGACCGCTGCGCAGCGCATCCAGCATTTGTGCAGCCCGGTCATGACAGTTCTGCAACAAGGCGAACAAATCGGCACCGGGAGGCAGCACGCCCGCTGACACATCTTCGAGCAGGGTTTCCAGCTCGTGGGCAAAATCACCAATGGCGGCGATTTCAACCATCCGCGCCCCGCCCTTGAGGGTGTGCAAGTCTCGCAGCAGGTTTTCGACCTCCACCGTACCTTGAGGCTCAGCTTGCCAGCGCGTCAGGGCAGCGCCGGAGCTTTCGAGAATGTCGAAGGCTTCTTCGAGAAAGATGTCCAGCAGTTCAGTGTCGCTGCCTGAGGCCCCATCAGGCGGTGCGACGGGCAGTTCGGCAGCCGGGTGGGGGTGATGCCGAAACCCGCGAATGGCGTCGATCAATTGGTTGGGTTCGCGCAACGGTTGCTGCTGTTGCAAGTGTTCGAGCATCAGCGCCAACTGCGCATGGCTGCGTTGCAGCAAGTCGGCCAGCGCCGGGCTTTCGCTGGCGCGCCGATCCAGCAGGCCTTCGTACAAATGCTCAAGTTCTTGGGCCAGGTCGCCCACCGGACCAATGCCCGCCATGCGCGCCCCGCCTTTGAGGGTGTGCATGTCACGCTGCAACGAAGACAGCGGTGCCAGACTCTCCGGCTCACTCAGCCAGCGCTGCAAGGCCTGGTCCGCGCTGTCAAGGATGTCGACCGCCTCTTCCAGAAAGATGGCGACGATTTCGTCATCCATCGACTCGCCTTCGCCCGCCAATGTGCCTGCCTGTAAATGAGCCGTGGCAGCCCCCAACTCGGTGATGTCGAGGGTTTGGCTGCCCTCACGTCGAATCAGGCCCGTGGCGTCGGGCGCCAGCCCCTCGTGCAGCAACCGGTGCAGCGCGTCAATGCGGATCGGTTGCGGGGTAATGTCCTGGCCCGCAGCCAGTTGGTCGAGCATGTTGATCAACGCTTCGTGAGCCTGTTCGGCTTCGTCAAAAAAACGCGCACTGGCGGCCAGGCTGCTTTCTTCCACTGCGCCGTACAGGTCAAGCAAGGCTTCGCACAGGGCATCGAAGGGCTGTAAATCCAGCAGGTGCGCTGACTCGCCCAACGCCGTCAATTGGTCCAGCAACGTGTCGAGACCTGCGCGCTCGTGCGGCTGTTGCCGCCAATGGCGCAGCACGTCTTCGGCCTCAAACAGGGTGTCCATGCCCTGCTCCAGAAATGCACCGATACGCTGCGGGTCACGGGTGGGCTTCGCTGCATTGCCGGGCGTATTGAGCAGCACGTCCAGGCGGTCGGCAATCAGGTGCTCAGTGCGCTCAATCAGCGAGCGGGCACCGTGAATCTCGGCCAGCGGATCACTGTCCAATTGTTTCAGGCCGCGGTGCAGCAGGCCGTCGGCCTCAAGCAGCAACTCGATTTCGTCCAGGTCCAGCGCCAGATGGTGTGCTTTGTATTCACGCACCAAATGGTCCAGCGGCGCGGCCAGCTCAGCCATGCGCAAGACACCCGCCATGTGCGCGCTGCCTTTGAGGGTGTGCACGGCACGCTGCAATTCGTCGCTGGCATACAGCGGCAGTTGCTCGCTGGCGTGATCGAGAAAACGCTTAAGTGTGTCGAGGTGGCTTTGCGCTTCTTGACGGAAAATATCGAGCAATTGCGGGTCGAAACCGAGGGACTCTTGCTCAATCAACAGCGGCAGTGGATGACCTTTGGACAGGTGATGGGCTTGGGCGGCCAGTGTGTCGACGTCATCACGCTGACGTTGACGGCCCTCGGCAAACGCTTGAATCAAACCGGGCAACACGCGCAGTACATCTTCGAGTAACTGATAGATCGCCGGGACCGGCGCAACCTTGCGTTCAATCACACGATTGAGCAGGTTTTCGACCGCCCATGCCAACTCGCCCAGTACCAGCGCGCGCACCATGCGTCCGCTGCCTTTGAGCGTATGGAAACCGCGCCGCAGTTCAGCCAGCGCAGCGCTGTCCGCCGGGTTGGCAACCCACTGCGGCAAGGCCTGGTGCAGCATGCTCAGCACTTCATCGGTTTCTTCGAGAAAAACGTCTAACAGCTCTTCGTCTACCCGCGCTTCATCCGCGGGGGGCGGCAGCAAGCTGGCGGGAATGTGTTGCGCGGGCGGGTTGAGCGCCGACACCGGGTTTGCCAGCACCTCGGCCAGGCTCTGCATGACCTCGGGGTCCTGCAGCTCCTGCAAATCCTGCATCACCAGCACCTCGGTGGGGCTGAGGATGTCTTCGAGCAGCGGCACATGGCGTTCGGTCGGCGCATAGCCCAGCGCGATGAGGCTGCTTTCGGCCCGGTCCAGCACCTGCTCGCCCGCCGCGCCGGGGTCTTGGGCCAGGCGCTCCAAGTAGTATTCGATGCTCACCAGCGCGTCAGCCAGGCGGTCGATGTGCTGCGCGGTTACAGGCTCAGTGCCCAGCAACCAATGCTCACACAGGTAATCGTCGCAGGCTTGCAGCAAGTCGGCGGCGCGGTTGAGCGGAATCATCGCCAGTGCCCCGCGAATTTGCGTGAGCAGTGCAGGTACGGGCTGCAAATGTTGACGATCAAAACCGCCCGCCAGAGAGTCGCTGATCAAGTCTTTGGCTTCATCGAAGACGATGCGCGCTTCTTTGATCACCAATTGGTGAATCTGCATCAAGTCGGTGGTCGGCAAACGGCTTTCTTCACGCTGCGAAGGCTCGACAGTACCGACCATGCCCGCCAGCGTGGCTTCGACGTACAACAGCGCCGCTGCCACATCCATCAACACGGCATCAGTGGGTTCGCGCTGACCCTGGGCCAAGCTCTGGACCACGGCCAACTGGTCGATGATGACCTTGCGTGGCTGGCCGAAACCCAGCACGGCCAGGGTGTCGGCGATTTGGCGCAAAGGCGCCATCAAACTGTTGAGTTCGGACACATGCGTGCGGTCACTGCGCACAAACAGGTCAAGACGCTCTTTGACCCGCACCAGCTCTTCGCACAAGGCGGCCACCACCGAGCGCATGGCGTCCCGGTCGGGACCGGCGAGGCGAGCACGCTCTTCGTCGACCATTGCCGCGTCGGGCATGGCTTCATCCAGCTCGTAATGGTTTTTCAAACTGAGCATTTTCGGCGTCGGGCGCTCGGCCTTGGCGATGTAAAACAGCAGGCTGGTGAGCAACACATCAGAGGCTGGCTGGTTAAGCGCCTCAATCCCCTGGGTGTGCAAACGCTGGAGTTCTTTGTCAGTGTCTCTGAGCAAGCTGCGCAAGGCCGGGCTGTTGCCCACTTTGCCCTTGAGCATGCCTTCGACCAGCGCCGTGGCGATGTTCCACAGCGCATTGAGCGGCGCACCCTGACACAGCGCTTCGAGTTGCGTAAACACACTGGCCAGTTGCTCCAGTTGGCGCTGCACATCGTCTTCGCGCAGCAACCCCAACAGCGACGTTTGCAGGGTTTGGCGCCAGGCGCGCACCTGCTCAGGCAGGTCGGCCGGGGAGCGTTGCGCCAAGGACGCGTGATCAAGCGGCGCCAGCACCTGCAACGGTGGGCTGAACAAACTGGTTTCTGACAACAGCGACTCGCCCCTGGCAGTGCGCAAGTCGTTGATCAATGGCAACACCACCAACGGCCAGTCGCGCCGGGCGCTGTGGACGCGCTCCAGGTACAACGGCAATTGGTTGAAGGCCTGTTGCAGCACACGTACCGCTTCGTCGAGTTGGCTGACGCGGCGCTGTTGCAACGCGATCACCAGTTGCTCCATCTCTTCTGCCAGCAGGGCTGCGCCGTAAAACTCGACCATCAACAAGCTGCCATGCACCTGATGCACGCACGCCAGACACTGCGCCAGCGCTTCGGGCGTCGTTTGCCGGCCGTCGCTGTCCAGTGCCACGCGGGCCTGCTTCAAGGTTTCGGCAATTTCGCCTTTGACCCACTCAAGGGCCACATAGTCGTGCCGGTCAACCATAACGACTCCCCTCAAACGTACGCCGCACTAGTGAGGCCCTGGTGTTTTTTGCGTGTCCGGCAAGGTAAAACCGGACACCGAGCGCCGCAATTGGCTGGCCATTTTGGCCAGGTTGCCAATGCTGTCGGCGGTAGCGGTTGACCCGGATGAAGTTTGGCTGGTGATTTGCTGAATGACGCTCATGGTCAAGGAAATCTGGCCCGCCGAGGTGGTTTGCTGCTGCGCGGCATTGGAGATGCTTTGAATCAGCTCGGCCAGGTTTTGCGACACGCCTTCGATCTCTTCCAGCGCCACGCCCGCGTCTTGCGCCAAACGGGCGCCGCGCACCACCTCAGTGGTGGTTTGCTCCATTGAGATCACAGCCTCATTGGTGTCGGCCTGAATGGCCCGCACCAGTGTTTCGATCTGACGCGTGGCCGCCGACGAGCGCTCGGCCAAACGTTGTACCTCGTCCGCCACCACGGCAAAGCCACGCCCCGCATCGCCAGCCATCGAGGCCTGAATCGCGGCGTTCAAGGCAAGAATGTTGGTTTGATCCGCAATGTCATCAATCAGGCTGACGATGTCGCCGATTTCCTGAGACGACTCGCCCAAGCGTTTGATGCGCTTGGCGGTGTCCTGAATTTGATCGCGGATGTTGTCCATGCCGTGAATGGTGTTGTGCACCACTTCGTTGCCTTTGTTGGCAATCGCCACCGAGCGCTCGGCCACCGCAGAGGACTCGGACGCGTTGGCCGACACTTCATCAATCGATTGCGCCATTTGCGCAATGGCGCCCGACGCTTCGGCGATCTGTTGCGCCTGATGCTCGGAAGCCTCGGCCAGCTGCATCGCGGTGGCTTGCGTGTCTTGCACGGCCGCAGCCACTTGCCCGGCTGTCAGGTTGATGGTGGCCACCAGGTCGCGCAATTGATCGACCGAGTAATTGATCGAGTCGGCAATGGTGCCGGTGAAGTCTTCGGTCACAGAAGCGGTGACGGTCAGGTCGCCGTCGGCCAAATCGGCAATTTCATCCAGCAGACGCATGATGGCGTTTTGGTTACGGTCATTCTTCTCAGCGGTTTCATGCAGTTGGCGATTGGTTTCACGCACCATCACCAACCCGATCAGGATGATCGAACCCAGCGCCAGCAGGCCCAACACATAGCCACCGATAATATCCAGCGAGCGACCGCTGGCCAGGTTTTCAAAACCGTTGGCCAACATTGACGCTTCATCGAGCAGGGTTTGCGACAGGCTGAAAATGTTGCTCGCCGCCTCACGCACCTGGAACAGCTGTGGCGAGGTTTCGAGGATTTCATCCACCGAACCGGACACAAACTGGAACAGCTCCGAGATCTCCAGCAGGCGGGCGCGGGCATCTTTATCTTCGACCTGTGAAATGCGCAGCCCCGCATTGCCTTCGAGCATGCCGTTAAGCACCTGGCCAAAACGGTTGGCGTCGCGGCCAAACGCATCGGCGGCTTGCGCGGCGGTTTCATCACCGGCCAGCACCGTGTTGACCGCCCCCAGAATGCGTTCGGCCAGCAGTGACTGGCGCTGGGCCAACGCCACCTGACTGGCGGGAGCGCCACGTTGCAACAGAATCTCGACCACTTTTTCGTATTCGACCTGCAACTGCGGCACGGTCTCGGCCAGCGTCGCGGCCACCTGGTGCAGCGACAGCACCGTTTGCTCACTGGCCAAAATGGCGTTGGTATTGCTCAGCAACTGCTCCCAGTCGCGCTGAACGGCCTGCATTTCTTTGTGCACGGCGGGCGGTGCGGCAGGAAGGCCGGTGACCGGGTCGCCTTTTTTCAGGTAGCCCCAACGCTGGCTGAAGTCGTTACGTGCATCGCTCAGCAGACGGAAAGCAGCAGCCTTACCGGCCGCCGCTTCGGTGGCATTTTTGGCGATGCGTTGGGACAGCACCCGCAATTCACCCGCGTGGCTGATGTATTGCTTGTCGTAGTTGGACTGGGTATTGAGGTAAGCAAAGTTGGCGAACAACAGCATGATGAACACGATCAGGGCGATAAAAAGCACGATGATCTGCGAACGACTGCGCGACCCTTCCATTGGTTTAACGGTTTTTGCTGTGATCATCGATCAGGCCCTGAGATGCTGTTTTAACGCTTGAAGTGACAGACGCTGCCCACTCACACAGCGACCGCCCAAAATTCAGGCGACTGGGCCAGCGCAAACGGGCTAAAGACCCACCATTCATGCTCGCCAGCGAAGCGCCCTTGCACATAGGGCACGAATGGCAGGCCGGGGGACGCGGGTTCACAGGCGTTTAAATCGCTCTGGGCAAAATGCTGCATACCCAGCACTTCATCGACCTGAAGGCCCACAAAGATGTCTTCGAACTCCAGCACCAGTACCCGGCGCTGTTTGCGCAAAGGCGATAATTCAACGCCGAAAAAACCGCACAGATCCATGATCGGCAGTAATTGCCCCCGCAGATTGGCCACTCCCCTGACCCAAGACTTGACGCCCGGCAACAAGGTAAACCGCGGTTCATGGAGGATTTCGGCAATTTCACCCATCGGCGCCACGAAACACTGCTCGCCGATGCGAAAACCGATGCCGCTCCAGGCCTGGGCCTTGACTGGATCCGCTACCAGGCCTGCGGCCAGTGAACGACAGCGCTGGTCGATCTCAAGCAGCAGCTCGAAGGCAGTCTGTGAGTCAGGCATCGGGCTGGCGCGGCGACGCAGGCTTTGTTGCCAATGCCTTTTTAAGCGTCTGGAACAGGAGTACTTCATCGACGGGCTTGGTGATGTAATCCACTGCGCCCTGGCGTTTGGCCCACACCCTATCGGTCTCCTGATCCTTGGTGGTGACCACGATCACAGGAATGGCGCTGGTTTCAGGGTCTTTCATCAACTGGCGCGTCGCCTGAAAACCATTAAGCCCCGGCATCACGATGTCCATCAGCACGGCATCGGGTTTTTCCTGACGCGCCAATGCGACGCCATCTGCGCCGTTGGTCGCCTGAAGCACTTCATGACCGCTTTTTTCCAACATTTTAGCCATTTTGGACATTTCAGTCGGCGAATCATCGACGATCAGAATGCGAGCCATGGTGTTCCCCATCTATAAGGTAATTGGCCTGCGGGCCGGGAATCATTGAGCGGTTTGCACAAATGTGAACCCTGGCACATGGGCCTTGATCGCACTCAGCAGTTCATCCCGGCTAAAGGGTTTGGTCAAAAATTGATCAGAGCCCACAATCCGTCCCTTGGCCTTGTCAAACAGACCGTCTTTGGATGACAGCATAATCACCGGCGTCGACTTGAACGATCGGTGGTTTTTGATCAGCGCACAGGTTTGATAGCCATCAAGGCGCGGCATCATGATGTCGACAAAGATGATGTGCGGATGATGATCGACAATCTTGGCCAATGCATCGAAGCCATCGAGCGCGGTAATCACTTCGCAGCCTACGTTTTTCAGCAGCGTTTCGGCAGTGCGGCGAATGGTTTTTGAATCATCAATCACCATCACCTTCAAGGTGCTGGAATGCGTGTCCATATGTGCTCTACCATCGCCACGGCGACCCGTTTTGTTACAACTTTGCCAAATTTCAGCTCAAATCCTTAAGGGACAAGGGCTGCAAGTGCTGTGCGAGCCTTTTTAGCACAGTCTCTACATGCAATCTATCGGACGGGCCGCGCCATGCCGGGCGAGGCGGTTTTTCCTTGACCGAGACCCCACTCAGCGCCACTCTGGCGCCACTTTTTGAAGACCTGCTTATCGTGCAGGCGCTGACGAGGTAGCAAGCGGGCGCAACAGGATGAGTGCGGTGTCGCTCACGCTTGGGGTTGCCTGGTTTTGCGACGACCTTGTTATTGATCGTCAGGGCCTACAGTTGATATTTGCCTACTACTTTTGAGGAATTTGCCATGAGCGTTCGAGTCGGGATTGTCATGGACCCCATTGCGAGCATCTCCTATAAAAAGGACAGCTCGCTGGCCATGTTGCTGGCGGCACAGGACCGCGGCTGGACCTTGTTCTACATGGAACAGCAAGACCTGTACCTGACTGAAGGCAAGGCGCGGGCGCGCATGAAGCCGCTCACCGTGTTCGCCAACCCTGAAAAATGGTTTGAGCTGGACGCCGAGACAGACACAGCCCTGAGCGATCTGGATGTGATCCTGATGCGTAAAGACCCGCCGTTCGACATGGAGTTTGTGTACACCACCTACTTGCTCGAACAAGCCGAGCGCGACGGGGTGCTGATCGTCAACAAACCGCAGAGCCTGCGTGACTGCAACGAAAAACTGTTCGCCACTCAATTCACCCAGTGCACCCCGCCGACCGTGGTCAGCCGCCGGGCAGATGTGTTACGCGAATTTGCAGCGCTGCACGGCGATGTGATCCTCAAGCCGCTGGACGGCATGGGCGGCACGTCGATTTTCCGTCACCGCGCGGGTGATCCGAACCTGTCAGTGATTCTCGAAACCCTGACCGCCAACGGCACGCAGCAAATCATGGCGCAAGGTTACTTGCCAGCGATCAAGGACGGCGACAAACGCATCCTGATGATCGACGGCGAACCCGTGCCCTATTGCCTGGCGCGTATCCCGGCGCACGGCGAAACCCGTGGCAACCTGGCCGCTGGTGGCCGTGGTGAAGCGCGCCCATTGAGCGAAAAAGACCGTTGGATTGCTGAGCAAGTTGGACCCACATTGCGTGAAAAGGGCTTGTTGTTTGTAGGCCTGGACGTAATCGGTGAACACCTGACTGAGATCAACGTCACCAGCCCGACCTGCATCCGCGAGATTGATAACGCCTTTGGCACCCGCATCGGCGCCCTGCTGATGGACGCCATCGAACGCAAGCTGGCGGCGCGCTGATCGCTAACCGCCTGAAACAGACCAACATTGCGCTATCATGCGCAGCCTGTGAAACCCGCGATGTTGGTCTTTTGCCATGACACTCCCCAGCGACCTGCCCCCCGAACTGAGCCACAGCGGCGTACGCGCGGCTGATCGCCTGGGTTTTACTCTATTCGTCGCGGCCCTGATTCACCTCGCGGTGATCCTGGGTGTCGGGTTCAGCATGAGCGAGCCCAAGCAAATCAGCAAAACCCTGGAAATCACGCTGTCGACCTTCAAAAGCGCCACCGCGCCCAAGAAAGCGGATTTTCTGGCGCAGGACAATCAGGAAGGCAGCGGCACGCTGGACAAGAAAGCCGTGCCCACCACCACCCAGGTGGCACCGTTCCAGGACACCGAAGTCAAAAAAGTCACGCCGCCGCCCGCCGCCAAACCTGAACAGACCCAGGCGGCCCCCAAAGCGGCCGTGACCACCGTGGCCCCAAAACTCAAAAAAGCCACGAGCGAACCGCAAAAGGTCAAAACCGAAGCGGCGCCCAAGGCCAGCATTCCAACGTTTGACAGCTCCCAACTGTCGAGCGAGATTTCCAGCCTCGAAGCCGAACTGGCCAACGAGCAGCAACAGTACGCCAAACGCCCCAAAATCTACCGCATGAGCGCGGCCTCGACCATGCGCGACAAAGGTGCCTGGTACAAAGAAGACTGGCGCAAAAAGATCGAACGCATCGGCAACCTCAACTACCCCGAGCAAGCGCGCCGCGAAAAAATCTACGGCAGATTGCGTTTGCTGGTGTCGATCAACCGCGACGGCTCGCTGCATGAAGTGCTGGTGCTTGAATCTTCGGGCCAGCCATTGCTGGATCAAGCCGCGCAGCGCATCGTGCGGCTCGCCGCGCCGTTTGCCCCCTTCAGCGGCGACCTGGCCGACATCGACCGCCTGGAAATCATCCGCACCTGGAAATTCGCCCAGGGTGATCGGTTGTCCAGTAATTAACCCAAACGCGTAGTCGCTGCCGCCAACTTGTCAGTTTCGCTTGCCAGCGCCACACTAAGGCTCATGAAAAACCACGCACCGACCTACCTCAAGCATCAATTGCTGATCGCCATGCCGCATATGGCCGACCCCAATTTTGCTCATACCTTGACCTACATCGTCGAGCATACGGCCAATGGTGCGATGGGCCTGACCATCAACCGGCCGTTGGATCTGAGCCTGGGGGATATCCTGGAGCAGTTGCGGCCCGACCGTAAAATGTCTGAACTGTGCAAGCACGTACCGATTTATGCCGGCGGCCCGGTCATGACCGACCGCGGTTTTGTCCTGCACCCCGCCAGCATGAATTTCGATGCCACGGTTGAACTTGAAGACGGACTGGCCCTGAGCACGTCGCTGGATGTGCTGGACAGCATCGCTGACGGCAACGGCCCGCAGCGCAGCCTGATCTGCCTGGGTTATGCCGGGTGGGAGGCGGGCCAACTGGAAGCCGAACTGGCCGACAACGCGTGGCTGACCTGCCCCTACTCAGCCGATATTTTGTTTCAAACCTCTAGCGAGTTGCGCCTTGACGCCGCCGCCAATCACCTGGGAGTGAACCTCAACTTGTTAAGCACTCAAGCAGGTCACGCCTGATGGCCAGCCTTCGTTTACTGCTGGGCTTTGACTACGGCACCCGCTCGATCGGCGTCGCCGTCGGCCAGATGATCACTGGCCAAGCCCGCGAGCTGTGTAATTTGAAAGCCGAGAACGGCATCCCGAAGTGGGAAGACATCGAAAAACTCATCAAAGAATGGCAACCCGACGCCCTGGTGGTCGGCATGCCCCTGCACATGGACGGCACCCCGAGCGAGTTCTGCGCAAGGGCGCAAAAATTTGCCAACCGCCTGAATGGCCGGTTCAATCTGCCCGTTTTCACCCACGACGAGCGCCTGACCACCTTTGAGGCCAAAGGCGAACGCAAGGCTCAGGGCGGCCAGCGTGGCAGTTACCGCGACAACCCGGTGGATGCCATCGCCGCCAAACTGGTCTTGCAAGGCTGGCTTGACGACAACCCGGCTCAACCTCAAGCCTGACATTGCGCTCAATTGTTTGACGCACCTCATTGTTTGCGCCCGTCGCAGCACGCATCCTGCGCGGGCCTTTTAAGGAGCCACCATGATCCTGCCTGTTCCCGCTGAACTGATCTCTCAGATGGCGCTTGATCTCAAGGCCCATCTGGCCCGTCGTAACATCACTGAGCCGCGCTACATCGGCATTCGCACCGGTGGCATCTGGGTGGCCCAGGCACTGTTGCGCGCAATGAACAGTGAGGCCCCGCTGGGCACCCTGGACGTATCGTTCTACCGCGACGACTTCAGCCAAAATGGCCTGCACCCCCAAGTGCGTCCCTCGGAGCTGCCGTTCGAGATCGAAGGCCAGCACCTGGTGCTGATCGACGACGTGCTGATGAGCGGTCGTACCATTCGCGCCGCGCTCAACGAATTGTTCGACTATGGTCGTCCGGCCAGCGTGACGCTGGTCAGCCTGCTCGACCTGGACGCCGCCGAGCTGCCGATCCGGCCCAACGTGGTAGGGGCGACCTTGGCCCTCAAGCCGACCGAGCGGGTGAAATTATCCGGCCCGGCGCCACTGACACTTGAACTTCAAGACTTATCTCAAGATCCAGCCCTTTAAGAGACCACTGCGATGACGCCTACCGACGCCAAGCGCCCGCTGCAGCTCAATGATCAGGGCCAGCTGCGCCACTTTTTGTCGCTCGACGGCCTGCCCCGCGAGTTGCTGACAGAGATCCTCGACACCGCCGACTCGTTCCTTGAAGTCGGCGCCCGGGCGGTGAAGAAAGTCCCGTTGCTGCGCGGCAAGACCGTCTGCAACGTGTTCTTCGAAAACTCCACCCGCACCCGCACCACATTCGAAATGGCGGCCCAGCGCCTGTCTGCGGACGTGATCACCCTCAACGTGTCCACTTCCTCGGCGAGCAAGGGCGAAACCCTGCTCGACACCCTGCGCAACCTTGAAGCCATGGCCGCCGACATGTTCGTGGTACGCCACGGCGACTCCGGCGCCGCGCACTTCATTGCCGAGCACGTGTGTCCGCAGGTGGCGATCATCAATGGCGGCGACGGCCGTCACGCGCACCCCACGCAGGGCATGCTCGACATGTTGACCATTCGTCGGCACAAAGGCGGGTTTGAAAACCTGTCGGTAGCCATCGTCGGCGACATTTTGCACTCGCGGGTGGCGCGCTCGAACATGATCGCGCTCAAGACCCTGGGCTGCCAGGACATCCGCGTGATTGCCCCCAAAACCCTGCTGCCCATCGGCATCGAGCAATACGGGGTCAAGGTCTACACCGACATGACCGAGGGCCTGAAAGACGTCGACGTGGTGATCATGTTGCGCCTGCAACGCGAACGCATGTCCGGCGGCCTGCTGCCGAGCGAAGGCGAGTTCTACCGTCTGTTCGGCCTGACCACCGCCCGTCTGGCCGGTGCCAAACCTGATTGCATCGTGATGCACCCCGGCCCGATCAACCGGGGCGTGGAGATTGAGTCTGCCGTGGCCGATGGCCCGCACTCGGTCATTCTCAACCAAGTGACTTACGGCATCGCTGTGCGCATGGCGGTGCTGTCCATGACCATGAGCGGGCAAACGGCCCAGCGCCAATACGAACAGGAGAACGCCCAGTGAAACTCAGCATTCTCGGCGCCCGCGTGATTGATTCCGCCAGCCAGCTGGACACCGTCACCGATTTGCATCTGGAAGCCGGCAAAATTATTGCCATCGGCGCAGCCCCGGCCGGTTTTACCCCAACCCAAACCCTGGACGCCAAAGGCCTCGTTGCCGCGCCGGGGCTGGTTGACTTGAACGTCGCTCTGCGCGAGCCGGGCTACAGCCGCAAAGGCACCATCGCCAGTGAAACCCGCGCCGCAGCGGCCGGTGGTGTGACCAGCCTGTGTTGCCCGCCGCACACAAAGCCTGTGCTCGATACCTCGGCCGTGGCCGAGCTGATCCTTGACCGCGCACGCGAAGCCGGCAACTGCAAAGTGTTCCCCATCGGTGCGCTGAGCAAAGGGCTGGATGGCGAGCAACTGGCGGAGCTGATCGCCTTGCGTGATGCCGGGTGTGTCGCGTTCGGCAACGGTCTGAACAGCTTCACCAATACCCGCACCCTGTGCCGGGCACTGGAATACGCGGCCACTTTCGACCTGACAGTAATTTTCCACTCGCAGGACCGTGACCTGGCAGAAGGCGGTATCGCCCACGACGGCGCGATGGCAGCGTTTCGTGGCTTGCCGGGCATCCCTGAAACCGCTGAGACCGTGGCCCTGGCCCGCGACCTGTTGCTGGTCGAGCAAAGCGGGGTGCGCGCGCACTTCAGCCAGTTGACCAGCGCCCGCGGCGTGGCCCTGATCGCTCAGGCACAGGCACGCGGCCTGAAAGTCACGGCGGATGTGGCGCTGTATCAATTGATACTGACCGATGAAGCGCTGGTGGATTTTTCCAGCGTGTACCACGTGCAACCGCCCCTGCGCACCCGCGCTGACCGTGACGGCCTGCGTGAAGCGGTGAAATCGGGGGTGGTGCAAGCCATTTCCAGCCATCACCAACCCCACGAACGCGATGCCAAACTGGCCCCCTTCGGCGCCACTGAACCGGGCATGAGCAGCGTAGAGCTGTTGCTGCCGTTAGCGATGACCTTGGTAGAAGACGGCTTGCTCGACTTGCCGACCCTGTTGGCCCGCCTGAGCACAGGCCCGGCAGACGCCTTACGCCTGCCAGCAGGGCGCTTGGCGGTGGGTTCGGCGGCAGATCTGGTGCTGTTTGATCCAACGGCTTCAACGGTGGCCGGTGAGACGTGGTACTCCAAAGGCGACAATTGCCCGTTCCTGGGCCATTGCCTGCCGGGAGCCGTGCGTTACACGCTGGTGGATGGGCGGATCAGCTACGAAGGCTGACGCGCTGCGCTCACCCCAACCCTCTCCCTGCGGGAGAGGGCCAGGGGCTGTGGCGCTTAACGACGCTCTGCGTTCTTGATTGATATCTGGGTATTGAGCGTCCAGAAGTCATACAGAATGCCGACCAGGAACAAACCGCCGGTAAACAGGTAAATGATCCCTGTGATCCACTTGCCCATGTACATGCGGTGCACACCTAACACGCCCAGGAACGTCAGCAGAATCCACGCCACGCTGTAGTCGGTATCACCCGATGTAAAGCGCAGGTCCGCTTCGCGGTCCATGCTCGGGATCAGGAACAAGTCGATCAGCCAGCCGATGCCCAGCAAGCCCAGCGTAAAAAACCAGATCGTCCCGGTCACCGGCTTGCCGTAATAGAAGCGATGCGCTCCCAAAAAGCCAAAAATCCACAGCAAGTAACCCAGCACTTTGCTGTGGGTATCGCGTTGTAGATCGTCTCGATAGCCGCTCATTGATGCCCCCTTAGGTGTCGATAGAAAAAATTGTAAAGTTTTTTGTGACTTTTTTACTGTCGTGCAAAAGGTAAAAGTGTCTTACAAGATTTGGCGCAAACCCTTGTACTGCCTGACCTGCGCTCCAACCATGTGACAATTTGCCACCCCGCTTGCGGTTTTTGACCTCCAGGTCCAATCGACAAACGGCCTGAGAAAGGACAAAAAAGCTGTTATAAAGTTGCGCGCTTACCTACATAGAGCCCTGCCGAATGCGTCCTTTATTCAAGACATGGCTAACCATTTGCCTATTAATGCCACTGGCCGCCCACGCCACCAATCGTGAGCAACATCTTCCTTCGGGCTTCACCGGTTACACCGCAAAATCATCTGCGAGTGCTCCGTTTGTCGCCTCTAACAGCAAAACCGTCACACGCCCGACCTCCAGTAAAGTTCATCGCAAAGCCCCAGGCAAAATTGCGACCCCGGCACTGGTCGCGGCCAACAAGCAAAGCAGCAGTGTACTGAGCCGTGCCGTCAACGTGCTGGGTACGCCTTATCGTTGGGGCGGTAGCAGCCCAAGTAAAGGCTTTGATTGCAGCGGCCTGGTCAAATACGCGTTCAACGATGTGGCGGCCGTCAATTTGCCACGCAGCTCCAGCGCGATGGCCAGCGGTCATGGCCAAAAGGTTGATCGCAAGGACCTGAAGCCAGGCGACTTGCTGTTTTTCAACATCAAGAGCCGCAAGGTCAATCACGTTGCTATTTACCTGGGCAACGACCGGTTTATCCATGCCCCCCGTCGCGGCAAGTCGGTCTCTATCGACACCTTGAAAAAACCTTACTGGCAGAGCCACTACGTGGTCGCCAAGCGCATTTTGCCCAAAGAGAAAACCACCCTGCGGGTTGCTCAGCGCTAAACATCCCATCTCTGTAGGCGCGGGTACGCTCGCGTTTACAGGATGTCGCCCCTCTGTCTGAGCCGTGCCAGGCTCATGTCCAGGGTTTGCATCCCTACCGCGCCGCCGGTCTGGATTGCCGACACCATTTGCGCCACCTTGTTTTCCCGAATCAAATGCCTGATGGCTGGCGTGCCCAGCATGATTTCGTGCGCCGCCACGCGCCCGCCTCCCTTTCGCCTGACCAACGTTTGCGCAATCACCGCCCTCAGTGATTCGGACAGCATCGTGCGTACCACGGCTTTCTCTTCTGCAGGAAATACATCCACCATGCGGTCGATGGCTTTTGCCGCAGACGGTGTGTGCAACGTCGCAAAGACCAAGTGCCCGGTTTCAGCGGCGCTAAGCGCTAAGCGAATGCTGTCCAGGTCGCGCATTTCGCCCAGCATGATCACATCCGGGTCTTCACGCAGCGCTGAACGTAGCGCGGCGCTAAAACTGCCTGTGTCGCGATGCACCTCGCGCTGGTTAATCAAGCACTGGCGCGGCGTGTGGATGAACTCAATCGGGTCTTCGATGGTGAGAATGTGCAGGGGGCGGGTGCTGTTCAAGTGGTCAATCATGGCCGCCAAGGTAGTGGTTTTACCGGACCCCGTGGCGCCCGTAAGCAGTATCAACCCGTGCGGCGCATGACTCAGCTCACTGAACACCCCGCTCAAGCCCAGTGACTCAAGGCTGGGCACCGTCGAGGCAATGCTGCGAAACACCGCACCCGCGCCGCGCTGTTGCTCAAACGCATTCACCCGAAAGCGGCCCAAGCCCGCCACCGCGTATGAAAAATCAGCTTCGCGCTCGGCCTTGAACGCGACACGCTGTGGCTCGGTCATGACGCTGTGGATAAGCCCACGCACAGCGTCTGAGTCCAGCACGGGCCACTCGCCCCGCTGCATGTCGCCGTCGATACGCAGCATGGGCGCCACGCCCGCTGACAGGTGCAAGTCTGAAGCCCCGCGATTGACGCAAACGGCCAACAGGTCGGCGATGTCCATCCCCCCTCCCAATTCCAGTAGAATGCCGCAGACTTTCACCACGGCGGGCTTAATTGAATGTCCACGATAGCTGACAACATCGCTCAGGTTGAGGCGCGCATCCGTGCAGCGGCACTGGCTGTGCAACGTGATGTAACGAGCATTCACTTGCTGGCAGTCAGCAAGACCAAACCCGCTGGCGCACTGCGCGAAGCGTATGCCGCCGGGGTTCGCGACTTCGGCGAGAATTACCTGCAAGAAGCCCGCGCCAAACAGACTGAATTAGCTGACCTGCCCTTGTGTTGGCACTTCATCGGCCCCATTCAATCGAACAAGACGCGCGACATCGCTGAACATTTCGCGTGGGTGCACTCCGTGGACCGTCTGAAAATCGCCCAGCGCTTGTCTGAACAGCGCCCGGCTGAGCTGGCGCCGCTGAACATCTGCATTCAGGTCAACGTCAGTGGTGAAGCCAGTAAATCCGGCTGCACCCCGGCAGATTTGCCCGCGCTGGCTGCCGCGATCCATGCGTTGCCCCGTTTGAAGCTGCGCGGCTTGATGGCGATCCCGGAACCCACCGAGGACCGCGCCGAACAGGATGCTGCCTTTGCGACGGTACGCACGCTGCAAGAGAGCCTGAACTTGGGGCTAGACACGCTTTCGATGGGCATGAGCCACGACCTGGAGTCGGCCATTGCCCAAGGCGCCACATGGGTGCGGGTCGGTACTGCACTGTTTGGCGCTCGAGACTACAGCCAGGCCTGAGAAAGCCTGCCTCACTTTTGATAAGGATCTGTTATGAGCAAGACGCGTATTGCCTTTATCGGAGCCGGTAACATGGCTTCCAGCCTGATCGGCGGCCTGTTGGCCAAAGGTCTGGACGCTGCACAGATCCGCGCCAGCGATCCCGGCGCCGACACTCGCGCCAAGGTCGCTGAACAGCACGGTATCGAGCTGTTCGCCGATAACGCGCAAGCCGTTCAAGACGCGGATGTGATCGTCATCGCCGTCAAGCCGCAGGCCATGAAAGCCGTGTGCCAGGACCTACGCCCACACCTCAAACCGCATCAACTGCTGGTGTCGATTGCCGCCGGCATTACCTGCGCCAGCCTGCTTGAATGGCTGGGCACTCAGCCACTGGTGCGCTGCATGCCCAATACGCCTGCCCTGCTGGGTAAAGGCGTGAGCGGTTTGTACGCCACTGCTCAGGTGACGCCAGCACAACGCCAGCAGGCCGACGAGTTGTTGAGCGCTGTGGGCATCGTGGTCTGGGTCGAAACAGAAGCCCAGATCGACGCGGTAACCGCCGTATCGGGCAGCGGCCCGGCGTATTTCTTCCTCTTGATCGAAGCCATGACCGCCGCCGGCGTCAAACTTGGCTTGAGCCATGAGGTGGCAGAGCAACTGGCGGAGCAGACCGCACTGGGCGCTGCCCATATGGCTGTGAGCAGCGATGTGGACGCAAGCGAACTGCGCCGTCGCGTGACCTCGCCTGCGGGCACCACTGACGCTGCAATCAAATCATTCCAGGCCAGTGGTTTTGAAGCCATGGTCGAAAAAGCATTGAGTGCCGCCGCGCACCGCTCGGCCGAAATGGCCGAACAACTGGGTCAATAAAGGAGCAAATGATGTCAGGACTTAATGGCGCTGCCATTTTTGTGGTTCAAACCCTGGGCAGCCTGTATTTGCTGGTCGTGCTGCTGCGCTTCATCTTGCAGCTGGTTCGGGCCAACTTTTACAACCCGATCTGCCAGTTCACCGTCAAAGCGACGCAAACCCTGCTCAAACCGATGCGCCGCGTCATTCCAAGCGTGCTCGGCCTGGACATGTCCTCGCTGGTGCTGGCGATTCTGGTGCAGATGGTGGTGTTCGCCATTGTGCTGACCTTGAGCTACATCCCGTTCAACGTCCTCGGGCTGTTGGTGTGGGCGATCATTGGGGTGACGGCACTGTTTCTCAAAGTGTTCTTCTTCGCCATGATCATCAGCGTGATTCTGTCGTGGGTGGCACCGGGTAGCACCAGCCCTGGCGCCGAGCTGGTCAACCAGATCACAGAACCTGCACTGGCACCGTTCCGCCGCTTCTTGCCGAGCATGGGCGGCCTGGATATTTCACCGATTCTGGCGTTCATGGTGATCCAGCTGATCCAGAGCTACGTGATTCCGCCCCTGGCGGTGTACGTCAACATGCCGCCTGAGCTGTTCGGCCTGATCTGATGAGCTATTTCCGCTGGGACGGTGACGACCTGATTCTCGACTGTCACTTGCAACCCAAGGCCAGCAGCGATGAGTTTGCTGGCCTGCACGGTGACCGCCTGAAAATCCGCCTCACCGCCCCACCGGTTGAAGGCAAAGCCAACGCCCACCTGGTGGCCTTCCTGGCCAAGGCGTTCGGCATTTCCAAGAGCCAAGTGAGCTTGATCAGCGGCGAACTCAATCGCCAAAAACGCGTGCGTTTGCATGGCCCTAAAAAGTTGCCAGACCTTCCAGGGCTTGCCAAACCTTGAGTCAGCCTCTGTAGTCGCTGCCGCAGGCTGCGATGGAGGCAGGCCGACCTCCAGCAGCGCATTTGCATGCAGCCTCGGTAGCGACTACGGGTTTGGGGCAGGTGATAAATCAGCCCCGAGCATTGCTTGCCGCTTGCTACCGCGCTCATTAGACTTACGCCTCATTTAAATGAGAGCAGGGTCGATGCCAACTGCCTTTCCCCCCGATTCCGTTGGTCTGGTTGTGCCACTCGTTGCACACTTCGGCGAACCGCTGGCTTTGGCCTGCGGGCGCTCACTGCCTGCCTATGACCTGATTTACGAAACCTATGGCCAGCTCAATGCCACGGCCAGTAACGCGGTACTGATTTGCCACGCGCTGTCGGGGCATCATCATGCCGCCGGTTATCACAGCGTCGACGATCGCAAACCCGGCTGGTGGGACAGTTGCATTGGCCCCGGCAAGCCCATCGACACCCGTAAATTCTTCGTGGTCAGCCTCAACAACCTCGGTGGATGCAACGGCTCAACCGGCCCGAGCAGCATCGATCCGCAAACCGGCCGCCCCTTTGGCGCCTCGTTCCCGGTACTGACCGTTGAAGACTGGGTGCACAGCCAGGCGCGCCTGGCGGATCGCCTGGGCATCACGCAATGGGCCGCCGTGATCGGTGGCAGCCTGGGCGGCATGCAAGCCTTGCAGTGGAGCATCAGCTACCCCGATCGCCTGCGCCATTGCCTGGCTATCGCCTCGGCACCCAAGCTGTCCGCGCAAAACATTGCGTTCAACGAAGTCGCGCGCCAAGCCATCCTCACCGACCCCGAGTTCCACGGCGGTTCGTTCCAGGAAAAAGGCCTGATCCCCAAACGCGGCCTGATGCTGGCACGCATGGTGGGCCATATCACTTACCTGTCGGATGACTCGATGGGCGAGAAATTCGGCCGCGGGCTTAAGAACGAAAACCTCAACTACGACTTCCACAGCGTCGAGTTTCAGGTCGAGAGCTACCTGCGTTATCAGGGCGAAGAGTTTTCCGGACGCTTCGATGCCAACACCTATTTGTTGATGACCAAGGCCCTGGACTACTTCGACCCGGCGGCCAACTTCAACGATGATCTGGCCAAAACCTTTGCCGGGGCCAAGGCGCGCTTTTGCGTGATGTCGTTCACCACCGACTGGCGCTTCTCGCCTGCGCGCTCGCGCGAACTGGTGGATGCGCTGATGGCCGCGAAAAAAGACGTGTGTTATCTGGAAATCGACGCGCCGCAGGGCCATGACGCCTTCCTGATCCCGATCCCGCGCTACCTGCAAGCCTTCAGCAACTACATGAACCGCATAGACCTGTGAGAACGCCATGAGAGCCGACCTGGAAATCATCCAAGACTGGATCCCCGCCGGCAGCCGCGTGCTCGACCTCGGTTGTGGTGATGGCGAACTGCTGAGCTGGCTGCGCGACAACAAGCAAGTCACCGGCTACGGCCTTGAAAACGACCCGGACAACATTGCCGAGTGCGTGGCCAAAGGCATTAACGTCATCGAGCAAGACCTCGACAAAGGGCTGGGCAACTTTGCCAGCAACAGCTTTGACATCGTGGTCATGACCCAGGCGCTGCAAGCGGTGCATTACCCCGACCGGATCCTCGACGAAATGTTGCGCGTCGGCCGCCAATGCATCATTACCTTCCCCAACTTCGGCCACTGGCGCTGCCGCTGGTATCTGGCCAGCAAAGGCCGCATGCCGGTGTCCGAGTTTTTGCCGTACACCTGGTACAACACGCCCAACATTCACTTTTGCACTTTTGAAGACTTCGAAGCGCTGTGCCGTGAACGCGAAGCGCAGGTCATCAACCGTCTTGCCGTGGATCAACAACACCGGCATGGGTGGGCGAGTAAGTTATGGCCTAACCTGTTAGGCGAGATTGGCATTTATCGTGTCAGCAGTCCTGGCCTTCAGGATCACAAAGTCGCGGTTTAACAGGTTCGCTCAAAGGAGAAAGACCATGGGTCGTATTGGATTACTACTGCTTTCAATGTGTTTGGGGGCGAACGCGCTGGCCGCCGACCAAACGGGGGCCCAACGCCAGCAGACATTTGGCGATACCACGGTGTACTACAACGCCTTCCCGTCTACTTTTCTGACGCCCGGCATCGCCAACACGGTGGGAGTCACGCGCAGCAAACAGAATGCCGTGTTGAATATCACCGTGAACAAGGCGGGCAAGAATATTGCCGCCAATGTGCAGGGCAGCGTAAAAACCGGGGATGAAAAAGCAACACCGTTGAGGTTTCGTGAAGTCGGCGAAAACGGCGAAATCAACTATCTCGCTCAATTCCCGGTCAAAGGCCCGCAGACTTTCACCTTCAAAGTGGACGTGAAAGCTCCCGGAGCCACGTCTGAAACAATCGAATTTACTCAAATGGTCGCTCCAATCGAATGATGAACTTCACGCAACTGGTACTCGCAAGCCACAACGCGGGCAAACTCAAAGAACTTCAGGCCATGCTCGGCGAGTCGGTGCAGTTGCGCTCGATTGGAGAATTCAGCAGCGTCGAGCCGGATGAAACCGGCTTGTCGTTTGTTGAGAACGCGATTTTAAAAGCCCGTAACGCGGCGCGAATTTCGGGTTTGCCAGCCTTGGCTGACGACTCGGGGCTGGCCGTGGATTTTCTGGGTGGCGCGCCGGGCATTTACTCGGCCCGCTACGCTGACGGCCAAGGCGATGCGGCGAACAACGCCAAACTGCTCGATGCCCTCAAAGACGTGCCCGACGCCGAGCGCGGCGCACAGTTTGTGTGCGTGCTGGCGTTGGTGCGCCACGCTGACGACCCCTTGCCAATCATCTGCGAAGGCTTGTGGCACGGGCGTATTCTGCCCGCCGCCAGTGGCGAGCACGGCTTTGGCTACGACCCGTTGTTCTGGGTGCCTGAGCGTAACTGCTCCAGCGCTGAACTCAGCCCGACAGAAAAAAACCAACTGAGCCACCGCGCTCGCGCCATGGTCTTGCTGCGCCAGCGTTTGGGCCTCAAATGACCCACGACACACCGCCACAGCCGCTCTATCTGGGCGCGGCTGGCTTTACCCAGCAGGCGCCACGCGCGCCGCTGAGCCCATTGCCTCCCTTGTCGCTGTACATCCATATCCCGTGGTGCGTGCGTAAATGCCCGTATTGCGACTTCAACTCCCACACCGCCAGCCCTGTGCTGCCCGAAGACGAATACGTCGACGCCCTGCTCGCCGATCTGGACCAGGACCTGCACGCAGTGTATGGCCGTGAGCTGAGTTCGATCTTCTTTGGCGGCGGCACGCCGAGCCTCTTCAGTGCTGCCTCGCTGGGTCGCCTGCTCGCGGGGGTTGAAGCGCGCATTCCTTTTGCCAGCGACATTGAAATCACCCTGGAAGCCAACCCCGGCACGTTCGAGCAAGAAAAGTTCGTGGCGTACCGCAAATTGGGGATCAATCGCCTGTCGATCGGCATCCAGAGTTTTCAGCAAGAGAAACTCAAGGCGTTAGGCCGCATCCATAACGGCGACGAAGCAGTACGCGCCGCTGGCATGGCGCGTCAGGCCGGTTTTGACAACTTCAACCTGGACTTGATGCATGGCTTGCCCGATCAGTCGCTGGACGATGCCCTGAGCGATCTGCGCCAGGCCATCGCCCTGAAGCCGACGCACCTGTCGTGGTATCAACTGACGCTCGAACCCAACACCGTGTTCTGGAACCAGCCGCCCACGCTGCCGGAAGACGACACGTTGTGGGACATTCAAGAAGCCGGACAAGCCCTGCTCGCCGAGCACGGCTACGCGCAATACGAAGTGTCCGCATACGCGTTGCCCGACCGCCCCGCGCGGCACAACCTCAACTACTGGAGCTTTGGCGACTTCATCGGCATTGGTGCCGGTGCCCACGGCAAGTTGAGCCATCCCGATGGTCGTATCGTACGCACATGGAAAACCCGTCTGCCAAAGGACTACCTCAATCCGGCCAAAAACTTCCAGGCCGGGGAGAAAACCCTGACTGCCGAAGAGCTACCGTTTGAGTTTCTAATGAACGCCTTGCGCCTGACGGACGGCGTAGATTCAGAGCTTTACCCACAGCGCACCGGCCTGACTCTCGACAGCTTGAAAACAGGGCGAGAAGCTGCCGAACAAAGTGGCTTATTGCAGGTCGAACCGACACGCCTGGCGGCGACTGCCCGCGGCCAATTGTTTCTCAATGACCTGTTGCAGCACTTTTTGACCTAAGGAAATCGAATGGACTTGGTACTCGACCTGCTTGCCACAGTATCGCGCTGGAGCCGCAGCCACCTTTCAGACATCTCTCTGGCGTTGATTGGCTGTTTGCTGGTGTTGTTTGGGGCGGACTTCAAGGGCTGGGTCGAGCAGCGTCTGGGCAGCATCGCCGGCGCCCTGCGCGTCCCCTTGATGGCCTTGCTGTGCCTGGTGGGCAGCGGCGCTGCATTAATCTACGCGACCCCCTGGGTAGAGCGCGGCCTGAGCCAATTCAACAACTACAGCTTGGCGCCCGTATTGCTCGTGGTGCTGGTACTGATTGGTGTGGTTGCAGACCGCCGTTGATTTCGCCTGTTACCTGTAGCAGCTGCCGCAGGCGGCGTTGAACCAACGTATTCATTCCACCTGCTAAACCGTGCCCTCAGCATTTGCGATCGCTGCGCAATCGGACGCAGCCTTCGGCAGCGACTACAAGTGTGCGTCAACTACCTCTCAACTTCGTAGTAGCTGCCGAAGCCGTCGTTGAACCCGCGCACTCAGTCCACCTGCTAAACCGTGCCCTCAGCATTTGCGATCGCTGCGCAATCGAACGCAGCCTTCGGCAGCGACTACAAGTGTGCGTCAGCCACCTCCCAACTTCGTAGCAGCTGCCGAAGCCGTCGTTGAACCCGCGCACTCAGTCCACCTGCTAAACCGCGCTCTCAGCATTGGCGATCGCTGCGCAATCGGACGCAGCCTTCGGCAGCGACTACAAGTGTGCGTCAACTACCTCTCAACTTCGTAGTAGCTGCCGAAGCCGTCGTTGAACCCGCGCACTCAGTCCACCTGCTAAACCGTGCGCTCAGCATTTGCGATCGCTGCGCAATCGGACGCAGCCTTCGGCAGCGACTACAAGTGCGCCGCAGACTCCCCGGCGGCGAAGCCGTCGGTGAACCCGCGCCTTCATTCCACCTGCTAAAACCGTGACCTCAGCATTTGCGATCGCTGCGCCAGCGGCTACAAATTGTGGGCTACGCTTGGGTATCGCTTACTGTGAGCACCGCCCATGCCGAAGGTTTTGAATGGCAATCTCGATGCGCTAAAGGTTGTGCTGGCGATTTGTGTTGTCGCGTTGCACTGCAAGGTCTTCGGCGGCAATGACACTGCCATCGGTTACATGCTGGGCAACGGGTTGTTTAGGGTCGCAGTACCGGTTTTTTTCATCATCAACGGGTATTACCTGTTCCACACCCTCAGCGAAGGCCATTCTTTCAGCAAGTGGTTCCAGCGCGGGCTGTGGATGTACCTGTTCTGGATGCTGATTTACAGCCCGTTTTACGTCGATCCGGCCACGCTGGGCAGTCTCAAAGGCGTACTGGGTGTGGTGAAGTCTTTGCTGATCGGTTATTTCCACCTCTGGTATCTGGTGGGTATGCTCGGCGGCGGCTTGATTCTGTATGCCCTGCGACACGCGCCAACCCAGCGGCTGATCACGTTAGCGCTGATCGCCTACCTGATCGGTCTGACGCTGCAATACATGCGCGTTTACTACGTGCTGCCCAACCCTTTCTTGCAACACTTCAATCAAAACGATTACGCCGCGCGCAACTTCCTGTTTATGGGCTTCCCGTTCATGTGCCTGGGATTTGTGTTTGCCAAGCATAAAATCACTCAGACCGTTACACGCCCTGTGGTGTGGATCTGGCTGGTATCCGGTACTGCGTTGATGCTGGCCGAGTCGTACACAAACTACTCGCTGCGGGCCAATCCACAGCTGTACTTCGACTTTATGTTCTCGCTGCCCATCCTCACTCCTGCGCTGTTCATGCTGGCGTGTGTGTACTTCAGGGCGGCGACCAGCAACGTACCGGCCAAGGTGTCCTCGGCGGTGTACTACATTCATCCATTGTTTATTGTGGGCGCCCTGGCAGCGGGTATGGCCTACGGCAATCTGCTTGCACTGCTGGTCATCGGCCTGGCGCTGGTCGCGGCCCCATTGCTGATTGCGCTGAGTAAACGTGTGAGGTTTGTTTTGTAGTGCAAGGCGACGGTCGTCGCGCAAAGAAACCGGCCTCGGGGCTGAGGCCGGTCATTGAAAAACGGCTTAGGCCAGTTTTTCGAACTTCAAGTCCCACACGCCATGCCCAAGACGTTCGCCACGACGTTCGAACTTGGTGATCGGACGCTCAGCAGGACGCGGCACACAGAGGCCGTCTTCAGCCAGGTTGCGATAACCCGGCGCCACGTTCATCACTTCCAGCATGTACTCGGCGTAAGGTTCCCAGTCGGTGGCCATGTGCAGCACACCGCCTACTTTCAGCTTGGAACGCACCAGTTCGGCAAACGACGCTTGTACGATGCGGCGCTTGTGGTGACGGCTCTTGTGCCACGGGTCCGGGAAGAACAACAGCAGACGATCAAGGCTGTTATCGGCCACGCAACGGGTCAGCACTTCAATGGCGTCACAGTCGTAGACGCGCAAGTTGGTCAGGCCCTGGGTCAACACGCCATTGAGCAGTGCGCCCACACCCGGACGGTGAACCTCGACCCCAATGAAGTCTTGCTCAGGCGAAGCAGCAGCCATTTCCAGCAGGGAGTGACCCATGCCAAAGCCGATTTCCAGGGTGCGCGGCGCAGAACGACCGAACACCTGGTCGTAATCCACCGGCGCATCGGCCAACGGCAATACATACAGCGGCGTGCCTTGATCGAGGCCACGTTGCTGGCCTTCGGTCATGCGCCCGGCACGCATCACGAAGCTCTTGATGCGACGGTGCTGGCGATCTTCGCCTTCTTCCGGGGTTGGGGTATCGAGTGGTTCAGTCATCAGGGGCTCTTACTTGATCAGACCATCCAGCGGCGAGGAGGCGCTGGCATAGAGTTTTTTCGGCATGCGCCCGGCCAGATAGGCCAAACGACCCGCCTCAATGGCGTACTTCATGGCTTGAGCCATGATGATCGGGTGCTGGGCATTGGCGATGGCCGAGTTCATCAGCACCGCTTCGCAGCCCATTTCCATGGCGATTGTCGCGTCGGAGGCTGTGCCTACGCCCGCATCCACCAACACCGGAATTTTTGCTTCTTCAAGGATGACCCGCAGGTTGTACGGGTTGCAGATGCCCAGACCGCTGCCGATCAGGCCGGCCAGTGGCATCACGGCCACGCAGCCCATGGCTTCCAGCTCGCGGGCGATAATCGGGTCATCGCTGGTGTAAACCATCACGTCAAACCCTTCCTTGACCAGCACTTCGGCGGCCTTGAGGGTTTCGATCACGTTAGGAAACAGGGTCTTCTGGTCGGCCAGCACTTCCAGCTTGACCAGGTTGTGGCCGTCAAGCAGCTCACGGGCCAAACGGCAGGTGCGCACCGCTTCAATGGCGTCAAAGCAACCGGCCGTGTTCGGCAGGATGGTGTAACGGTCGGGCGGCAGCACATCGAGCAGGTTCGGCTCACCGGGATTCTGACCAATGTTGGTGCGACGAACCGCCACCGTGACGATTTCAGCACCCGAGGCTTCGATGGCCAAACGGGTTTCTTCAAGGTCACGGTACTTGCCAGTGCCTACCAGCAAACGCGATTGGTAGGTACGGCCGGCTAAAGTAAACGGCTTGTCGCTGCGAACATTGCTCATCGGTAATCCTCTTGGAATGTGAGTTCTCAGTGGGGCTGGGTTCAAACGTCGGCCCGCAGCCTAGCCGCCACCGATGGCGTGCACCACTTCAACCTGGTCACCCTCTTTGAGCACGGTCTGTGCGTGCTGGCTGCGCGGGACGATGTCCAGGTTCAGCTCAACTGCCACGCGACGGCCGGTCAGCTCGCGCCGCGCCAAAAGGGCCGCGACGGTCTCGCCGTCCGGCAGCTCAAAGGGTTCACCGTTCAACTGAATGCGCATGCGCGACGCTGCCTTCGTTTTTAGGGGGCCAGCATTCTAGCCCGATCCATCAGGTCGACCCAAGCCATTCATCTTGCAGGTTCAGCTCAGGCGCCAGGCGGCCAGCCCCAGACACAACCAGCCGGCCAAAAAGGCGACGCCGCCAATCGGTGTGATGATGCCCAGCTTGCTGATACCGCTCAGGGTCAGCAGGTACAAACTGCCGGAAAACAACACGATCCCCAGCGTGAAGCAGATACCGGCCCACGTCACCAAACGGCTTTGCAACTGCGTCGCGAGCAGCGCTACACCGATAATGGCGAGGGTATGGACCAACTGATAGGTCACGCCGGTGTGAAAAATGGCCAGGTACTGCTCGCTCAAGCGGCCCTTCAAGCCATGTGCGGCAAACGCGCCCAAGGCCACGCCGGTAAAACCAAAGAAGGCAGCCAACATCAGAAATACGCGCAACATGGAACATTCCCCTCAGGATCATCGAATGACGCAGGGTCTGTATAATGGCCCGCTCAACGGGTTCGGCCAAGCCATCTATGCTGCGTTTACTGGTTCATCGTTTGCTCAAAGCCTTGCTGTGGTTCGCAGCGGGCAGCGCGTTGCTCGTTTTAATCTTTCGGTGGGTGCCACCACCAGGCACCGCGCTGATGGTCGAGCGCAAGGTTGAATCCTGGTTCGATGGCCAGCCCATCGACTTGCAACGCAGCTGGCGCCCCTGGGATGAAATCTCCAACGAGTTGAAAGTGGCCGTGATTGCCGGGGAAGACCAGAAGTTCGCCGAGCATTGGGGCTTTGATTTCAGCGCCATTCGCGCCGCTTTCGTGCACAACGAGCGCGGCGGCACACTGCGCGGGGCCAGCACACTCAGTCAGCAAGTGTCGAAGAATGTGTTTTTGTGGTCGGGCCGCAGTTGGCTGCGCAAAGGTCTGGAAGCCTGGTTTACGGCATTGATCGAAGTGCTGTGGCCCAAGCAGCGAATCCTTGAGGTGTACCTCAACAGTGCTGAGTGGGATGACGGCGTGTTCGGTGCAGAAGCGGCCGCACAGCATCATTTTGGTGTAAGCGCTGCACGTTTGAGTCGCCAGCAGGCCAGCCAACTGGCCGCCGTGCTGCCTAACCCGCGCAACTGGAGTGCCAGTCACCCGACGCCGTATGTGAGCACGCGAGCCGCCTGGATCCGCCAGCAAATGCGCCAGCTGGGGGGCGATAGCTATCTCGATACGCTGAATAATTCGCGTAAGGCGCCGTGGGCTGAGTAATCACGCGCTTACAGGATAGGGCCGAGCATGGTCGCTGAAGCTCGCCGCCTTCGGCAGCTCCTGCGGGATTGCGCATACAAAAACGCCCCGAATGATCGGGGCGTTTTTTTATCGGGCCGGTTTAGGCGGCAATCGACAGTTTGAGCTTGTTCATCGCGCTTTTTTCCAGCTGACGAATACGCTCGGCAGACACGTTGTACTTCTGCGCCAGGTCATGCAGCGTGGCTTTCTCTTCAGCCAACCAGCGCTGATAGAGAATGTCGCGGCTGCGGTCGTCCAGCACTTCCAACGCTTCGTGCAGGTTGCTGGTGGAGTTATCGGTCCAGTCAGCATCTTCCAGTTGACGCGCCGGGTCGTACCGGTGGTCTTCCAGATAATTGGCTGGCGACTGGAACGCACTGTCGTCGTCAGCTTCGGCAGCCGGGTCGAACGCCATGTCATGGCCAGTCAACCGGCTTTCCATCTCGCGCACTTCGCGAGGCTCAACACCCAGGCTTTCAGCCACACGATGCACTTCATCGTTGTTCAGCCAGGCCAAACGTTTTTTCTGGCTGCGCAGGTTGAAGAACAGTTTGCGCTGAGCCTTGGTGGTGGCTACTTTCACGATCCGCCAGTTACGCAGGATGAATTCGTGAATTTCGGCTTTGATCCAGTGCACCGCAAACGACACCAGACGCACACCCATTTCAGGGTTAAAGCGTTTAACCGCTTTCATCAGGCCAACGTTACCTTCCTGGATCAGGTCAGCCTGTGCCAAGCCATAGCCCGAATAACTGCGGGCAATGTGTACAACAAAACGCAGGTGGGCGAGCACCATCTGCCGAGCCGCCTCAAGATCCTGCTCATAATAGAGACTCTCGGCCAGTTCACGCTCCTGCTCCGGTGTCAGCAGTGGAATGCTGTTCACGGTGTTTACGTAGGCCTCAAGGTTCGCACCAGGGACTAACGCATACGCAGGTTGCAAAGAAGTGGTCATACGAAAAACCTCCGACTCACATAACTCGTGCAGTTCAGCACTGCGAAAATTGACCGGGAACCACGAAAAAAGTTCCCACATAAGCTGAAAAGGTCAACAGGTAAAAATGAAACTACTTGGGTGAAAGCTCACGTAAATGACGTGCTACCGCAATCCATGCACCGATATACCCTAACAGCACCGCGCCAAGCAAGAGAGACAGACCATCGGCTACCGGCACACCGGCCAGTGCAAAATTACTGCCGTACAACCCGGCAAGCCCCACAACCGCGTCGTTGAGCCAGTTCAGGCCAAAGGCCAAAACGCCCCACGAAAGTACGCCAGCGCCCAAACCATAAAGCGCACCCATGTATAGAAACGGCCTACGCACATAGCTATCAGTGCCACCGACCAGCTTGGTGACCTCGATTTCGACTCGGCGGTTCTCAATATGCAGGCGAATCGTATTACCGATGACCAGCAACAGCGCCGAGACCAGCAACACCGTCAAACCGAACACAAAACGATCACCCAACTTCAGAATGGCCGCCAGGCGCTCGACCCAGACTAGATCAAGCTGCGCCTGTTGCACCTTCGGCAGCTCGGAAAGACGCTCGCGAAGGGCTTCAAGGGTGGCTTTGTCAACCTGATTGGGGGTCACCAGCACTACGCCGGGCAGCGGGTTATCCGGCAGCTCTTTAAGCGCTTCGCCCAGCCCTGACTGCTGCTGGAACTCTTCGAGGGCTTTTTCGCGGCTGATGAATTCAGCGTCCGCGACCCCTGACATACCTTTTATCTGATTGCTCAGCTGTTCGCCTTGATCACCACTGGCGTCCATCTGCAGATACAGCGAAATCTGTGCCGCACGCTGCCACGAACCGCCCAGGCGCTCTACGTTGTTGAGCAACAACGACAGGCCCATCGGCAAGCTCAGCGCCACCGCCATCACCAGGCAGGTGAAAAAGCTGCCAATCGGCTGTTTGCCTAAACGTCGCAGGCTGTCGAGCAGACTGGCGCGATGCGCTTCGATCCAGGCGTGAAACAACATGCCAAAGGTTGGCCCGTCGTCTTCATCGTGTTTTTTCTTCGACGGCTGTGGGTCGGCAGCCTTGGGGGCTACGCGCTCAGACACTTTGGGGCTGCGTGTTGCACTCATTGCCCTGCCTCCCCGTCACCGATCAATCGGCCGCGCTGTAAGGTCAGCATGCGGTGGCGCATGCGGGCGATCAGGGCCAGGTCGTGACTGGCGATCAGGACACTGGTGCCCAAACGGTTGATGTCTTCGAATACGCCCATGATTTCCGCCGCCAGACGCGGGTCGAGGTTACCGGTGGGTTCATCGGCCAGCAGCAAGGCCGGGCGATGCACGATTGCGCGCGCAATACCCACGCGCTGTTGTTGGCCGGTGGACAAGTCGCCAGGGTACAAATCGGTTTTATCCGACAGCGATACGCGCTCCAGCGCCGAATCAACGCGTTTGGCGATTTCAGCCTTGGACAACCCAAGAATCTGCAACGGCAAGGCTACGTTGTTGAACACGGTGCGATCAAACAGCAGTTGGTGGTTCTGGAACACCACGCCAATCTGACGACGCAGAAACGGGATCTGCGCATTGCTGATCTGGCTCAGGTCCTGGCCGGCCAGTAGCAGTTTGCCGCTGGTGGGCCGCTCCATCGCCAGTAACAGGCGCAACAACGTGCTTTTGCCCGCGCCAGAATGGCCGGTCACAAAAAGGAATTCGCCACGGCGGACCCGAAAGCTCAGCTCGTGCAGGCCCACATGTCCATTTGGATAGCGTTTACCGACCTGCTCGAAACGAATCATGGACGCTCCCGCTCCGCAAACAGAGCTTGGACAAAGGGTTCGGATTCAAAGGTGCGCAAATCGTCGATACCTTCACCGACACCGATAAAGCGGATCGGGATGCTGAATTGCTTGGCCAGCGCGAAAATCACCCCGCCTTTGGCCGTACCGTCAAGCTTAGTCAAGGCAAGCCCTGTGAGCGCGACGGTCTGGTTGAATTGCTTGGCCTGGCTGATCGCGTTCTGGCCGGTGCCCGCGTCGAGCACCAGCAGCACTTCGTGTGGCGCGTCTGCGTCGAGCTTGCCGATCACGCGGCGCACCTTTTTCAACTCTTCCATCAGGTTGTCTTTGGTGTGCAGGCGCCCGGCGGTGTCAGCAATCAACACGTCCACGCCACGGGCTTTGGCGGCCTGCACGGCGTCGAAAATCACCGACGCCGAATCAGCGCCCGTGTGCTGTGCAATCACCGGAATGTTGTTGCGCTCGCCCCACACTTGCAACTGCTCAACGGCAGCCGCACGGAAGGTATCGCCCGCAGCGAGCATGACTTTCTTGCCTTCGAGTTGCAGCTTCTTGGCCAATTTGCCGATGGTGGTGGTTTTACCCGCACCGTTGACGCCCACCACCAAAATCACGAAAGGCTTGTTCTGTGATTCGATCTTCAGTGGCTGTTCGACCGGCTTGAGCATCGCCGCCAGCTCGTCCTGCAAGGATTTGTAGAGCGCATCGGCGTCGGTCAGTTGCTTGCGGGCAACCTTTTGCGTCAGGTTCTTGATGATCACCGAGGTGGCTTCAACGCCCACGTCAGCGGTCAACAAGCGGGTTTCGATCTCTTCAAGCAGGTCGTCATCAATGGCTTTTTTGCCCAGAAACAGGCTCGCCATGCCCTCGCCGATGCTGGCGCTGGTTTTCGAAAGGCCTTGCTTGAGGCGCGAGAAGAAACCGCTTTTAGCTTCTGGAACCGGTTCGGCTTTGGGCGCAGGCGCTTCAATGACAGCGGGCGGTGCCTGCACGACAGGTGCAGGGACCGCAGCCGGTTGTACAACCGCGACTGGCGCGATGACCGCGACTGGCTCTGGCTCTGGCTCTGGCTCTGGCTCTGGCTCGACAGGCTCTACGACGGGTTCAAGCACTTCAAGCACTTCGATCACAGGCGCAGGCGCAATCACCGGCTCAACCGCCACCTCAACTTCGGGCACAGGAATCGGCGGTACAACATGCGGCGCTTGCACGTCCTCAACCAGCGCAACCGGTTCTTCTGCCACCGGCAGAGTTGGCCACGGTTGATGCGTAATTGGCGGCTCGGCAGCAGGCGTTGGTTCAGGCTCAGCGAGCACTGCCACTTCACGCACCGTTTCGATCACGACGGGCGTGGGTTCGATCAGCGGCTCGGGCGTGACTTCGGGAGCAGATGGCTGCTCAACGACGGTTTCCTGCGGCTTTCTGCGCAGCCACCCGAACAGGCCTTTTTTCTCGCCAGCCTTGGCTGGGTTCTTCTTGTCGTCGTTGGAACCAAACATGGAGGACGGCTATCTCATCGTAGCGACGCGCCACTGTGGCGCCCCGGCAAATAATATTCGGTGTGAAAAAGACTGTATTTTCGTCAGCTCGTTCGCACACAACTTAGTCGAAGGGTAAAAAACACCTGCGAAACTTCGTCTTTACTCGGACTTTGAACAGAAAAATCGGCAAAAACATGAAATTTACCGACATGCATCCACATCGCCAAGCGGGCTTCTATACTGCCCGATCAAACGTCGCCTGATCGTCAAAGGCCGGATAGACGTGGCCGCCAGTAAAACGGATCAGTATCCTAGCACCTCCTCACCCGCCGACGCTAAGGCCAAGCGGGCAGCCCAACAGGTTTAAAAACGAATGAATGCTCTAGCCCGCCGCGCTGCTGGCCTGTTGCTCAGCACAGTTTGCCTCCCGCTTTCGGCCCTGGCGGCCGAACCGCAGCCTACCCACGAGTTCCGCCTGGACAACGGCCTTAAAGTCATCGTGCGCGAAGATCACCGTGCGCCGGTGGTGGTGTCACAGGTCTGGTACAAGGTGGGCTCCAGTTACGAGACGCCCGGCAAGACCGGCCTCTCGCACGCCCTTGAACACATGATGTTCAAAGGCAGTAACAAAGTCGGTCCCGGCGAAGCCTCGTTGATCCTGCGCGACCTCGGCGCACAGGAAAACGCCTTTACCAGCGATGACTACACCGCCTATTACCAAGTGCTGGCTCGCGACCGCCTGGGTGTGGCGTTCGAGCTTGAAGCTGACCGCATGGCCAGCCTGCGTCTGCCGCCAGAAGAGTTCAAGCGCGAAATCGAAGTCATTAAAGAGGAGCGCCGCCTGCGCACCGATGACCAGCCCATGAGCAAAGCTTACGAGCTGTTCAGCGCAATGGCCTACCCCTCCAGTGGCTACCACACGCCGACCATTGGCTGGATGGTTGACCTGGAGCGCATGAACGTTGCCGAGCTGCGTGCCTGGTATGAAGAGTGGTATGCCCCCAACAACGCCACACTGGTGGTGGTGGGTGACGTGACCCCGGATGAAGTCAAAAAGCTGGCCCAGCGTTATTTCGGCCCGGTAACTCAGCGGCACATTCCAATTGCCAAGGCACCGCTTGAACTGGCGAGCCCCGGCGAACGGTTGCTCAAAGTCCACGTTCAAACCGAACTGCCAAGCCTGATGATGGGTTTCAACGTACCGAGCGTGTCCACCGCCAAAGACCCGGTCACCGCCAACGCCTTGCGCCTGATTTCAGCCTTGCTGGATGGCGGCTATAGCGCGCGCATGCCGACACAGCTGGAGCGTGGTGAAGAACTGGTGTCCGGCGCTTCGTCGAGCTACGACGCCTTCACCCGTGGCGACAGCCTGTTCCTGCTCAGCGCCATGCCCAACAGCCAGAAGAAAGTCACCCTGGCTCAAGCCGAAGCGGGTGTATGGCGCCTGCTCGATGAGCTGAAAAAAACGCCGCCTACCGCGCAAGAACTGGAGCGCGTGCGCGCCCAAGTGATCGCCGGGCTGGTCTACGAGCGTGACTCGATCACCTCCCAAGCCACCTCTATTGGTCAACTCGAAACCGTCGGTTTGTCCTGGAAGCTGATGGACACTGAACTGCAAGACTTGCAAAAAGTGACCCCGGCCGACATCCAGCAAGCCGCGCGTACCTATTTCACTCGCGACCGTCTGAGCGTTGCGCATGTACTGCCCGAGGAGAAAACCCATGAGTGAGCGTAAAGGTCCCCGCTACGCCCTGCTCGGCCTGACCACCGCAGTCCTGGTCGGCGCACTCGGCTATTACTTCGCCAGCCCGGCCGTGTCCGTGGCCAGCCCCGCACTTGAACACGCCAAGACCGGGCACACGCTCGAATCGCTGGCCGAACTCGACGGCAAGGCCCCCAGCCATCGCGCGATGAACGTGCAAACCTGGAAAACCGCCGAGGGTTCCAAAGTGCTGTTTGTCGAAGCCCGGCAACTGCCGATGTTCGACCTGCGCCTGACTTTTGCCGCCGGCAGTAGCCAGGACGACAACACGCCCGGCCTGGCCTTGCTGACCAATGCCATGCTCAACGAAGGCGTGGCGGGCAAAGATGTCGGCGCGATTGCCCAGGGCTTTGAAGGGCTGGGCGCTGATTTTGGCAACGGCGCCTATCGCGACATGGCGGTGGTCTCGCTGCGCAGCCTGAGCGACCCGGCCAAACGTGCCCCGGCGCTTAACCTGTTCGCTGAAGTGATTGGCAAACCGACGTTCCCGGCCGACTCCCTGGCGCGCATCAAAAATCAGTTGCTGGCCAGCTTTGAGTTCCAGAAGCAAAACCCCGGCAAACTGGCCAGCGATGAACTGTTCAAGCGCCTGTACGGCAACCACCCGTACGCCCATGCCAGCGATGGCAACGCTGACAGTATCGCGTCGATCACCGTCGATCAGCTCAAAGCCTTCCACAACAAGGCCTACACCGCAGGCAATGCGGTGATCGCGATTGTCGGTGATCTGTCGCGTGAAGAAGCCCAGGCAATGGCGGCGCAGGTTTCAGCTGCACTGCCTAAAGGCCCGGCGCTGCCCAAAACCGTACAACCGGGCGAACCCAAAGCGGGCGCTACCCACATTGAGTTCCCGTCCAAGCAAACTCACTTGCTGTTGTCGCAATTGGGCATTGACCGTGACGACCCGGACTACGCGGCACTGTCACTGGGCAACCAGGTGTTGGGCGGCGGCGGTTTCGGCACGCGCCTGATGACCGAAGTACGTGAAAAGCGTGGCCTGACCTACGGCGTTTACTCAGGCTTCAGCCCGATGCAAGCGCGCGGCCCGTTCATGATTAACCTGCAAACACGCGCCGAACTGAGCGAAGGCACGCTCAAACTGGTGCAAGACATTCTGGCCGACTACCTGAAACAAGGTCCGACGCAAAAAGAACTCGACGATGCCAAGCGTGAGTTGGCAGGCAGCTTCCCGCTGTCCACCGCCAGCAACGCGGCAATCGTCGGCCAACTGGGCGCAATGGGCTTCTACGATTTGCCTTTGGACTATCTCGAAACCTTCATGCAGCAGTCCCAGAACCTGACTACCGAGCAGGTCAAGGCCGCCATGAACAAGCACCTGAGCGCCGACAAAATGGTCGTAGTGACCGCCGGCCCAACCGTGCCGCAAAAACCACTGCCACCTCCAACCGACAAACCTTCAGAGCAACCTCTTGGGGTTCCGGAGCATTAATGGCAAAGCCAAAAAACACATCGCACTCGGGTGCGGGTCAGTTACGCATCATTGGCGGGGAATGGCGCAGCCGCAAGCTGGACTTCCCCCACGTAGAAGGTCTGCGTCCTACACCCGACCGGGTCCGTGAAACCCTGTTCAACTGGCTGGCACCGCACATCGGCGGCGCCAAGGTTCTGGACGTGTTTGCCGGTAGCGGCGCGCTGTTCCTCGAAGCCATGTCCCGCGGCGCTGCCAAAGGCGTGGCGCTGGACAGCAACCGCGATGCGATTTCCAACATCCGCGAAAACATGGGCATCCTGCGCTGCACAGTGGGTGAAGTGCAGCAAACCGACGCCCTGCGCTACCTGGATGCAACGCCCAGTGACACCTTTGACGTGGTGTTCCTCGACCCGCCGTTCCACAAAGACCTGCTCAAGCCTGCGTGCGACTTGCTGGAACAACGCGGCTGGTTGGCAGACGAGGCGTGGGTATACACCGAAAGTGAACTGCGCCCCTCTGAACTGGGCCTGCCCACCAATTGGCGCCTGCACCGCGAACAAAAAGCCGGGGGCGTGAACTATGCCCTGTGGCAGCGTGAAGCGCTTCAAGCGTAAAACGTGAACCCAGCCAGCGCACCTATAAACGGTGTGCTGGCTGTTTGGCGCTCTGCCCAGCGACCTGTTGCGCCTCCCGCCCCGTCTACCCGACACATCCGCACTGATTTCTTACCCTGCGCACTATTTATCTACCGCACGCCTAAGTGCTCTGTCCCGCATTCTGCCGCCTCTATCAGTCGTACGCGCACAAGCGCGTCCCAGAGCAATGGAATGTGAAAATGACACTCTTTACCGCGAAACCGACCCATACGTTCACCCTCGACAACGGCTTGCAGGTGATCGTGCGCGAAGACCACCGCACCGCTGCATTTTGTGCATCGTTATTTCATAAAATCGGCACCCGCAATGAACGCCCAGGCCAGCGCGGTCTGGCTTATCTGACAGGCAGCGCAGCATTCAAAGACAAAGCGCTGGTGAAGGCGTCAGGCGGCGTGGCCAACGGCTGGCTCGATTACGATGTGAGCACCTACAGCCTCGAAGCACCCCGCGCAGCGCTGGCCCCGATGCTGAACCTGCTGGCGATGCGAATGCTCGCGCCGGTACTGTCGCAAGAGCGTCTCAATGCGGGCATCAAGCACACCCAGACACTGGAGTTGGGTGAACCCTATTTCACCTCTGATTACTGGATTACACCCGCGTTCGAACAACTCATTTTTCCGAACGCCGGCAAAGCCTACAAGTTTGGCGACATCGCCGATCTTGAGCGCATCACGATTGACGACGTGCTGGGTTGGCACAAAAACGGCTACGCCCCTGACAACTCTATTCTGGTGATTGTTGGCGATGTCTCGCTTGAAGAAATCCAACCCGTGGTTCAGCGCCTGTTCGGGGATATCCCGCGGGTCGATGGTTTGGCTCGCCTCGATCAAGCCGCAAGCGACGTACAAACAGACCCGCGCACACTGACTGAACACCTCGATACCGCGCGTCAACGGCTGCAAATGGCCTTCAATGTACCGAGCCTGGCCACCGTCGCTGACGTGCGCGACATGCGAGCCCTGCAAGTCATCAGTGCGCTGCTGACCTCAGGGCCCGAGGCTTGGTTACCCGGCCGTTTATCTGAAGGCCAGGCAACGTTGAGCAGCGTCATTACGCGCCTGCCAGCGTATCGCCGTTCGGATGACCTTTTCCTGATCGCCGCCACTGCGGGTGAGCACACATCACTGTCGTTGCAGCACATCGAGCTGGAGATCAAACAGCTGCTGGAGACCCTCAAAACCCAGACACTGGACACCCTCACGCTGGCGTACGCCCAACAACAGGCCATTGAGAAGCTCAGTGAGCTAGAGACCCTTGAGACCCAGACATCAATCATTGGCAACCTGCACGTCATTGGCCAATCCTGGACGTTGAGCGATAGCGAAGCGCAACAACTTCAAAGCATTACGGCCCAGGACATCCAGCGCGTCGCCAGCCTGTACTTCACTCCAGAACGCTTGAGCGTCGCCTACATCTTGCCGCGCACAGCCTGATCAAAATACCTGTGAATACGGCCTGATAGCTATGTACCACCTTGCAGCCTGAGGGTTGATCCAACCTGTTCTGACATACACGCAGAACACTTAAGGATTGCCCCTCATGAAACGTTCGATACTCGGTCGCTGGCTGATCACGCTGTGGCTACCAGCGACAGCCTTTGCTATCCCCGCGCCTTCCACCCAAGAGTTCATCCTGGATAACGGGCTAAAACTCATTGTTCACGAAGACCACCGTTCGGCCGTGGTGCATACGCATCTGTGGTATCGCGTCGGCTCAAACAACGAACCGCCGGGGCAGTCAGGCATATCGCACGCCGTGGAACATATGGTGTTCAACGGCAGCAGCAAACTCTGTTCGGGTGAGGGCGACCATATTCTCCAGACCCTGGGCGGCAGCGACAATGCAACCACGCGTAATGACACCACGCTGTACTTTCAAACCCTGGCCCCGCATGCGCTCGGCGTGAGCTTTGAAATACTGGCCGATCGAATGAGCACAGCCCACCTGTCCGCCGCGCAATGGTTGGGGGAGCGCGAAGTGATCAAAAACGAGCGCAGTGAGTCCGTTGACAACAGCCACGTGCAACGAGGGCTGGAAATGACACTGCGCATCGCCAGCCCTTCCAGCGCGGCAGGCAACCCGACCATCGGCTGGAAACACGACCTCGATCGACTGAACGTCGAGGAGCTGCAACATTGGTATCGCAGTTGGTACGCACCTAACAACGCCATTTTGGTCGTCACAGGCGGTATTGAGACAGAGCACGTCAAGGCACTGGCCGAGCGTTACTTCGGGGGTATTGCCCGGCGTGAGGTACCCGTGAACAAAATAGCGCTCGAAGTGGCGGCACCGGGCGAGCGCAAAATCACCCAATACTTTGCGCATCAACCGGCCATGCTGCACATGCTCTTCAACGTACCGAGCATGAGCACCCAAACAGACCCGCGGACTGCCCCGTCGCTGGAGCTGCTCAGGGAACTGCTCGCGGGAGGACGCAGCGCCTTGCTCAACGCTCAATTAGTGCATAACGAAGCGCTTCTGATTGCAGTCACAGCGGAATATAACGCCATCAGCCGCAGTGATGAATTGTTCAGCATCACCAGCTTTCCTGACCTTGAGAAGGCCAAATCCACAGACGCTGCCACCCAGCGTATATGGGCCGTTATCGACTCACTGAAAAATGCGCCTCCCGCCCTCGAAGACCTTGAGCGAGCGCGCACGCAGCTTATTGCCCAACAAGTGTTTAAGCGCGACGAACTAGAAGACCATGCACGCTACCTCGGCGAGCTGGAAATTGCCGACCTTTCATGGCGCACAGAACAAGCGCGTCTGGATGTCATGAAGTCCATTACCCCTGAGGACATACAGCGTACCGCGCAGCGCTTTTTGGTCCGTGATCGTTTAACCACCAGCGCTGTACTGCCTCTGGAGCGTGCTCATGAATAACCCAAACTTTATCGCGCGCTGTAAAACCGCGTGCGTGCTAGCCCTGCTGTGCGTTGCCCAAGTCTGCGCGGCGTACGCTAACGTCACACCTGCCCCGCCCAGCGCTCACCTGCAATCACTGCGCGAGCTGAAGGAGCCGTCCGTGGTGCACCGCTTGCCAGTCATCAAAGCCTGGAAGCTTGCGCAAGGCACTAAAGTGCTATTTGTCGAAAACCACAATTTGCCGATGATCGACCTGAAAATCAGCTTTGCAGCAGGCAGCTATCAAGATGGCGATACACCCGGGCTGGCAGCCATGATGCTGGCTCTCTTCAACGAAGGCTCCACGCTAAAAGACGCCACGGCCCTGGCCAGGGGGTTCGACAATCTGGGCGTGGTAATGGGCAACGGAATCAGCAAAGAGCAAAGCTTTTTCACGCTGCGCACCCTGAGTGCGCGCGAAATAGCAGACCCTGCAATGGCTTTATTCACCGAAATGCTCGCTCAACCCGGGCTGAGCGTTGACGCCATACGCCGGGTCAAATATGAACTCGGCTTGCTGCTTAAAGCCGAACAGGAAACGTCGTACGCACGAGCACTGACACGCATTCACCATGCTCTGTATGCCGATCACCCCACGTTGCGCTCAGTGTGTGGCTCACCCGCCAGCATCGAATCTATTGAGGCTGCGCACTTGCTCGCGTTCTACCGCCGCGCGTATACCGCTGCCAACGCGCAAATTACGATTGTCGGCGACCTTACGCCCGAACAAGCCCAAAGGATGAGCAAGGCTTTGGCCGATGCCTTGCCGGCAGGTCCCGCACTGCCTGCTCCGGCAGTACTGGTTGCATTGGCAAACACAGACAACACGTTGCATACCGAGGATGACAGCACAAACACCCTGATCATGATGGCGCAAGATGCAGTGCCCCATCAGCACCCCGACACAGTGGCTTTACGCATTGGTAATGTGGTGTTCAACCAGATCCTGAATGAGCATTTGCGTGAGCAGCACAGTGTCACCTACGGCGTGTCGTCCGATATTGCTCAGGTGCGGGGCTCAGCGCCGTGGGTCATTCATCTCAACACGCCGTCACGCTACAGCCTCGACACAATGGCCCACATCAAAACCCTGTTTGCCACTTTTTTGCGGGACGGGCCTACGGATGAAGAGTTGGACGACATCAAAAAATACTTGAACAAAGCTCTGCCACAGCTCACCTCGACCAACAAGGAGATGCGTAACGAACTGTCGATTATCAACCGGTTTAACCAGCCCTTGAGCTTCGATTACAAAACCCGTGAAGTTCAAAAAATGACGCCCGAACAGATAAAAGCAGCCATGAATCGCCACTTCAAAGCGGACGGCTGGGTCAGCCTGACCTCAGGCCCCCGTGTTGAACAATTACCGCTGCCTGAGATAAGCACTCCCGAGGCGATTGCACAAAACGGCTGCACCTCCACCAATTGACCCGTTCAAGGCAAGCACACAACACTTGGGTGCGGGTCTGGGTTGTGGCAACTTAAGCACACCCCTGTCCCCGCTACCCGATGAGAACCCAAGTGCGCGACATCGCTTCCCCTGTCATACCTGCTCAACCGTTTACCCCGGCTTCGGGCCTTGGAAATCCTCATGTCCAAACGCTGTGGGGACCGTTGTGGCGCACCAAACCGCTCATTGATCATCAGCGTGAGCGCCTGTGGCTGGACGACGGCGACTTTCTGGACCTGGATTGGCACGGCACCCCGTCAGCCTATGCGCCGCTGGTGTTGCTGCTGCATGGCCTGACCGGCTCTTCGGCTTCGCACTACATCGTGGGCCAGCAGCGCGCATTAGCGGCGCAAGGCTGGGTCAGCGTCGCCCTGAACTGGCGCGGCTGTTCCGGCGAGCCCAACTTACTGGCCCGCAGTTACCACTCCGGCGCCAGTGAAGACCTGGCCGCCGCCGTGGCTCACCTGCGGGCCAGATACCCACTGGCACCGCTGTATGCCGTGGGCTATTCGCTGGGGGGCAACGTGTTGCTCAAGTACCTGGGCGAAACGGGGGCGGTCAGTGAGCTGCAAGGCGCCGTGGCGGTGTCGGTGCCCTTTCGCCTCGACCAGTGCGCCGACCGCATTGGCCTGGGGTTTTCCAGGGTGTACCAGGCTCACTTCATGCGTGAGATGGTGGCGTACGTCAAAAACAAGCAGCGCCAGTTTGAGCACGATGCCAAACAGGAAGGGCTGGCCACACTGGCCGAACTGGGCACGCTCAAATCCTTGGGCAAAATGCGCACGTTCTGGGAGTTCGACGACCGCGTCACGGCCCCGCTCAACGGATATTTGAATGTCGACGATTACTACCGTCGCGCCTCCAGTCGCTATTTTCTGGGGGCTATTCAAACGCCGACACTGATTATCCAGTCCCAAGACGATCCGTTTGTCTTCACACACAGTATTCCCGAGGCCTGCGAGCTGGCGCCCGACACTGAGCTGGAGCTGCACGCCAAAGGCGGGCATGTCGGTTTCATCGAAGGCTCGCTGAGGACGCCCCAGTACTATCTTGAGCGGCGCATTCCACAATGGCTGGCTTCCCTGCACTGCGGTTCGGCGTGATGGACAGCGAGCAGGGTGAGTCCATCCGGTTTTGGCAAACGCCGCCCTTGGCGGGCGTCGAGTTGCTCACCGCTCGCTACATCGAACACCGCTTTGTGCCGCATGTGCATGATGGCTTTGTGATCGGCATGATCATGGCGGGCGCCCAGCGTTATCGCTATCGCGGTGCAGAGCATCTGGCGGCCACGGGCACGCTGGTGTTGATCAACCCCGACGAGGTGCATAACGGTCACAAGGGGCATGACGCAGGCTGGCGTTATCGCGCTTTCTACCCGGATAACGCGCAAATGCACCGCTTGCTGGACGAACTGGAACTGCCCGGTGCACACCTGCCCCTGTTCAATGACACCTTGCTGCAAGACCCTGAACTGTTCAGCGGGTTGTGCCAGTTACATCAATTGCTCGAAGGCCCGGAATCAGCGCTGCAACAACAAACGGTGTGGCGCCAGATGATGTTTGCCTTGCTGCATCGCCACGCACGATTACCCACGCCCGCCAAACCCGGTGTCGAACACCGCGCGGTGAATCAAGCCAAAGAGTTGTTGCAGACGCGGTTGGCACAGCCGCCGTCGCTGGAAGAACTGGCTGCGGCGGTCAATCTGTCGCCGTTTCACTTTGCGCGCGTGTTTCAACGGGCCACCGGCATGCCGCCGCACACCTGGCTGATGCAACAACGCATCGCCCATGCCAGAGCGTTATTGCAACAAGGGTGTTTGCCCGTGCAGGTCGCCGCCCAGTTGGGTTTTGCCGATCAAAGCCACTTGAGCCGGCAATTCAAGAAGGTCTATGGCGTTGGCCCGGGGGCCTATCGCGCAGCGCGTAACAACGCTCATTTGACGTAGCGATCGCAGCTTAATCGCCCGTAGCAACGCCTCGTTGCGCATCGTTGATCCATTCGCTCCACGACCCCGCGTACAGCTTGCCCAGTGGATAACCCGCCAACGCCAGCGCGAACAGGTTATGGCACGCCGTTACCCCGGAACCGCAATATGCCACCAGTGCATCTGGCGAACGCCCCGCCAGTTTTTCAGCAAAGCGTTGTTTAAGTTGCTCAGCCGGTAGAAAACGCCCCGTGCTGTCGAGGTTTTCGCCAAACGCTGCACACTGCGCGCCCGGAATATGCCCTGCAACAGGGTCTATCGGCTCAACGTCACCGCGAAAACGCGGCAGCGCGCGCGCATCGATCAAGGTCAATTGTGGATCACCCAGGCGCGTTTGCAGCTGCTCGGCACTCAGTACCAAGTGTTTATCCGGCGCACCCTCGAAGGTGCCGAGCGGCGTCGTCACGGCATCCAGGCTCAACGAGAAACCGGCCGCATGCCACGCTTTCAAACCGCCATCGAGCATAAACACACCGTCGCGCTTGCCCAGCCAGGCAAGCAACCACCATGCGCGTGCGGCAAACGCACCTGGTCCGTCGTCATACACCACCACGTCGCTGTCTGCATTGACGCCCCACGCCTGCAAGCGCTCAACCAATGCCCGCGCATCGGGCAACGGATGACGGCCCGTCACGCCTTTGACCACCGGGCCGCTCAGGTCCCGTTCCAGGTCTGCATACTGCGCGCCTTCGATATGCCCTTCGCCATAGCTGCAACGGCCATAGTCGGGGTCTTCCAGGGCAAAGCGGCAGTCCAGAATAATCAGGCCGGGTTGCGCCTGACGTTCTTTCAGGGCGTGAGGGCTGATCAGTTGCGCAACGGGCATAGTGAACTCCTGTGAAGGGGTGAAACGCAGTTAGTGATCGTCTAGCGCAAAGTCCAGCGGCACATAATATTCCTGAATCAACTCATCAATGGCATCACGCGCCTGATCGGTCACAAAACCGGCTTCAAGGACCAGCAGTTGATAAACACCCCGTTTGATCGCTTGCTCACTGAGCTGATCACTCGTCTCACGGGTGGTGCACAAAAAACCGATCCACGACGTAAGAATGATCCAGGCATTGAGGGTCACCGATTCGATTTGCAGTGGCGTCATGTTGAGAATGCCAGCGTCGACAAACCCTGAATAAATCGCCTGCGCCTGCTTCAAGCATTGCTGTGAAAAATGCCGATATCGGGTGGCCAGCTCGCTGTCGCTGTGCAGCAAGTGCTCGATATCGCGGTACAGAAAGCGGTAACGCCACATGGCATCGAGCAATTGCTGCAAATAAAAATGCTTATCCGCAACGGTGGGTAAACGCCCTTCGGGAAGGCGCAGAAAACTCAGCACCAGCGCTTCATACTCGTTGAACAACACCGAGATGATCGCCTGCTTGTTGGGGAAGTGGTAATACAGATTGCCCGGAGATATCTCCATATGGGCGGCAATGTGGTTGGTGCTGACAGCGCGCTCGCCCAGCTGGTTAAACAACGCCAGGCTGTTGTTGACTATGCGCTGGCTGGTTTTTATTCGCGTGGCCATAGGCTTGGGCTTTAATTTGAGAACGGACGGCATCTTACGGCCTAACCTCAGTTCGATAAACATCGCGGCGGGCAGGCCCCCTGATTGACAACTTAGAGCATAGGCTCTAGAAACGTCCTTGCTCTCTTAAAAATTACACCTATAAAAATCAGCTCGGAGCGACCCATGTCTGTCGACAGTGCCTACCCCAAAGACGCCTCAGACTTACTGAGTGATCTGCATCTTCTGCTCGACAAACAACGGCAGGCTTACGCTGCGCATCCTTACCCACCCCTTGAGCAACGTCAGCAATGGCTAAAAAGCCTGCGCCAGCTGTTAAGTGATGAGCGTGAAGTCTTAATCGACGCCATCAGCCAGGACTTTAGCCATCGCAGCGCCGATGAGACCTTATTTGCCGAACTGATGCCCAGCCTGCATGGCATCGACTACACCCTCAAACACCTTAAACGCTGGATGAAACCCTCTGCCCGCAGCGTAGACGTCATGTTTCAACCTGCCAGCGCCCACGTCATGTATCAGCCCTTGGGGGTGATCGGCATCATCGTGCCGTGGAACTACCCGCTTTATCTGGCAATGGGCCCGTTGATCGGTGCATTGGCGGCCGGCAATCGGGTGATGCTCAAACTCAGCGAGTTCACCCCGGCCACCGGGCGCCTGCTCAAAGACTTACTGGGGCGCATCTTTCCTGAAGACTGTGTGGCGGTGGTCTTGGGCGAAGCCGATGTCGCCGTTGCGTTCTCCGGGCTGGCGTTTGATCACTTGCTGTTCACCGGCTCCACCCAGGTCGGCAAGTTGGTCATGCGTGCCGCCGCTGAACACCTCACCCCCGTGACGCTGGAGCTGGGCGGTAAATCTGCGGCCATCGTGTCGGCCGATGTACCCCTCAAAGACGCAGCACAGCGCATTGCCTGGGGCAAAAGCCTGAACGCCGGGCAGACTTGCATCGCCCCGGACTACGTATTGGTGCCAGAAAACCGCGTTCAAGGGTTTGTCGACGCTTACCGCCAGGTGATGCACAGCTTCTACCCGACGCTGATCGATAACCCGGACTACACCGCCATCATCAACGAGCGCCAACTGGCCCGGCTTGAACACCTCAAAACAGACGCCGTGGCCAAAGGCGCCCGCCTGATCCCTCTTTATGAACAGGGTCAGGGCCGACGCATGGCCCACTGCCTGGTACTGGATGTCAACGACGACATGCAGGTGATGCAAGAGGAAATTTTTGGTCCCTTGCTGCCCGTCGTGGCATACCGCGACTTGGAGCAGGCGCTGGCCTACATCACTGAGAGGCCGCGACCGCTAGCGCTCTACTATTTTGGTTACAACAAAGTTGAGCAACAGCGTGTGCTGCAAAACTCCCACTCAGGTGGTGTGTGCATCAATGAAACCTTGCTGCATGTGGCCGTTGACGACCTGCCGTTTGGTGGTGTCGGGCCTTCCGGCATGGGCCGTTACCACGGCCATGAAGGGTTTCTGACCTTCAGCCATGCCAAAAGCGTATTGGCCAAGCAGCGAGTGAACAGCTCACTGGCCATTTATCCGCCTTATGGGCGAAAGCTGGGGCGTTTGGTTCAGAAGCTGTTCATTCGTTAACGAGGCCCGACCATGCCCGAACCCCGTGTTGAAAACGCGCTGCTCTCACGTCGTGGCGCCCTTAAAGTGGGGCTGTGTGCCAGTGCGCTACTGGCGACAGCCGGGTTGGGCGCCAGCCTCACAGGCTGCTCGGCCCGTGACAACGCCCGCGGCTTTGCGGTACTGCGCAGCAGCGATCTGGCTTTTTTGCGCACGCTGATTCCGGTGATGCTGGCCGCCAGCACTGCCGCGCCGCTCATGCCCAGCGCTGCCGATGCTACGTTGCACACGCTGGACGATAACCTCAACCGCCTGTCACCCGCCTTGTTCACTCTCACCCGGCAATTATTCGACGTCGTGGCCATGCCCATTACGCGCGGCCCGTTGACTGGCGTCTGGGGTCGCTGGGAAACCGCCAGCCCTGAGCAGGTTCGCCACTTTCTTGAGCGCTGGCAAAACAGCAGCCTGAGCCTGCTGCGCATGGGTCACGCCTCCTTGGTGCAACTGGTGATGATGAGTTGGTACGAGCGGCCAGAGTCCTGGGCCCATTGCGGGTATCCGGGACCGCCCACAGTCTGAATGCCCCCATAAAAACACGTTCGCGCCTACCGGTTTTCAGTGAGCAGACGACCTGCCACTCATAAAAATAAAAAGACAAGGAACACCTTAATGCCCGTACCGGATCTCTTTCGCGAAGGCTTGGCCCGAGGCTGGAAAACCTACAACGGCTCACAACTGGACAGCGACCTGACGCTGCACGCTGATGTGGCCATCATCGGCAGCGGCGCGGGAGGCGGCACCACGGCTGAAATCCTCAGCGCGGCGGGTTTCAAAGTGTTGATCATCGAAGAAGGCCCGCTCAAAACCAGCAGCGACTTCAAAATGCTCGAAGGCGAGGCCTACACCAGCCTGTATCAGGAAGGCGTAGGCCGCATGACCCAGGACGGCGCCATCAGCATCCTGCAAGGTCGGGCCGTGGGTGGTACAACGCTGGTCAACTGGACGTCCAGCTTTCGCACTCCCGCGCAAACCCTTGAACACTGGGCTCGCGAACATCACGTGGTCGGCCACAGCAGCGAACAAATGGCACCGTGGTTCGAGCAGATGGAACAGCGTTTAGGCGTAGCGCCGTGGCTGATACCCCCGAATGCCAACAATCAAGTCATCCGCACCGGCTGCGAAAAGCTCGGCTATAGCTGGCATGTAATCGCGCGAAACGTTCGCGGTTGCTGGAACCTGGGCTATTGCGGCATGGGCTGCCCGACCAACGCCAAGCAATCCATGCTGGTGACCACTATCCCTGCGACCCTCGAAAAAGGCGGCGAGCTGCTGTATCTGGCCCGCGCCCAGCGCTTGATAATCAAGGGCGATCAGGTCACCGGCCTTGAGTGCCAAGGCATGGACCCGCGTTGCGTGACACCCACTGGCCGCACCATCACTGTCAAGGCGCGGCATTACGTGATCGCGGGCGGAGGCATCAACACCCCCGGTTTACTCATGCGCTCAGATGCTCCAGACCCGCATAAAACACTGGGCAAACGCACCTTCCTGCATGTGGTCAACTTCTCTGCGGCAACCTTTCCCACGGCTATTAATGCGTTTGAAGGCGCACCGCAGTCGATTTACTCCGATCATTTTCAGTGGAAAGACGGCACCACCGGCTCAATGGGCTACAAACTCGAAGTACCGCCGATCCACCCCGCACTGGCTGCCACGTTATTCGCCCGCTACGGCGAGAGCAGCGCCGAACACATGGCCCAACTGCCCAATACGCACATGATGTTGGCGCTGATGCGCGACGGTTTTCATCCAGACAGTCGCGGCGGCAACGTCCAATTGCGCAATGACAGCACCCCGGTGCTCGATTACAGCCTCACGCCGTATGTCTGGGAGGGGTTGAAACGCGCTTACCACAGCATGGCCGAGATTCAGTTTGCGGCGGGTGCCAGCGCCGTCATGCCGCTGCACAGCGATGCGCGCTATGTGAACAACTTGAGTGAAACGCGTGAACTGATAGACAGTTTGAGCCTGGAGTTGTATCGGACACGTCTGGCCAGTGCCCACGTCATGGGTGGTTGCGCTATGGGAGAAAATCCCCACATGGCGGTCACCGACAGCCTTGGGCGTCATCATCAATTGCGCAACGTATCGGTCCACGACGGCTCGCTATTCCCCACCAGCATTGGCGCAAACCCACAATTATCGGTGTATGGGCTCACTGCAAAACTGGCGACTCAGCTAGGCAAGCGTCTTGAAAATCCGTGAAAAAGGACGAATTCGGCGGCGTCTATAGTGCTTTCTTCTGCGAATGGCGACTTGGCCGACCGGGAATGCTGCGATACCATCCGACTCCCCAACGGATTCCCGCCAGGACGACGCGATGAACCGAGTGTTGTACCCAGGTACATTCGACCCTATTACCAAGGGCCATGGCGACCTGGTTGAACGCGCCTCGCGCTTGTTCGACCACGTCATCATTGCTGTTGCGGCCAGCACCAAGAAAAACCCGTTGTTCCCTCTGGAACAGCGTGTTGAGCTGGCACGTGAAGTCACCAAACACCTGCCCAATGTCGAAGTGGTGGGGTTTTCGACCCTGCTTGCGCACTTTGCCAAAGAGCAGAACGCCAATGTGTTTCTGCGTGGCCTGCGTGCGGTGTCTGACTTCGAATACGAGTTCCAGCTGGCGAACATGAATCGCCAACTGGCACCAGACGTCGAGAGCCTGTTTCTCACGCCGTCAGAGCGCTATTCGTTTATATCGTCGACATTGGTCCGTGAAATTGCGGCATTGGGCGGCGATATCAGCAAATTCGTGCACCCGGTGGTCGCGGACGCATTGACCGAACGCTTTCGCAAGAAATGACCGCTGAAGCGGCGCCCGCGTGCACTGCGGGCGCCAATGCGGCACAATTGCCCGCATTCGATTTCAGTTGCCCGGGCCGACCGCCCCGGCAGGAGTACCCATGTCCCTGATCATCACCGACGATTGCATCAATTGCGACGTCTGCGAACCCGAGTGTCCGAACGCCGCCATTTCCCAGGGCGAAGAGATCTACGTCATTGATCCGAACCTGTGCACCCAGTGCGTCGGCCATTACGACGAGCCGCAATGCCAGCAAGTGTGCCCGGTCGACTGCATCCCGCTGGACGAAGCCCACCCGGAAACCGAAGCCCAATTGATGGAAAAATACCGGGCGATAACCGGCAAAGCGTAAGTCGGTATCGCCGGCAGCCGTTGCCGAAGGAACGAGGCTACGCCAGAGCCGCGTGCTACTTCGCCAACGTCCTTGCGACATGAGACTTGCGGCTTGCCCGACGCAGAGCAAACCTGATCTCACAACGGGTTCGCTGCCAGACGCAGCGTCGGGCTGCTTGTCAGCGGCTAGGGTTTTTCGTGATTGCGTCTACGACTGGCAGCGCGGGCAAAATACGCTGGAGCGCTGGCCCAGTTTGACCTCGCGTAACTCGCTGCCGCATACCTTGCACTGCTCGTAGGCCCGGCCGTACACAAACAGTTCTTGCTGAAAATAACCGGGCTGACCATCGCCACCGATAAAGTCGCGCAAGGTAGTGCCTCCGCGCTCAATGGCGGCGGCCAAAATCCGTTTGATTTCAATCGCCAGCTTCAAATAGCGCGCCCGCGAGATGCTTTTGGCTTCTCGGCGCGGGTCTATGCCGGCGGCAAACAGCGCTTCGGTGGCGTAGATATTGCCCACACCCACCACCACCGCGTTGTCCATGATGAACGGCTTGACCGCCATCGAACGTTTGCGCGACAGCTGAAACAGCCGGTCGCCATCAAACAGGTCGGTCAGTGGCTCCGGCCCCAATTTGATCAGCAGTTCGTGATTAAGCGCATCGTGGGTCCACAGCATCGCGCCAAACCGGCGCGGGTCGGTGTAGCGCAAGGCCAGCCCGGACTCCAGTTCGATATCCACATGCTCATGCTTGGCCGCCAGCGACCCGGCCTCAACCAGACGCAAATTGCCCGACATGCCCAAATGGCTGATCAGCGTACCCACTTCGGCGTTGATCAATAAATACTTGGCGCGCCGCTCGACCAATACGATTTTCTGCCCCGACAAACGTACATCCAGGTCTTCGGGGATGGGCCAACGCAGGCGCCGTTCACGCACAATTACCCGGCTGACCCGTTGCCCTTCCAGGTGAGGAGCGATACCGCGACGGGTGGTTTCAACTTCAGGTAATTCAGGCATGCAAGACTCCTGCGGGGAAAAACCTAGTGAGCACCCAGCTCGCGGATGCTCTCTTTGAGGTTTTCAAAGTCGTATTCGGACAAACCGATGTAATCGAGCACCAAGTGGCTGATGCTGTTCCACTCGTGGTCTTCGCGCTGATTACCCAACACCTTGTGCGAGGCGCAAATGTGCTCAGCCATCTTGAGGATGGCCAGCAGGTTTTTCAGTTGGCTGTTGCGCGACGAGTCATCGCTGAAAATCGCCAGCGCATTGTGGTGATTGGCAATGGCGTGGGTCAGGTGTTCCGGCAAACGCCAGGACTTGGCCGTGTAATAACCGACCACCGCGTGGTTGGTGTTGAAATGGCGGTTTTCGGTGTCAACCACACGGCTGGCCGGGCCGGCATTGGCGTAGGCTTGCTCCAGCACGGTCATGTAGTCAGGGAAGCGCTTGAGCATCAGCGGGATGCCGCAATCGTGAAACAACCCCAGCGCGTAGGCTTCATCGACTGCCTGAGAGCCGGTGCGTTTGGCCAGCGTCATGCTGGTCATGGCCACGTCCTGCGCGGTGTCCCAAAAACGGTTGAGGGTCACGATGGTTTCATCGCACATCTCGCCCTTGATCGACTGCGCGTTGATCAGGTTGATCACGGTACGGCTGCCCAGCAACGTGACAGCACGTTGAATCGAGGCAATTTTGTTGCTCAGACCGTAATGCGGCGAGTTGACGATCTTCATCAAGGCGCCCGATAAACCGGGGTCTTGGGCAATCAGACGGGCGATCACTTCCAGGTCCGGATCGGGCATGTACTGCTCCATCTGCAAATCCACCATGATTTGCGGTTGAGGCGGCACACTGATGCCTTGCAGCGTTTGGCTGATCTGTTCGGATGAAAGCTCTGGGGGCATGACGACACACTCTGGAATAGCCCGCGATTCTAACGGAATTTTCGGCAGGGTTGGGCACGTAATCCGACGCAATGCGGTGAATCAACCAAGCCCCACGCTTGCGTCTAAGGCTATAATCGCGCCCTTTTCAATACCCGGAGCGACGTCATGTCCCTGCCAAGCCTGCGCCTTAAAGCCAATGCCGATCGACGCCTGCGCGCCGGCCACTTGTGGGTCTACAGCAACGAAATCGATGTAGCCACCACTCCGCTGCACGGCTTTAAGGCTGGCGACCAAGCGGTGCTGGAGACTGCTGGCGGCAAATCGCTGGGCATCGTTGCCATGAGCCCTAACAACCTGATCTGCGCGCGCCTGCTGTCGCGCGACGTGAAAGTGCCCTTAGACAAATCGTTTTTGGTTCACCGCCTCAACGTGGCCTTGTCCTTGCGTGATCGCCTGTTCGACAAGCCTTACTACCGTTTGGTGTTCGGCGATTCCGATCTGCTGCCAGGCCTGGTGGTGGATCGTTTCGGCGACATCCTGGTGGTGCAACTGGCCTCTGCAACCATGGAAATGCACAAAGCTGACGTGATTGCAGCCTTGGTCCAAGTGGTCAAGCCAAGCGGCATTCTGTTCAAGAACGACTCGGCTGCCCGTGATGCCGAAGGCCTTGAGCGTTACGTCGAAACCGTCTTCGGCCTGGTGCCGGAGTGGGTCGCGCTGGAAGAAAACGGCGTCAAGTTCGAAGCACCGGTCATTGCCGGTCAGAAAACCGGCTGGTTCTACGACCACCGCATGAACCGTGCCCGCCTGGCACCGTACGCCAAAGGCAAACGTGTCCTGGACTTGTACAGCTACATCGGCGGCTGGGGCATTCAAGCAGCGGCCTTTGGCGCCAGCGAAGTGATGTGTGTTGACGCGTCCTCGTTCGCACTGGACGGTGTTGAGCGTAACGCGGCACTGAACGGTTTTGCCGAGCGTGTGACCTGCATGGAAGGCGACGTGTTTGAAGCGCTTAAAGAGCTCAAAGCCAACGAAGAACGTTTCGACGTGATCGTGGCCGACCCTCCGGCGTTCATCAAACGCAAAAAAGACCTGAAAAACGGCGAAGGCGCGTATCGCCGCCTCAACGAGCAAGCCATGCGCCTGCTCACCAAAGACGGCATCCTGTTCAGCGCATCGTGCTCCATGCACCTGCCCGAAGACGACCTGCAAAACATCTTGCTGACCAGCGCCCGCCACCTGGACCGCAACATCCAGTTGCTGGAACGCGGCAGCCAAGGCCCGGATCACCCGGTACACCCGGCGATCCCAGAAACTCGCTACATCAAAAGCATCACCTGCCGCTTGCTGCCCAACAGCTAAGCAGTAGGGTCAACCCGTAGCCGCCAGCGGCTACGGGTTGCGCTTCATGGCTGGGGTTCGCGGTCCAGTTTGGGGTTCAACTCAACCTCGCCAATCTGCAATGACTGGTAGCGCGGCTTCACCACCTTCACCTTCCCTGCCCGAATCTGATCAATCAGTTGAAGTGGGCTTTCGCCACCTTCATAGGTGCCCGCACGCTTCCATTCGCCTTGCGCATCGCGCGTAAAAAAGTACAGCCCGTCAGACCAACCTTGCTTGGGCAATTGCAGTACTTCCACCTGCCCGTCGTTGTCCAGATCCACGGCCCACAGTGCGCAACCCGGCGCCCAGCACGGCTGCCCGCCTACGCCCGGCAGATCAAATTGCTCACTGCCTTCAACCTTGGGGCCGATCCATTCCAGCACCCGCGCATTCGGCGCTCGAACACCACCGCCGGTGTCTGCATCCTTCAGACGTTTGAGCAGCACTTGGCGCTCAGGCTCCGTCAATACCTGCCCTTGCTCCACTTGCGCCAGCAACGCGTCATAGGCCTGTTTGCCGGGAAGCCCCAAGCGATAGCGCAAGGCATCGGCATCAAAGGTTTCGACCGATGACTGGCCACTCAAGACCCGGTTTATCTGGTTTTTGGCGCTGAACTGCAACGGGCTGAACCACGGGGTGTGAATCGCCAGCAACACCACCACGCTCAGCAGTGCAATTACCGGGTTGCTGACCCGCAAGCGCCACAACCACTGACGCTGCGGCACCACGGCGGCCCAAGCGGCGGCCACGCTGTGCACCAGCATCACGACCACCAGCAGCATCGCCAGTAAACGGGTTGGCGTCAGGCCGTACTGCTCAATTCTTAACCAGCTCGAATACCCGGCCAACACCACCAGTACTGGCAGGCACAACAGGCACAGGTCGACCATGCGCAGCAGCCACTTCGGATAGCCGCTTTCGTGCTCGCCGTCTTGCACCACACCGTTGAGCAAAAACAGATTGACCGCCACCAGGCACAACATGATCGGCGTCGAATACCCCGTGTCCCAGATCGGGCCTAACCCGGTAAAGGCCAGGGCGAAGGTGAACACGAGGGCAATCAATGCCCCCAGAGGCAGCAAGAAGCGGCATAGCGTGAGCAGAATGCCGCGCAACAGGCCAATGACCCGATCGTTGTCGCGGCCCATCTTCACGCCCAGTGCAAACACTACGGCTGAACTGATGTAGATGAACCCGTCCGTGGAGAACAGTTGGTTAAGCGCCACAATCCCGAGCATCTTGAACAGGCTGCCCCACAGCAGAATCAAGGCCCAGAACACGCCGTTAAGCAGCAATCCCAGCAACACGATGAACACCGTGTCCCACGCGTGACGGAACAAGTCTTCGTAGCGCGGACAGCGCCCTTCGCGGGTTGGCCAGCTTAAGATGAAGGCCGTACAAATGTAGGCAATCACCACGGCAAAACACGTCCAGCTGCCGGTCAGCCAACTGCTGGAGCGCCACTGCTCCCCGCCGTCCCAAAACACCCAGGCGCTGATGGCCGACATCACCACCGTCAACGCCACTACCAGCCACAGGGTGCCGCGCTGACGCAGGGCATCGCCCAGTAGCAGCGCATTGGTGCCCCCCACCAAAACCGCCGTGACCAGCGCAAACTTGATGCCATGTTCGCTGATACCGCTGGCCAACCAGAGCAGCAGTCCCTGCACCAGGCCAATGCCCAGGCAGGCCTTGATAGAGCGTGTAAGGAGTGGCATGCAGAATCCCTTGCTGAAATTTTCTGGTTAGCACTCTATCGCTTCAACCCACCTGCGCCTACACCGCGACTGAATGAGGTTAAGCCATGTGCTATAGGCCTCACAGGCTGAAAAATGGTTTTTCCTACACAAAGACAGGCCCTGACTGACTCGATACCCCGTTGAAACTGCCGTCTCCCGCGCCCGACACTGCCCGCTCAAAAAGTGAGGGTCGCATGACGCAATCGAATTCACCTGTCAGCCCATTGCAACGCTGGACAGCCGTCTGGTTGCTTACGGGTATGACCGTGCTCGCAGTGTTCCCCCTTGATGTGGTGCTGCCTTCCTTTCCAGCCTTGGCCGCACATTTTCAACGTTCCCCCGGCGATATCGCGTTTTCCATCAGTCTGTTCGCAGTCAGTGTCGCCCTGTCGCAGTGGGTGATAGGGCCGTTGTCTGACCGCATGGGACGTAAACGCCTGCTGCTCACGGGTATCGGCGTCTCCGTGATTGGCGCTATCGGCTGCGTGCATGCGAACGACTTCATCTGGTTCTTGTTTTTCAGGTGCATGCAGGCCGTTGGCTGCGGGTGTTTTGTCGTGTCTCAGGCACTGATCCAGGACCTGTTCAGCGGCAACCAACGCGATCACCTGCGCATCCTGATGGTCACCGTCAGTGGGTTGGCCATTTCCCTGTCGCCTTTGGCCGGCACGGTGTTGCAAGAAGCATTTGATTGGCCAGGCAGCTTTTGGGCGTTTATCTGCCTGGCCGCTGTAGTCTGGGTCAGTGCCTGGCGCCAACTCAAGGACACTCGCCCCAACGTGCCGCCCACGCAGAGCATTTTGAGGGCCTATGGTGTGGTCTGCCGAGACGCGACCTTCATGAGCTACTGGCTGATTTCAGGCATCGCCTTTGCCTGCCACTTCTCGTTCATTGTGCTTTCGCCGCTGCTGTTTCTGGAGCAGCTACAACTGTCCAGCTATACGTACTCGTGGATTTTGCTGCTGTACGGCGTAGCTTATTTGGTTGGCGGCCTACTCGCGCATAGGCTCAGCAGGCGAATGAGCGCAGATGCACAAATCATCACAGGGTTGTTGCTGATGGTGTCCGCTGGCGTACTGATGTTCATGCTGCACGCGTTGTGGGGGCAGACGGTTTTTAGCGTGTTAATGCCCATGATCGTCTGCACCACAGGTATCACCATCGCTCGGCCGATCGCTACCTCACGGGCGATGGACGTATTTCCAGATCTGGCTGGCACAGCCTCTGCTGCCGGAAGTGCGCTGATTTTCATGTGTGGGGGAGCCGTCAGCGCGGTTGTGAATCTCAGTCCCGTCAGCCTGCAAGACACGCTGGCCAGTGCGTTTATCGTACTGAGTCTGATTGCGTTGGGTCTGATCTGGCGGATCAGCACACATTCGGCGGTATCACCTCCTGTGTAACGCTTTTGCGCATTAGGCCAGCGTTGTGGCCCATTCCCTCCGCACGCCAGCCGTGTAGAATCGACGCATTCATCGCCAATCATCCCCGGCGGGTTTATGAGCTCAGGCCCAGGCACGCGGCGATCCCGCAGCGCTCACGGCAGCTTTCGGACACGTAGTCATTTTCTGTGTGGTCCCTCAGTCATTAGAAGCTCACTTCCCTGTTTGTTACCTGATTAGCCGCCCGGAGTTGTTCCATGCCTGACTATCGTTCAAAAACCTCCACCCACGGCCGCAATATGGCCGGTGCCCGCGCTTTGTGGCGCGCCACGGGGATGAAAGATGCCGACTTCAAGAAGCCGATCATCGCCATTGCCAACTCCTTTACCCAGTTCGTACCCGGCCACGTCCACCTCAAAGACATGGGTCAACTGGTTGCCCGCGAGATCGAACGCGCTGGCGGCGTTGCCAAAGAATTCAACACCATCGCCGTCGACGACGGCATCGCCATGGGCCACGACGGCATGCTGTACTCGCTGCCGAGCCGCGAGATCATTGCCGACTCCGTTGAGTACATGGTCAACGCGCACTGCGCCGACGCCATCGTGTGTATTTCCAACTGCGACAAAATCACCCCCGGCATGCTGATGGCTTCGTTACGCCTCAACATCCCGGTGATTTTCGTCTCGGGCGGGCCAATGGAAGCGGGCAAAACCAAGCTCGCCAGCCACGGCCTCGACCTGGTAGACGCCATGGTCATCGCCGCCGACTCCAGCGCTTCTGACGAGAAGGTTGCCGAGTACGAGCGCAGCGCATGCCCCACCTGCGGTTCGTGCTCCGGCATGTTCACCGCCAACTCGATGAACTGCCTGACCGAAGCCCTGGGCCTCGCCTTGCCGGGCAATGGCTCGGCACTGGCCACCCACAGCGACCGCGAGCAATTGTTCCTGCAAGCGGGGCGCACCATTGTCGACCTGTGCCGTCAGTACTACGTCGAAAACGACGAGTCGGTACTGCCGCGCAACATCGCCAACTTCAAGGCGTTCGAAAACGCCATGACGCTGGACATCGCCATGGGCGGCTCCACCAACACCATCCTGCACTTGCTGGCCGCCGCCCAGGAGGCCGAGATCGATTTCGACCTCAAAGACATCGACCGCCTGTCGCGCCATGTGCCGCAGCTGTGCAAAGTGGCGCCAAACATCCAGAAGTACCACATGGAAGACGTGCACCGCGCAGGCGGCATTTTCTCCATTCTCGGCTCGCTGGCCCGTGGTGGCTTGTTGCACACCGACCTGGCAACCGTCCACAGCAAGACAATGGCCGAAGGCATTGCCAAGTGGGACATCACCCAGACTGACGACGAAGCCGTCCACACCTTCTTCCGCGCAGGCCCGGCCGGTATCCCGACACAAACCGCGTTTAGCCAGTCAACCCGTTGGGACACGCTGGACGACGACCGTGAAAACGGCTGCATCCGCAGTGTCGAACATGCGTATTCGCAAGAGGGCGGCCTGGCCGTGCTCTACGGCAACATCGCGCTGGACGGATGTGTGGTTAAAACCGCTGGCGTTGACGAGTCGATTCACGTGTTTGAAGGCAATGCCAAAATCTTCGAAAGCCAGGACAGCGCCGTGCGCGGCATTTTGGCAGACGAGGTAAAAGCCGGCGATATCGTGATCATTCGTTACGAAGGCCCTAAAGGCGGCCCCGGCATGCAAGAGATGCTCTACCCCACTTCGTACCTCAAATCCAAAGGGCTGGGCAAAGCCTGCGCGCTGCTGACCGATGGCCGCTTCTCGGGCGGTACTTCGGGCCTGTCCATTGGCCACGCTTCGCCAGAAGCGGCCGCCGGTGGCGCGATTGGTTTGGTGCAGGACGGCGACAAAGTGCTGATCGACATTCCCAACCGCTCGATCAACCTGTTGATCAGCGATGAAGAAATGGCCACTCGTCGTGCCGCGCAAGACAAAAAGGGCTGGAAGCCGGTGGAAGTACGCCCGCGCAAAGTCACGACAGCATTGAAGGCGTATGCCTTGCTGGCCACCAGTGCCGACAAAGGCGCGGTGCGTGACAAAGCCTTGCTGGACAAGCTGGTGCCATAAGCCAGGCGGCTCCATTCAAAAATCCCGGCCACGTGCCGGGATTTTTGTATCGCGCAGGGGGACGAGGCTTATACCCAAAACATAGGTAGTCATTCCAGAACGGTATATTTCTAGCTATATCAACCTGTTAGCATTTCCGGTTCGAAATTGTTACAACCCAAGACTGGTACAAGTCGCCCCCCCGGAGCTTTCATGAATTACCCGCTGATCCTCAATCTGCTGGTGTTCCTCGCGTTGCTGTTCGGCTTGTCGCTGACCCGCCACACCGCGTGGAGCCTGGCGAAAAAAGTCCTGCTGGCGCTGGTTGTCGGTGTGATGTTTGGTCTTGGTTTGCACCTGATCTACGGTGCAGAAAGCCCAACCCTGAAAACCTCTATCGGCTGGTTCGATCTGGTCGGCAGCGGCTATGTGCAACTGCTGCAAATGATCGTGATTCCGCTGGTCTTTGCTTCGATCCTCAGCGCGGTCGCGCGCCTGCACAACGCATCGTCGTTGGGCAAGATCAGCTTTCTGACCATCGGCACCCTGCTGTTCACCACCATGATTGCAGCGCTGGTCGGCATCGGCCTGACCAACCTGTTCGGCCTCACGGCTGACGGCCTGGTGGCGGGCGCAGCTGAAATGAGCCGCCTGCAAATCATCCAGAGCGATTACGCCGGTAAAGTGGCCGACCTGAATGTGCCGCAGTTGCTGCTGTCGTTCATCCCGCAAAACCCGTTTGCTGACTTGGCCCGTGCCAAGCCGACGTCGATCATCAGCGTGGTGATCTTTGCCGCGTTCCTGGGGGTTGCTGCGCTGCAACTGTTCAAGGACGAGCCTGAAAAAGGCAGCAAAGTGCTTAACGCCATCGACACCCTGCAAGCCTGGGTGATGCGTCTGGTGCGTCTGGTGATGAAGCTCACCCCGTACGGCGTGCTGGCCTTGATGACCAAAGTGGTCGCCATGTCCAACCTGCAAGACATCATCAAACTCGGCAGCTTTGTGGTGGTGTCCTACATCGGCCTGGCGCTGATGTTCGTGATTCACGGCGTGATTGTGTCGTTTTCCGGGGTTAACCCGCTGCGTTTCTTCCGCAAAGTATGGCCAGTGCTGACGTTCGCGTTCACCAGCCGTTCGAGCGCCGCCAGCATCCCGTTGAGCATTGAAGCGCAAACCCGTCGCCTGGGGATTCCGTCGTCCATCGCCAGCTTCGCGGCCTCGTTTGGCGCGACCATCGGGCAAAACGGCTGTGCCGGTCTGTACCCGGCGATGCTGGCGGTGATGGTTGCCCCCACCGTGGGTATCAACCCGCTGGACCCGCTGTGGATTGCCACGCTGGTAGCGATTGTGACCCTGAGTTCGGCCGGTGTGGCGGGCGTGGGCGGTGGTGCAACCTTCGCCGCGCTGATCGTCTTGCCAGCGATGGGCTTGCCGGTGTCGCTGGTGGCGTTGCTGATCTCGGTCGAGCCGCTGATCGACATGGGCCGCACGGCCTTGAACGTGAGTGGCGCAATGGTCGCCGGTACGGTAACCAGCCAGATCATGAATGAAACGGATAAAGCCATTTTGGCTGAAGACGATCATGGTGAGCTGGCGCACGCGTAAATTCGCGTAACCCCGTTGGAACTGCCGCAGGCTGCGAGCTTCAAGAGCAAAAGATCGCAGCCTTCGGCAACGCATACGCAACTGCGCGTAAAGCGTTTACAAAATGTTAGACCCTTTCCCACACCTCAAAACTGAAACCCGGCTTGCCCTCTTCAGCCGCATGCGGCTCATTCGACACCCGCGTCCACTGCGCCTGATCAAACTCAGGGAACCACGCATCGCCTTGCGGGCTAAGCCCCACACGCGTCAGGTACAACCGGTCGGCATCTGCCAGCGCCTGGGTGTACAACTGCGCGCCGCCAATCAACATCACTTCGCTCACGCCCTGCTCTTTGGCCCACGCCTGTGCGCGCTCCACGGCCGCATCGAGCGAGGCAAACACCTCGGCACCTTCAAGCTGCAAGTCGGCCTGACGACTGACCACCAGGTTCAAGCGCCCCGGTAAAGGGCGGCCCAGCGAATCCCAGGTTTTGCGACCCATAATGATCGGCTTGCCCAGGGTGGTGGCCTTGAAATATTTGAAATCCGCCGGCAAATGCCACGGCATGCTGTTATCGACGCCGATCACGCGGTTTTCACCGAGGGCTGCGATCAGGCTGAGGGGGAGAGTTTTTTTCATGCTGGCGAGGATACCAGAGCGACCCGCGCCCGCAGTACCCCGTGCGACGTAACAGCGGTTATGCTCTTGGCTCACTTGAATGGATTGGCCTGTGACTCAACTTTCCCCTTTGCAACGCCTGTGGCTGACTGAAACCGTGCGCCTGCGCGAAGAACACGCGGGCCCGCTGGATGACCAGGAAGCCAATCGTCGCGCCCGCAGCAGCGGCGGCGACCTGACCCACCGCCTTGAGCATCGGGCCTTGTGGTTGGCTGAACGCGATGGTTTGCTCAGCGCCCTGCACCATTGGCTACAAGGCGCACGGCTGGCGGTGCTGGTGCTGGCGGTGTTGGCCGTGATCAGTGGCGCAGGGCTGGCCTTTGCCGCGCTGGGCAACGGGCAAACCCCGGTTAATGTGTTCTGGGCGCTGGGCAGCCTGCTGGGCCTCAACTCGATTTTATTGCTCAGTTGGGTGCTTGGCCTGCTGTTGGCCGGTGAGCACGGCGCCAGCCTTGGCCGCGTATGGCTGTGGCTCAGCGACAAGCTCGCCCGCGATGCCAAGGCCGCCCAACTGGCCCCCGCCCTCCTGTTGTTGCTGCAACGGCGCAAGCTCAATCGCTGGGCGCTCGGCGCATTGGTCAACGGGCTGTGGCTGCTGGCAATGCTCAGCGCATTGGTGATGATGCTGCTGCTCATGGCCACCCGCCGCTACGGGTTTATCTGGGAAACCACCATTCTGGGGGCCGATGCGTTTGTCGCCGCCACACGGGCACTGGGCGCTCTGCCGAACTGGCTGGGGTTCAGCGTGCCCACGGTGGAAATGATCCTCGTCAGCACTGACAGCAGCCTCTACAACAACGAACTGGTACGTCAGTCGTGGGCGATCTGGCTTGTCGGCGCGGTCCTTATTTATGGCGTGATCCCGCGCTTGCTGCTTTACCTTTTCTGCCGCTGGCGCTGGAAGAGCGGGCGCAATGCGCTGCAACTGGACCTCAACTTGCCCGGCTACAGTCAACTGCGCGAAACCTTGATGCCGAGCAGCGAACGCCTTGGCGTGAACGACATCGCGCCCGAGCAACTGCACACGGTACAGGCTGGGAACACAGATCTGCACACCGATGGCGCACTGATCGTGGCCATCGAACTCGACGACCAACACCCGTGGCCGCCCACATTGCCCGCAACGGTGAAAGACGCAGGCATCCTCGACAGCCGCGAATCACGCCAAACCCTGCTGGAGCAAATGACCCGTTTCCCGCCTGCGCGGCTGGCGATTGCCTGTGACCCCAGGCGCTCACCGGATCGCGGCAGCCTGGCGTTAATCGGCGAACTGGCCCGCAGCGCTGCTCAAACACGGGTCTGGCTGCTGCAAGCCCCGCCCGGCCAGGCGCTGGACGCCGACCGCCTGAGCGACTGGCACACCGCGCTCAAGCAACTGGGCCTGCCGTTCGCCACCAGCGCCCCCTTGAACTGGCTGGAGACAGGTCATGACTAAGCCTCTGACGCTGGCCGTGGTCGGCCACACCAATGTCGGCAAAACCTCGCTATTGCGCACCCTCACGCGGGATGTGGGTTTCGGTGAAGTGTCCCATCGCCCCAGCACCACTCGGCATGTCGAAGGGGCGCGGCTGTCGGTGGACGGCGAGCCGTTACTGGAGTTGTACGACACACCGGGGCTGGAAGATGCCATTGCGCTGCTCGACTACCTTGAGCGCCTCGACCGCCCCGGCGAACGTCTGGACGGCCCGGCGCGCGTCGCGCGCTTTCTTGAAGGCAGCGAGGCCCGCCAGCGCTTTGAGCAAGAAGCCAAAGTGTTGCGCCAATTGCTGGCCTCGGATGCGGGGCTGTACGTGATTGATGCCCGCGAACCGGTGCTGGCCAAGTACCGCGACGAACTCAGTGTGCTGGCCAGTTGCGGCAAACCGTTGCTGCCAGTATTGAATTTCGTCAGCAACCCGCAGCAACGCGAACCCGAATGGCGCGACGCACTGGCGCGTCTGGGCTTGCATGCGTTGGTGCGCTTCGACAGCGTGGCCCCGCCCGAAGACGGCGAGCGCCGTTTGTATGAAAGCCTGGCGCTGTTGCTGGAGCACTCACGGGACGCGTTGCAGCGCCTAATCACTGACCAGCAGGCTCAACGCGTGGCGCGCAAGCACAGCGCATTGCGCCTGATCGCCGAATTGCTGATTGATTGCGCCGCGTGTCGGCGCAGCGTAATCAGCGAAAAAAGTGCCGAGCAAGACGCCATCAACCAACTGCGACAGGCCATTCGCCAACGTGAACAACGTTGCGTCGAAGCCTTGCTCAAGCTCTATGGCTTTCGCGCCAGCGACGCAGCGGCCAGCGATTTGCCGCTGCTGGACGGGCGCTGGGGCGATGACCTGTTCAACCCTGAAACCCTCAAGCAACTGGGCGTGCGGGTGGGCGGCGGTATTGCCGCGGGCGCCGCGGCGGGGGCGGGTGTGGACTTGATGGTCGGCGGCCTGACCTTGGGCGCGGCGGCGTTGGCCGGTGCCATTGCCGGTGGCGCCCTGCAAACCGCGCGCAGTTACGGCAGCCGCCTGCTGGGCAAGATCAAAGGTCAACGCGAACTGACCGTGGACGACAGCGTGTTGCGCTTGCTGGCCTTGCGCCAACGCCAACTGCTGCGTGCGCTGAATGCGCGGGGGCACGCGGCGGTGGACAGTATCAAGGTGGCAACACCGCAAGAGAAAACCTGGCGCGAAGGCAAACTGCCAGAGGCGCTGAGCAAAGCGCGGGCACACCCGCAATGGTCGTCCCTCAACCCGCACCCGAAACTGAGCCAGGCCGAACGCCAAGCGCAAATCGAAGCGCTGGCCGAGCAGATTTGATGCCGGACGCTGTCGCAAAGAGGCACGAGGCTGCGATGGGTTGCGCAGCGGCCCACTTATGTTGAAGGGCCTGCGGCCCTTATCGCAGCCTGCGCCAGCGACTACACAGCTCAGGCCAGCAGCTTTAACGCTTTGCCCTTGAGCAGGTTCAAGTCGATCAGCGGTACGTTCATGGCCTTGGCCTGTTCATCCCACACCCGCATGCGCAAGCTCAGGGCGCACAGCGGGTCTTGCTCGAACGCGTCAGCCTCGGCGTCACTCATGACCCCGCCCTGATAACCCAGGGTTCGCAGGCTGGCCTCACTCAATAGGGCGTAATAGCCCGGCTGACGCAGTGTGAGGTAGCGTTTGGCCTGTACGTGGTACTCCACCAGTTTGGCGATGCGCTCACTGAAGCCTTGATCGCGCAGATACCTGGCGCCCAGCAACTCGTGGCTGATCACACCGTAACCGCCCATGTTGTTCGCGGTTTTGGCGCAAATGTGCCCGATATCGTGAAAGAACGCCGCCAGCACCACTTCATCGTCATACCCTTGCGCCAACGCCAGCTGTGCGGCCTGGGACATGTGCTCGATCTGCGACACCGGTTCGCCGATGTAATCGTCAGCACCATATTGCTGATACAGGCCAAATACCTCTTCAACCACCTGCTGCGCGTTCCTCATCACAGCTCCTCCAGCATCCGGGCGATGTTGGCCTCGGCCATGGCGGGGCCAACGCTCATCCCCACGCCTGTATGCATCAGTGCTGCATTCAGGCCAGGCGCGACGCTTAACCACGTAAACGGTTTGGCGCCTTTAGCGCCATAGACACCTTGCCAGCGCTCGACCACCTGCACGCGACAACCCAGTGTGTCTTCGCACAGTTGCAGCATCCAGTTGTCGACCTGTTCGCCGTTAAAGGGGGATGGATCGTCAGCGTAATCGTGAGAATCGCCGACGATCAAATCCCCGTGCGGCGTAGGGCTGATCAGCAGGTGAATGCCGTGTTCATCCAGGTGCGGGCTGTCACGCAGGATGTTCGCCCGCACCGCTGCGGCTTCGGGCAGGTCGGCGAACGCACCGTAATGCACGCAGCTCAAACCCGTGAGCAAGGCGTGTTGCAGGTTTAAATCCACCGCAGGGCGTACGCGCAGCATTTGCAGGCGACAGATTTTCGGGTCAAGCCGCGCCATCGGTTGCGCTAATAGCGTCTGGTAGTCATGGCCCGAACAGACAATGACGTGAGCGCCGCTGAAAGTGCCAGCCGTGGTGTGTACCACGCCCGGTTCAACCTCGCGCACCAGCGTCGAGAAATGAAATTCGACACCCAGCTCGCGGTGCAGAAACTCGATCAATGCCGGGATGGCTTCGCGTGAGTAGACCTGTTGATCGTCCAGCCCATGCAAGGCGGCGCGGTGGTGTTTGAACTGGCCGCCGTACAAATCGCGCAGATCCCCTGCGCGCAGTAACTCGGCGCGATAGCCATAGGCCGGGGCACGATTTTGGCAGAAGGCATCGAGCAGGTGCTCTTCGGCTTCGGTGCGCGCGAACAGGTAAGAGCCGTTGCGCTTGAGTTCGAAGCCTGCCTGTTGTGACCATTGAGCCCAGATGTCGCGGCTGGCGCGGGCCAGGTCCAGCATCACACCGGGTGGCTGGCCGGTGACCAGCGCCTGGCCAAAGTTGCGCACCGAGGCACCCAGTGGCGTGGCGGTGCGTTCGAAAACCCGGACCTTAAGCCCGCGCCTGGCAGCGGCGTAGGCATGGGACAGGCCCAAAATACCGGCGCCGACGATGAGAACTGGAGGGGATGGGGGCATTGCGGATTCCTTGTCTGACTTAACCCTTAGGGACTTTACGGCGCCGCTTTCTCAGACTTGCCGTCATAGCGCTTACGCCATTCGGTCAAAATTTGATCGCGGTTCTGCGAAGCCCACACAAAGTCGTTTTTAATCAGCCGCTGCTCGTAATCAGCGGGCAACTCCGTCTGCGGCTTGGCAATCCCCGGCTGGGCCAACACCGCAAAATTTTCTTTATAAAGCTCCATCGCCTGCGGACTCGCCGAAAAATCCGCCAGCTTTTGCGCCGCTTCCGCATGCGGTGTGCCTTTGATCAGCGCCGTGGCTTCGATCTCCCAGCCCAACCCCTCTTTGGGCAAGATGATGTCCAGGGGCGCGCCCTGACGCTTGAGCTGCACCGCCGGGTATTCAAACGAGATCCCTATCGGAAACTCACCCGCCGCCGCCAATTTGCACGGCTTGGAACCGGAGTGAACGTATTGACCAATGTTCTGGTGCAAGTCGTCCATGAACTGCCAGCCCTGCTTTTCGCCAAAGGTTTGCAGCCACGCGCTCACGTCCAGAAACCCCGTGCCGGACGACGCCGGGTTGGGCATTACGATCTTGCCTTTGTACTCAGGCTTGGTCAGGTCTTGCCAGCTCACAGGCTTGGTCAGCCCCTGTTTTTCAGCCTCGATGGTGTTGAAACACAGGGTCGCGGCCCACACGTCCATGCCCACCCACGCCGGGGGGTTGGCGGCATCGCGGTAGTTCGGGCCGATTTTGCTCAAGTCTTTGGGTGCATAAGGCTGCAACATGCCTTGTTGATCAAGGATCGCCAGGCTTGACGCCGCCAGTCCCCACACGGCATCCGCTTGTGGACGGGCTTTTTCGGCCAGCAGTTTGGCGGTGATGATGCCCGTGGAGTCACGCACCCATCTGATTTCGACGTCCGGGTTGGCTTTCTCGAAGGCTTGCTTGTAGGTCTTGAGCTGCTCGGCTTCGAGGGCGGTGTACACCGTCAACTCGGTTTTGGCCGCAAACGCATTGACGCTAAACGCAGTGAGGACAGCAGCAACAAGAGCAAGAGGCTTGAACATGGTGCGTTTCCTTTTGGTTTTAGGGGCACGAATCATTGCGCAGGTACGTCCTGACGCCAGGCTTGGGAGCGACGCAGCACGCCGCGCGACGCCCAGGCCAACAACAGGGAGACACCCGCCGAGGTGAACAGAATCAAGGTCGACATCGCGGCCGCGCCGCCTACGTTGCCTGCGTCATCCATGTTCAACACCGCCACCGCCGCAAGGATGGTGTCCGGGCTGTAGAGGAAGATCGCAGCCGACACCGTGGTCATGGCCGAGACGAACAGGTAGCGCACGATGTCCAGCAACGCCGGCAGGCAAATCGGCACCGTGACCCGCAAGTAGTGGCGGTACAGCGGCGCCTTGAGCGACAGCGCGGCGGCTTCGAACTCGCTATCGAGCTGGCGCAGGGCCGTGGTGGCGGTCATGTGTGCGGTGGTCAAATAATGAGCAATGGTGCACACCACCAGCAGGATCATGCTGCCGTACAGCACATGCAGCGGATTGCCGGGCACATTGAAAAAGAACACGTAGCCCAGCCCCAACACCAGACCCGGCACAGCCATCGGCACAAAACTGAGCATGCGCAGCGCCAGATTCAGGCCTTTTTGGCCTTTGGTTTTCTCCATCAGGTAGGCACCCGTGAAGATCACCGCGCTGCCGATCAACGCCGTGTAAAACGCCATCGTCAGGCTATTGCGATAGGCCAGCCAACCGCCGCCCGCCGTGTCGTTGAACTGATAGTGATGCAACGACAACGACAGGTTGTACGGCCAGAACTTGACCAGTGAGGCGTACACCGCCATCCCGAATACCAGTAACAGAGCGGCGCATATCAGCATCACGATGGCCAGGTAGCAGCGGTCGCGCCCTTTGCCAGGCACAGGCTTGAACACTTGAGCGCGACCGCTCATTGAGTCGCCCTGCTGACGGCGCAGCCACGCATCCACGCCGAAGCTCAACAGTGCAGGCAGCAACAAGACCATGCCAATCAAGGCCCCGCGCCCAAATTGCTGCTGGCCAACCACGGCTTTATAAGCCTCCAGCGCCAGCACTTGGTAATCGCCGCCTACCACGACGGGCACGCCGAAGTCGGTGATGGTCAGGGTAAATACCAGGCAGAACGCTGCGAACACGGCTTGTTTTGTGCCCGGCCAGGTAATGCTGCGAAAGGCTTTGAACGACCCGGCACCCATGCTCGATGCCGCGTCAAACAGGCGCGCATCGGCCAGCGACAACGCCGACAGCAAGATCATCAGCGCATGCGGAAAGGTGTAGATTGCTTCGCCCAGCACGATGCCCCAGAAGCCATAAATGTTGTCTGACACCAGACCGCGCAACAGGCCCTGATTGCCGAACAGGTACACCAGCGCAATGCCCGGCAGCATCGACGGTGCCATCAGCGGCAACAGCGATAGCCCGCGCCACACGCGCTTGCCGGGAATCATCGTGCGTTGCAGGGCGTAGGCAAACAGGTATGCCAGCGGGACGACAATGACCGCCACGCTCAGCGACACCTTAAGGCTGTTGCCCAGCAACCAATGGAAGTTGTCACTGCTGACCAGCTCCCGCGCAGCGATCCAACCCCCACCCTGGCCGTCTGCTGCACTGAACCCGCGCCAGAAAATCGCCAGCAACGGCATCAACACCGCGACGCCCAATAGCAACAGCAGCAGCCATTTGCCGCCGACCACGAAAATCTTGTCAGCGCGCTCGGCTCGCGACGTGAGGCCGGTCATTTTGCCGGTGTGCGGCAGCGTCATGTCAGCGGCCATCTCAGGCAAACACCTGCAAGCAGCTCGGCGGCAGGGCGACCACGATGTCCTGATTGCCCAGGCGCGGCAGGTCGTGGCTACCCACTTCGGCCGTCAAGGCGTGGCCCGGCAGGTGGTTGAGTTCAAAACGCATGCGGCAGCGATTGCCGAGAAACGTGATGTCGCGCACCCGCGCCGGGAACAGGTTTTCCTGATGCTGCACCGGATTCACGGTGATGGCTTCGGGGCGGCAAAACAGGCGGCCAGACGCCACACCGCTGGCGTCGTCGGCCAAACGCATGTTCAGGCCGCCGACCTGCGCGTGGCTGTCGCTGCTGCGCTGGAACGGCAGCCAATTGCCCTGCCCGACAAACTCGGCCACAAACGGCGTGGCGGGTTTGTTGTAGATGGCCTGCGGGGTTGCGTACTGCTCGACCTTGCCGTGGTTCATCACCGCGATGCGGTCAGCCATGAGCATGGCTTCGTCCTGGTTGTGCGTGACCATCAGCGTGGTGATACCGAGCTGGCGTTGCAGTTGGCGCAACTCCGTACACAAATGCTCGCGAACCCTGGCGTCGAGGGCCGACATCGGCTCATCCAGCAACAACAACGAAGGCGCTGGCGCCAAGGCGCGGGCCAGAGCCACACGTTGCTGTTGGCCGCCCGAGAGCTGGCCGGGGAATTTCTTTTCGCTGCCGTTCAGGCCCACCAGTTCGAGCATCTCGCTCACGCGCTTGCGCACCACGTCGCGGTTGCTGCCCGCCAGCCCGTAGGCGATGTTGGCTTCGACACTGAGGTTGGGGAATAACGCGTAGGACTGAAACAAAATGCCGTAATCGCGCGCTTGCGGGGCGAGGTCAGACACATCGCGACTGCCCAGATACAACACGCCGCTGTCCTGACGCTCAAGGCCTGCGATACAACGCAGCAGGGTGGTCTTGCCGCAGCCGGACGGCCCGAGCAGACACACCAGTTCACCGGCGGCGACTTCCAGCGACACATCATCCAGCGCGGTGAAAGCGCCGAAGCGTTTGCTCACATTGCGCACCTTCATCGGCACGCCGGGTTGGGACACAGCGGTTGCGTTCGAGCGGTTCATGGATGCACCTCATCAAGCAGATGAGGGTCATCCTAGAGAGGCAATGCGTACACGATGTGGCAGCGAGGCAAAAGTTGCCGATAGTGGTATTGGTGGATTTGGGTGTGATGCACGATCAAAAGCCCCTCTGCCCCGGGTGAGGGGCGAGGTTGCCCCCGGTCTTACTTCTGCGTCCCGTCATCATGTTGCAAGTTGGCCTGGGTCAGGTTGCACCCAGCCGGTACGCTGCGGGTCAGCCACACATTGCCGCCGATGGTCGAACCCTGACCAATGGTGATGCGCCCCAAAATCGTCGCCCCGGCATAAATCACCACGTCGTCCTCAACAATCGGATGGCGCGGGTGACCTTTTTGCAATTGCCCCGACTCGTCCGCCGGGAAGCGTTTGGCGCCCAGGGTCACGGCCTGATAAATCCTCACGCGCTCGCCAATGATGGCGGTTTCACCAATCACGACGCCCGTCCCGTGGTCGATGAAGAAGCTGCGGCCGATCTGCGCGCCGGGGTGGATGTCGATGCCGGTGGCCGAGTGGGCAATTTCGGCACTGATGCGCGCCAGCAAAGGCAAACCTGCACGGTACAAGTGGTGCGCCAAACGGTGATGAATCACCGCCAGAATCCCCGGATAGCACAGCAGCACTTCGTCCACACTGCGCGCCGCCGGATCGCCGTGATAGGCCGCCAGCACGTCGGTGTCGAGCACGCTGCGCAAGCTCGGCAGGGCCAGGGCGAAATCCTGAATCAATAAAGTGGCCGTGGCATCCACACCGTCATCGAGCTGGCCACTTTGGCGCGCCGCGTAACGCAATTCCAGACGCGCTTGTGCCAGCAGGGCGTTGAGCGCCACGTCCAGCGTGTGGCCGACGTAGAAGTCTTCGCTTTCTTCGCGCAGGTCCACCGGGCCAAGACGCATGGGGAACAATGCTCCGCACAGCGCTTCCAGAATATCGGCCATCGCTGCACGCGAGGGCAGTTCACGCCCGCCCAGCTCGCCACTGACACGCCCGTTCTGCGTGCGCCATTGATTACGCGCCGTGCGCAACTGGCTGACGATGGTTTGCAATTGCCAAGGATTGGAACGCTCGCTCACGATGAATACTCCGCACGCTGGCGGCCGGATTAACCGGCCGCGAAATGGCAATGATTTTACGGTATCAAGGGATGTCGGACTCGGACAATTACGCGCTCACTGATGACGATGACGCCAAACACGCCAACCCAGCCCGATCAACACCAGCAGCGCCAGCGCCGCCAGAATCACCCCGCTCAAGCCGTTATAGCTGAACAGCGGCTTTTCGATGCGCACGTAACCCGGCTCTGCAAACAACTGGCGCAACGCATGATTGGCCTCCTCCAGGCTCACAGCCTGCAAGCGTTTGGCCGGATCGGCAAAGCGGCTTTGGTCATAGTCACCCAGCGCGCTCCAGTAATAATCGGCCAGCGCACTGTTGCCCTGCACCGCCCACGCCTGCCGCGCAATGGCCGCTTGCTTGAGGCGGGCGAAGCGCTGCGGGTCGAGGCCGTCGTTGAGCAGTTGAGCTTTGAGTTGGGACATGACCTGCTGGGCCTTGGCCACATCGTCGCGTTCAAGGTCGGCATTGAGGCTCAAGAATCCTACGCCGCCAAACACCTCGCGCTCTGACCACGGCCCGTACGACAACCCGTGTTTGAGCCGCAGTTCGCTGTACAGCGCCCACTCTAGGTAATCGCGCAGCAAGTCCCAGGTGTCGTCGCTTTGGCCCGCAATCACCGGTTCCGGCAACAGCCAGTGCAGCTTGGCCGTGTCACCGACGACGCCGCGCAGCAACACGCGCTCTGCGTCGGCGCGGGCGTCAATGTCGGCCAACGGTTTGTGATCGCTGGGATCGACCGGCTCCAGCGCCCCATAGGTACGCTCCAGATAGGCCGGCAACACGCGGTCGAGTTCGCCGACGATAATCAGCGTCATGTTATTGGGCGCGTACCACGCCTTGCGCACGGTTTCGAGCTGTTCACGGGTGAGGCCCTGAACCTGCGCGCGCTCGGCGCATTTGAGGCCCAGCTCAACCGCCAGTTGATTACTGGCGCTGTGGCCCACGTCCTGCCGATCGAGCCAACGTTGCAAGTGCGAGTAATGGCCGCCGTCTTCGCGCTCAACCACTTGCTTGGCCTCTGCAATGCGCTGTTCGGTGAGCTGGGTTTGCGTCAATAAGCTGAGTAACAGGTCGAGCACCTTGCGCTGGTTCTTTGCCGGGGCCTCGATCACAAACGTGGTGTCTGCGTGGCTGGTAAAGGCGTTCCACTCACCGCCCAGCGCCTGCATGCGTTCTTCAAGCCCGCCCTCGCCGGTGTCGTCTGTGCCGCTGAACAACAAATGCTCCAGCAAGTGCGGCAGTTGTTGGTCGGCACAGCTGAAATCGTCCAGCCCGACGCCCACCACCAAACGAATCGACACATGGCCGCTATCACGGGTGGGCTTGAGGATCAGTTGCAGGCCGTTGGGCAGTTGATAGCCCTCAACACTGGAGCGATCAAGGGCAAAACTCTGGGCTGCGCCAAGCAGCAGGCAGATGAACAGCAGGCAACGCATAAAAAATCCCTGAATCCCTGTTGGGTGATGAAGCAGTCAGTGCAGGTTAGTCGCTGCTTAAAGACTGACAACAGTGAATTGCGCAACGTTCAAGGCGAGTGTGTGGTGTCAGTGATCTCATCGAGCAGCAATGCGCCGGTTTCAGAGGTTTCGAGCACCACGTAGGCGCTGGCGCAAAACAACGAGTTGAGGCGTTGCATGTCGGCGATCAGTTCCAGGTGCATGGAGCTGGTTTCAATGCTTTGGGTGATTTTGCGCTGTAAACGGCTGACGTGAGCGTGGGCCAAGCGCCGCTCCTGCGCACGAAAACGGCGTTTTTCACGCAGTAATTGCCGGGCACTTTGCGGGTCACCGGTGAGGAAGACCGTCAGCCCGAGTCGCAGGTTGTCGATCAACTGGCGCTGCAAACCGGTCAACTCTTCAAGCCCGTCTTCAGAGAAGGAGCGGCGTTTGGAGGTCTTCTGTTGCTGCACTTTGCGCAGCATGCGTTCGATAAGGTCACTGGCCAGCTTGAGGTTGATCGCCAGTTCGATGATTTCAGCCCAGCGCCGACTGTCTTGCTCGCCCAAGTCCTCGCGGGGCATTTGTGCCAGATACAGTTTGACCGCGCTGTAGAGCACTTCGACGTCATCGGCCAGGGTGCGCATCTCTTGGGTGACGGCGGTTTGCTTACCGCGCAGCACGTCGAGCATGTTCACCAGCATGTTGTCGATCAAGTCGCCAATGCGCAGGGTTTCACGTACCGCGTTGGCCAACGCCAGGCTTGGGGTTTCCAGCGCTGTAAGGTCCAGATGGCGGGGTTTGACTGCGCCGTTGGCCTGCTCGCGCTCGGGCAATAACCAGGCGCACGCCCGGGCCATCAGGCCGACGGTGGGCAGCATCAAGAAACACCGCGCGGTGTTGTAGAGCAGATGAAAGCCAATCACCAACTCTTGGGCGCTGTAACTGAGGGTGTCCATCCACGCCACCAGCGGGTCAAGCACCGGGATGATCAACAGCAACCCAAACAACTTGTACAACAGACTGCCCAATGCCACTTGGCGCCCGGCGGCGTTTTGCATGCTGGTGCTGAGAAACGCCAGCACGCCACTGCCGATATTGGCCCCTATGACCAGGCCAATGGCCACCGGCAAGCTGATCACACCTGCGCCCGCCAGTGTGGCCGTGAGCAGCACGGCGGCCAGGCTGGAGTAGGAAATCATGGCGAACAGGGCGCCGATCAACGCATCGAGCAAGATGTCGCCCGTCAACGAGGCGAAAATCACTTTGACGCCTTGGGCCTGAGTGATGGGGGCGGCGGCTTCGACGATCAGTTGCAGGGCCAGAATGATCAGGCCCAGGCCGATGCCCACCCGGCCCAACTGGCCCGCGCGGGTTTGCTTGCGCGACAGGAAAAAAATCACCCCGAGAAAAATCAGCAGCGGCGACAACCACGACAGGTCAAAAGTCAGCACCCGCGCCATCAGCGCCGTGCCGACATCCGCCCCGAGCATCGTGGCCAGGGCTGGCGTCAATGCCATCAAGCCCTGGCCAACAAACGAGGTGACCAGCATCGCGGTGGCGTTGCTGCTCTGCACCATGGCCGTGACCACGATCCCGGCGACAAACGCCAGCATGCGTTTGGACACGTTTTGCCCAATCACATGGCGCAGGTTTGAACCGTAGACCCGCAGAATGCCGGTCCGGACAATGTGCGTGCCCCAAATCAGCAAGGTCACGGCGGAAAGCAGATTAAGCAGGGTCAGCATGCAGGCTCCCTGTGCGATGGATGCCCTGGTGGGCTGGATCAAAGGGCTGCGGCCATTTCCTACAGTCGTTTCTTAAGCTGTAGTCGGCAAATAAGCAGAACGCCAGCATCGCATAGCTGGCGCAGCGTTGAAACATTTCTGAAACACTTACCGGAGGTTGCCGCCATTGCGCAGGAGCCGCCGCAAGCTGCGACCGTTGAACCGCTCGCAGCCTTCGGCAATCTCCTACCAATACTGCGGGTTAGAGCGTGCTGTAGAGCGGGAAGGTGCCCAGCAGTAACGCTGCCACCAAAATGCACAGGCACACTAAAACCGCCCACTTGAGCGTAAAGCGCTGGTGATCGCCAAACTCGATACCCGCCAAGGCCACCAGCAAGTAGGTCGACGGCACCAACGGGCTGAGCAAGTGTACGGGCTGACCGACAATCGAGGCACGGGCCATTTCGACGGCGGTGATGCCGTAATGGCTGGCAGCTTCGGCCAATACCGGCAACACGCCGTAGTAGAACGCGTCGTTGGACATGAAGAAGGTGAACGGCAGGCTGACCAACGCGGTGATCACGGCCAGGTACGGCCCCATCGCTGGCGGAATCACGGCCAGAAGGCTTTTGGACATGGCATCAACCATGCCTGTACCCGAGAGGATGCCGGTGAAAATACCCGCGGCGAAAATCAACCCGACCACCGATAACACGCTGCCAGCATGGGCGGCCACGCGGTCTTTTTGCTGTTGCAGGCACGGGTAGTTGACGATCATCGCAATGCTGAACGCGACCATGAACAACACCGGCAAAGGCAGCAGACCTGCGATCAGGGTGATCATCAACGCCAGGGTCAATGCACCGTTGAACCAGATCAGTTTGGGACGGCGGGCATCCGGGAACTGCGAGACGCTGATTTCGCTGTGGTCCACTTCGTCGCCATGCAGGTGCAGTTCACCCAGCCGCGCACGCTCACGCAAGCCATAGCACCAGGCGATGACCAGAATCGCCGCACAGCCTGCGAGCATGGCCGGGATCATCGGTACAAAAATGTCAGAAGGGTCGACATGCAGCGCACTCGCTGCCCGCGCCGTCGGGCCGCCCCACGGCGTCATGTTCATCACGCCACCGGCCAGGATAATCAGCCCCGCCATGATTCGCGGGCTCATGCCGATACGCTTGTAGAGCGGCAGCATGGCGGCTACGCAAATCATGTAGGTGGTCGCGCCATCACCGTCCAGCGACACCACCAGCGCCAGCACAGCGGTGCCGACGCTGATTTTCAACGGGTCGCCTTTTACCAGCTTGAGAATTTTGCGCACCGCCGGGTCGAACAGGCCGGAGTCGATCATCAGCGCGAAATAGAGGATGGCGAACATCAGCATCACGCCGGTCGGGGCCAGCTTGGTAATGCCTTCAAGCATCATCGGCCCGATTTTGGGCGCAAAACCGCCGAAGACGGCAAACAGGATCGGTACCAGGATTAACGCGATCAGCGCAGACAGGCGCTTGGTCATGATCAAGTACATAAACGTAATGACCATGGCAAAGCCAAGGAAGGTCAGCATAAACAATCACCATTCTTATTGTTGTCGAGTGGGCGCTGGCAACGGCTTACACCGCGGCTCTGGCCTGCCGGTCTAATGCCGGGGGTGACGGGATGCTAGTGATGATTTCTTTCATCCCGCTTTCACGGGTAAGTTTTCTGAGCAGTGGCGCTGAAATACCTGAGAGAACAGGCCTAAAGAGAAGAGTCTGACCACTGGTAGCGGATTATTCCTACGCGCTGGCATATGTTTAATCACAGGCTGATTGCAATGCGCCAGCCCTGGTGTGAAGGACTTGCCTGTGAAGGGTTTCAGCTCCATGCGCGAATCACCGCAGCGGCATTCGGCCAAGGCGTTGATGTGGCTGGCGGGTGGGGTTGTGCTGCTCACACTCACGGCGCCAGCGGCCTGTGCATTCAGTACAGCGCCCGACACCCACGCTGCGCGGGCCTGCAATGAACGCCCGGCCAAACCCGTCAAACGTCGCGCCTGGGTGCCGGACAACCCCGCGCTGGGGTATGTGCCGGGTCAGAGCCTGATCCGCAACCGCCCGCGCCTGTCGGCACCCATCGTGCCGTGGGTGGCGCAGGGCGAGCGTTATCCGTTCCCGTGGCGAGGTGGACCGTTCCGTCTGACCCAAGGCCCCGGCGGGTCTTACAGCCATCAGGACGTGCGCAGCCGATACGCGATGGACATCGCCATGCCCGAGGGCACGCCCATCATCGCGGCGCGTGCGGGCCGGGTGCTGGATCTGGAGAACAGCCAGAGCGGCGCGTGGCCCAACCCATCAGGCAATTTTGTGCGGGTGCTGCACAGCGACGCCAGCACCGGGGTGTACCTGCATCTGAGCCGTGGATCGGTGCGGGTGCAGGTGGGGCAACAGGTGATGCTGGGGAGTGTATTGGGTCTGTCTGGCAACACCGGCCACAGCAACGGGCCGCATCTGCACTTTGTGGTGCAACGCAACTCGGGGCTGGGCTGGGTGTCGATCCCGTTTCAGTTCAACCAACCGCTGCAGGGCCTGCCGAACTTTGCGCTCGGCAGGTAAAACCCCCTGACCTGTCTACGCGTTGGGGTTAGTCCAGCTTGAGGACTTTGGCCAAGACGATTTTCGGGCCTTTCATCTTTTTGATGATGATGCGCAGGCCTTCGACTTCCAGCAGCTCTTCTTCTTCGGGCACCCGCTTGAGGGTGTCGTAGATCAAGCCTGCGACGGTTTCAGCTTCGACGTGGTCCAGGTCAACGCCGAGCAAGCGCTCGATCTTGAACAACGGCGTGTCGCCCCGCACCAGCAGCTTGCCCGGCTGGTACGACAGAATGCCGCGCTCGGCCTTGCGGTGTTCGTCCTGAATGTCGCCCACCAGCACTTCGAGCACGTCTTCCATCGTCAGGTAGCCCACAACCTTGCCGTCAGCTTCTTCGACCAGCGCAAAGTGCGCGCCGCCCTTGCGAAACTGTTCGAGCAACTGCGACAGCGGCATATGGCGCGACACGCGCTCCAGTGGCCGGGTCAGCTCTTCGAGGTTGAAGGTTTCGGGCAGGTGATCAAGGTCAGCCAGCTCCAGCAACAGGTCTTTGATGTGCAACAGCCCGACGAAGGTGTTGTTTTCGGCGTCGTAGACCGGGTAGCGGCTGAACTTGTGGCGGCGGAACAACGCCAGGATTTCTTTGAGTGGCGCCTTGGAATCAAGGGTCACCAGGTCTTCGCGCGAATTGGCCCAGTCGACCACCTCCAGCTCACCCATTTCGACCGCCGACGCCAGCACTCGCATGCCTTGATCGCTGGGGTCCTGACCACGGCTGGAGTGCAGGATCAGTTTGAGCTCTTCGCGGCTGTAGGCGTGGTCGTGATGGGCGCCCGGCTCACCTTGGCCGGCAATCCGCAAAATCGCGTTGGCACTGGCGTTGAGCAAGTAAATGGCCGGGTACATGGCCCAGTAGAACAGGTACAGCGGCACGGCCGTCCACAGCGACAGGGCTTCGGGTTTACGAATGGCCCAGGACTTGGGCGCCAGCTCGCCGACGACGATGTGCAGGTACGAAATGATGAAGAAGGCGGTAAAGAACGACACGCCCTTGACCACTTCGGCCGACTCAACGCCCAAGGCGCTGAGCAGCGGCTCCAGCAAGTGCGCGAACGCCGGCTCGCCGACCCAGCCCAGGCCCAGCGATGCCAGGGTGATACCCAGTTGGCACGCCGAGAGGTAAGCATCGAGTTGGTTGTGCACGGTGCGCAGGATACGTCCGCGCCAGCCGTTCTGGTCAGCAATGGCCTCGACCCGGGTCGAGCGCAGTTTGACCATGGCAAATTCGGCCGCAACGAAGAAGCCGTTGAGCAAAACCAGGATCAGTGCAAAAAGAATCATGCCGAAATCGGCGAACAGTGTGGCGAGGGTCAAGCCAGGGGAAGGGTCCATGATGGAGTTTTAATGGTTCCGTTGTTTCAAATAGGGGGAGGGTCAGGTGCCTGAACAACAGGCACATGGCAAGCAATGTAACGACTGACGTAGCCCTTGCCTAGTGGGCTAACGCCGCATGGCTCAGTCGATCGGGTCCACGCTAAGGGTTTTTGTCACCTGAACCGGCGCGAAATGGCAGGTAAACGTACTGCCGTGACCCAACACGCTGCTGATCTCAAGGCGGGCACGATGGCGTAACAGCACATGTTTGACGATGGCCAGGCCCAGGCCGGTGCCGCCGGTGCTGGCATGGCGGCTGGAGTCGACGCGGTAGAAACGCTCGGTCAGGCGCGGCAGGTGTTTGCTGTCGATTCCGACCCCGGAATCTTGCACGCTCAGGTGCGCACCCGAGGCGTCGGCCCACCAGCGAATCCGAATACTCCCACCGTCCGGGGTGTATTTGACCGCGTTAAACACTAGATTCGAAAACGCACTGCGCAGCTCAGTCTCACTGCCTTTGAGCGCTACATCGGCTTGCGCCTCCAGCGTGATGGTCTGGTTGCGCTGACCGGACAACGCCTGTGCGTCGCTTTTGACTGTGCGTAATAAACGCTCGACCTGCACCGGCTGGTTATCTGAGGGGTAATCGGTGGCTTCCAGCTTGGCCAGCAGCAGCAGGTCGTTGAGCAACGTTTGCATGCGCTCGCCCTGTTGCTGCATTTGCGACAGCGGGCGCTTCCAGCGCGGGTTCACGTCGTCGACGTTATCGAGCAGGGTTTCCAGATAGCCACAGATCACTGTCAACGGCGTGCGCAATTCGTGGGAGACGTTGGCGATGAAATCTTTGCGCATTTGTTCGAGCTGATGAATGCGCGTGACATCGCGTACCAGCATCAAGTGCTCATTGTTGCCGTAGCGGGTGATGTAGAGCTGGATACGCAGGTGATCGTTGACCGGCGAAGGGATGTCCAGCGGCTCAGCGTAGCTGTCCTGTTCGAAATATTCCTTGAAGCGCGGGTGACGCACCAGGTTGGTCACGGGCTGGCCGCTGTCCTGTGGCGTCTTGAGGCCCAGCAAGGTCTCTGCGGCGCGGTTCCACCATTCGAGGTTGCCGTCGCTGTCGAGCATTACTACGGCGTCTTTGAGCGCTGCGGTGGACTCTTGCACGCGGTCGATCACAGCTTGCAAGCGCCCGCGTACCCGTTGATCGCGCCGTTGCAGGTGATAAATGCTGTCGAACACTTCACCCCACAGGCCATAGCCATCAGGGGGGGCTTCGTCGGGTTGGTGATTGCGTAACCAGTCGTGCAGACGTAACAGCTGTTTGAGCGTCCAGCCCAGGTACAGCGTCACACCTGCGGCCAGGCTCCAGCCGTAATAACCGCTGACCAGGCCGATCAACAGGCAGGCGGTGACCAACAGCAACAAATGACGAATCAGCGTGCTATGCCAGTTTTGATTCACGTCGCGCGGGTCCTTGCTTGGCGTTGAGTCTGAAAGTGCAAATCAGGCTTTGGTCGAAAAACGATAGCCCGTGCCGCGCACGGTTTGTACCAGATTCTCGTACGCCTCGCCGAGCGCTTTGCGTAAACGGCGAATGTGCACATCCACGGTGCGCTCTTCGACATAAACGTTGCCGCCCCATACTTGGTCGAGCAACTGGCCACGGGTGTAAGCGCGTTCCTGATGGGTCATGAAAAATTGCAGCAGGCGGTATTCAGTGGGGCCCATTTCCGCGGGCGTGCCGTCGATGGTGACGCGATGGCTGATGGGATCGAGCAGCAAGCCGCCGATTTCAATCGGTGACTCGCCATCGGCCGGGCCAGCGCGACGCAACACGGCCTTAAGGCGTGCTACCAGCTCGCGTGGGGAAAACGGCTTGGTGATGTAATCGTCAGCGCCGACTTCCAGACCCTGGATCTTGTTGTCCTCCTCACCTTTGGCCGTGAGCATGATGATCGGAATATCGCCGGTCATTTCTTCACGCTTGAGGCGTCGGGCCAACTCAATGCCGGAGGTGCCGCCGGGCAGCATCCAGTCGAGCAGGATCAAATCAGGTTTGCGGTCGACGATGATGGCGTGGGCCTGCTGAGCATTCTCTGCTTCGAGGCAGTCGTAGCCCGCCATTTCCAGGGCGACTGCGATCATTTCGCGGATCGGTGCCTCGTCATCAACAATCAGAATGCTCCTGCCAACCATGCCGTAATCCCCATGTCATTTAACTGTCTTGTGGCGCATTAGATAACGGAATTATTGCAGTCGTGTGACAACTTTGGGCAAGCGCCACGTTCGAAGGGCGAGTGAACTACGCTTGTAGGTTCAAATCGTACAACCACCTAGAGGACGATTCCGATGACTCACAGCTCGTTTTCCCTGAAGTCACTGTTTTTAGGCGCTGTATTGGCGCTGCCTGGCCTGGCGTTTGCCGCAGAACCGGCAATGACCCAAAACGGTGTGCTGGTTGATCATAGCGGCATGACGCTTTACACCTTTGCCAAAGATGCGGATGGCAAATCGATGTGCAATGACAAATGCGCTGAAAACTGGCCGCCGCTCAAAGCTGAAAGCACGGACAAAGGCGAGGGTAAATGGACCACCATTATTCGTGATGACCAGCAGATGCAGTGGGCCTATGACGGCAAGCCGCTGTACACCTTTGTCATGGACAAGAAGGCCGGGGACAAGACCGGGGACGGCAAAATGGAAGGTGCGTGGAAAGTGGCCAAGCCCTAGAAAGCTCAACAGCCCATAAAAAAACCTCGCCCCTGCATGCAGGAAGGCGAGGTTTTTATACCGCTGCCTTAAACCGCGCCGGGCGATTTAGGACGGCGTACATCAGGTTGCTTCCACGACTCTGCCGCCGATTCGTCAATGGCTTGCTGAATAGCCTTTTTACGATGCTCCTCAGCACGACGGCTGAAGAACCACACCATAAAGGTCACCAGCGACACCGCCAGCAAAATCAAGCTGGCCACGGCGTTGATCTCGGGTTTAACCCCCAGACGTACCGCCGAGAACACTTCCATCGGCAAGGTCGTGGAACCCGGCCCGGACACGAAGCTGGCCAGTACCAGGTCATCCAGTGACAAGGCAAACGACATCATGGCGCCCGCCGCCAGCGACGGCGCAATCATGGGGATGGTGATCAGAAAGAACACTTTCCACGGTTTGGCACCCAGATCCATCGCGGCTTCTTCGATCGACAAGTCCAGCTCACGCAGGCGCGATGACACCACCACGGCCACATAGGCCGAGCAGAACGTGGTGTGGGCGATCCAGATGGTGACAATGCCCCGCTCTTGCGGCCAACCAATCATTTGCGCCATCGCGACAAACAGCAGCAGCAACGACAGACCGGTGATCACTTCGGGCATGACCAGCGGCGCGGTCACCAGACCGCCAAACAGGGTGCGGCCCTTGAAGTGGCTGATACGCGTCAGCACGAAGGCGGCCAACGTGCCCAGCGCGACCGCTGCAATCGCCGTGTACAAGGCGATTTCCAGCGAACGCATCACCGAACCCATCAACTGCGTGTTGTCCAGCAAGCCGGTGTACCACTTCAGCGACCAGCCGCCCCAAACCGTCACCAGTTTGGAGGCGTTGAACGAGTAGATCACCAGAATCAACATCGGCAGGTAGATGAACAGCAACCCGACGACCAACATGAAGCTCGAAAAACGGACGCGATTCATATCTTGCCCTCCAGCTCTTTAGCCTGGCTGCGGTTGAACAGGATGATGGGCACGATCAGGATCGCCAGCATGACCACGGCAAGCGCAGACGCTACCGGCCAGTCACGGTTGTTGAAGAACTCTTGCCACAACACTTTACCGATCATCAGGGTTTCGGGGCCGCCCAGCAGTTCCGGGATCACGAACTCACCCACCACCGGGATAAACACCAGCATGCAGCCCGCGATAATGCCGTTTTTGGACAGCGGAACGGTGATTTTCCAGAAGCTGTTGATGGTGCTTGAACCCAGGTCAGACGCGGCCTCCAGCAAGCTGTGGTCGTGCTTCACCAGGTTGGCGTACAACGGCAGGATCATGAACGGCAGGTACGAATAGACGATGCCGATATAGACCGCGATGTTGGTGTTGAGGATCTGCAACGGTTCGCTGATCCAGCCCATCGACATCAAAAAGCCGTTGAGCAGCCCGTTGTTGCTGAGGATACCCATCCACGCGTACACGCGGATCAGGATCGCCGTCCAGGTCGGCATCATGATCAGCAGCACCAGCACGGTCTGCATCTCTTTGCGCGCATTGGCAATGGCGTAGGCCATTGGATAGCCGATCAGCAGGCATAACGCCGTGCTGAAAAAGGCCATCTTCAACGAGCCAAGGTAGGCAGCGATATACAGCTCATCGTCGCCCAACATGGCGTAGTTGCCCAGGTTCAGCAGGATTTGGATCTTTTGGTCGATGTAGCTGTAGATCTCGGTGTACGGCGGGATCGCAACGTCGGCTTCAGCAAAGCTGATTTTCAGGACGATGAAAAACGGCAACATGAAGAACAAAAACAGCCACAGGAATGGAATCCCGATCACCGCATGGCGGCCCTTGGGGGTTATTCGTTGCAGACGGCGTTTAAGTTTTCGCATGTTCATGAGCGCAGTACCACGCCGCTGTCGTCTTCCCACCACACGTAGACTTCGTCGTCCCAGGTAGGACGCGCGCCACGGCGTTCGGCGTTGGCCACAAACGATTGCACCAGTTTGCCGCTCGGCAACTCGACGTAGAACACCGAGTGGCCGCCCAGGTAGGCGATGTCATGCACCTTGCCGCGCGACCAGTTGTATTCACAGGTCGGCTTCTCGGTGGTGACGAGCATTTTTTCCGGGCGAATCGCGTACGTGGTGTGCTTGTCTTCAACCGAGGTGCTGACGCCGTGACCGACATAAATATCGTTCTCCAGCTCCGGGCAATTGATGCGCGCATAGCCTTCCGCGTCGTCGACCACTTCACCCTCGAAAAGGTTGACGTTACCGATGAACTCGCACACCAGCCGGCTGACCGGGGTTTCGTAAATATCGATCGGGCTGCCGATCTGTGCGATCCAGCCCAAATGCATGATCGCAATGCGCTGGGCCATGGTCATGGCCTCTTCCTGGTCGTGGGTCACCATGACGCAGGTCACGCCCACGCGCTCGATGATTTCAACCAGTTCGAGCTGCATTTGCGAACGCAGTTTTTTATCCAGCGCGCCCATCGGCTCGTCGAGCAGCAACAGTTTCGGGCGTTTGGCCAACGAACGGGCCAGGGCCACACGCTGACGTTGACCACCGGACAATTGGTGCGGCTTGCGCTTGGCGTACTGGCTCATGTGCACCAGCTTGAGCATTTCGTTCACGCGCGCATCAATCTCGGCGCCGGACATTTTGTCCTGCTTGAGGCCGAACGCGATGTTCTGCGCCACGGTCATGTGCGGAAACAAGGCGTAGGACTGGAACATCATGTTGATCGGCCGTTCGTACGGCGGCATATCAGTGATGTCTACACCGTCGAGGAAAATACGGCCCTCTGTTGGGCGCTCGAAACCGGCGAGCATGCGCAGCAAGGTGGATTTGCCCGATCCCGATCCGCCGAGCAAGGCGAAGATTTCGCCTTTGTTGATTTCCAGGGACACGTCGTCCACCGCAATCGTCTCGTCGAATTTTTTCGTGACCCGGTCGATTTTGACCAGCACCTGTTTAGGTGTCTGGTCGCCCTCGAGGGCTTTCTTATAGGCGCCGGAGGCAACAGCCATTACGAAACTCCCAACAAATTTAGCAGCCCGACTTCAATAGCCGGGCCTTGGATAGGCGGTCGCGGGGGTTATTTACCCGTTTTGACCTTGGTCCACGTGCGCGTCATCAGACGCTGCACTTTCGGGGGTAGTTCGGTGGAAACGTACGTTTTGTCCAGCACCGCCTGGGTTGGGTAAACCGCTTCGTCGGCACGAATGGACGCATCCATCACCTTGTCGGCGGCCGGGTTGGGGTTGGCATAGCCGACATAGTCACTGACCTGAGCGATCACTTCAGGCTTGAGCAAGTAGTTGATGAAGGTGTGAGCTTCTTTTACGTTGCCGGAATCTTTGGGGATCGCGAGCATGTCAAACCACAGGGCGCCGCCTTCCTTGGGCACGATGTAGGCGATGTTGACGCCTTTTTTGGCTTCTTCGGCACGCGCTTTTGCCTGGAACACATCGCCGGAGAAACCAATGGCGACACAGATGTTGCCGTTGGCCAGGTCGGAAATGTACTTGGAGGAGTGGAAGTAGGTGACGTATGGACGCACCGACATCAGCACTTCTTCAGCTTTCTTGTAATCCTTGGGGTTGGTGCTGTTGGCATCCAGCCCCAGGTAGTTGAGTACGGTGGGCAGCATTTCATCTGCCGAGTCCAGAAAAGCCACGCCGCAGCTTTGCAGCTTCTTCATGTTTTCGGGCTTGAACACCACGTCCCAGGAGTCGATGGTGTCGACGCCCAGCACTTCTTTGACCTTGTCCACGTTGTAACCAATGCCATTGGTGCCCCACAGGTACGGCACGGCATATTGGTTGCCCGGATCGTTGGCCTGAAGGCGCTTGAGCAGGGCCGGGTCAAGGTTGGAATAATTGGGCAGTTGCGCCAGATCGAGTTTCTGGAACGCGCCTGCTTTGATCTGCTTGCCCAGGAAGTGGTTAGACGGCACAACCACGTCATAACCGGTACGCCCGGCCAGCAGTTTACCTTCCAGGGTTTCGTTGGAATCGAAGACGTCATACACCGGTTTGATGCCAGTGGCCTTTTCAAAATCCACCAGCGTTGTCGGCGCGATGTAGTCCGACCAGTTGTAAATGTGCACGGTAGGTGCTGCTTGTACGCTGACGGCAAGCGTCAAACCAGCGCCGACCAGCAAGGTCCTGCGAAACAAAGATGTAGACACGTGATGGTCCTCAAAATAGTTGGGCCTGAGTTGCCCGCGTCACACGGCAGCAGAACCGCCAAAGACAAAACCGGCGCGCAACTTACCCTCGATAAACGTGCACAGCAAAGTTTTCTGCGATTTATTGCTGTAATGCCCTGATTTAGCGCTGATTTCACCCTAAACCGTAGGAGCTGGCGCAGGTTGCGATCTGTTGAACGTTTATAAAGATCGCAGCCTGTGACCGCTCCTACAGGGTATCGGGTTACTTACCGGACTTGATTTTGGTCCAGCTACGCGTCAGCAGGCGCAAGGTGGTAGGCGGCAAGTCACTGATCGCATACAGCTTGGCTTTCACTTCGTCGGACGGGTAGATGCTCGGGTCGCCCGAGATGTCTTTATTCACCAGCGGCGTTGCAGCCTTGTTACCGTTGGGGAAGCGCACGCTGTTGGTGATTTCGGCCATCACCTCAGGCTGCATCAGGAAGTTCATGTAGGCGTAGGCGGCCTCAACGTTTTCGGCGTCTTTAGGGATGGCGACCATGTCATAGAAGCTGCCAGCACCTTCTTTCGGGATCACGTACTTGAGCTTGACCTTGTCGCCGGCTTCTTTAGCGCGGGAAATCGACTGTTCCAGGTCGCCCGAGTAGCCCACGGCGACGCAGATGTTGCCGTTGGCCAGGTCGGAGATGTACTTGGAGGAGTGGAAGTAACCCACCGAAGGACGGATTTTCAGGAACAGGTCTTCCGCTGCTTTCAAGTCATCCTTGTTCGTCGAGTTGGTGGGCTTGCCCAAGTAATGCAAGGCAGCCGGGATCATTTCGGTCGGCGAGTCGAGGAAGCTGATGCCACAGCTTTTCAGCTTGGCCGCGTTCTCGGGCTTGAACAGCACATCCCATGAATCAATGGTGTCGACGCCCAGGGCCGCTTTGACCTTTTCAGGGTTGTAGCCGATGCCAATGGTGCCCCACATGTACGGGAACGCGTGTTTGTTATCCGGATCGCTGGCATCGCCAACGGCCTTGAGCAACGCAGGGTCGAGGTTTTTCCAGTTGGGCAGCTTGGACTTGTCCAGCTCCTGGTAAACCCCGGCCTTGATCTGCTTGGCCAGAAAGTTGTTGGACGGCACGACGATGTCGTAGCCGGACTTGCCCGCCAGCAGCTTGGCCTCAAGGGTCTCGTTACTGTCGAACACGTCGTACACCACTTTGATACCGGTCTGGTCTTCAAACTTTTTCACGGTATCGGGTGCGATGTAGTCGGACCAGTTGTAGATGTGCAGCACTTTGTCGGCTGCCTGAGCTGCCCCCGCCATCACACCCATCAAAGACAGGGCGAGAAGGGTCTTGCCAGCTTTTTTAAAACCTGATGCCTTCATCTGTAATGCTCCACTTATTCTTTTAAACCACCGATTCAGCGTCCTGAGATCAGGGTGACTAAAGCCGGCGGCTAGTCTGGCAAGATCCGGGGCAGGCTTTCAAGGGAAGAGCCTTTATTCTTAAGGCTTAGAGCGTAATTACCTACGTAAAAGCGGTAGTTGTCTTACGCTCGGAGCCTAGCAGTTAACCCTGAAGCACTTCCAAGGTCAGATCCAGGCACTTGCGAGCCTTGGTTACCAGCTCATCGATCTCGTCTTTGCTGATCACCAGCGGCGGCGAAATGATCATGGTGTCGCCCACGGCGCGCATGATCAGACCGTTATCAAAGCAGAACTGGCGGCAGATCATGCCAACCCCACGGCCTTCATAACGTTTGCGCGTGGCTTTGTCCTGTACCAGTTCAATGGCACCCAACATGCCAACGCCGCGCACTTCGCCCACCAACGGGTGATCGTTCAGTTCGCGTAAACGCTTTTGCAAATACGGTGCCGTTTCGGCCTGAACTTTTTCGATAATTTTTTCGTCGCGCAGGATGCGGATGTTTTCCAGCGCAACGGCTGCCGCTACCGGGTGACCGGAGTAGGTAAAGCCGTGGTTGAAATCGCCGCCTTCGTTCAGTACCGCCACCACTTCGTCGCGCACGATCAGGCCACCCATCGGGATATAGCCCGAGGTCAGGCCCTTGGCGATGGTCATCATGTCGGGCTTGAGGCCGTAGAAATCGCTACCGAACCACTCACCTGTGCGGCCAAAACCGCAAATCACTTCATCGGCCACGAACAGAATGTCGTACTTGGCCAGAATCTCTTTGATGCGCGGCCAGTAGGTATCAGGTGGCACGATCACGCCGCCTGCGCCCTGAATCGGCTCGGCAATAAAGGCACCGACGTTATCGACGCCGATTTCGAGAATTTTCTCTTCCAGTTGATTGGCCGCCCAGATGCCGAACTCTTCCGGGGACATGTCACCGCCTTCACCGAACCAGTAAGGCTGCGGGATGTGCGTGATGCCCGGGATCGGCAAGTCGCCCTGTTCGTGCATATAGGTCATGCCGCCCAGGCTGGCACCGGCCACGGTCGAACCGTGATAGCCGTTTTTGCGGCTGATGATGGTTTTTTTGTTCGGTTGGCCTTTGATCGCCCAGTAGTGGCGAACCATGCGCAACATGGTGTCGTTGCCTTCGGAGCCGGAGCCGGTGAAGAACACGTGGTTCATGCCTTCAGGCGCAATCTGGGCAATGACTTTTGACAGCTCAAGCACCGGGGGGTGAGCGGTCATGAAAAACAGGTTGTAGTACGGCAGTTCGCGCATTTGCTGACTGGCAGCGTCTGCCAGTTCATCGCGCCCGTAACCGATTGCCACACACCACAGGCCGGCCATGCCGTCGAGAATCTTGTGACCTTCGCTGTCCCACAAATACACGCCCTTGGCGTGAGTGATGATGCGCGGGCCAACTTCCTTCAATTGTTTGAAGTCACTGAACGGCGCCAGGTGGTGATCATTACTGAGGTTTTGCCATTCGCGGGTTTGCGGGTTCTTGTTAGTCATACGGCTTCTCCTTTATTCAGTGGGGAGCCGCGCTTCCCAAGCGCGGCTCCGGCGTGTCAGACGGCGAACAGCAGGAATTCCCGCTCCCACGAACTGATGACGCGCTTGAAGTTTTCGTGCTCGGCACGTTTCACCGCGACGTAGCCGGTGATGAACTTGGTGCCCAGGTACTTCTCGACAGTCTTGCTGTTTTCCATGCGCTCCAGAGCATCTTCGATGGTCAGCGGCAAGCGCAGGTTGCGACGTTCGTACCCGCGCCCCACCACCGGTGCGCTCGGGTTGATGCCTTCAACCATGCCGATGTAGCCACACAGCAAGCTGGCCGCAATCGCCAGGTACGGGTTGGCGTCGGCGCCCGGCAAGCGGTTCTCGACGCGGCGGTTTTGTGGGCCGGCATCCGGCACACGCAAACCTACCGTACGGTTCTCTTCGCCCCACTCCACGTTTACCGGTGCCGAGGTATCAGGCAAGAAACGACGGAAGGAGTTCACGTTCGGTGCAAACAGCGGCAACAGCTCTGGAATGAACTTCTGCAAGCCGCCGATGTGATTGAGGAACAGCTGGCTCATGCTGCCGTCTTCATTAGAGAAGACATTTTTGCCGGTTTCGATGTCGATGATGCTCTGGTGCAGGTGCATGGCACTGCCAGGCTCGCCGGTCATGGGCTTGGCCATGAAGGTGGCGGCCACGTCGTGCTTGAGCGCGGCCTCGCGCATGGTGCGTTTGAACACCAGAATCTGGTCGGCCAGCGACAGCGCATCGCCGTGACGGAAGTTGATTTCCATCTGCGCGGTGCCGTCTTCGTGGATCAGTGTGTCCAGATCCAGCTCTTGCAGCTCGCACCAGTCGTAGACGTCTTCGAACAGCGGATCGAATTCGTTGGCAGCTTCTATAGAGAAGGACTGACGGCCGGTTTCGGGGCGACCGGAGCGACCGACAGGCGGCTGCAACGGGTAGTCCGGGTCGTCGCTGCGCTTGGTCAGGTAGAACTCCATCTCTGGCGCCACGATCGGCTGCCAACCGTGGTCGGCATAGAGTTTGAGGACCTTTTTCAGCACGTTGCGCGGCGACAACTCAATCGGGTTGCCCTGCTTGTCGTAGGTGTCGTGAATCACCTGAGCCGTAGGCTCAATCGCCCAAGGCACGAGAAATACGGCGTTCTGATCGGGACGGCAGACCATGTCAATGTCGGCCGGATCGAGGAGTTCGTAATAGATGTCGTCTTCGACATAGTCGCCCGTTACGGTTTGCAGCAATACGCTCTCGGGCAGGCGCATGCCTTTTTCGGCAATGAACTTGTTGGTCGGCGAAATCTTCCCGCGAGTAATCCCGGTAAGGTCGGCGATCATGCATTCGACTTCTGTGATCTTGTGGTCTTTCAACCAATCGGTGAGCTGGTCGAGGTTGTTACTCATAAATGCCTCTGGGCTGAGTGTCCTGACTTGAATTAGTCAGGCGTTTACTGACGCATCGGCGTCGCGTTGGGTTGCGCGCCTTCTACAGGCATCGCCAAATGCCTGAAAGATGGCGAGGTAAATCGGGTTAGAGCTTACCTGCCATTCGGGGTGCCACTGAACAGCTAAAGCAAAAGCCTTGCCGCCCTCGACCGAGACGGCCTCTACCAGGCCATCGGGTGCTGTAGCTTCCACCCGTAAACCGGGGGCCAAGCGATCAAGGCCCTGGGTGTGAATGGAGTTGACGTCGAACTCGGCAGGCAAGCCCAAGCCCGCCAATACGCCGCCGGGTTGAACGTGCATGGCGTGGCTGGGTGCGTACTGCACATCGACTGGCGCGCTCGGGTCTTCACGGTGCTCGAGAAAGCCTTCGACTTCATGCAGTTTCTGGTGAAGCGAGCCGCCGAGGGCTACATTCAATTCCTGAAAGCCACGGCAAATGCCGAGCACGGGAACGCCGGCAGCCAGTGCCGCGCGAATCAGGGGGAGTGTGGTGCGATCACGGTCAGCGTCGTGCAGCGTGCCGGGCGCGCTGGCAGGACCGTGATACAAATGAGGCTCGATATTGGAAGGTGACCCGGTAAATAGCAGGCCGTCCAGACCGTCAAGAATATCGGTCGGATCAATCAGCTCCGCTAAAGACGGAACGATCAGAGGCAAGCCTTGGGCTGCCACCGCAACTGCTCGCACGTACTTGTCACCGGTGATGTGATAAGGATGCAAACCGATCTGCTTGGTGCAGGCGGTGACGCCGATTAACGGCAGGCGTGACATGTAACACCCCGGTATTATTGCTGTTATGGGTTTGAATCGAGCTTAGCCTTGTTCATTTTTTTACACAACACCCCCGTAAAAAATACAACACGGCCCGCTCAAGCCTGCGGGCGTCACGCTTTTTTTTAGGCATCAGACGCTCTAAAAAGCGTCAAAAATGCCCTTTAAGCGCTTTTTTAGGGCAAAAAAGAGGCTGCTTGACTTCGGTATGCCGTTCGGGTTGACTGAAACCCGTAGCGCTCAATGATTGATATTTTTAACAACAAAGGTGTTGCATCATGTCGGTACCCCCGCGTGCCGTTCAGCTGAATGAAGCGAACGCGTTCCTTAAGGAACATCCTGAGGTTCTGTACGTTGACCTTCTAATTGCGGATATGAATGGTGTAGTGCGCGGTAAGCGCATTGAACGCACCAGCCTCCACAAGGTTTACGAGAAAGGCATCAACCTGCCAGCCTCTCTATTTGCTCTGGATATCAATGGCTCAACGGTGGAAAGCACCGGTCTGGGTCTGGACATCGGCGACGCAGACCGAATCTGTTATCCAATCCCTGACACCCTGTGCAACGAGCCGTGGCAAAAGCGCCCTACCGCGCAACTGCTGATGACCATGCACGAACTTGAAGGTGAACCTTTCTTCGCCGACCCGCGCGAAGTGCTGCGTCAAGTTGTTACTAAATTTGACGAGCTTGGCCTGACCATCTGCGCCGCTTTCGAGCTTGAGTTCTACCTGATCGACCAGGAGAACGTGAACGGTCGCCCGCAACCTCCGCGCTCGCCGATCTCCGGCAAACGCCCGCACTCGACTCAGGTGTACCTGATCGACGACCTCGACGAATACGTCGACTGCCTCCAGGACATTCTGGAAGGTGCGAAAGAGCAAGGCATCCCGGCTGACGCCATCGTTAAAGAAAGTGCCCCGGCGCAGTTCGAAGTGAACCTGCACCACGTTGCCGACCCGATCAAGGCCTGCGACTACGCGGTACTGCTCAAACGCCTGATTAAAAACATCGCCTACGACCATGAGATGGATACCACGTTCATGGCCAAGCCTTACCCAGGCCAGGCGGGCAACGGACTACACGTACATATCTCGATTCTGGACAAAGAAGGCAAAAACATTTTTGCCAGCGAGGATCCCGAGCAGAACGCCGCATTGCGTCACGCGATCGGCGGTGTGCTGGAGACCCTACCGGCGCAGATGGCGTTCCTATGCCCTAACGTCAACTCGTACCGTCGTTTCGGTGCTCAGTTTTATGTACCGAACTCGCCATGCTGGGGCCTGGATAACCGTACGGTGGCTATCCGCGTACCGACCGGTTCGTCTGATGCTGTGCGCATCGAACATCGGGTAGCCGGTGCCGATGCCAACCCGTATCTGTTGATGGCGTCTGTGTTGGCCGGTATTCACCACGGGCTGACCAACCAGATCGAGCCGGGTGCTCCGGTCGAAGGCAACAGCTACGAGCAGAACGAGCAAAGCCTGCCAAACAACCTACGCGATGCACTGCGTGAGCTGGATGACAGCGAAGTCATGGCCAAATACATCGACCCCAAATACATCGATATCTTTGTGGCCTGTAAAGAGAGCGAGCTGGAGGAGTTTGAACACTCCATCTCCGACCTCGAATACAACTGGTACTTGCATACCGTGTAAACGATTGCTGCTCTAAAAAAACGCCGCCGGCCTTACAGCCTGCGGCGTTTTTTTGTGGCTTTTTCTTTCTTCTTTTACGTCGCTATCCACAAGGAATCAGGAAAAAACCTACATAAAAAAGTACTCCGAGCTCCCAAGATGATCGGCTTAATGAGCCACACGCAGGGTGCTCAGCCATCTTTACCGGACCGCATTTACATGCCTATCGCTAAAAAGCTCCCCTACACAAAACACCATCGCCTCGCGGCGGTCATTTTGTTGATCGGCTTGTTTGTTTGTCACAGTGCACGGTCTGAGGATCAACCTTGGCACTTTACGACGCCTACCGTGGCCGACGATTGCTCGCAGCAGTCCCCCGAAGGGGCGCCGTACGGGTGTGGAGAGTTGCAGTCACCTATCAACATCAAGCATTCACTGCGCGCTCATCTGCCCGAACTGGACACGCGATACAGTCCAGGGCCAGCAACGGTTAAGCATATTGGCCATACCCTGGAAGTCAGGACCGAAATGAAGGGGCTTATCACATTGGGGACCAAGTCCTACGATTTTGAGCAGTTGCATTTTCATCAGCCTGGAGTAGACCTCATAAAGGGTCGCAGCTACCCGCTGGTCGCGCATCTGGTGCATAGAAGTTCAACCGGCGAAGTGGCTGTGGTCGCCATCGTCTTTAAAAGAGGCCAGGAAAACGCCAATCTTGCACAGTTACTCGCCGTAATGCCGCGTCATAAGGGCGATGCATTTGTCTTGGGGAAATTCGATATCGCTCAACTGCTTCCACAACAGCGTGAGTACTACGCCTATAAAGAATCGATGTCCGCGCAGCCCGACATTGAAGGCATTAACTGGCATATTTTGAAGACCCCGATGGAAGTATCGGATGCGCAACTGCACGCCTTCCAATTGATACTCCCTGCGCACAGGCGGCCGGCGCACCCTGCGCGCAACCGCGCGGTTCGGGTCGGTGGCTAACCGACTATCCGGCTCGTACAATGTCTGCTGCCCGCAGGAGACACCCATGACGGCCCCCGTGACTTCACGCGCTACACCTCGCAAGGCCCGCGCACGCAGCCAGGCTCGAATCGACACCATATTGAACGCCGCCCGCACACTGCTGGCGACAGAAGGCGTGGCCAGTCTTTCGATTTACAGCGTGGCTGAGCGCGCAAAAATCCCACCCTCTTCGGTGTATCACTTCTTCAACAGTGTGCCCGCCTTGCTTGAGGCGCTGACCGCAGACATACACGCCGCCTTCCGCGCTTGCCTGCAAGCACCTGTGGAACATCAGCACCTCAAGAGCTGGCGAGACCTGGCGCGTCAGGCTGAGCAACGCATGCTAAGGATTTACAACGAGGATGGGGCTGCCAGGCAGCTGATTCTGGCCCAGCACGGCCTGACGGAAGTGACCCAGGCTGACCGTCAACACGATCTGGAACTGGGCCAGCAATTGCAGGCATTGTTTTCACGCCACTTTGAACTGCCTGCCTTGCCCGATGACGTGGATGTTTTTGCGCTGGCAATGGAGCTCGGCGACCGGGTCTATGCGCGCTCCATTCAGCTTCACGCCAGCATTACCCCACGCATGGCCGAAGAAGGCATGCGGGTTTTCGAGGCTTATCTGGCCCTCTACTTACCGCCCTATTTACCTAAACGTGAAGTGCCCGCGCAGTGTGACCACTGATCGGGCGAGGGCTTTTTGAACACATAAAACAGATTCGGCTCACTGACCACGTAGACCGTGCCTTCATCGTCCATCGCAATGCCTTCGGCTTGCGGGACTGATTTTTTCAAGCCATGCCGACCTTTCTTCAACGACAAAGTACTGATCGGGCGCCCTTCGACATCCAGTTCAATCAGCAACTTGGACTCATCCGACAACGCCAGTAAATGACCGCTGCGCTCATCGAACTGCAAACTCGACAAGTCACGTACGAATAATCGCGAATCACGCCGTGGATTATTCACCACGTGAGTCGCATACGGCTGTTGCGGGTTAGCTTGAGGAAAGCCGCGTACTTCATAAATCAGCATGGGATCACGTTCCTTGGCGACAAACAGCCGTTTGCCCGCCGAGTCATACGCCAGCCCTTCAAAGCCCTTGTTGCCCGACAGATTGATGCCAAGGATCAATTGCTCTGCATCAGCGGCATCCAGGGAACGCGTAGCGTCATCTACATGCACTTTGATCAGTCGCTGCTGGCGCTCGTCGGTGATGACGTAGGTGTCGGGGCCAATGAACTCCACGGCCTCTGCATCACCAAACCCGATCAACGGGATACGGCGCAACACCTTGCCGTCCAAGGAGAGTTCAATCAGTTCGGCTTTCTGGTTGGTGACTGTAAACAGGGTTTTTCGTAACGGATCGTAGGTGAGAGCAGACACATCATCCTCAAGCCCTTCGATTTTCTGGCCTTGCAGCACAGCACGATACTCACCCAGGTTGATCGCGTTGGGGTCCATAGGCTCCCAGAGTTGGCGGGCATTGAACCAGGTGCGCTCGAACAAGCGGTAATGTTGTGCAGCAAACCCGCCTGCTACAAAAACCACGAGCAGCAGGCTGATGAAAAACACGGTCGAACGGCTGGCACGGCGCATGGGGGCATGACTCAAAAATCAGATCAGGCCGTGTAGATACCACGGCTGTATGAATTAAACCTTAATCCACAACACCCCTCTTCGCCTTTAAGAATATTCCTACATTAGCCCCAGCTTATTTGGGTGCCTTCTCGAATCGATAAAACAGGTTCGGCTCACTCACCATGTACAACGTGCCGTGCTCATCAATGGCCACGCCTTCGGCACGAGGAATGGTGTTTTTAAGGCCGTTGAAACCGCCAAGCAACGTCATAAAGCTGACTTGTTCGCCCAGTTCATCCAGTTCGAGCAACATGTGCGAGTCTGCTGAGAGCACCAGGGTGTGGCCGGTGCGAGGATCAATGCTCAATGCCGAGAGGTTGCGCAGATCAAGCTCATCACTGGGCACTTTTTGTTTGTTGCCCGTGAGAACCTGACTGCCATCACTCTTCCAGACAAACATGGCAGGTGGACGCTCTTCACCGAGTAATAATTGTTGGCGACGCGGGTCCCAGGCAATGGCTTCGAATGCTTTGTTCTGATCCTTGGAAACACCCAGGTTGTACTTGGGGAAATCGGCAATGTTCAAGCTTTTGGTGTTGGCATCGACCTTCACAATCGTCAACAAATGTTCACGTTCATCAACGATGGCCAACAGCCCGTTCTCCATGACTGTCAGACCTTCCGGGTTACTCCAGCCCACCAGAGGAATTTTGCGTAACACATCACCCTCAAGTGTCAGCTCGACCAGGAAAGGGTTTTTGCCCATGACCGAAAACAATGTTTTGCTGAGGGGGGAATACGCCAGATCGGAGGCTTCGTCCTTCTCCATGCCGGGCAAAGGCTTGGCATCGATGACTGCCGTGTAATCGGGCAGCCAGACGCTTTCGCTCTGCTCGGAGCTGCTTTCAAACCGCTCCAATACCCACAATGCACCCCGATCATCCCAGTGCATGACGGCTGCCACGCCGTAAAGCAATGCTGCCAACAATAAAAGCCAGTAATACCAGCGCAACGAGAAGCGAGAAGGTTGGCGGACAGATGGGGTCAGCAGAGGATCGGTGGCCATTGATGTGCTCTTCCAGAAAATTTTTGCTACGTCTGAGTAACACAAACAGGTTACGCAGGCTGCTCAGGCAAGAGGCATTATGCAGACTGAATGTGAAATTAATGGCAAAAGCGCCACGCGCAGCCCGCAAGACTAGAGGAAACCCGAAAAAATCCAAATAATGGCACTGAGCCATGTGCCGACAGCGTATTAAAGATGACACGCAGAACGCTATACCCCGAAAAATATAAATTTAACGTAGGAAACTTTTACCCTCTGCGCGACAACTTCTCTACGCTTGCGCCGCCAGAAACTAGGCCGCTCTAAATATATTGCACTTTGCACATCGACTTGCACCGCCCACCTATTTAATTATGTGCAGACATTGAGATAACAAATGTCGACCAGGATAATGACTTTCCGGTTCCACCGCCCGCCCGGTAGGATCTTTCTGAATAATAAGACGACATGCGTATTCACCAACTTCAAACTTGACACTCCTCCATCCAGCCTCTTATCTAATAAAACAGATCGGCCCACGCTCGAACTTACCGGCGCTGCACAAGCACCTGTATTGAGCGAACGGCATCGATCACGCGCACTCAGAGACGAAGGCGCCTAGCTCCTGACTTTCACTAGAGAACCGCCCCCTCTGGTGTGCGCGGCCATTTATTAAATTAATGATTTCGGAGTTCATATGCCTTTCACCTCGCACGCCAATAAACTCGCACCCCCCGCTCTTTATCAAACTAATAAGCCGCTGATTTGTGCCCGGGCCGCCGAGCAGCTATTTATAACCGTACCGCCCTACTTAGATATGGAAGAAGGTGACCTGATCGAATTGTTCTGGGACGGCTGCTATGTAACTTCACGGCAACTTGTGAAGTCTGATATCGGCCAACCCTGCCAGCTAAGAGTGCCCGAAAGTTTTATTCAAAATGGCTCGGCGCGACTCTATTACCGCGTGATGCATATCGGCAGCAGTCCTGCTCTTTCAGCCCAACTCAAGGTGTTGGTTAAACTTGATTGCCCCGGCGGCAAAGCCATCGGCGAAGAAAACCAGGGGCTTGCACCGGTGGGGATTCCCGGCCCCATCCAGCGGTATGGGGTCAATGCCAGCCAAATGAAACGCGGTGTGCCCCTGATCATTGAGCCCTACCCCAACATGGCCATCGACGATGCCATTACCTTGATGTGGGGCGATATACGCATGGACGTGCCCAAATTGCGCCGAGAGGACATCGGCAAGGCCGTCAACGTGTTCGTGCCACCCGACATCATTCAGGAAGCCGGGGAAGACACCAAACTGGAAGTCACCTACTGCGTGATTGATCGCGTCGGCAACAACTCACGTTGGGCGCCCGCACGCACGCTCAAGGTGGGTGCTAACAGGCGCTATGTAAACCCGACCTCCAACGCGTTACTGCGCGTCGCTGAACCCAGGCCCAATTGGCGAGACTAGCCCAAACGGGCTGTGAGAAAGGTCTATCCATATTCCTAAAAGTTAGTTCTTTAAATTTTTATACTCGATTAGGGTATATAGACCGGACCACCGGACTCTCTAGCGTTTATTCGCGCCGCTGACACGGCGCTTCCCTGAGATGCGAGGTAGGTATGGTCAGTAACACAATCACCCTTGTGCGTAACGCCAGGGCATTGAGTGCAGCCAAGGAGCGGTACTGATGTCTAACTTGGCTAATGCACATTTGCAAAGCGACCACGATGTCGCGCCCTTGTTGTTATCAGCGCATGTCCTGCGCAACGACAACGAAGCCCTTCAAGCCGCGCATGCCCTGGCTGCCGTGGCCCGCGAACACGCGGCCAAGCGCGATCAGCAACGCAAGTTACCCTGGTCACAGCTCGAAGCGTTTACGCAAAGCGGGCTGGGCAGTATTTCTGTCCCCCGTGAATTCGGTGGGCCTCAGGTGTCCTACGTCACCTTGGCCGAAGTCTTCGCCATCATTTCGGCCGCTGATCCGGCGTTGGGGCAAATCCCGCAAAACCAGGTGGGCATTCTTAACCTGATCCAGAGCACGGCCACCCACGCCCAAAAAGAGCAATTGTTCAGCAGCGTGCTGCAAGGCTGGCGCATCGGTAATGCCGGGCCTGAGCGCGGCAGTAAAAACACCCTCGACCTCAAAGCCCGCATCACCACGGATGGCGACGAGGTCGTCATTAACGGCCAGAAGTTTTACTCAACCGGTGCACTTTTCGCTCACTGGATTGCCGTCAAAGCGCTGAACGAAGACAGCAAACAAGTCATTGCCTTTGTACGACGCGGCACACCGGGCTTGCGCGTGGTCGATGACTGGTCAGGTTTTGGTCAACGCACGACCGCCAGCGGCACCGTGTTGCTCAATGATGTGCGCGTAGACGCCGACCTGGTCGTCGACAACTGGCGCATCAACGAAAGCCCCAATATTCAGGGCGCAGTCTCGCAATTGATCCAGGCAGCCATCGACTTGGGTATCGCCCGCGAGGCCATTGCCGACACCATCAGTTTTGTACGCGAACGCTCACGCCCCTGGATCGACGCCAAGGTGGAGCGCAACAGCGATGACCCTTATGTGATTGCCGACATCGGCAAGCTCAGCATTGAACTGCACGCCGCCCATGCGCTGCTGCGCAAAGCGGGCCGTGTGCTGGATGAGGTCAGCGCAAAGCCGATAGACGCCCAAGCGGCTGCACGCGCCTCGATTGCGGTGGCCGAGGCCAAGGTGCTGAGCACTGAACTGTCGCTATTGGCCAGTGAAAAGCTCTTCGAACTGGCCGGTAGCCGCGCCAGCCTCGCCGAATTCAACCTTGACCGGCACTGGCGCAACGCCCGCGTGCATACCTTGCACGACCCGGTGCGCTGGAAATACCACGCCATCGGGGCGTATCGCCTTAACGGCACCTTGCCTGCCCGACATTCCTGGATCTGACGCTGGAGAACACCATGTCACTGACATCCAAACAGGTCCCGGTGCTGCACAGCGACGCCGAGGCCCTGAAGGTCGCCCATGAGCTGGCCGCCGTGTTGAAACGCGACAGCGCACTGCGCGACCGTGAACGGCGCTTGCCGCACGATGAACTCGAACTGTTTTCCCACACCGGACTGTGGGGCATTTCCGTGCCCAAGGCTTACGGTGGCGCCGGGGTTTCCAACACCACGCTGGCCCAAGTCATTGCGTTGATTTCGGCCGCCGACAGTTCGCTGGGGCAAATCCCGCAAAACCACTTTTATGCCCTCGAAGTGCTGCGGGTAAATGGTCGCCCGCAACAAAAGCAACGCCTGTATGCCCAGGTGCTGGCGGGCGAGCGCTTCGGTAATGCACTGGCTGAACTGGGCACTAAAAATGCTCATGAACGCACCACCCATCTGGCCAAGGCCGAACACGGCTTTCGCATTACCGGTCGCAAGTTCTACGCCACGGGTGCGCTGTATGCGCAACGCATCCCCACGCTGGTGGTGGACGACGACGGCGTGCAGCACTTGGCGTTCGTACCCCGCGACAGCGAGGGCCTGAGCATCATTGATGACTGGAGCGGCTTTGGCCAGCGCACCACAGGCAGCGGTTCAGTGGTGCTCGACAACGTTTTTGCGGCCGCCGAAGACGTGGTGCCTTTCCAGAGTGCATTCGAACGTCCCACCACGGTCGGGCCGCTGGCGCAAATCCTTCATGCCGCCATCGACACCGGTATCGCCCGCGCCGCCTTTGAAGATGCGCTGCACTTTGTGCGCACCAAAACCCGGCCCTGGATCGACGCCACCACCGACATCGCCAGTGAAGACCCCTTGACCCTAAAAAGCTTCGGCCATTTGAGCGTACGCCTGAGCGCCGCCGAAGCCTTGCTGGAACGCGCCGGGGAGTTTCTGGACATTGCCCAGGGCGACCCGAACGCCAGCACCGTCGCGGCAGCCTCCATTGCCGTGGCAGAAGCGCGCGCCATCAGCACTGAAATCTCCCTGGCAGCGGGCAGCACGCTGTTTGAACTGGCGGGCAGCCAGGCCACGCTGGCCGAACATGGCCTGGATCGTCACTGGCGTAACGCCCGGGTACACACCTTGCATGACCCGGTGCGCTGGAAGTACCACGCGATAGGTAACTACTACCTCAACGATGAAAACCCGCCACTGCGGGGGACCATCTGATGGCCAAAAAGAAAATCCTGCTCAATGCCTTCAACATGAATTGCATTGGCCATATCAACCACGGGTTGTGGACACACCCGCGCGACAACTCCACACAATTCAACACCCTCGAATACTGGACCGAGCTTGCGCAGTTACTGGAGCGCGGGCTGTTTGACGGGCTGTTTATCGCCGACATTGTGGGCGTCTACGACGTGTACCAGAACTCGGTGCAAGTGCCGCTCAAAGAGTCGATCCAACTGCCGGTCAACGACCCGTTGCTGTTGGTTTCAGCCATGGCTGCCGTCACTAAAAACCTCGGTTTTGGCCTGACCGCGAACCTGACTTACGAGCCGCCGTATTTGTTCGCACGTCGCATGTCGACGCTGGACCACCTGAGCCGTGGACGCGTGGGCTGGAACATTGTCACCGGCTACCTCGACAGCGCCGCCAAGGCCATGGGCCTCAAAGAGCAAGTCGAGCACGACCGCCGTTATGACCAGGCCGACGAATACCTGGAGGTGCTCTACAAACTGTGGGAAGGCAGTTGGGAAATCGGCGCCGTGCTTAACGACCCGACACAACGTATCTACGCCCAGCCCGACAAAGTGCACAAAGTTCAACACGACGGCGAGTTCTATCAGGTGCAGGGCTATCACCTGTGCGAGCCGTCACCGCAGCGCACCCCGGTGCTGTTTCAGGCGGGCAGCTCCGAGCGCGGGCTGGAGTTTGCCGGGCGCCATGCCGAATGCGTGTTTATCAGCGGCCAAACCAAGGCTGCGACCAAAACCCAGGTCGACAAAGTGCGCGCCAGCGCGGTGGCGGCCGGGCGCAACCCTGACGACATCAAATTGTTCATGGGCCTAAACGTGATCGTCGCCCCGACCCCCGCTCAGGCGCAGGCCAAACGCGAGGAATACCTGAGCTACGCCAGCGCCGAAGCGGGCGTGGCGCACTTTGCCAGCTCCACCGGCATCGATTTTGCGGACTACGAATTGGACGAACCGATCCAGTACGTGAAAAGCAACGCCATCCAGTCAGCCACCCAAGTGCTGCAAAACAACGACTGGACGCGCCGTAAATTACTCGACCAACACGCACTGGGCGGGCGCTACATGACGGTGGTTGGCTCGCCAGAGCAGGTCGCCGATGAACTGGAGTCATGGATTGAAGAAACCGGGCTGGACGGTTTCAACCTGACTCGCATCGTCACCCCTGAAAGCTACGTCGATTTCATCGACCTGGTGATCCCTGAACTGCAACGCCGGGGTTCGTACAAAACGGCCTATGACAGGGGCAGCTTGCGCCAAAAACTGTTTAGCGAAGGTGATGCGCATCTGCCTGCACGGCATACCGGCGCCCACTACCGCCATAACGCTTAACCCCCCAGCCGCTGGCGCAGGCTGCGTCAGCGGCTGCGGGTTTCGAACTCTTTGACCGGATAACGCCCATGAACAAAAAATACGCACTGGTACTTGCCCTGGGACTGCTCGGCAGCCTCGCGCATGCAGCCGATAAACCGCTCAAAGTCGGCACCACCGCCGCCTTCGCCATCCCGCTGGAAACGGCGGTGGCCGAGGCCGGGAAACAAGGGCTAAACGTTGAACTGGTGGAGTTCACCGACTGGATCGCACCCAACACCACGCTGGCGGCCGGTGATATCGACGTCAATTACTTCCAGCACATCCCCTTTCTGGAAAATGCCAATGCGGCAGCGGGCAGCGATCTGGTGCCGTTCAAACCCGGAATCATCAATAACATCGGGCTGTACGCCAAAAAATATAAAAGCCTGGATGAGTTGCCGGTTGGCGCCACGGTGGCCATCGCCAATGACCCGATCAACAGCGGACGTGGCCTGCAATTACTGGCCAAGGCCGGTTTGATCACCCTCAAGCCCGGGGTCGGGTACAAGGCCACCGAAGACGACATCATCGCCAACCCGAAAAAAATCAAGATTCTGCAAGTCGAAGCGGTGCAACTGGTTCGAGCCTACGACGATGCCGATCTGGTGCAGGGTTACCCGGCTTACATCCGCTTGGCCAAAACGTTTGATGCAGGCTCTGCGTTGCTGTTCGACGGGCTCGATCACCCCGAATACGTGATTCAGTTCGTGATCAAGCCGGACAACAGAGACGACCCGCGCATCGCCAAATTCGTCGACATTTATCAGCACTCGCCGGTCGTCAAAGCGTCGCTGGATAAAACCTACGGCACCTTGTACCAACCGGGTTGGGGAGGCTGATATGAGCGTGGCCATTGCTCGCGTGCAGCTCAACGAGCCGCCGCCCAACGCGACCCAGACCGAGCTGCACCCTGAACTGAGCCGTGCCCATGTGCGTTTCATCGGCGTAGGCAAAACCTATGACGGTCGCCAAGGCCCCGTGGCGGCGCTCAAAGGCATCGACCTGGCGATTCAACATGGCGAAATATTCGGCATTATTGGCCGCAGCGGCGCGGGCAAATCGTCGCTGATCCGCACCATCAACCGTCTGGAGCAACCCAGCAGCGGACGGGTGCTGATCGAGCAGACTGACATCAGCAGCTTCGATGAAAACGCGTTGGTGGGGCTGCGTCGTCAGATCGGCATGATCTTCCAGCACTTCAACCTGATGTCGGCCAAAACCGTGTGGCAAAACGTTGAGCTGCCGCTCAAGGTCGCAGGTGTGCCGAAGCTGCAACGTGAGCAAAAGGTCCGGGAGTTACTGGAGCTGGTCGGTCTGCAAGGCAAGCACGGCGCTTACCCGGCGCAGTTGTCAGGCGGGCAGAAACAACGCGTCGGTATCGCCCGCGCGCTGGTGCACAACCCCGCCATATTGCTGTGCGACGAAGCCACGTCTGCGCTCGATCCAGAGACCACGCAATCGATCCTCGGCTTGCTGCGCGAAATCAATCAGCGCCTGGCCCTGACCATCATCCTGATTACCCACGAAATGGCTGTGATTCGCGACCTCTGCCACCGCGTGGTGGTGCTGGAACAAGGGCACATTGTCGAGCAAGGCCCGGTGTGGCAGGTGTTCGGCGACCCGCAGCACGACGTGAGTAAAACCCTGCTCGCGCCCTTGCAGGACACCGTGCCCCCCGCACTGCAAAGCCGCATCACGGCGCAGCCGCTGTCGGCGCAATCGAGCGTGATTCTGCGCCTGCGCTTCACCGGCCAGCACGCACAAGCGCCAGACCTGGGCGCGTTGTTTAGCGCCCTGGGCGGTCAGGTGCACCTGCTGCACGGCGGGGTCGAACACATACAAGGCCATGCCCTGGGGCAACTGCTGGTCAGCGTAAGCAACAGCTCACTGGGCGCCGAAGCGTTACGCAAACGTGCACAACCGTGGGCACAACAGGTCGAGGTGGTGGGCTATGGGATTTGATCGTTTATGGCAAGGCGTCATCGACACCTTTTTGATGGTCGGCGTGTCATCGTTCATCGCACTGGTACTGGGCATTCCACTGGCCGTGATTTTGGTCACCAGCGACAAGGGCGGCATCTATCAGGCGCCAGCGCTGAACAAAGCACTGGGCGCGTTCGTGAACCTGTTTCGCTCCATCCCGTTTCTGATTTTGATGGTGGCACTCATCCCGTTTACCCGACTGATTGTCGGCACCACTTACGGCGTGTGGGCCGCGGTCGTACCGCTGACCCTGGCCGCCACACCGTTCTTTGCACGCATCGCCGAAGTCAGCTTGCGCGAAGTGGACCACGGCCTCATCGAGGCGGCCCAGGCGATGGGCTGCAAACGCCATCACATCATCTGGCACGTTCTGCTGCCCGAAGCGCTGCCGGGCATCGTGGGCGGTTTTACCATCACCCTGGTGACCATGATCAACTCTTCCGCGATGGCAGGTGCCATCGGCGCGGGCGGATTGGGCGACATCGCCTATCGCTACGGCTACCAGCGCTTCGATACGCAAGTCATGCTCACCGTGATTGTGTTGCTGGTGGTGCTGGTGGCCGTCATCCAGCTGGGCGGTGATCGTTTGGCGCGAGTGCTGAACAAGCGTTGATAGGGCCAAGGCTGCGGTGTCTTTTTAAGTGCGCGAAGGTCAACACCTTCGGCCTCAATGCCCGTGGCTTCGACCTACATGACTCGGCTCACCTTCGGGGGCACTCACCGAGCCGCTGACTTCCAAACGTTGCAAAATCGCACAATGTTCCCCTTCAGGCCCTGCGCCGCACCGTTGGCGCAAGTCCAGCAGTTGCGTCTGTAACGCCAACAAGCCGTCGATACGCGCCTTGACGTGCTGGATGTGCTCATCAATCAATGCGTTCACGCTTTCGCACTGGTCCTGCGGGCTGTCACGCAGGTTGAGCAGGCTGCGGATTTCTTCGAGGGTCATGTCCAGGCTGCGGCAGTTGCGGATGAATGTCAGCCGTTCCACATGCGCCTGCGTGTACAAACGGTAATTGCCCTCACTGCGCGCAGGCTCCGGCAGCAGCCCTTCACGCTCGTAATAACGGATGGTTTCGACCTGACAGTCGGTCAATTTCGCCAGTTCACCGATTTTCATCGCGCATCTCTCCAAAAGGTCGCTTGACCCTATAGTGGCTACAGGGTCTTTACTTGGCAACAAGCACCTTTTTGGACGCACCCTAATGAGCGATTCCATTCACACCCCGCACACACCCGGCGCTGATCACGATCACGATCACGGCGCACAGCATGAGCATGCCGCGCATGCCCACAGTTGCTGCTCGGCCGCTCAAGCCCCGAGCGTGATCACACTTGACGCAACCCCTACCGCGGGCGCCCGGTTGAGCAGCTTTCGGATCGAAGCGATGGACTGCCCGACCGAGCAAACCCTGATCCAGAACAAACTGGGCAAGCTGGCGGGCGTGCAGCAGCTGGAATTCAACCTGATCAACCGCGTACTCGGCGTGACCCACGATTTGGCGTCTACCGACCCGATAGTCGCGGCTATCAAGTCCCTTGGCATGCAGGCCGAGCCGTTGGAGTCGGGCAGCGAGACCGCGCCTGCGCCAACCGTGCAAAAGCATTGGTGGCCATTGGCTGTGTCCGGCGTGGGCGCGTTGGCGGCCGAAGTGCTGCACTTCACCAATGCCGCGCCGACCTGGGTGATTGCACTGGTGGCGCTGGTGTCGATTTTCAGTGGCGGCCTTGGCACCTACAAAAAGGGCTGGATCGCCCTGAAAAACCGCAACCTGAACATCAACGCCCTGATGAGCATCGCTGTGACGGGCGCCATCCTCATCGGCCAATGGCCCGAAGCTGCAATGGTGATGTTCCTGTTCACCGTGGCCGAGTTGATCGAGGCCAAATCCCTGGACCGTGCGCGCAACGCCATCGGCGGCCTGATGCAAATGGCCCCGGACAAAGCCACCGTGCAACAGGCGGACGGCAGTTGGCGGGAGCAGGACGTCAAAGACATCGCGCTTGAGGCCATCGTGCGCGTGCGGCCCGGCGAACGCATCGGGCTGGACGGTGAGGTGATCTCGGGCAGTTCAACCATCGATCAGGCGCCCATCACTGGCGAAAGCCTGCCGATTGAGAAAACCGTGGGCGATAAAGTGTTTGCCGGCACCATCAATCAGGCGGGGTCTTTGGAGTATCGCGTCACCGCTGCGGCGAATAACTCGACGCTGGCGCGCATCATCCATGCCGTGGAGCAGGCCCAGGGCGCCCGTGCGCCGACCCAGCGGTTCGTCGACAGCTTCGCCAAAATCTACACCCCGGTGGTGTTTGTGCTGGCGTTGGCCGTGGCCGTCATCCCGCCGCTGTTCATGGGCGAGCTATGGTTTGACTGGATCTACCGCGCCTTGGTGCTGCTGGTCGTGGCGTGCCCATGTGCGCTGGTGATTTCGACCCCGGTGACCATCGTCAGCGGGCTGGCGGCCGCGGCGCGCAAAGGCATCTTGGTCAAAGGCGGGGTCTACCTCGAAAGCGGCCATAAACTCGATTACCTGGCACTCGACAAAACCGGGACCATTACCCACGGCAAACCGGTGCAAACCGATTACCTGCCGCTCGACCCGCAGCTGGCTGACAGCGCCCTACTGCTGGCGGCCAGCCTGGCCTCGCGCTCCGATCACCCGGTGTCACTGGCAGTGGCCAATGCGGCTGTGGATAAAAAGCAGGTCTTGAGCGCTGTGGATAACTTCACCGCACTGGCCGGTCGCGGCGTGCGCGGTGAAATCGACGGCACGCTCTACCACTTGGGTAACCACCGCCTGGTTGAGGAGCTGGGCCTGTGCTCACCTGAACTGGAAGCCAAACTCTTCGCGCTCGAAGAGCAGGGCAAAAGCGTGATCCTGCTGTGCAACGACGCCCGGCCAATGGCGCTGTTCGCCGTGGCCGACACCGTTAAAGCCTCAAGCCGCGAAGCCATTGCCGAGTTGCATGCGCTGGGGATCAAAACCCTGATGCTGACCGGCGATAACCCGCACACCGCCAAGGCCATCGCGGCCCAAGTGGGTATCGACGAAGCGCAGGGCAACTTGCTGCCTGAGGACAAACTCAAGGCGATTGAAGCGCTGTACGCCCAAGGCCACCACGTCGGCATGGTGGGCGACGGCATTAATGATGCACCTGCGCTGGCGCGTGCCGAGATCGGGTTTGCAATGGCCGCAGCGGGCACCGATACCGCGATTGAAACCGCCGATGTCGCCCTGATGGACGATGATCTGCGCAAAATACCGGCATTCATTCGCCTGTCACGTCAGACCTCCAGCATCCTCAAACAGAACATTGCCTTGGCATTGGTCATCAAAGGCATCTTCCTTGCGGTAACCTTCCTCGGTTTGGCCACCATGTGGATGGCCGTGTTTGCCGACATGGGCGTGAGCCTGTTGGTGGTGTTCAACGGGTTACGCCTGTTGCGCAAATAAATAGAGAGGCCGTTGTGCTGAGTGCCGAGCTGAAAGCGTTTTACCGGGTGGCCCAATTGGGCAGCATTACTCAGGCCGCGAAAAAGCTCGGGCTTAGCCAGCCGACCGTGACCACGCAGGTGCGCCAGCTTGAAAGCCACTACGCGGTGGAGTTGTTCTACCGCGGTGGGCGGCGGTTAACCCTGACCGACGACGGTGTGCGCTTGATGCCGATGGTCAAGGCGCTGTTGCAGCAAGAAGCCGACATCGAGTTCTTCCTGCGTAACAGCGGCCAGGGTGCAGGCGCATTGCGTATCGCGGCCACCGCGCCGTATTACATCCTCGATCTGGTCAAAGCTTTTCGCGAGCGTTTGCCGAACATCGAAGTGTCGGTGGACATTGGCAACTCGCAGCAAGTGCTGGAGGCGCTGGAGGAATACCGCGTCGACATCGCAGCGTCCTCACAATTGCTTGAAGACCCGCGCCTGATTCGCCGGGTGCTGGGCAGTGATCCGCTGGTGCTGGCCGTGCACCGCAATCACCCGCTGGCCACACTCGATCATGTGCCGCTTACGGCACTGGCCGGGCATTGCCTGTTGATGCGTGAAGAAGGCTCGACCACCCGCCGACTGACCGAACAATTGCTCGCCACGGCCGGTATTGGCTTTGGCCCGCTGCTGGAAATCGGCAGCCGCGAGTCGATTCGTGAGGCCGTGCTGCGCAACATTGGCATCAGCATCATTGCGCGTCAGGAAGTGCCGCACGACCCGCACTTACGGGTACTGACGCTGGAGAATGCGCCGGTGATCCACGAGTATCTGTACTGCCTCAAGGAGCGAAAAACGGCACGTTTGCCTGCCGCGTTTCTGGGGCTGGCGCAGGAAATGGCGGGGTGCTGAAAAGCCCCTCAACCCAACCCTCTCTCAAAGGGAGAGGGTTACGGTGAGCGGCTTTTGATCTAGCGAGCCCTGCGTACACCTTCAGCCAATGCCGCGCACAGACTCAACACGCCGTCCACGGCCTGTTCAGGCGTCGCAGCATTTTCGATTTTGTCGATCAGGGCCGAACCCACCACCACGCCATCGGCCAAGCGGGCAATGGCTGCGGCCTGTTCCGGGGTGCGAATGCCGAACCCTACGCTGATGGGCAGGTCGGTATGGCGACGCAGACGCTCAATGGCTTCGCGCACTTGATCGGTGGTGGCCGACCCCGCGCCCGTCACACCCGCGACCGACACGTAATAGACAAAACCCGAGCTGCCCGTCAGCACTTTAGGCAGGCGTGCATCGTCGGTGGTCGGGGTGGTCAGGCGAATGAAGTCCAGCCCCGCTGCTTGTGCCGGGTCGCACAGCTCGCTGTTGTGCTCGGGCGGCATGTCGACCACGATCATGCCGTCGACACCTGACGCTTTGGCCTCGGCAATGAATTTGGCCACGCCGTAATGGTGGATCGGGTTGAAATAGCCCATTAGCACCAGCGGTGTGTCGCTGTTGCCTTCACGGAACTCGCGCACCATTTGCAGGGTTTTGGCCAGGTTTTGTTTGCCTCCCAGCGCGCGAATGTTGGCCAGCTGGATTGCCGGGCCATCCGCCATCGGGTCAGTGAACGGCATGCCCAGCTCGATCACATCGGCACCTGCTGCGGGCAGGCCCTTGAGGATGGCCAGCGAGGTGGCGTAATCCGGGTCGCCGGCCGTGACAAAGGTCACCAACGCAGCGCGGTTTTGTTCTTTGAGTTCAGCAAAGCGAGTGTGCAGGCGGCTCATCAGTGTTTCTCCTGCTGGGACTGTTCGACGTGATGCATCACGGTTTGCATGTCTTTGTCGCCTCGGCCCGACAGGTTGACCACCATCAAGTGATCCGCTGGCAGAGTCGGCGCGCGCTTGAACACTTCGGCCAGGGCGTGGGCGCTTTCGAGCGCCGGGATAATGCCTTCAAGACGGCAGCATTTGTGGAAGGCATCGAGTGCTTCGTTGTCGGTCACCGAGGTGTATTCGACGCGGCCGATGTCGTGCAACCACGCGTGTTCCGGGCCAATGCCGGGGTAATCGAGACCCGCAGAAATCGAATGCGCGTCGATGATCTGACCGTCGTCGTCCTGCAACAGGAAGGTGCGGTTGCCGTGCAGCACGCCCGGTTCGCCGCCATTGAGGCTGGCCGCGTGCTTGCCGGTCTCGATGCCGTAACCGGCCGCTTCGACGCCGATGATTTCAACGCTGGTGTCATCCAGGAACGGGTGGAACAGGCCCATCGCATTGGAACCGCCACCGATGCACGCCACCAGGCTGTCCGGCAGGCGGCCTTCCTGGGCTTGCATCTGCTCGCGGGTTTCCTTGCCGATCACGGCCTGGAAATCACGCACCATCGCAGGATACGGGTGCGGGCCTGCCACTGTACCGATCAGGTAGAAGGTGTTGTCGACGTTGGTCACCCAATCTCGCAGCGCTTCATTCATCGCGTCCTTGAGCGTGCCGGTGCCGGCCACGACCGGGATCACTTCAGCGCCCAGCAGCTTCATGCGAAACACGTTGGCTTGCTGGCGCTCGATGTCCGTGGTGCCCATGTAGATCACGCATTGCAGGCCGAAACGCGCGGCAACGGTGGCGGTGGCTACACCGTGCATGCCCGCGCCAGTCTCGGCGATGATGCGCTTTTTGCCCATGCGCCGCGCCAGCAGGATCTGCCCGATGCAGTTGTTGATTTTGTGCGCGCCGGTATGGTTCAGCTCTTCGCGCTTGAGGTAGATTTTTGCGCCACCGCAGAACTCGGTCAGGCGCTCGGCAAAGTACAGCGGGCTTGGGCGGCCCACGTAGTCGCGCTGAAAGTACGCCAGCTCTTTGATGAATTGGGGGTCGGTTTTGGCCAGCTCGTATTCGCGATCCAGATCGAGGATCAACGGCATCAGGGTTTCGGCCACGTAACGGCCGCCGAATGAGCCGAACAGGCCATTGGCATCCGGGCCGTTACGCAGGTTGGATTGAGTCATGGGACGCTCCAGCTGAAAAGGTACGAAGGTCGATGGGCCTGACTTTACCCGCGACAGCCGCGGATGAAAACCGATAAGATCGCCGCAACCTGTCAGGAAAACTCACATATCCCATGAGCCGCGATCTCCCGCCCTTGAACGCCTTGCGCGCCTTTGAAGCCGCTGCCCGCCTGAGCAGCGTCAGCCAGGCGGCCGAGCAATTGAACGTCACCCACGGCGCCGTCAGTCGGCAGCTAAAAGTCCTTGAAGAGCATCTGGGCGTGAGCTTGTTCGTCAAAGAAGGCCGCAGCCTGAAGCTCACCGAGGCAGGTGTGCGCTTGCGCGATGCCAGCAGCGAAGCGTTTGATCGTTTGCGCAACGTATGCACTGAACTCACGCAAAGCCATATCGACGCGCCATTTGTGCTGGGGTGCTCGGGGAGTTTGCTGGCACGCTGGTTTATCCCGCGCCTGGGCCGTTTGAATGCGGACCTGCCGGATTTGCGCCTGCACTTGTCAGCGGGCGAAGGTGATCTTGACCCGCGTAAACCCGGGCTGGATGCGTTGCTGGTGTTTGCCGAGCCACCGTGGCCCGCCGATATGCAGGTGTACGAGTTGGGCAGCGAACGTATCGGGCCGGTGCTCAGCCCACGCTTGGGCCGTTATCAACAGTTGTGTCACGCCCCGGCCAGCGCCCTGCTGGGCGAGCCTTTATTGCACACCACATCGCGGCCACAGGCATGGCCAAGCTGGGCGCAGCAGCATGCGCTCGACGCGAAAGCGTTGAACTATGGGCAGGGGTTTGAGCACTTGTACTACTTGCTTGAAGCGGCGGTGGCGGGATTGGGTGTGGCTATCGCCCCTGAACCGTTGGTGGCCGAAGACCTCAAGGCAGGGCGCCTGGTTGCGCCGTGGGGTTTTAAGCAAACCCCGGCGCAACTGGCGTTATGGCTGCCCAAGCGCGCCGCAGATGGGCGTGCCCGGCAACTGGCGCAGTGGCTCAAGGCTGAGCTTGCGCGTGACGCGGATTAATTACCGCGTTTGCACATCAAGAACGCGGCCAACAGGCCCAGTGCACCGATGGCAACACCGGCAGTGGCATACGGATGCTCTTGAGCGTATTCGCGGGTGGCAATGGCCGTTTCGCGGGTTTTGTCCTTCACTTCCTCGAAGGTTTCGCTGAGCAGGTGACGCGAATGTTTCAGCGCGTTTTCGGCGTTGCCTTTCAGGGCCTTGAGGGTCTTTTTAGACTCGTCCGAGGCGTCGTCCTTGAGGCTTTCCAGAGACTTAAGCAGGCTCTCGATCTCAGCTTCCATGCTTTGCAATGAGGCTTTACGTAAAGAATTGCTAGCCATTAGGGCTCTCCTGCATTGATGAGTGACTGTGTGTGTTAAGTCCGACTGCACCGTTTTCAGAAAGTGCAGTAAACCTGAACTTTTCCTTTCACGGCGCTTCCCAAGTATTGAGCAGATTCGCTGCTAGGCTTTGACCTACGACAAAAGGAGAACGTTATGTCTGACCATCACACCTACAAGAAAATCGAACTGGTAGGCTCGTCCCCGAGCAGCATAGAAGACGCCATCAGTAATGCACTGGCCGAGGCCAACAAAAGCATCAAGCACCTGGAATGGTTCGAAGTGCTCGATACGCGCGGTCATATCAAGGACGGCAAGGTGGCGCACTATCAAGTGACCCTCAAAGTGGGATTCCGCATCGCCAGCAGCTGAGTCACGCCATCCTTTTGAACTTAAGGGCTGGCCGTTTGCCATAAACTCCGCTACACCGTCTGGGTGCGACGCTGTGCAAGCGCGGCGCACCCTATTTGTTTTGAACAGGGGATGTGACGGATGAAGAAGATTTTAGTGGCTGTCAGTTTGATGACGCTGGCGAGTACAGCCTTTGCCGCGAAAGACTGTGGTGAGCTGAAAAACGAAATCGCTGCCAAGCTTGACGCCAAAGGCGTTGCACACTACTCGCTGGAGATCGTCGACAAAGGCGCATCGGCCGACGGCAAAGTGGTCGGCACCTGCGGTGGCAACACCAAAGAGATCGTTTACAAGCGCGGTTAACCCAACGCGCACAAAAAAGCCGACGCTGAGCGTCGGCTTTTTTACGCCTGCGAATTTACTTGGACAGGGTTTTAACGCCTTCTGGCGTGCCCAGCAGCAGCAAATCGGCAGGTCGCGCGGCGAACAAGCCGTTGGTGACCACACCGACGATGGCGTTGATTTGACGCTCCAGCTCCACCGGATTGGTGATCTGCATGTTGAACACGTCAATGATGATGTTGCCGTTGTCGGTGATCACACCTTCGCGGTACACCGGATCGCCGCCCAGCTTGACCAGCTCGCGGGCCACGTGACTGCGGGCCATCGGGATCACTTCGACTGGCAGCGGGAAGGCGCCCAGCACCGGCACCAGCTTGCTGGCGTCGGCGATGCAGATGAAGGTTTTGGCGACTGCGGCCACGATTTTCTCGCGGGTCAGGGCTGCACCACCGCCCTTGATCAGGTTGAGGTTTTCGTCGCTTTCGTCGGCGCCATCTACATAGAACTCCAGGTCGCTGACGGTGTTGAGCTCATACACAGGAATGCCGTGACCCTTGAGGCGGGCGGCGGTGGCTTCGGAACTGGCAACGGCGCCGTCAAACGCGCCCTTGTGCTGGGCCAGTGCGTCGATGAAGCAGTTGGCCGTGGAGCCGGTGCCGACCCCCACGATGCTCTTGTCATCCAGCTTGGGAAGGATGAAATCGACCGCCGCTTGGGCGACGGCCTGTTTGAGTTGATCCTGGGTCATTGCGGGCTCCGGGGCGGGAAGGAAAACAGAAGGCCGGCATTATACGGCCAACCATTGAACTGTGGGTGGGGGCTGACAGCGGGTGCGACCTTTGCCCTCACCCCAGCCCTCTCCCCTGGAAAAGGCTGGGTATATAAACCTTCCATTTCGTATGGTCGCCCGTGTAAACGCTGGGGTAGACTCCCGGGTCCCTGCCAACTCGCACAGTGACGCTTTCCGATGCTCGAACAGTACGTTAAGAAGATCCTCACCTCGCGCGTTTATGACGTTGCCGTTGAAACGCCCCTGCAAGCCGCCAACCAGTTGACCGAGCGGTTGGGCAATCAGATTTTGCTGAAACGTGAAGATCTGCAACCGGTGTACTCGTTCAAGATTCGTGGCGCTTACAACAAACTCATGCACCTGACGGATGCCGAGCGCGCCTGCGGCGTGGTCACGGCATCGGCCGGTAACCATGCGCAAGGCCTGGCGCTGGCCGCCAAGGTGTTGGGGGTCAAAGCCACCATCGTCATGCCTAAAACCACACCCGAGATCAAAATCGAAGGCGTGCGCTCGCGTGGCGGCATTGTGGTGCTGCACGGTGATTCTTTCCCTGAAGCGCTGGCGTATTCGCTGCAACTGGTTGAGCAAAAAGGCTACGTCTACGTTCACCCCTACGATGACCCGCACACCATTGCCGGGCAGGGCACCGTGGCGATGGAAATTCTGCGTCAGCACCCGGCACCACTGGACGCGATTTTCGTGCCCGTCGGTGGCGGCGGACTGATCGCAGGTATTGCGGCGTATGTGAAATACCTGCGCCCGGACATCAAAATCATTGGTGTCGAGCCGGATGACTCCAACTGCCTGCAAGCCGCGATGGCCGCAGGAGAGCGTGTCGTGCTGCCCACCGTGGGGATTTTCGCGGACGGCGTGGCCGTTGGCCAGATCGGCCAGCACACGTTCGACATCTGCAAAGACTACGTCGACGAAGTGATCACCGTCAGCACTGACGAGATCTGCGCAGCGATCAAGGACATCTTCGACGATACCCGCTCAATCACCGAACCTGCTGGCGCGCTGGGCGTGGCGGGGATCAAAAAATACGTCGAACAGCGCGGTGTTCGCGGCCAGACTCTGGTAGCCATCGACTCGGGCGCCAACGTCAACTTCGACCGTTTGCGCCATGTAGCCGAGCGGGCTGAGTTGGGTGAAGGTCGCGAAGCCATCATCGCCGTGACCATTCCTGAAGAAGCAGGCAGCTTCAAAGCGTTCTGCCAGGCGATCGGCAAGCGCCAGATCACCGAATTCAACTACCGCTACCACACCGGCAGCGAAGCGCACATTTTTGTCGGTGTGCAAACCCACCCGGTCAACGATCCGCGCAGTGCCTTGCTGGCGAGCCTTAAAGAGCAAGGCTTCCCGGTGGTCGACCTGACCGACAACGAGCTGGCCAAGTTGCACATTCGGCACATGGTGGGTGGGCACGCGGCCAAGGTCAGTGATGAGTTGTTGTTCCGTTTCGAATTCCCGGAGCGTCCGGGGGCGCTGTTCAACTTCCTCAACAAACTGGGCGGGCGCTGGAACATCTCGATGTTTCATTACCGCAACCACGGCGCTGCCGACGGCCGCGTGATGGCCGGGCTGCAAGTGCCTGCCGATGAGCGTCATTTGGTGCCTGCGGCGTTGGCCGATATCGGTTACCCCTACTGGGATGAAAGTGATAATCCGGCCTATCAGCTGTTTCTTGGCTAAGAGCCGCTACGCTGATTGAACTGCTCAAGGAATCAATGACATGGAAACCTTCACCGCGTTGAAGTTGCTGCATGGCGTGTCGACACTGCTGTTGTTTGTCAGCGCCATCGCTTTGTTGGTGGTGGTGATTCGCCGCTGGCGTGCCGGGGACAAAGACCTGTCGGGTGGCGCCTTGCGTCGTCCGTGGGGGTTTGTCTGGGCGCTGATGGGACTTTGCCTGCTGGCCTTGCCGGTGAGTGGCTGGTGGTTGGTGCACCTGGCGGGCTGGCCGCTGAGTCAACTGTGGTTGTTGGCGGGCAGTTGCCTGTATGGGCTGGGCGCGTTGAGCTGGTTATGGCTGGTGGTACGGCTTAACCGCTTGCGCTTGGGCCGGGTGGCCAAACATCCACGCTTAACGCTGGGGCTGGCAATTTTTTGTGCCGCTTGCTTTATCGCCATTGCGGGGTTGATGGGCGCCAAGCCGGTTTAACGGCCCCGCCCGCTGTAGGAGCCGCCGCAGCCCGCGGCAGCTCCTGCACGTTTTTCAGCGTAGCGAGATGACCGGCCAGCCGCGCTTGAGGGCTTCAGCCCGCAGGTTCTCATCGGGGTCAACCGCCACTGGATGCGTGACTTGCTCCAGCAACGGCAGGTCATTCATCGAGTCACTGTAGAAGTAGCTGTCTTGCAGGCTATAGCCGTTTTCTTGCATCCAGCGATTCAACCGTGTGACTTTGCCTTCGCGAAAGCACGGCACGTCGGTGCTGCGCCCGGTATAGCGGCCGTCGACGATTTCGCATTCGGTGGCGATCAAATGTTCCACGCCAAGTTTTTGTGCAATCGGGCCCGTGACCACGCGGTTGGTGGCGGTGATGATCACCAGCGTGTCGCCAGCTTCGCGGTGTTGGGCCAGCAGGGCCAAGGCCTTCGCCAGCATCAATGGCTCAATGCAATCGCGCATGAATTCGCGGTGCCATTGATCCAGTTGCGCCATGTCATGGCGGCCAAAAATTTCCATGCTGAAATTCAGGTAGGCGGCATTGTCGAGCTTGCCCGCCAGGTAATCCTGATAGAACGCGTCGTTACGCGCCTTGTACGCGTCGCCGTCCAGAATGCCGCGCTGGCACAGGTAGTCGCCCCACGCGTGGTCACTGTCGCCGCCTAAAAGGGTGTTGTCCAAGTCAAATAAAGCCAGACGCATTGCAATTACCCGCTGAGCTGTCGTTGAAGGCCCACCACAATACGGTCTTTTAATAAGAGTGCACATAAGGCAGGAAGGCGCGTTGCTGCTTTCACAACCTTTGTGGAACAATGCGGCGACATGCGTTTGCGAGGTTGTTGCCGTGATCGACCCCGATGGTTTCCGTCCTAATGTCGGGATTATTCTGACAAATGATGCTGGTCAGGTACTTTGGGCTCGCCGAATCAATCAAGACGCGTGGCAGTTTCCCCAGGGCGGTATCAACCCTGATGAGACGCCGGAAGACGCCTTGTACCGTGAGCTGAACGAAGAAGTTGGCCTTGAACGCGAAGATGTAGAAATTCTTGCCTGTACGCGAGGCTGGTTGCGCTATCGTTTGCCGCAACGTTTGGTCCGTACCCACAGCCAGCCGCTGTGCATCGGCCAAAAACAGAAGTGGTTTTTGCTGCGCCTGATCTCTAACGAGCAGCGGGTGCGGATGGATTTGACCGGTAAACCGGAGTTCGATGGCTGGCGTTGGGTCAGTTATTGGTACCCGTTGGGCCAGGTGGTGACATTCAAGCGCGAGGTCTACCGTCGCGCTCTCAAAGAGCTTGCCCCGCGCCTTTTAACGCGCGCCTGACACGGAGTTCGACCCCGAGCCATGCTCAATACGCTGCGCAAGATCGTCCAGGAAGTTAACTCCGCCAAGGATCTCAAGGCGGCGTTGGGGATTATTGTGTTGCGCGTCAAAGAGGCCATGGGCAGCCAGGTCTGCTCGGTCTATTTGCTTGATCCAGAGACCAACCGTTTCGTGCTGATGGCCACCGAGGGCTTGAACAAGCGCTCGATCGGCAAGGTCAGCATGGCGCCCAACGAAGGCCTGGTGGGCCTGGTGGGCACCCGTGAAGAACCTCTGAACCTCGAAAACGCCGCCGATCACCCGCGCTATCGCTACTTCGCCGAAACCGGTGAAGAACGTTATGCCTCCTTCCTCGGCGCGCCGATCATCCACCACCGCCGTGTGGTGGGCGTACTGGTGATCCAGCAAAAGGAACGCCGCCAGTTCGATGAAGGCGAAGAAGCCTTTCTGGTGACGATGAGTGCGCAACTGGCGGGCGTTATTGCCCACGCCGAAGCCACGGGTTCGATTCGTGGCCTTGGACGCCAGGGCAAGGGCATTCAGGAAGCCAAGTTTGTCGGGGTTCCGGGGTCGCCCGGTGCTGCGGTCGGCACAGCGGTGGTCATGTTGCCTCCAGCTGACCTCGATGTGGTGCCTGACAAAACCATTACCGACATTCCCGCTGAAATCGCCCTGTTCAAGACCGCCCTTGAAGGCGTGCGCAATGACATGCGCGCGGTGTCGAAAAAACTCGCCACGCAACTGCGCCCCGAAGAACAGGCGCTGTTTGACGTGTACCTGATGATGCTCGATGACGCCTCGCTGGGCAGCGAAGTCAAAAATGTGATCAAGACCGGCCAATGGGCACAGGGCGCGCTGCGCCAGGTGGTGACGGATCACGTCAACCGTTTTGAATTGATGGACGACGACTACCTGCGGGAGCGGGCGTCGGATGTGCGTGATCTGGGGCGCCGCCTGCTGGCCTATTTGCAGCATGATCGCAAGCAAACCATGGTCTACCCCGACCACACGATTCTGGTCAGCGAAGAGCTGACCGCGACCATGCTCGGCGAAGTGCCTGAGGGCAAGTTGGCCGGTCTGGTCTCGGTACTGGGCTCGGGTAACTCCCACGTAGCGATTCTGGCCCGGGCGATGGGCATCCCGACGGTCATGGGCCTGGTCGACCTGCCGTACTCGAAGGTTGACGGCATTCAGATGATCGTCGACGGCTATCACGGCGAGGTGTACACCAACCCCAGTGATCTGCTGCGCAAGCAATACGCCGAAGTCGTTGAAGAAGAGCGCCAGCTGTCTCAGGGCCTCGACGCCTTGCGCGAGCTGCCGTGCATCACCCCCGACGGGCATCGCATGCCGCTGTGGGTCAACACCGGCTTGCTGGCGGATGTGGCGCGCGCGCAACAGCGTGGCGCAGAAGGCGTGGGTCTGTACCGCACCGAAGTGCCGTTCATGATCAACCAGCGCTTTCCGAGCGAAAAGGAGCAGCTGGCGATTTATCGCGAGCAACTCGCCGCCTTCCATCCGCAACCGGTGACCATGCGCAGCCTGGACATTGGCGGCGACAAGTCACTGTCGTATTTCCCGATCAAAGAAGACAACCCGTTCCTGGGCTGGCGCGGGATTCGCGTCACCCTCGACCACCCCGAAATCTTTCTGGTTCAGGCCCGGGCCATGCTCAAGGCCAGCGAAGGCCTGAACAACCTGCGGATTTTGCTGCCGATGATCTCCGGCACCCACGAACTCGAAGAAGCCCTGCACCTGCTGCACCGTGCCTGGGGCGAAGTGCGCGATGAAGGCACCGACGTACCGATGCCGCCGATTGGCGTGATGATCGAGATTCCGGCAGCGGTGTATCAAACCAAAGAGCTGGCGCGTCAGGTCGACTTCCTGTCCGTAGGCTCCAATGACTTGACCCAGTATTTGCTGGCGGTAGATCGCAACAACCCGCGTGTTGCCGATTTGTACGACTACTTGCACCCCGCCGTGCTGCAAGCGTTGCAGTCAGTGGTCCGCGACGCCCATGCCGAAGGCAAACCGGCGAGTATCTGCGGCGAAATGGCGGGTGATCCGGCGGCGGCGATCCTGTTGATGGCCATGGGTTTTGACAGCCTGTCGATGAACGCCACCAACCTGCCGAAAGTGAAATGGATGCTGCGCCAGGTCAGCCTGAGCCGCGCCAAGGAACTGCTGGCAGAAGTGATGACCATCGATAACCCGCAGGTCATCCGCAGCACCGTGCAGTTGGCGCTGAAAAACATGGGGCTGACCCGCATGATGAACCCGGCGGCGATCAAACCGTATTAAGCGTTAAGCCGGGCGTTCTGCAAGTCGCTGACAAGGCACGAGGCTGCGATAAGGGCCCAAGGCCTTTCAAAGGAACGGGGCGGCTTCGCGGCCCATCGCAGCCTCGCGCCTGGTCAGTGACGCCAGCCTTTCGGTTCTCAAACCTGTAGGCGCACCTCGCCCAAACGCCCGCCATAAGGCCCATAGCTTTGTTCAACCATGACCCTTGAACCGTCTGCTTTGACGATCAGTGCCGTGCTGGCGCGCGTCCCATACTCGGGGCTGGCAATAAATACACTCGACAACAAAGACTCGGTGGCCAAACCCACACCGGTATCAGGCAGCTCACTGGTCTGCGCACGGGTCTGATCCCCAAGCAAGTTGAGCAAGGCGCTGGTCTGCGGGTCACTTAACAGCTTAAGCAGCTCAGCCTTGGCTTTGATCAACTTGGGCCAGGGGCTATCAAGGCCTGCGTTGGATAAACCATAGACACCGGCGCTCAAAGGCACTGGCGCCGTTTGATGGGAGTTGAAATGCCACAGCTCATCACGTGTGCCCAGCAACAAGTTAAAGCCTGCGTAATCCAGAGAACGTCGCCCAACGTCTTTAAAGTAGTCCCCTATTGGCTGGTTACCACTCAGGAAATCCCCCACCAGTTCGCCCCGCGAACGGCGCGAAACAGGCTTGTGCGACTCCCTAATATTGGTCAGCGCCGCAAAACGGCCATCAGCGCCAATCCCCAGCCATGTGCCACCCGCCTCAAGATCGCGCCCGGCATACACCTGTGGCGCGTCGGCCCACTGGGCCAGCGGTTTGGTGGGGCGTGCATAAAACTCATCACGGTTGGCCGCTACCACCAGCGGCTGTGCATGGCCGGGGCGCCAGGCAAACACAATCAAGCACATGGGCAGTCCTTAATGTTTTTTTAACCCCACTACTTATAGATTGCCCCGGCGTCTCGCGCCATGTGTGGAGCCTAAGCCGTTGCTCCGTTACCATGCGGATCACATTTGGGGGGCGTCATGGAATTTCTGCTCTATCTGGTGCTGGGAGGCTTCGCAGGGGTTTTGGCCGGGCTGTTTGGGGTCGGTGGCGGGATTATCATCGTTCCGGTGCTGGTGTTCAGTTTCACCTTGCAGGGGTTCAACCCCCAGGTGCTGACTCACTTGGCCGTGGGCACGTCCCTGGCGACGATCATCTTTACCTCGATCAACTCGATCCGTGAACACAACCGCAAAGGCGCGGTGCGCTGGGCGCTGTTTGTGTGGATGGCGCTGGGTATTTTGATCGGCGCGGGCATTGGCGCACTCACAGCCGAAGCAATCGCCGGCCCCCATTTGCAAAAGATCATTGGCGTGTTTGCCTTGGTCATTGCCGTACAAATGGCCCTGGAGCTTAAACCCAAGGCCAGCCGAACGGTCCCGGGCAAAGTCGGTCTGACCCTGGCCGGTACGGTAATTGGCTGGGCCTCGGCGATTTTCGGGGTGGGCGGTGGCTCCTTGACCGTGCCGTTCCTGAGCTGGCGCAGTGTGCCGATGCAGCAAGCGGTCGCCACTTCGGCGGCGTGCGGCTTGCCGATTGCGTTGGTGGGTGCATTAAGTTTCATGATCATTGGCTGGCACAACCCCGACCTGCCCGCGCATAGTCTTGGGTTTGTGTACTTGCCGGCGTTGCTGGGGGTTGCCCTGACCAGCATGTTTTTCGCCCGTTTCGGTGCGCGTTTGGCCCATAAGCTTTCGCCGCGTCTGCTGAAACGGCTGTTTGCCGCACTGTTGTTCTGTGTCGGTGTGAGTTTCCTGATCTAACAAGGAGTCGCAATGCTGCCTTACCCGCAGATTGACCCGGTGGCATTGGCCATCGGCCCGCTGAAAATCCATTGGTACGGCTTGATGTACCTGATCGGCATTGGCGCCGCCTGGCTGATCCTGTCGCGCCGCCTCAACCGCTTCGACCCGACCTGGACCAAAGAGAAACTCTCTGACCTGGTGTTTTGGGTGGCGATGGGCGTGATTGTCGGCGGTCGCTTGGGCTACGTGCTGTTCTACGACCTGAGCGCTTACATCGCCAACCCGCTGCTGATTTTTGAAGTATGGAAAGGCGGCATGGCGTTCCACGGCGGGCTGATTGGCGTGATGCTGGCTACCTGGTGGTTTGGCAAGCGCAACAACAAGTCGTTCTTCCAGATCATGGACTTCATTGCCCCGGTGGTGCCGATTGGTCTGGGGGCCGGGCGCATCGGTAACTTCATCAATGCCGAGTTGTGGGGCAAGGCCAGCGACGTGCCGTGGGCGATGATTTTCCCCACCGACCCGCAGCAACTGGCGCGTCATCCGTCGCAGCTTTACCAGTTTGCCCTCGAAGGTGTGGCACTCTTCCTGATTCTTTGGCTGTACTCGCGCAAACCGCGCCCGACCATGGCCGTTTCCGGCATGTTCGCCCTGTTCTACGGCATCTTCCGGTTCATCGTTGAGTTCGTCCGCGTGCCGGATGCTCAGCTAGGCTATCTGGCGTTCGGCTGGGTGACGATGGGGCAAATCCTCTGCATCCCGATGATTGTCGGTGGTCTGCTGTTGATCTGGTGGGCTTACCACCGCGACTCGGCGACACAGAAAACAGCGCAATAAATTCGAATCGCAGGGCTGCCCGGCCCTGCATTCAAACGGTAGGAAAACCATGAAGCAATATCTCGACCTCGTTGCCAACGTCATTAAAAACGGCACCCTGCAAGCCAACCGTACCGGCGTGAAGACCATCAGTCTGCCCGGCGCCATGTTGCGCTACGACCTCAAAGAAGGCTTTCCGGCCATCACCACCCGGCGCATGGCGTTCAAATCGGCGATTGGCGAAATGTGCGGGTTCTTGCGCCCCGTCAACAGTGCCGCCGACTTCCGCGCGCTGGGCTGCAAAGTGTGGGATCAGAACGCCAACGAAAACGCCCAATGGCTGGCCAATCCGTTCCGTCAGGGTGAAGACGACCTCGGTGAAATCTACGGCGTGCAATGGCGCAAATGGCCCGCCTACAAACAAGTGGCACGCAGCAATCAGGCCGCCATCGAGTTGTGCCTGAGCCAGGGCTACCGCCAGATCGCAGAAGGCGAGGAAGACGGCCAGGCTTACGTGGTGCTGTACAAGGCCATCGACCAAGTGCGCCAGTGCGTGGACACCATCATCAACGACCCGGGCAGCCGCCGCATTTTGTTCCACGGCTGGAACTGCGCCCAACTCGACGAAATGGCCCTGCCGCCGTGCCACCTGCTGTATCAGTTCCACCCCAATGTCGAGACCAAGGAAATTTCCCTGACCCTCTACATTCGCTCCAACGATCTGGGCCTGGGCACGCCGTTCAACCTGACCGAAGGCGCGGCGCTGCTGAGCCTGATCGGCCGTCTGACCGGTTACACGCCGCGCTGGTTCACCTACTTCATCGGCGACGCCCATGTGTATGAGAACCACCTGGACATGCTCAACGAGCAACTGACCCGCGAGCCGTTCCCGATGCCCAAACTGGTGATCTCGGACCGTGTGCCTGAGTTTGCCAAGACCGGCGTTTATCAGCCCGAATGGCTGGGTTTGATCGAGCCGAGTGACTTCAGCCTCGAAGGGTATGAGCACCATGCGCCCATGACGGCGCCAATGGCGGTCTGACTCCCCCCTGCTACAGATTTCGCCCTTCCCACACGTCAAAAACCCCGAAAGGCTTACGCCGTTCGGGGTTGTGGGTAACCCACGCTTACAACTTGGCGATCGACACTTCGGTGGATTTCACAAACGCGATGACTTCGCTGCCCACCACCAGCTCCAGCTCTTTGACCGAGCGGGTGGTGATGACGGAAGTGACGATGCCCGAAGCCGTTTGTACGTCGATTTCAGACAGCACGTCGCCCAGCACGATTTCCTTGATGTGGCCTTTGAACTGGTTACGCACGTTGATGGCTTTAATGGTCATGGTGTCGATTCCTGTCTTGGGAGAGAAAACTGAGGTTATTGCGCCCAACGCAATTGCGTAGGCAACGGTGCAACGGGTTCTGGCTCAGGCGGCAAGCCAGGTAAAGCAAGCACTCGGTTAAGGACTTCGGTTTCCAGCGCCGCCAGCCGATGTGAGCCACGCACGCGCGGTCTGGGCAGTTCGACGAGGAGGTCCAGCCCCACTTCGCCGTCTTCAATCAGGATCACCCGATCAGCAATGGCCACCGCTTCGCTGACGTCGTGGGTAACCAGCAACACAGTGAAACCATGCTGGCGCCACAAGCGTTCGATCAGTTGCTGCATCTCGATGCGGGTCAGTGCGTCAAGCGCACCCAGAGGCTCGTCCAGCAACAGCAAACGCGGTTGATGAATAAGCGCGCGGGCCAAGGCCACACGCTGTTTTTGTCCGCCCGATAACGCAGCGGGCCACTCGTGGGCGCGCTCGGCCAGACCGACCTCTTCCAGCGCCTTGAGCGCTTTGGCACGCCAATCGCCTTTAAGCCCCAGGCCCACGTTGTCGATGACTTTTTTCCATGGCAGCAAACGCGCTTCCTGAAACATCAAACGGGTGTCGTCGTGCGCGTCTTGCAGCGGCGCGCTGCCTGCCAGCAATTGCCCCGCCGTGGGCTGATCCAGCCCGGCCAGCAGGCGCATCAAGGTGCTTTTGCCACAACCGCTGCGCCCCACGACAGCCACAAATTGACCGGCCGGGATGTGCAGGTTGATGTCGCGCAGTACGCGGCGCTCGCCAAAGGATTTTTGCAGGCCGTTGATCGCCAGCGGTATGCCCTGACGCAAGCGCGGGGGTTGTTGAGCCGTCATGCTGCACCGCCTTTAACCACTTGATACGCCGGGTGCCAACGCAACCACACGCGTTCCAGACCTCGGGCCGCGCTGTCGGCCAACTTGCCGAGCACCGCGTACAAAACAATCGCCAGCACCACCACGTCGGTCTGCAAAAACTCCCGGGCATTCATCGCCAGATAGCCAATGCCGGAACTGGCAGAGATGGTTTCAGCCACGATCAGCGTCAGCCACATAAAGCCCAGCGCGAACCGCACGCCCACCAGAATCGATGGCAACGCGCCCGGCAAAATCACCTGGTGAAACAGACTGAAACCGGACAGGCCATAGCTGCGCGCCATCTCCACCAGCGCCGGGTCAACGTTGCGGATGCCGTGATAGGTGTTGAGGTAAATGGGGAACAACGTGCCCAGCGCGACCAAAAAAATCTTCGCCGACTCATCAATCCCGAACCACAGGATCACCAGCGGAATCAGCGCCAGGTGCGGCACGTTGCGGATCATTTGCACCGAGCTGTCGAGCAGGCGTTCGCCCCACTTTGACAGGCCGGTGATAAAGCCCAAGGCCAGGCCAATACTGCCGCCAATGACAAAGCCCAACCCGGCGCGCCAGCCGCTGATGGCGAGGTGCTTCCAGATCTCGCCACTGCGCACCAGCTCAACGCCTGCCGCAAACACGGCACTGGGCGCGGGCAGAATGCGCGTCGACAACCAACCGGCCGACACCGAAAGCTGCCACACCGCCAACAACAACACGGGCAAGGCCCAGGGCGCTACTGTGTGGCCGAAGTTACTAAGGCGTGAAGCCTTCGCTGTACTCATGGCCGCCTCAGCTCTGCGACGCGGCTTTGGGGAGGATGTCGTTGGCCACCATTTCGCCAAACGGGCTCACATATCCAGCACTTTTCGGCAGGTCCGGGCGCTCGATATCCAGGTGCGGGAACAACAGCTCCGCCACGCGATAAGACTCTTCCAGGTGCGGGTAGCCGGAGAAGATGAACGTGTCGATGCCCAGGTCGGCATATTCCTGAACCCGTGCCGCGACCGTTGGGCCGTCACCGACCAGCGCCGTGCCCGCGCCGCCGCGCACCAGCCCCACGCCCGCCCACAGGTTGGGGCTGACTTCGAGGTTGTCGCGGCTGCCGCCGTGCAGCGCAGCCATGCGTTGCTGGCCCACCGAATCAAAGCGCGCCAAAGAGGCCTGGGCGCGGGCGATGGTGTCGTCGTCCAGATGCGATATCAGCTTGTCTGCGGCTTTCCATGCCTCTTCATTGGTCTCGCGCACGATGACGTGCAAACGAATGCCGAAGCGCACCGTGCGCCCCAGCTTGGCGGCTTTGGCGCGCACTTGTTCAATCTTTTCAGCGACCGCGGCAGGTGGCTCGCCCCACGTCAGCACCATTTCAACTTGTTCGGCGGCCAGATCCTGCGCCGCTAGCGACGAACCGCCAAAGTACAGCGGCGGACGCGGTTGCTGGATCGGCGGGTACAACAACTTGGCGCCTTTGACGCTGATGTGCCGGCCATCGTAGTCCACGGTTTCGCCTTCGAGTACACGGCGCCAGATGCGGGTGAATTCCACCGACGCCTGGTAACGCTCTTCATGGCTGAGGAACAGGCCATCACCGGCCAACTCCTCCGGGTCACCCCCCGTCACCAGATTGAACAGCGCCCGCCCGCCCGACAAACGATCAAGCGTCGCCGCCTGCCGCGCGGCCACGGTGGGCGAAACGATGCCAGGACGCAAAGCCACCAGAAATTTCAGGCGCTGGGTCACCGGGATCAGTGCAGCGGCCACCAGCCAGGAGTCTTCGCAGGAACGGCCGGTGGGGATCAATACCCCGCCAAAACCCAGCCGATCCGCCGCTTGCGCCACTTGTTGCAGGTAACCGTAATCGACAGCGCGGGCGCCTTCGCTGGTGCCAAGGTAATGGCCATCACCGTGGGTAGGCAGGAACCAGAAAATATTGAGGCTCATGGAGTGGTCTCCTAAATGGGTACGGCAAGCGTTAGAGGGCTTTGGCCACAGCGGCCGGGGGCGTCCAGATCACGTCTTTGACCACCAGCGGTTTGGGGATCAACTTGAGCTGGTAAAAACTGTCAGCGATTTTTTGCTGTGCGTTGATCACCTCCGGGGTCAGAAACTGCGCGCCGTAACCCTGGCGTTTGACGGCTGTGAGGGTGATCTCGGGAGACAACCCCAGCAGCGGCGCCACTTGTTGGGTTACCTCTTGAGGGTTGGCTTTGGCCCACTCGCCAATGTTGCGCACTTCATCCACCAGGGTTTCGATCACCTTGGGGTGCTGCTGCGCATACGGCTTGGTCGCCAGGTAGAACTGATGGTTGTCTGCGATACCGCTGGCATCACGCAGGGTGCGCGCTTGCAGCTGTTGCTCGGCGGCGGCCTGGTACGGGTCCCAAATCACCCACGCATCCACACTGGCGCGTTCGAACGCCGCACGCGCATCCGCCGGTGGCAGGAATAAAGTCTGGATATCGGAATACTTCAGGCCCGCGTCTTCCAGTGCACGCACTAGCAGGTAATGCACATTGGAGCCTTTGTTGAGCACGACTTTTTTGCCCTTGAGGTCTTTCACCGAGGTGATCGGCGAATCCTTGGGCACCAGAATCGCTTCGCTGGTGGGCGCCGGTGGCTCGTAGGCGACGTAGAGCAAATCAGCGCCAGCCGCTTGAGCGAACACGGGGGGTGTTTCACCGGTGACGCCGAAGTCGATTGAGCCGACGTTCAAGCCTTCCAACAGTTGTGGGCCACCGGGGAACTCAGTCCACTGCACCTCGACGCCCTGCTCGGCCAGACGCTTTTCCAGCGTGCCTTTGGCTTTGAGCAGCATCAGCGTGCCGTATTTTTGATAACCGATGCGCAGGGCATCTGCTTGAGCTTCTAACACGACGCCGAAGGACACAGCCGCAGCTAACAGTGCGACCAGACCTCGACGCAAAATGACAGGGCGCATGGCGCTCTCCTTTTGTTATTCGAGATTCGGGTTGCACCTGCCGAGCCGTTAGCGGGTCAGTAAGGTGGGGAAAGCGTTAAATCAGATACTCCAGCGAGCCGCGACCAGGCGCTCGTTCAGAAGGTTGGGGGCCAGCGGCTTGGGGCGACGGGCCAGCGCGCTGTAAAACTGCTCCAGCGACTCGTTCAAGCGCTGTTCCAGTACCGGCGCCAACTGTGCTTGAGCGCTGCCTTCGCCATAAGCAATCTGGCTGTCATCGGCAAAGATACCGTGCAGCATTTCTTGGGCCTTGAGCGCCGACAACACGGGTTTGAGTGCGTAATCCACTGCCAGCATATGGGCGATGCTGCCGCCCGTAGCAATGGGCAACACCACCTTGTGACTCAGCGCGCGTTCAGGCAATAAATCGAGGACGGTTTTCAGGGCGCCGCTAAAAGATGCCTTGTACACCGGTGTCGCAATCACCAACCCGTCGGCGTTTTCGATCTGTTGCAGCAGGTCGATGATTTTCGGGCTGTCGAACCGCGCATGCAGCAAATCCTCAGCTGGGAAATCGCGCACCTGGTAACTCACCACTTCGACGCCTTGGCGGTTGAGCCAACCTTTGGCGCGGTCCAGCAATACCCCGCAGCGGGATCGTTGGCTTGGGCTTCCTCCGAGAGTCACAACCAGCATCTAGGTATTTCCTTGCATGAATGTGTGCAAACCGCTGTCAGCGTTTTCGCTTGAGTGAAGAGACCTTAACAGGGGATTTTTATATCTATAAATCATATTTATTCATTTGTTTATTCCTTAAATGAATATGCAGCGCGATGCTTTCAGGCACCCACCCCGCCTGGATTCGACACCCTCTTAAAACTGCGTCCCCCCGGGCCGTTTACGGGCGCATTCGCGCCTCCATTCGCGGGCGCAAATAACAGCTATGTACCTCTCAGCCTCGGGTCTGGCGACATAGGGTGCAGGTCATTACTCACAAGGAATGCATGATGAGCGAGAGGCCTGCGAACCCTTTTTATTCACCCCTTTCTGTAAAAGAAAGTTTTCTGACCCATGCACGCGAGGCACTGGCGCGCGCAGATATCACGCTGGCTGAAAAACAGTGGATAGACACCTGCGCGACACCCCGCGAGACCGTGCCCGATCCCCCGGCTATCGGCGGCTATGCGTACCATCTCAGCATCAGCTATCCCAATGCGCCGGCTATCACCTTTAAAGGCGTTTGCCTGCTGTGTGCCGAACCCAACAACGCCAGCAGCTACTTCCTGTACTCGCTGGTAGAGGGCTTTAAGACATTTGGCCAATGGTCTGAGGTTGTTGACCATATACGCCTCCGCCTGGCTAACGCGGAGGCTGGGTTGATCTATTCCACGCCTTTCTCTATGCGCCATCGTTTGGCAGAAACCAGCGACGCTGCGTTGGTAAAAACAGGTATAGCGGGCGATGTGTTTGAAAGCATGAGTGAGCGGTTCGATGATCAAAGCGACGCCGACCGGCTTGTCACGGTGACGTTAATGTCCCAACTGCCTTCTGCCCGCTCAGCCCTGTTTCAACGACTTCAAGCAGCCACTCACATTGCCGGGCCATCGACGGGGGCGGTTGAAAAAACCTGCGCCATCACTTCGCTCACGGCCGGGCACCCAATAGTGGATTGGGCATTTGAGTACTACTTGAAAGGCACCATGGTCGACAGTGAGTTCGTTGAATACAGGCCCTCTACTACCTGCAACCCGCCAGTCATCACGAGTCGCAGTGAAATCGAACTCAAGCTGATCAGGATGATGGCAAGTACAACCCATGATCTGGACGCCGAAATTGCCAAGGAACTCTTGGAGGCCTGGACCGCCCTTCAACTGCCCTTTCCGACGTTGCAAGCCACACTGGTCTACGAACTAAGTGACCGCTTTTTGAACGAACTCCTCCAGGCGCGACATTCCGGCCGCGTGAGTTCGAACACATTCAACCAACTGTTTGGGGGCATCTATCTAAACAACGGGGCGCCACTACAGAGTGTTTTGTTGCACATGAATCAAACGCTGTTTTCACCCATCGCCTGGGAGGGGTGGTATGGCATCTTTATTGGCGACACGCGCGGTCAATTCATTGTCATGACCGACATGGGCCTCGAAGTATTTGATTCGTGGGCGCATTTCACGCTCACCGTTTTGCCTCGCGTCACGTTATCACTGTTCCAAAAACGCGTTGATGGCCCCCAAGGTCTGGAACCGTCCTTAGCGCGCCATATGGCGCGCGGCGATCGCGCAAACTTAAGCCTGACGTCGCCACTTGCGTTCGGCCACACGTTGCTTCATGGCAACCTGTTTGCAACCGTAGAACAACGGCTTTTTCAAAAAGTCATCGCTGATGCGCATTACTTGTCTGAATGGATAAAAAAGCTGGCTTACCCACAGGGGTCTTATACCGCGAAGGACTATGCCGGTCTGATATCAGCAGTACTGGATGACGCACTGGATATTCGCGCCCTGGTGAACCCGGCGCTGATACCGCTGTTTAATCAGCAGCGCTGGAGCACTCATCTGTCCTTGGGACAAAGCACTATCGCAACCGAAGGTAATGTATTGAGTGTTGTGAAATCCTCCGTCCAGGAAATCAAAACAGATTTACAGGCACTTGATAACCAGCTCGACCGGCTCCTGGCAGCCTTTCCCAGTGTCGCGTCATTCGTTAAACACCTGTTCGCTCAGCACTGGTTGAGCACCAACAGACTGGCGCTGGAGATTGAAAAAATAGAGGTGTATGACTCTTCGCTGCTCACCCCCCCTGCCACACCGCCAACCCTGATTGATGCCCTGTTGGAGCACGTGACGGGGCATACGCCGTTACCGATCAAGTACACCCGTGTGCGTTATCAAATAAAACAGCAGGACAGCACCCCCGCCACCCTGATCGACGCAGCCCAAAGTGCAGCGATTCATCGGGTGTTATTCACGATGGCGCAGGGCTTTAGTGCTGCACTGATTGATTACTTCACCGAAGCGCTGCTGCACGAACAAAAAAACCCACTGCCAACACCGCCTGACCAACCCATGAGCGGTATTAAAAAACTGGCTGATTTACGCCTTAAGAACCTCTGGGCCAGCGGGCTGTATTTTTATCAATATGACCCCTCACTCTCAACGCACGACACAAGCTGCATTGAAATATTCAACCTGGGCTGGCAGCGCAATGAGCGCGCGTCGTATTACCACTTTGTGTCCGATGTGTTTAAAGTCATTCTTTATTCGCGCCAGGCCGGTATCACCGCCACCCTTGAAGAGTGTTTTCTCATCACGGAACGCGGCGGGCTGGACCCCTCCTGTTGCGGGCGAGCTTATTTTTGGTCTCCGGCCAAAAAGTTCGAAGTGTTCGCCACTCTCACGGCCTGCCAGGCCGCCTTGCGCAAACGGCTTTTTGATAACAAAGAGAGCGAGACATTAATCTCGACCCTGGGCCGTGTTCAACGAGCGACCGTGATTGCCAACCGGGCAATGCTGCTGGCCGAAAACAGCGACCTCTTTAGTTTTGAAGTTTTCGAGGACAACTTTTTAGAAGCCTTGTCGCGCAGCAGCACCCAACAACATATACAAGACCTGTCGGCGGTGATGGACGAAGCCATCGACATCAACATGCCAAGTGCCATGCTGCAAGACAGCGTTCTTAATTACAAAACGCGCATCCGCCACAGTTTCAATCTCACGGCCCTCCTTCAATACGTTGACACGCTGCAGTTTGAGGCGGCCCTGCCAAAAGCCTTAAAAGAAGCCCCCTTACAAGACCAACTTGAATACGCCAACCTGTTAGAGCGTTACCGGGATGCGGTCAGAAACAACCACGACTACTTGCACGATATTCCCGATATCAACGACTTCGCCTACAAGGCACTCAAAGCTCAGCTGAGCGCGGACTACCCACACACTGAACTGGACCCGCATGACATTGAGGTCACTGTCACCGTTACCACATCACCCGCCTGGACGGCACAAATTGCAGCGACGGGAGGGGCCGTGTCCAGAACCATCCAATCCTTCACAGCGTATGCGCTTCGAGGATTTGGGCAACTGACAGGGCAGCTATCGCTGCGCTCGCTAAGCGCGAATGTGTTACCGCCAGCGCTCAATGAGTTCGCAGTCAAAACGCTGGTGCGACACTTAAACATCGGTGGCCAGTACCGAGCCTTGCTGGGTGAAAAACTGCCCCGTGGCAAACCGGACTATGCCGCACGGTTCGGGATGTTCTGTAATCAACTGCCTCCTCAAGTTCTGGAAACAGCGTTCAACCTTAAGTTGGCAGGCCAGCTCACAGACGCGGCGTACCGCTGTATTGAACAGGTCATGAACATGCCCGATGGCGGCGCACGCGAACCTGTCAACGGCAAGCGGATCCGTTTGCGGCGCTTACAACTGTGCACATCCAGCGATGCGACCCCCGACCCGGTGAAAGGGGTGTATGTGATCAGCCCCGAGGCCCCTGGCGAAGGGCCTTTTGTGGTGTGGGCCACGTACAGCGAGGATTTTTCATTCAAGGAGTATCCCGATGAACAGCACTTTATTTTCGACCTGTGTTCGCGGGCCACACTGCAATCGCTAATCCTGAGCAGGCTCACCCCCTACACCCGAAAAAAATACGATAACGGTGGTTTTAAAGAGCCGCACATCACCTACATCTCCCAAGACTTCTTCAGTTTTGATGTGTATTCAACACCCGGCCCGGTCACGCTCTCCAGCGAGGCCATCGAAGGCAATGCATTTTTGACCTTGTACGACGACAACACCGTGATGTTGCTGGATATGGCCAAACAGCAATCGGTCACCACCTCAGAAGCCGACTGGGCATCGTTCAAGACCCTGCTTTCATTGATCGCTGAAACAGCCCTCATGTTTTTGCCGGGTAAGCTCAGCCTGCCCATCACTGTTTGGCAGACACAAGACACATTGAAATCATCGGTACTGGCGGCAGCCGAAGGGCACTGGGGCGAAGCGCTAACCCGTTTTGTAGCCTCCATGATGATGCTGATCACCGCGCGAAGTGGCCCCGCCCAAAGGCCGCATGAACTTCCCGTGGGTATGCACCCAGAACCCCCGGTCGTCACTCAACCCATCCCCGCCGCTGGCGAAGTTTCGTTATTCAAGGCCCGGCAACTGAATACCCTGCAACCCTATATTGATCACCTCGTATCCCTTCATGACATGACCCTCAATGAAGAAACCGGCATGTATAGCAACGCGGCCAACGAGACGAACTACATCGTGTTGGCCGGCAATATTTATCGGGTTAAAAAAGACCTTCAACGCTGGCGCATTGATATAGGTGAGCACCGCACAGGGCCAGCAATACAACGTGATCGCCTGAATCGCTGGGAGCTGAACACGCGTGAGCCTTTGTTGGGAGGCGGGCCAATACTGTCCAGACCTGCAGTGCCTGCCAGACGTTTTCCTGACTCGGTGACCGAGGCAGAGGGCATGCCGCAGATCCGTAGCCTTTTTCCTGCTAAAGCCGCTGCGATTGAAGCGGCTCACCAGCGGGCGATTGAATACTTGATCGAGGCAAAAAAGGTTCTAAAGCGTCTGCACAATCCGGGGCGCCAATACGAGCAGCACCGTCAGTGGCTTGAAGATTTTTTCGGCAGCCCAGGCATCATGCCCAGTCAGGTCAAAAAAATTGAAACCGCGATTAATTCAATTTTGGGCCGCCTGCTAAAGCCCTCAATGAACCCCCTTAACTCCGAGCGCTACGTCTTGCTTCGCCATGTGCCTACTAATCAGTCTGAATTGGCCTTCGTACTGATCAATGACACGCGCAAGTACATCTACATTTACGAAGGGTTCTTTCAGACACTGCTTGACCCTTTCAACACCGGCATCATGTTGGGGTTAAAACCCACCCATCCACCGTTCGACTTCAATCTGCACTTTCGCGCAACCACGCTTATTCACGAGGTGTCGCATCAAACGGCCAAGACCGTGGACATTGCCTACCTGAATTCGGGGTCGCCTTACGTCGAGCTACTAAAAAATAGCGCAGCGCCATTTCATAACATCCTCGACCAGCTATCGAGTTTGCAGACCACGGCATTATCCAGGTCGACAACGATCAGTGACCTGTTCATAAACCAGAACGCGGCCGCCCCTTCAACTACAAGCCTGCCTGCAAATACCCAACAACGCATTCTGGCGGTGACTGGCGCCCCGACACTGGATCAGGCGCGCCTGGCTTTTTTGAACGACCCGCAGGTTCGTTTCAATGTCATTGTTTGTAACGCCGACTCCCTCACCTTGGTGATCAGTCGACTGGGCGGCAATATTGAGCGCTATCAACCCCTCGCTCATCCCTGAGCGCGGGTTGGCCAGGCCCTACTTGTTCGGTTGGGGCGTCAGACGCAGGTAAGGCTTCACCGCGCGGTAGCCTTTGGGGAAGCGTTGTTTGATCTCCTCTTCGTCCTTGATCGAGGGCACGATCACCACGTCGTCACCGTCCTGCCAGTTGGCCGGGGTGGCGACTTTGTAGTTGTCGGTGAGTTGCAGCGAGTCGATTACTCGCAGGATTTCATTGAAGTTGCGCCCCGTACTGGCCGGGTAGGTGATGGTCAGGCGAATCTTTTTGTTCGGGTCGATCACGAACAATGAGCGCACGGTGAGGGTGTCGCTGGCATTGGGATGAATCAGGTCGTAAAGATCGCTCACCTTGCGATCGGCATCGGCCAGGATCGGGAAGTTGACCACGGTGTTTTGCGTTTCGTTAATGTCCTCGATCCACTTGTGGTGCGAGTCCACCGGGTCGACGGAGAGTGCAATGGCTTTGACGCCGCGCTTGGCGAACTCATCTTTGAGTTTGGCGGTGAAGCCCAGCTCTGTGGTGCACACCGGGGTGAAGTCCGCCGGGTGCGAAAACAATACGCCCCAACTGTCGCCCAGCCACTCATGAAAAGGGATATTGCCAGCGCTGGAATCCTGTTCAAAATCGGGGGCGATATCGCCGAGCCTAAGGCTCATGGTGCAGTTCCTTTTTATAAGAGATGGCGAGGCAGTGAGCGTTCACTCTGCCTGTGGCATGACTTAATTTAAAAGAATGAATGACTATTGACTTAGATCAAAAGTGAATATTAAAAACTGTTTCATTGGACGCACCCCAGCACCGGGTCCACTCTGGACTCAGGTTTAGGCAAGGGGAGCGGCAGGGAGCTGCGACTATTAATGTGTTGCGAATTGATCGTTCTGGTCTTCGGTAAACACCCTGCCCGGCATTGCGCCGGGCAGGATTTTTCTTACCTTTGCGCTACGCCCGAATTACAGCAACGGGATCGAGTAGCTGACGATCAGACGGTTTTCGTCCTGATCGCGTTGGCCAGCAATGTCGTTGCGCCACATGGCGTTTTTCCACATTACGCCCAGATTTTTCAACGGACCTTCTTGCACCACGTAGGCCACCGTGATGTCACGTTCCCACTCGGAAGCGCCATTGCTGGTCTGGCCACTTTTGCCATAGGTGTCGATGTTATCGCCACGCAGGTACACCGCACCGGCCGTCAGGCCCGGTACGCCAACCTTGGCAAAGTCATACGAGTAGCGTGCTTGCCAAGTACGTTCGCCGGCACGGCCAAACTTCTGGATTTGCATGTCAGTGATGGTGTAGTTCGACGAACCGTCACCCTGGTTCAACCACGGGAAGTCGCTGCTGCCGTTGCTCACCTGGTAACCACCACCGAAGGTGTGACCTTCAACGGTGTACAGGAACAAGCCGCTGTACAGGTTGTTGTCGACTTTACCTTTACCGTTTTTCAGCACGCTGTTGCTGTAATCGCCGTTGCTGAAGTACGAGGAGTCATAACCGTTTTTGCCGTCATCACGGCTGTTGAAATAACGCAGATCCGTTTTCAACACGCCCGGACCAATCGACCAGTTATGTACCAGGCCCAGGAAGTTCTGTTTGTAGAACTTGTCCAGGTTGCCGTAGTAGTACTGAAGCAACAGGTCTTTGGTGACCTTGTAGTCGCCACCGGCGTAGATGAACTTGTTGCTGTTGGCTGTGCGAGCGTTCGCACCACCAATCGACATCTGTTCGTTGTTGCTGGAGTTACGGCCTTTAACGTGCTCGATCTGACCACCGATCAGGGTCAGGTCCTTGAACTCATTGGAGGTGATTTGGCCACCTTCAAAGGTCTGAGGCAGCAGACGACCATCGTTATAGGAAATGACCGGCAGTTTGGGCATCAGGGTGCCGTAACGCAGTTCGGTCTGGGAGATCTTGGCTTTGGCTGTCAGGCCCAGGCTGGAATATTCATTTACCGCGTCGCCGTTGGACTTGCTCGGGAAAACCGTGCCGCCATACGAACCAACACCATTAGTCCCGCCGCCCGAATCCAGACGCACGCCCAACAGCGCGATAGCGTCCACACCGAAACCGACGGTGCCTTGGGTGAAGCCCGAGGTGTAGTCCAGCTGGAAGCCTTGGCCCCACTCTTCCTGCTTGTTCTGAGCGCCAGCCGCTTTGGTACCCGAGTCGCGGTTATCGGTATTGATGTAGAAGTTGCGTAGCTTCAGGGTTGCCTTGCTGTCTTCGATGAAGCCGGCAGCGCCTGCTTGTTGCGCCAACAAACCTACGGCCACAGCCACGGCCAAGGTGGACTTGTTCATTGTCTTGCTCCTTTGCTTTTCTAATTTTTGTAGTTCTTTAACCCGAAATCTGACGTTTCGGTGCTAGAGATGCGCGATTAGCGCCAGACCGTGACTGACAAGTCAATCGTAACTATTCATGTCTACGACCTTTGTCTAGTCATCCGTCATTTGTGCGTAGGGTAATGGCTTTTGGTTAAACCCAAAAAGGTTTATTTCTAAACTTTTAAGACCTAATAGCTATATACAAAGAAACTTCCTACGCTCGGGTGAAGGGATGCTATCGGCCTTTGGTCTAATTTCTAAACAGAATTTTATGAAATTTTTAAGTCCCTAAAGGTATAACGCTGCGCGGCAGATCAGCTGTAGAAAAAAACCCCGCATCAGTCGTGTTACGCGCGCGGGTAAGAGGGATGCAGAACTTCATAAGCTAATGCTTAAAAGTTATTTATTTAGCCATTCTTAGATCATTTAACCTCGCACTCTGCCGATCTCCGGCCGCCTGTCGAGGAGCTTCATCGTGAAATTGCATTCTCCCCTTCGCCTTCTGGCGGCTTTGTCTCTGGCGACTGCCAGCTTCTTCGCACAGGCTGCCACCGACGTCACCGTGGCTTACCAAACCACCGTAGACCCGGCAAAAGTCGCCCAGGCCGACGGTGCTTATGAACAGGCCACTCAAGCCGACATCAAGTGGCGCAAATTTGATAACGGCGCCGATATCATTGCCGCCATTGCGTCGGGTGACGTGCAAATCGGCTACCTGGGTTCAAGCCCGCTGACCGCGGCCATCACCCGTAATGTGCCGGTTGAAACCTTTTTGATCGCGACCCAGATCGGCGGCGCTGAAGCCCTGGTCGCCCGCAATGGTTCGGGTATCAACAGCCCACAGGATCTGGTCGGTAAGAAAATCGCCGTACCCTTTGTATCCACAGGGCACTACAGCCTGCTGGCCGCGCTCAAGCACTGGAACATTGACCCCTCAACCGTGACGATTCTGAACCTGGCACCGCCGGCGATTGTTGCCGCCTGGAAGCGCGGCGATATTGACGCGACCTACGTGTGGGATCCGGCATTGGGTAGCGCCAAAGAAAACGGCAAGGTCCTGATCACCTCGGGCGAGCTGAGCAAATTAGGCGCACCGACCTTCGATGCCTGGATCGTGCGCAAAGACTTCGCGGCCAAACACCCGGACATCGTCAAGGCGTTTGCCAAGGTGACCCTGGATGCCTACGCCGATTACCACAAAGACCCGAAAGCCTGGCTGGCCAATCAGAGCAACGTCGACAAACTGGTGAAGCTCTCGGGTGCCAAAGCCGCTGACATCCCTTTATTGCTGCAAGGCAACGTGTACCCGCTAGCCACCGACCAAGCGGTGTTGCTCGGCGCACCCACCACTAAAGCCTTGGCTGATACTGCGGCCTTCCTCAAAGAGCAAGGCAAGGTTGACGCCGTTCTGCCCGATTACGCGCCTTCAGTAAACGCCCGCTTTATTGCCCAATAACTCACGCTGATTCAGGAGTCGCCCGTCATGGCCTTGTTATCACTGGAGCGCATCAGCGCACAGTATCCGGGGGCTGCTGAGCCGGTACTGTCGGATATTTCCGTCAACCTCGGCCCTCAGCAACTGCTGGTTGCACTCGGCCCGTCGGGCAGCGGCAAAACCTCGTTATTGAATTTGATCGCAGGCTTTGTCGAACCCAGTGGTGGACGCATCACCCTTGACGGGGCTCCGGTTCACGGTCCAAGCGCCGAACGTGGCGTGGTGTTTCAGGATGATGTTTTGTTGCCTTGGCAAGACGTGCTGGCCAACGTCGCGTTCGGCCTGGAGTTGGCAGGCGTTGCACGAGCCCCACGTGAGACACGTGCTCGCGACATGCTGGCCCTGGTGGATTTGTCCGGTTTTGAAAAACGCCGCGTCTGGGAACTGTCGGGCGGGCAAAAACAACGCGTAGGTCTGGCCCGCGCCTTGGCTGCCGACCCTCGGGTATTGCTGATGGACGAGCCTTTTGGCGCGCTCGACGCCTTTACCCGCGAGCAAATGCAAGAGCTGCTCCTGCAAGTGTGCCGACGCACTGCCAAACCGGTATTTCTGATCACGCATGACATCGAGGAGGCGGTGTTTTTGGCCACCGACCTGATTCTGTTGGCCCCCAACCCCGGCCGTATTGTTGAGCGCCTGACCCTGGATTTCGGCCAGCGTTATAACGCGGGTGAATCGGCACGTTCGATCAAGTCAGACCCGCGCTTTATTGAAACCCGCGAGCACGTGCTTGAACGCGTGTTTTCGCAACGCGGCGCCGCTCAGCGGCAGGAGCACGCATGAGCAGTTATGAATTGACAAGCAACCAGGCCTCGGTCGCCGTGCCCCATGCGCCACGCCCGATCAAGCGCAGCCTGAGCACCCGCTGGATCAGTGTGCTGACCCTGATCACGTTGATCGCCCTCTGGTGGGCCGTCACCGCCGCGGGTTTGATCGAGCCGCTGTTTTTACCGCCACCTTCGGCCGTGCTGGAAAAAGGCTGGTTGTTGGCGACAAAAGGCTACATGGACTCAACCTTGTGGCAGCACTTGGGCGCAAGCCTGAGCCGCATCGGGCTGGGCTTGGGCTTTGCGATTTTGACGGCCATCCCGGTGGGCATCGCGATTGGCCATAACCGAATTGCACGAGGGATTTTCGACCCGCTGATCGAGTTCTATCGACCGATCCCACCACTGGCCTATTTGCCGCTGATCGTGATTTGGTGCGGTATTGGCGAACTGTCGAAAGTGCTGTTGATTTACCTCGCCATTTTCGCCCCCATCGCCATTGCCACCGCCACCGGCGTACGCACTGTCGATCCGGCCAAAGTGCGCGCCGCACAATCGTTGGGGGCCAGCCGCTGGCAGTTGATTCGCCATGTGATTTTACCCAGCGCCTTACCGGACATTTTGACCGGCGTGCGCATTGGTTTGGGCGTGGGCTGGTCGACCTTGGTGGCCGCCGAGTTGATCGCAGCGACCAGTGGTTTGGGGTTTATGGTGCAGTCCGCCGCGCAATTTCTGGTCACCGACGTGGTGGTGCTGGGCATTTTGGTGATAGCCATCATCGCCTTCGCCATGGAAATGGGCCTGCGCGCCCTGCAACGCAAGCTGGTGCCGTGGCACGGCCAGGCTCACTAACTTTTTCGAATAAACACGACGCTGATCAATCGGCGCGCTGATGAAGAGAATAACCATGAGCCTGACCCTTACCCCCCTTAGCTCTGCCCTTGGCGCCCAGATTGAAGGCGTTGACCTGACTCAGCCGTTGAGCCTCGAACAGCGCGATGCCATCGAACAAGCGCTGCTCACTCACCAGGTGATCTTCTTCAAGAACCAGTCCATCACCCCGCAACAGCAAGCACGTTTTGCAGCCAATTTCGGCGATCTGCACATTCACCCGATTTACCCCAACGTGCCCGAACAGCCAGAAGTGCTGGTGCTGGACACCGCCGTGACCGATGTACGCGACAACGCGGTCTGGCACACCGACGTTACATTTTTGCCAACGCCAGCCATGGGTGCCGTGCTGAGCGCCAAACAACTGCCTGCGTTCGGCGGTGACACATTGTGGGCCAGTGGCATTGCTGCATTCGAAGGGTTATCAAAACCGCTGCAACGGTTGCTGGATGGGCTGACGGCCACACATGACTTCACTAAATCGTTCCCGCTGGAGCGCTTTGGCTCCACACCCGAAGACTTCGCCCGCTGGGATCAAACCCGTAAAAACAACCCGCCGCTATCACACCCGGTGATTCGCACGCATCCGGTCAGCGGTCGCAAGTCCCTGTTCGTCAACGAAGGTTTTACCACGCGGATCAACGAGCTTTCAGAGGCCGAGAGCGAAGCAATCCTCAAGCTGCTGTTTGCCCACGCCACCCGCCCCGAATACACCATTCGCTGGCGCTGGCAGCAAAACGATGTGGCCTTTTGGGACAACCGCGTCACCCAGCATTACGCTGTGGATGACTACCGTCCGAACCGGCGCGTGATGCACCGCGCCACGATTCTGGGTGATGCCCCGTTTTAATGGCCCGCAGGTTCACTGAGGGCCAGAGGTTTTCCTGCTGATTGTGGTGAGGGCTAAGACCTGAAATGCCCCCTGGGGTCGGTCATGAAGGCCAGGTTTTTACGCTGTGCTTTAGGAACGCTGACTTCTTGCAATACAAAGTGGGTCGCACTCGGGACGAGCGTCCTTACAAGCATTTCAGACAGCCCGGCGGGCCTGATCGTGAAGGTTGTCTTCAGCGCAAATACCCGCTCGGCTTCATCCACCGGTGCGTTCACAACCATCGCACTCGTCCCCTTTACTGTCAGCATGACGGGGTGCAACGCCCCCGGGCGCGAGTCATAGGTGCCCAGGGCAAACGATCGGGCCACGCTGATTTTGTCGCTGACGGACAAAAACTGCTCAGTGCGCAGGGTTTTGCCTTCACGGGCCTGAGCGGTCAAAGCTTTCAAGCCCATATCACTCACCCTGTGGCCTCGATAAGTGGTCGCCTGCCCTTCGGGATTACTTTTTATCAACCTGTTGAACAAGCTGACCGCTGCCGCCGGGGGGAGACTCAAAGCATCGCTCATACCCGAGCGCTCCGGGTCATAGGCTGACCAATCATCAGGCCGCATTTTTTCATACTTGCTTACAATCTCATGCGATCCCAACTGCATCTCCGGCTCAGGATTAATCGCAGGGTTGGTCAGCCAGCGAGCGGTTTCGTTGAAGTAGCTGGACGACGCAATATAAATATCGCTCAGCCCCTCCATGATATTGGCCGGTCGGGTGGCGCGAATATTTAAAGACGTGTTGTACATTTTAATGTCTTCGTAGCTATAGCCTTGAGCCAGCACCGCATCGAGGACCTGCGCATGTGGCCCGGTGTATGCCGTGTATCGGTGATCAAATGCGTCCAGGGTTTGTAGATAGGTGCCGGGGAAGCTGTCTCGCAAGAAACGGTCCAGCGCTTGAACGCGCTCGGGCCTGGTGTCCGCAAAAGCACCATTCAAACCGAAATTATCGGTTTGGGAGACTGGATTATTGGACACCATGGCGTACACGTTGAGCCCTTCTATATCTCCCGCGGGGTCTGGGCTGACCCAACGTTGCAACCACGGGGCGTAATACCTGAAACCGTAGTAATACAGCCCGCTGGCATCGCGCTCCTTACCTGCATACCGGATCGTTTTGTACGCGGCCTCAGCCTTGTTTTTGGCCGCCCACCACGCGGTGGCACCAAAGGGGTAATAACACTCCTGGCTCAGTAATTGCGCCTGACCATTGAGTTCCAGAGTGCTGCTGCCCACCTGATCCGTCAGGCTAAAGCGCTGCTGATGATCGGGAATGGCCTGCTCACGATGCTGGTCCCACTGCAACACCCTCACTGAGCACCGCCCTGCCTGAGCGGTAATGACATTCAATTGCTCACCCGTCGCGGTGTCATGGCGCACTTGCAGGCCAGGCAAGTAAAGCACTTGCTGCGTGTGGGAGCGCTGACCGGCCAGGGTTGTACGCACCTTGCGGGCACGCTGCCCGGCTGCGTCATACCCGTAGACTTCTTCGTCGTCACGGCCGTGGTCGCGGCGCACGAGCGTGACCCTGGCCAATTGATTGGCAACAGTCCAATGCATCGTTTGCCCGGCCAGCAACGCGTGCTGGTTGCCATTCAAATCAAACCCGCTGCCCAACCCCGGATTAACTGGCGTGTGTGCAGGATCGATATTGAGCAGCCCATGATTGCTGCCCGCGGCCACTTCCAGGGTGCGGCTATAGCCTTGCCCCGAACTCACTTGATGCTGCAAGTGCGTCAAGTTCCCGGCCTCGTCATAGCGGTAGTTTTGCGTATAACGACGCCACACGCTGTCGTCCGTTGCGCCAAAGCCCACATATTGCGCTAGCGCAGGACCGGCCCCGTTATGCGCGTTTTCTCGACCCGTGGCGCGGATCAGTTGATACAGCGAGTCATACACATAGGTGCTGTCAGGACTGACTTGCGTGTTGCTCGACCAGCGCACCGGTTGGGCGTCGTCACGGATGTGCGTGATATTACCGACGTGATCGTATTCATAAGCCAGCGCTTGCAACGGCGCATGCGACTGACCCGCACGGTATGCCACCAAACGCTCCAGACGCTCATCGAACGCACAATAGTGTGCAACCGTCATTACGTTGTTGCCCGCGCGCTCCGACTGGACCCGGCCGCTGGCGTTACACACACGTTGATCGAGCAACACTTGGCGCACACCGTCTTTGAGGGTCAGGGCACTCTCACGCACCAACCCGTCAATGCCGTAAACGGTGTGCTGGCAATGGCCCTTGGCATCGATTTGCGCCACCACGTCACCCAACGCATTGTATTGCCACGTCGTGGTGAAGCGCTGTGCGTGCAGGGCCTCATCGCGTTCAAACACTGAGAGCGGCCAGTCCACAGGGTCTAGGGCGCGACGAAATGTGCGCTGCTCGCTCAACAGCGACCCCATGAACGCATAGTGGTCGTAGTGCAAGGTGCCGCACGCGTCATCGTGACGGATCAAACGGCCACAACGATTGGCGGCCAGGTCCTGGGCGGTATTGCCTGCATAAGACAGTGCCTCGACACAACGCTCCCGCGCTTCATGTGCGCCGTGTTCAAAGGTCGACGTTAGCCTTAACGCTTGATCGAACTCATAACGTTGCCGCCCGCCACGCGAGTCCCAACGCGTCAGCACATGCCCCGCCGGCCCACGTAAAAACCAGCGCCGACCCGCATCGACACTGCGGGTGAGCAGCAGGTGCCCGCCGAGGCTGAAATGGCTGCCTTGATTTGCGCGGGTGTGTGGTTCGCGCTGGCGTAAGCGATGCAAGCGCGGGTCCCACTGTTCGAGCAGAAACCCGCTGCTCCCATACACCTGACAGCTGACACGCGCTTGGATCTGATCTTCAGATGAGAGTCGGTGATACGCCACGCTGCGAACGTTCAACCCGCGAGGGTCAAAGGCCGCCAGAGCCGGCGTGTGATGGTGCAGGGAAGAAGGCATGCTCATGACCAGAGGAGAACAAGGTCATGCCAGCCTGACGACCCCGAGGGGTCATCAGGTGGTAAATAGTTATCGCTTGAAGGACGAGCTATAAAAACCAGCCGCGTTTAACCCTGCTTCATGACCTGCGCCAGCAATTCATAAGAATGAATGCGGTCGGCGTGCTCATAGAGATCAGAGGTAAAAATCAGTTCATCCGCTCCCGTCTGCTCAATCAGAACGGCCAGTTTGGCGCGGATTTTTTCAGGGCTACCGACCATGGCCAAACCGAGAAAACTCATCACCGCGTCTTTCTCATGGGGCAGCCATAGGCCGTCCATCGTATCGACGGGCGCACGCTGCACCAGACTTTGCCCACGCATCAACGCCAGAATGCGCTGATACACCGACGTCGCCAGATACTGCGCCTGCTCATCCGTGTCAGCGGCCACTAAGGGTACGCCGAGCATCACGTAGGGTTTATCGAGTACGGCTGAAGGTTTGAAGTGATTGCGGTAAACGCGGATAGCCTCGTGCATCAGGCGGGGCGCGAAATGTGAGGCGAACGCGTAAGGCAAGCCGCGCTCACCTGCCAGTTGCGCACTGAACAAACTGGAACCGAGCAACCAGACCGGCACATTGGTCCCAGTGCCAGGCATGGCAATCACGCGCTGATCCGGGGTGCGGGGGCCTAAATAACGCACCAGCTCGGCCACATCTTCGGGGAAGTCATCGGCGCTTCCCGACCGTTCCCGGCGCAGTGCGCGCGCCGTCATTTGGTCGGAACCCGGCGCACGCCCCAGACCGAGGTCGATTCTGCCCGGATAGAGACTTTCAAGGGTGCCAAATTGTTCAGCAATGACCAGCGGCGCATGGTTGGGCAGCATGACGCCGCCCGACCCAACACGAATGGTCGACGTACCGCCCGCCAGATAGCCAATCAGCACCGAAGTGGCCGAGCTGGCGATGCCGTCCATGTTGTGGTGTTCAGCCACCCAAAAACGGTTGTAGCCGAACTTTTCAACATGCTGCGCCAGATCCAGCGAATTGCGCAGCGCTTGCGCAGGGCTGCCACCTTCACGCACAGGCACCAGGTCAAGGGTCGAGAATTTGATGTCGGACAGGGTTGTCATCAGCCAGCTACTCCTAGTGGGACGCAGGCCAAGACGCTCGCCAAAACCTGCCAGTGTTCTTTGCAATATGGGCATATACCCGAGTTTCAATAGCAACCTATGAAATGAGCCACTAAAAAAGACGATTGGTCTGACAGGATGAACTTTGTGCCGCCGACTACCCTCACAACTCTACATAAGGCGTGAAACCTTCACGCCGCTCTTCAGGAGGCACGCATGAGTATTAAAAAGACAGCATCGGCTCATTGGGCAGGCGATCTTAAAACCGGCATCGGCTCCATCTCCACTGAAACCGGCGTATTGCGTGACGCGCCTTACGGCTTCAAGGCCCGATTTGAAGGCGGCAAAGGCACCAACCCGGAGGAACTGATCGGCGCCGCCCATGCCGGCTGTTTCTCGATGGCTTTGTCAATGATTCTTGGCGATGCCGGCCTCACAGCCGACAGCATCGACACCACGGCCGAAGTCACACTGGATCAAGTCGAGGGTGGGTTTGCCATCACTGCCGTGCATTTGGTGCTCAAAGCCAAAGTGCCGGGCGCCACCCAGGAAAAATTCGCCGAATTGACCACCAAGGCTAAAGAAGGCTGCCCGGTGTCGAAGGTTCTCAACGCAAAAATCACCCTCGACGCAACCTTGCTGAGCTGATTGGACATGGCGCCATCGGCCCGCCTGCTAGGGCACGGGCCGATGACGACATGGCTTGCGATGCCTTGGATCAGTCATAGATGTTGCCAAATGTGATCGAATGAGCCGCATTGGCGTCAACCTATGACGTTGCATTTTGCTATCAAGGGAGTCTCACCATGAAACGTATTGCTCTGGCTGTCATCTGTAGCGCCTTGGCCACTTCCGTATGGGCAGCACCCAAGCCTTGCGAAGAATTGAAAGCGGAGATCGAGGCCAAGATCCAGGCCAACAATGTGCCCTCTTACACGCTTGAAATCGTGAGCAATGAAGAGGTCCACGATCAGAACATGGTGGTCGGGACCTGCGAAAACGGCACCAAAAAAATCATCTACCAAAAGAACGACAATTGATCGCTACGGCAAGCAGTTGACCAGCCGCTCTTGTGCCAACACCTTGCCCTCGGCGCTGTAGAGCCGGGCGTAGGCGTTGAACCCCAAAGAGCGCGCTTGCAAACGGTAGCGCTGGCCAGGCTGGAAGTCGGCGTAATTGAGCGTGATGTAGCACAGCCGTTCTTGTGGGTTACTGAACTGGCTCATCCCCCCGATAAACACCTCGTAATCAAAGCGCACCATCAGCTCATGGCTACCCGGTGAAACCTGAAAATAGCGGCCGTCGGTCATGCGTTGATGATCCAGGCGTTCAGCCATCACCAGCCTGCCGGTTTGCGTTTCGAGGTCAACCCACGCCAGGCTCGGGTCCGGCTTGGGCAGTGGCGTACTGACACACGCACTCAGCAGGCAAGCCATCCCCAGCAACAAATACGTGCGCATAGTCATTTTCCATAAGGGATTGAAGTGCCAGCATAGCGCCGATCCGCAATGCTGTGGCGTGCAGCCCTGCTCAGGCGCTAGGCTTGCGGCAGTCTTCTTCTGGATTGTTGTATGACACCACTTGCTCGCCGTGCGCTGACCCTCGTTGTACTGGCCTTACTCAATGGCTGCTCCAGCCTGGGCTACTACTCGCAACTGGCCAGCGGCCAACTGCACGTTTTGCAGGCCCGCGAACCGGTGGCCAAGGTGATCGCAGACCCGCAACGCCCTGCGGCCCTGCGTCAGCAACTGGTCAAAGCCCAGGCAGCGCGCACCTTTGCCAGTCAACACTTGCACCTGCCAGACAACCCGAGCTATCGCGTGTACGCCGACCTCAAACGGCCCTATGTGGTGTGGAACGTGTTCGCCACGCCGCCGTTTTCACTCAACCCCGTGACCCATTGCTTCCCGATTGCCGGGTGCGTGGCCTACCGTGGTTATTACTCCGTGGGCGGCGCGCGGGGAGAAGCCGCCCTGCAAAACCAACAAGGCATGGACGTATTTGTGGGGGGCGTTGAAGCGTACTCAACGCTGGGCTGGTTTGATGACCCCATCCTCAACACCATGCTCAGTTGGGGCGATGAGCGCCTTGCCAGCGTGATATTTCACGAACTGGCGCACCAGCGTTTTTATGTCAAAGACGACACTGAATTCAACGAGTCCTTCGCCACCTTCGTCGAGCAAGAGGGCACCCGCCAATGGCGTGCCCGGCAAGGCTTGCCTTCGCCAGATATGCGCGCAGTGCAGCAACGTGATCAATTCATTGGCCTGGTGCTGCAAACCCGACAACGTTTGCAGCAGCTTTACGCTCAGCCATTAACAGCCCCGCAGATGCGCCAACGTAAAGCTGAAGAATTTGAGCGAATGCGCGAAGCCTACCGTCAGTTACGTGATCAGCAGTGGGGGGGTAACACGCGCTTTGACGCGTGGGTCTATGCCCCTATGAATAACGCCAAGTTGCTGCCTTTCGGCCTTTACGACCAGTGGGTGTCAGGCTTCGCAGCCTTGTTTAAAAACAGTGATGGCGACTGGCAAACGTTTTATCACGCGGTTGAACAGCTGGCGAAACTGCCCGCTGAGCAGCGTAAAGCCACGTTGCGCCAGCTGGCAGCCGCCCAATCTGCAACGTCCTGAAGCCTCACGCCTTTCCCGGCTTTAACCAATTCATGACCACGCACGAAGCAAACGGGCTGGTGCTGCAAGCACCGCTGCTCAAAGCAGAACGCAGTTTGGGAATGTCGGCGCTCATCATGTAGTTGGCCCCGTCCTTGTAATGCGAGTTGTCTCCAAAGCCGCCTTGCGTCATTTCTTTGAGAGCGTCTTCCTTGCTCCAGTCCTGCACCACCACCCGGTACATCGCCGACATCAAACCTGTGCGGTCAGCGCCATGCTTGCAGTGCATCAACACCGGGCCCTGTGCCTGGGCCGTTTGAATCGCCCGTAAAGCCGCCAACACGTCTTGGTCGTCCACATGGTTGGTGCGATAAGGCAACTGCACTTGATTGACGCCGGGGGTTTTCAACCAGGTGCTATCAGCCTCGGGCAAGAAATTGATCACGGTCGCAATCTGCAACGTTTCCAACAGGGGCTGGGCAGCGCTGTCGGGCAATGCGCTGCGGTACAGCGTGGGAGACATTTGATACAGGTTGTACTGCGTGGCAACGGGTTGCGCCCATTGTTGCGGCCGTAGCACCGGACTTTCATCCGCCTGAGCCTGTGGCTGTGCTCCAAGCACCAGGAAGGTCAGGCACAACGCAGGGAAAATCCGTTTTTTCGCCATATCAGTTCGACCGTTTTTATAGGGATCAGGGAAAGTACGGCGAGCGTGCGTTAAACCGGATAAAAACTCTGTGAGCCATTTGTCAAAAAATCGTCATGACGCAAACACTTAAAAGCAATTGGCCATGGGTGCGGCAAAATTACGCACGAAACGGTTCATCAAGGCGAATGGCCTGTTAGAATTTGTAACCAATTTTTGCCTGCGTGTTTTTTTTAGGTTGTTTTCGACCCCGTACCGCCTGCCAAAACGAGAAGCTGCCCATGAGCAGCTGTAATCCGTGACTGCCTGATGAGGTGCCTCATGTCTGAGCAAGACAACCCGCGGCGTGAGTTTCTGCGCAAAACCCTGACCCTGATTCCTGTTGTAACGGTGGCCAGCACCAGCCTTGGCGGCTCTGTGCTCATGGCCACCGCCAACGCTGACGCACAGACCGCTTCGCCGGCTGAGGGCCGCACGCCGGCGCCCGGCAAAGCCTATGAACCGACATATTTCACCGCTGAAGAATGGGCGTTTGTGAATGCTGCCGTGGCGCGTTTGATCCCGGCCGACGAACAAGGTCCCGGTGCTCTGGAAGCAGGCGTGCCGGAATACATCGACCGCCAAATGAACACACCTTATGCCAGCGGCGCGCTGTGGTTCATGCAAGGCCCGTTCAATGCTGACGCCCCTGCCGAGATGGGCTGGCAGAGCAAACTGGTGCCCAACCAGATTTATCGCCTGGGCATTGCCGCTACGGATGAGCACTGCAAAAAGGTACATGGTTCAGTATTTGCTGGCCTAGACAGCGCTACCCGAGACGAAGTACTCAAACAGCTGGAAGCAGGCGCCCCGCAATTCGAGAGTGTCCCGGCCAAGATGTTCTTCAGCTTTTTGCTGCAAAACACCAAAGAAGGCTTTTTCTGCGACCCGATTCACGGGGGCAACAAAGGCATGGTCGGCTGGACCTTGATCGGCTTTCCCGGCGCGCGCGCTGATTTCATGGACTGGGTTGAACGCAACGAACCGTACCCCTTCCCGGCAGTCTCCATTCGCGGCGAGAGGGCTTGAGCATGACCACCGTAATGAAAAAAGTTGATGCAGTTATCGTCGGTTTCGGCTGGACCGGCGCGATCATGGCCAAAGAGCTGACCGAAGCAGGACTGAACGTTGTCGCCCTTGAACGCGGCCCGATGCAGGACACTTACCCGGATGGCAACTACCCGCAAGTAATCGACGAACTCACTTACAGCGTTCGCAAAAAACTCTTTCAAGACGTATCGAAAGAAACTGTCACCATCCGCCACAGCGTGAATGACGTCGCTTTGCCTAATCGCCAGTTGGGTGCCTTCCTCCCCGGCAACGGTGTGGGCGGGGCGGGTTTGCATTGGTCGGGGGTGCACTTTCGTGTCGACCCGATTGAGTTGCGCATGCGCAGCCATTACGAAGAGCGTTACGGCAAACACTTTATCCCCAAGGACATGACCATCCAGGACTTCGGCGTGAGCTATGAAGAGCTGGAGCCGTTCTTCGATTACGCCGAAAAAGTGTTCGGCACCTCGGGTCAGGCATGGACGGTAAACGGTCAATTGGTCGGCGAAGGCAAAGGCGGCAACCCGTATGCGCCGGATCGCTCGCATCATTTCCCGCTGGAGTCGCAGAAAAACAACGTTTCTGCACAGCTGTTTCAGAAGGCCGCCAACGAGGTGGGCTACAAGCCCTACAACCTGCCTTCAGCCAACACTTCCGGGCCGTATACCAACCCCTACGGCGCGCAGATGGGGCCGTGCAACTTCTGTGGTTTTTGCAGCGGCTACGTCTGCTACATGTATTCCAAAGCATCGCCCAACGTAAACATCCTGCCTGCGCTCAAGCAGGTGCCTAATTTTGAGCTGCGCCCCAATGCCCACGTGATTCGCGTGAACCTGGACAGCACCAAGACCAAAGCCACGGGCGTGACGTACATCGACGCATTGGGCCGCGAAATCGAGCAGCCTGCCGACCTGGTGATTTTGGGTGCGTTCCAGTTCCATAACGTGCGTTTGATGCTGCTCTCCGGGATCGGCAAACCCTACGACCCGATTACCAATGAAGGGGTGGTGGGCCGTAACTTTGCCTACCAGAACATGGGCACGATCAAGGCGTACTTCGACAAAGACGTGCACACCAACAACTTCATCGGCGCTGGCGGTAATGGCGTGGCCATCGATGACTTCAACGCCGATAACTTCGATCACGGCCCCCACGGTTTTGTGGGCGGCTCGCCGATGTGGGTCAACCAGGCAGGTAGCCGCCCGATTGCGGGTACGTCCAACCCGCCCGGCACCCCGGCGTGGGGCAGCGCCTGGAAAAAGGCCACCGCCGATTACTACACGCATCAGGTATCAATGGACGCTCACGGTGCGCATCAGTCTTACCGTGGTAACTACCTTGATCTCGATCCGGTTTACCGCGACGCCTACGGCCAGCCACTGCTGCGCATGACGTTCGACTGGCAAGAAAACGACATCAAAATGAACCGTTTCATGATGGAAAAGATGGGCAAGATCGCCGAAGCGATGAACCCGAAAGCCATCGCCTTGATCGGTAAAAAAGTCGGTGACCATTTCAACACGGCGTCCTACCAGACCACTCACCTCAACGGTGGCGCAATCATGGGCACCGACCCCAAAACCAGTGCCCTGAACCGCTACTTGCAGAGTTGGGATGTGCATAACGTGTTTGTGCCAGGCGCCTCGGCGTTCCCACAAGGTTTGGGCTACAACCCGACAGGTTTGGTGGCTGCATTGACGTACTGGTCAGCCCGGGCGATTCGTGAGCAGTACCTGAAAAACCCCGGCCCACTGGTTCAGGCATAAGGAGCGATGACCATGAAAACATTTGTTATCGCGATCTTGGCCCTGTTGGGCAGCACTGCGGCAATGGCCGCCCAAGACAGCTCGCATGCACTGATCCAGCAAGGTGAATACCTGGCGCGCGCCGGTGACTGCGTGGCCTGCCACACCGCAAAGGGGGGCAAGCCATTCGCCGGAGGCCTGGCGATGGAAACCCCGATTGGCCTTATTTACTCGACTAACATCACGCCCGATAAAAGCGGTATCGGCGATTACAGCTTTGAAGACTTCGACAAAGCCGTGCGTCATGGCATCGCTAAAAACGGCAGCACGTTGTACCCGGCGATGCCTTATCCGTCCTACGCGCGGGTCAATCAGGCTGACATGCAAGCGCTGTATGCCTACTTCATGAACGGTGTTAAACCCGTCGCGCAAGAGAATCAGGCCGTGGATATTCCATGGCCGATGAGCATGCGCTGGCCGCTGGCCATGTGGCGCTGGATGTTTGCGCCTGCGGTTGAAGATTTCACACCCGTGGCCCAGCAAGACCCTGTGGTCAGCCGCGGTGCGTATCTGGTGGAGGGCCTTGGCCACTGCGGCGCATGCCACACGCCACGCGCACTGACTATGCAGGAAAAAGCCCTGAGCGCTACCGATGGCAGCACCTTCCTGTCTGGCAGTGCCCCCCTGGAAAGCTGGATCGCGAAGAACCTGCGCGGCGATCATAAAGATGGCCTGGGCAGTTGGAACGAAGCGCAACTGGTGCAGTTCCTGAAAACCGGTCGCAGTGATCGCAGTGCAGTTTTCGGCGGCATGAGTGACGTGATCGTGCACAGCATGCAGTACATGTCTGAAGCTGACTTGACCGCTATCGCACGCTACTTGAAGTCATTGCCTGCTGTTGACTCAGCTGACAAGCCGCATCAGTACGATCCGGCCGTGGCAGATGCCTTGTGGAACGGTGACGACAGCAAACGCGGCGCAGCGGTGTATATCGATAACTGTGCGGCGTGCCATCGCACTGACGGTAACGGCTACACCCGTGTATTCCCGGCCTTGGCCGGCAATCCTGTGTTGCAGTCTGAAGACCCGACCTCCTTGATTCATATCGTGCTCAAGGGCGCAACATTACCGGCAACGCACACGGCGCCTTCGACCTTCACCATGCCGGCTTTTGACTGGCGCTTGTCAGATCAGGAAGTGGCGGATGTGGTGAATTTCATTCGCACCAGTTGGGGCAACCAGGCGGGTGAAGTCAAGGCGACGGATGTGAAGGGTTTACGCTCGGACAAGTGACGCGCAAACCCTGACCCCCTTCGCTACCCGCTGACTGCTTAGACCAACCCGCCATTCGCTCGCAGCACTTGCCCGTTGACCCAGTCAGCGGCAGTGCTGACCAGAAATGAGACGATGCGGGCGATGTCTTGCGGCTGGCCCAAGCGCTCCAGCGGCGGCATTTTAGCGAATGCCTGGATTTGCTCCTCGGTCTTGCCCTGCAAGAACAGCTGCGTGGCCACTGGTCCCGGTGCAATGGCGTTGACCGTGATCTGCCGTCCGCGCAGCTCTTTGGCAAACACCTGGGTCAGTGATTCGACGGCAGCCTTGCTCGCGATGTACACCGCATAACCCGGCAGGTTCATGCCCACGGTGCTGCTCGAAAAATTCACAATGCGTCCCCCGCTGTTCAGCCGCGTAGCCGCCTCACGCAGGGTATTAAACGTGCCTTTGGTGTTGATATTGAAAGTCTGGTCGTACAGCTCGTCGCTGTGTTGTGCCAACGGCATCACGGTGAGCATGCCCGCGTTGTTGATCAGCACATCCACCTTGCCCAGTTGCTGCTCGGTTTCAGTGAACAGGCGCGCCACGTCAGCGGCGTTGGCGACGTCTGCCTGCACAGCCATCGCTTTATGCCCGGCCTGGCGCAACTCAACCACCAGCGCAGACGCTTCGCGGGCGCTGCTGGCGTAGTTGATGGCGACGGCAAACCCTTCGCTGGCCAGTTGCCTGGCAATGACGGCACCGATGCCGCGCGAGGCGCCGGTGATGATGGCAACGCGCGTGTGTGTAGTGGTCATGGCAACACTCCAGAGTGGAAAAGGTGTGCTGCTAGATTCACAGATCGGTCAGCGCGGATAAAGCCTCATAAATTGATACCAGTATTCTGAAATTCTAAACAATCCAGCGGTGTAGCCCTGCTTGCTCGCGACAAATCCTCGCAAGCAAGCAGGCGCGGGCACAGATTATTTAGCCACCGGGCTTGGCTCCTTCGATTCTTTGATTTTGTACCAGGCCACATACAGCGCAGGCAGGAACAGCAACGTCAGCAAGGTTGCCGATATGATGCCGCCGATCATGGCGTAGGCCATCGGCCCCCAAAATACTTCGCGCGCGATAGGGATCATGCCCAGACTGGCAGCGGCTGCCGTGAGCAAGATCGGCCTGCGACGGTGCTCGGTGGCCTGTACCACGGCATGCCAAGGGTCGTAGCCATCGCGTTCGAACTGATCGATTTGGGTGACCAGGATCACCGAGTTACGAATGATGATGCCCACCAGCGCCAGGATTCCCAGGATGGCCACAAAGCCCATCGGCGTGCCGGTTGGCACCAGCGCCAACACCACGCCGATCAGGCCCAACGGCGCCACACTGGCCACCAAAAACATCTTCTGCACGCTCTGCAACTGGATCATCAAGAAGGTCGCCATCAAAAACAGCATCAACGGCACCACTCTGGCGATCGGGCCTTGTGCCTTGGCGCTTTCCTCCACCGTACCGCCGGTTTGCAGCGTATATCCGTGCGGCAAGTTGGCCGCGAACTTCTCGATCTCGGGTTTGAGATCCGCGACCAGATCGGTGGGTTGCAGGCTGCCGCGCACCGAAGCTTTGAGTGTCAGGGTCGGAATGCGGTCACGGCTCCAGATCAACGGTTGCTCCAGTTCGTAGCGCACTGACGCAAAAGCCAACAATGGGATGGATGTCCCGCTCGGGGTGGTGATTTGCAGGTTGAGCAAGGTTTCAGGGCTGCCGCGTTCGCTGCCCACCGCCCGGCCCACGATGTTGATCAGGTAGATGTTGTCTTTGACCTGGCTGACGGCCGCACCCGTGACAATGCTGTTCATCACGTGAGCCACATCTTCGGACGACAAACCGTATTGGCGTGCTTTGTCTTGCGCGATATCGATGCGCAACACTTTGCCCGGTTCGTTCCAGTTGAAGTTGATTTCACCGACATTTGGATTGGCGTCCAGCACCGTGGCCAGATCAATCGCCTGCTTGCGCACTTGGTCAATGTTGGGGCCGCTGACGCGGTATTGCAGCGGTTGCCCCACCGGCGGCCCCAGCTCAAGGGTATGCACGAATGTGCCCACACCGACAAAGTCATCACGCAGGCGTTTGTTCAAGCGCTCCATCAAGGCATCGCGATTTTCCAGGCCGGTGCTGACGATGACCAACTGTGCAAAGAACGGGTTTTGCAGTTGTTGGTCCAGCGGCAAGTAAAAGCGAATGGCCCCTTCGCCGATGTAACTGCTCCAACGCACGATGTCCGGGTCGCCCTTGAGGGTTTGCTCGAACCGTTGGGTGACTTTTAAGGTCTCCTCGATGGATGCGTTTTGTGGCAGGTTCAAATCCACCAGAATTTCGGGGCGGTCCGAGGACGGAAAGAACTGGTTTTGCACCAGTCCCAAGCCAAACACCGAGAGCACAAACATCAGTACCGTGGCACCAATGGTCATCCAGCGATGACGCATGCACCACAGCAAACCGGTGTCGAAGGCATGGGCCAGTCGTCCCGGTTTTTCTGGTTTGGGTTTGACCTTGGTGCTCAGGATATGCACGCCCAGCACCGGCGCAAACAGCACGGCCACCACCCACGACACCAGCATCGCCACGGCAATCACTGCGAACAGGGTGAAGGTGTATTCCCCCGCCGAGCTGTTGTTGAGGCCGATGGGGACGAAGCCTGCGACGGTCACCAGGGTGCCGGTGAGCATGGGGAAGGCCGTGGAATGGTAAGCGAATGTCGCTGCCTCCTCTTTGCTTTCGCCCATTTCGAGTCGTGTGATCATGACCTCCACCGTGATCATGGCGTCATCCACCAATAACCCCAGCGCGATGATCAGCGCACCCAGCGACACGCGCTGCATGGCGATACCCGCAAACTCCATGAACACAAACACCAGCGCCAGCACCAGCGGGATCGAGATGGCGACGACCAGACCCGCGCGCAAACCGAGGCTGATGAAACTCACCCCCAGCACGATGATGACCGCTTCAAACAGCGCGCTGGTGAAGCCACCCACGGCCACTTCAACCACCTGCGCCTGATCGGACACCATGTGCACATCCACGCCCACCGGCAGCTCGGCGGTGAGTTCGTCGATGCGTTGATGCAGTTGTTTGCCGAACGCTTGAATGTTGCCGCCATCGTTCATGGCAATCGCCAGACCGATAGCCGGTTTACCGTTGTAATGGAACATGGGTGAGGCCGGGTCGACGTAGCCGCGAGTGATTTCGGCAACATCCGCCAGTCGATAAAAACGGTCGTTGACCCGCAGGTTGACGGCCTCAAGGTCTTCGGTGGTTTGGAACTGGCCCGAGGTGCGCACCGACATGCGCTCCGGCCCCGCTTCGATCACCCCGGCCGGGGTGACGGCGTTTTGCGCTTGCAGGCTTTCGAGCACGTGTTGCTGGTCGAGGCCCAGGGCGGCCAGCTTACGGGTGGAGAAGTTCAGATAGAACGTTTCGTCCTGCTCACCAATGGTCGTCACCTTGCCGCGATTGGGCACGTCACGAATGCCGGTGCGCACATGTTCCACGTAATCGCGCAATTGGCGCATGGTAAAGCCGTCGCCGGTGAAGGCATAGATCGTGCCGTACACGTCTCCGAATTCATCGTCGAACCCCGGGCCTTGAATGCCCTGGGGGAAATCGCCACGAATGTCATCGATCTTCTTGCGAACCTGATACCAGATCTGCGGGATGGCCTTGGCGTTTGTGGTGTCCTTGAGGAACACAAACACCGTGGATTCGCCTGGGCGGGTGTAGCTTTGCACGTAGTCGAGCGAGTCGAGTTCTTCGAGTTTTTTCTCGATGCGGTCGGTGACCTGAAGCCGGGTCTCATCGACCGTGGCACCCGGCCAGCGCGTCTGGATCACCATGGTTTTGATCGCGAAACTCGGGTCTTCGGCACGCCCCAGGTTCATGTACGAAAAAATCCCGGCGAGCACAGACACAAACATCAAATACCAGACAAACGACTGATGCTTCAGGGCCCACTCAGACAGGTTGAACTTCCCATTCATTGCGAGCTTTCCTTATCGAGTCTGACTTTCTGCCCGGGGGTGAGGCTGTTCACGCCGGCAATGACTACTTTGTCGCCTGCCTTGAGGCCACCGCTCAGCAGTGCATTGCGGGTATCGCGACTGAGCACGGTCACATCCTGCGGGCTGACGCTTTGCGTCTGCGTGTCAATGACCCACACGCGGGTTTTGCCATCGACGTCCTGTAACGCGGTGACGGGCAACTCGAAGTGCTCGGCAATCGGGGTGCTCACGGTCACGCTCACGGAGCTGCCCAAACGAAACGCGGGAGGGGTTTGGTCCAGTGTCAGCCGTGTACGACGGGTACGGGTGGCACTGTCGGCTTGCGGGGCGATTTCACGCACGCGAGCTGTGGTTTTGACATTGGGATCAAGCTGCCCCGCGACCTGAAATTCAATGCCTTTGGGCAGCGCTTCAGCCAAAGGACCGGGCAGGTCGATCACCGCTTCCTTGATTTCGGGCCGTGCCAGCGTCACCACCTCTTCGCCGATGCTGACCACTTGGCCTGCTTCGGCTTTCCAGTCGGTAATGACCGCGTCATGGTCGGCGCGCAGGTTGCAGTAACTGAGTTGGTCTTGCGCCTGATTCACCGCAGCGACGGCCTGCTGCATCGAGGCAGCAGTGGTTTTGAGGTCAGCCTGAGCGGTGTCCAGTTGTGCTTGCGCGCCGACACCGCGGTCGAACAGTTCTTGCTGGCGGCGGGCGTTAGCCTGTGCGTTGATCAACTGTGCCTGCACTTTGGCCAAGTCGCCTTGGGCTGCGCGCAATTGGTTTTGCTGATCGGTCGGGTCCAGGTTAGCCAGGATATCCCCCTGTTTAACCACTGCGCCCACGTCGTAGAAGCGGCGCACGATGCGCCCCGGTACGCGGAAGCCCAAGGTGCTCTCGTAGCGGGCTTCGATATTGCCGGCAAAACGCCCAAGGTGCTCTGACCGTTCGGGCTGCACCACCACGTATAAGGCGGGGCGTACCGCTTGCGGGGGTTTTTCTTCAGAGCAGCCGACCAGCAGCGCGGCAGCGAACGGCACTATCCACAAACGCTTCATAGTTGGGCGCCCCCGTTAGGCATAGGCGCAATTTCGACCTGCATGCCGGGGTTGAGCAGTTGCCCGCCTGCGACCACCACGTTCTCTCCGTCCTTGAGGCCTTCACTGATGATCACGCTACCGGTCAGATAACGCCCGACCTTGACCCGCTTCAGGTACACGCTGTTTTTGTCGTCAACCAGCCAGACGGCAGGCTCACTGACGTCTTTGGTCAGTGCCGACCAGGGCAGTTCGATGCTGCGGCTGGTGGCAGGCGTGAGGTTAACGCTCACGATAGCGCCCAGATCCATGCCCTTGGGCAGCGCCTCCAGCTGCACTTTGATTTGCAGCGTGCCGCTTTGCGCTGCCACCGTTGGGGTGATTTCGCGGATCTTGCCGTTGACCTTGATCTGCGGATCACTCAGCAGCGTGACCTGCACCGTCGGGTCTTTGGGGGGTTCGATAAACAATGACTCGTAGACGTTAAACACCGCATCACGAGCACCGTCGCGGGCCAAGGTGAATATCGGCATGGTGGCCTGCACCACTTGCCCGACTTCGGCCTGGCGCGCAGTAATAACGCCCGGCGCTTCGGCTTCGAGGTTGCTGTAACTCAGTTGTTCACGGGCATTGGCCAATTGCGCTTGCGCGGCCGCTAACGCGCTTTGTGCGCTGCGTTGCGCAGCATTGGCCGCGTCGTATTCGCTTTGGCTGGTATAGCCTTTAGGCAGCAGTTTTTGCTGACGAATAAACGCGGCACGGGTTTGGACCACTTGCGCCTGCTGGGCATTGACGCTGGCCTGAGCGCTAGCAACCTGGATTTTCAAGTCTTTGGGGTCCAGACGCGCCAACACCTGATTGGCCTGAATGTGATCACCCACATCCACCGAGCGCTCGATGATTTTGCCGCCGACGCGAAATGAAAGTTGGGTTTCGACCCGCGCCTGTATGTCTCCGCTGAGCTGAATGGGCGGGGCAAACTCGCGTGTGCTGACTTGCTGCACATACACCCGTGGCGACAAAGGCTCTTGGGGGGCCTCTTTGCCGCACGCGGTGAGTAGCACCAACAGGCTCATGCCCAATACAACCTGACTTCGTGGACCAGCCATGCAGGCTCCTTTGCGTGATGCTGATTTAGCTGACGATACGACTGACAGCGTAGAACAGGGTTCAGTGTCTGTGGGACTCTGTGTACGAAACATCTGTAGTGATTGCCGAAGGCTGCGATATAAACACACAGCAGCCTCAGGCGGCGACTGGGTCCATAATGTCCGCATGTTTCCAGGAGGTCACCGATGCTTACAACCCTGGCGGTGGCCAACTACCGCTCCATTAATCAGTTGGTCATCCCGCTGGCGCGGCTCAATCTCATCACCGGTCCCAATGGCAGCGGCAAATCCAACCTGTATCGCGCCTTACGGCTGTTGGCTGAAACCGCACAAGGCGGGGTCATCAATGCGCTGGCGCGTGAAGGTGGCCTTGAATCGACCTTTTGGGCAGGCCCCGAAGTCATCTCGCGGCGCATGCAACAAGGGGCCGTGGCGATTGAGCCCAACGTGCGCCAAGAGGTCAAACGGCTGCGGCTGGGATTTACCGGGGAAGATTTCAGCTACGCGATTGCATTGGGGTTGCCCATCCCGCAAATGTCAGCGTTTGCCCTCGACCCGCAAATCAAGCATGAAAGCATTTGGGCTGGCCCGTATTACCGGCCGGCCAGCGAGTTGGTAGAGCGCAAAGGCCCGATGATTCGTGCGCGCGCCGAGCGCGAGTGGCAGGTGCTGGCCCAGCACACGCCGATGTTCGACAGCCTGTTCGATCAGGTCGGCAGCCTGCATGCCTCGCCCGAAGTGCTGCGCCTGCGTGAAACCATTCGCGGCTGGCGTTTTTATGATCACTTTCGCAGCGATCCCGATGCTCCCGTGCGCCAGCCGCAATTGGGCACGCGCACCCCCGTGTTGCATCACGATGGCCGCGACCTGGCCGCCGCACTGCAAACCATCCTTGAAATCGGCGACCCCAGGGCTTTGCATGCGGCCATCAGCGATGCGTTTCCCGGCGCGCGCCTGAACATCGACGTACTGGCGGGCGGGCGGTTTGGCATTCAATTGTTTCAAGAAGGGCTGCTGCGCCCGCTCTCGGCGGCCGAGTTGTCGGACGGCACGTTGCGCTACTTGCTGCTGATTGCCGCCCTGCTCACCCCGCGTCCGCCGACCATGATGGTGCTGAACGAACCCGAAACCAGCCTGCACCCCGACCTGTTACCGGCACTGGCGCGGCTGATTGTTCGTGCCTCGCAGCACACGCAAGTGTGGGTGGTGTCCCACGCCCGCCGCTTGATCGCAGCGTTGCAGCAAGACCCGGAATGCAATTGCATCGTGCTGGAAAAAAACCTCGGCCAGACCGAAGTCGTCGGCCAGCGCCTGCTGGATCAACCCGCGTGGTATTGGCCAGACAAATAAAAACGCCGACGCAGTGCAAGCCGTCGGCGTTTACAGTGAAGCGGCGCGGGTTTAGAACGCGGGCAGCACGGCACCTTTGTATTTTTGAGCAATGAACGCTTTTACTTCAGGGCTGGTCAGGGCTTTGGCCAGTTTCTGGATGGCGTCGCTGTCTTTGTTGTCTGGGCGTGCAACCAGGAAGTTCACGTAGGGCGAGTCAGCGCCTTCAATGATCAACGCGTCGGTGGCCGGGTTCAGGCCCGCTTCCAGCGCGTAGTTGGTGTTGATCATGTCCAAATCAACCTGATCCAGAACACGAGGCAGCATGGCGGACTCAAGCTCCTTGAACTTGAAGTTGTGCGGGTTTTTAGCGATGTCCTTGGGTGTGGCGACAGCGTTTTTCGGGTCTTTCAACTCGATCAGGCCGGCCTTTTGCAGCAGGATCAACGCACGGCCGCTGTTGCTGCCCTCGTTCGGGATCGCAATGGTGGCACCGTCTTTGAGTTCGCTCAAAGATTTAACTTTCTTGGAGTAGCCACCGAACGGTTCAACATGAACGCCAATCACGGTCACCAGATCAGTGCCTTTACCTTCATTGAAGCTTTTGAGGTACGGCAGGGTCTGGAAGTAGTTGGCGTCCAGGCGCTTTTGATCGACTTGCACGTTGGGTTGCACGTAATCAGTGAAGACCTTGATTTCCAGATCCACGCCTTCTTTGGCGAGGGTCGGCTTGATCAGCTCAAGGATTTCAGCATGGGGAACCGGGGTCGCGGCGACCACCAGTTTCTCGTTAGCCTGTGCCAGGCCTGCCGTCAAAGCAGCCGCCAGTGCGGTAAACAACAGAACCTTTTTCATGCAATGCCCCTAGTGCGAGTGACCGTTCGGATGACGGTTTTTATGTGAAGACGCTGCGGACAATACCGAGATTCTTTATTCCCGAACAATAATATTTATTCAGCTTCTTATTCCATTTTGTTCACTTGCAAGTCGCCACTCTTTAAAGCAGGTCTTTAAGCGCTGCCAGCTCCTGCGCCGTCGCCCCTTTGATAAACAAGGCGATCTGGCTCAGTGCATCCGGCAGATTCAAGTGCTCGGGTTCAATCTCCTCCCCCGTACTCACCAACAACGCAAAATGGATCACGTTCTCCAGCTCGCGGGTGTTGCCCGGCCAGCTGTGACGCTCCAATACCCGTTGGGCGCGCTCGCTGATAAACGGCACGGCGAGGTTCAGTCGCTGGCTGTAGATGCCCAAAAAGTATTCAGCCAGCGACAAAATATCCCCCGGCCGCTCGCGCAACGCGGGCAAGTCCAGTCGCCCTTCGCTTAAATAGTGGTACAGCCGTTCGTGGAACTTGCCCGCTGCTACGGCCTGCGCCAGATCGATGCTGGTGGCCGCGACTAAGCGCACATCCACCGGACTCGGTTGATGCGCGCCCACGCGGGTAACTTCATGGGTTTCCAGCGCGGCCAATAACTTGGTCTGAATGGCCAGTGGCAAGTCCCCGATTTCATCCAGGTACAAGGTGCCGCCATTGGCCGATCCGAACCACCCGGCACGGCTGCTGGCCGAGCTGCTGTGGGCGCCGGCAGCGTATCCAAACAACTCGGCGTCGGCATACGTCGGGCTGATCGCCCCGCAGTTGACCGATACAAACAAGCCGGTGCGGTCGCTGGCGCGGTGAATGTGGCGGGCGAGCAACTCTTTGCCGCTGCCGGTTTCGCCACGGATCAGCACGGGCAGCGCACGCGGCGCCAACAGCTCCAGATCGTTACGCAGTTGGCGTGAACGCGGGTCGACAAACACCAGCGCCTTGGCGCGGATGCTGAGCGGGCTTTTTTCAGCGTCGGGAAAGGTCAAAAGCGGCTGACCAAAGGTTTCGTGCAGGCTCATGGCAGGCTCCCGCCCGCCGCCGAAGGGTGGGCGCGGGCGTTACAAATAATTCACGCGCGGCGCAGGGCGTCGTGCTCGATGCGGGTTTGCAGGCGATACAGGAAGGCGAAGCCTTGCTCCCAGCGCTGATGCCCGGACTTGACGTTGATGTGTCCAGCACCGCTGATAATTCCGACTTCGGCGCCCCAGTTGCGAGCAAATTCCAACGCCCGCGGGGCGCTGACAGCGGCGTCGTTGTCGGAGCTGACAATCTGGCTCGGGAACGGCAAAACGCTCGTCGGGATGGGTGCAAAGTTGCGCAGGGCAGGCGCGCAGGCAGGCCGTTCGACATCGGCCGGGGCCACCAAAAGCGCGCCGCGTACCTGGCTTAACAGGCTGGCAGGTGCGCGTTCGGCCCAATGAGCCACCGTGATGCACCCCAGGCTGTGTGCGATCAGAATCACCGGCGTGCTGTCGGCCGCAATGGCTTCGGCCAGCGCCGCAATCCAGTCTTCGCGCCGTGGCGTCAACCAGTTGGCCTGCTCCACACGGGCACCGTTGGGCAGGCTGTTCTGCCAGTGGGTTTGCCAATGATCGTCGGCAGAACCTTGCCAGCCCGGCACTATCAAATAGCGAATCGACTCGTTGCCCATGGGTGTGCGCCTCCTGCTTTGTGTGCGTTACCGGGCCAGTATAGGGAGGGTTTTTAGATTCGCTAAGGAATAAGAAGCTATTTATTAATAACCAAAAAGTCAGTAAAGCCCGCGCCTGCTGGAACGGACCCCACCTGATGTTGGGGATTGGGATGAAGATCTGCGGGCGACACTACAGCCCGCAGCACCTGTGTAACTTCAAGCGGCGTGGCGCAATTTACAGCGCAAACGGCAACTGGATGCTGACCTTTTGGTGAGCGGCCAACCGTTGTTCAAACTCGCCGGGGTCATGAATCAGCACGTCCTGGCCGGCAAAGGCGTGTGCGGCGATCAAGCGCGATAGCCAGAAGCGCACACAGGCGACGCGCAACAAGGTGGGCCACAGCTCGGCCTCGCTGGCCGTAAATGGGCGCAACGCCGCATAAGCACCCAGCAAGGCGCGGGCACGTGGGGCGTCGATGTTGCCTGCGTCGTCTGCGCACCAATCATTCAGGGCAATGGCCACGTCGTACAGCATCGGGCCTGAGCAGGCGTTGTAAAAGTCGATGAGACCGGTCAGGTGTGTCCCTTCAAACATGGCGTTATCGCGAAACAGATCACCGTGCAAATTAGCCCGTGGCAGCGCCAAAATCTGCGCTTTGCGCGCGGTCATTTCGTCGAGCGCTTTTTGCAGCAGGTCGGCGGATTCTGGGGCCAGGTCCGCTTTCAGCGCCGGGCCTTCGGCCAGCATCCAGTCCAGTCCACGGTCGGTTTTGCGCTCCAGCACTTTGTCACGGGTCGCTAAATGCAGATGCCCGAGCAATTCACCCACTTGCGTGCAGTGCTGAGCGTTGGCGAGGCGAATGTGCTTGCCCGCCAGGCGTGGTTGAAGCAGCGCGGGCTTGCCTTTCAATTCGCGCAGGGCCTGCCCGTCTTGGGTACGCAGCGCATAGGGCACGGGTAAATCCGCGTCATGCAGCACATCCAGCAGTTCAATAAAGAACGGCATTTCATTGATAGGGCCACGCTCAACCAGAGTCAGGACGTATTCGCCCTTCTCCAGGCTAATGAAATAGTTGGTGTTTTCGCTACCCGCGGCGATCCCCTGAAAATCCAGCAGTCGGCCGAGCCCATAAGGTGCAAGAAAGGTTTCCAGCTCGGGACGAGCCAGTTGCGTGAAAACAGACATGGTTTAAAACTGCCAGTACGGGCGCCGCAGGCGTGCGGCGCCGATTAAAGTTAAGACGCTACTTCCATTCGAAGATTTTCCACGAAGGAATCAGCATATCCGGCTGGTCGGAGCGGATGAAATTGGCATCAGTACCATCAGCACGCACTAAAAAGTACGGCGGCGCTCCTTTTGGGGTGACCTTGATGGCATATAGGAAACCGTTTTGACGGTACTCCTGAATGGTTTTATCGCCTTCCGTGCGAATGGTGACCTCTGGCTCCGCGCCAGTTGCGTCATCGGCCGCAAAGGTTACCAGCGGAATGGCTGCAATCAAGCCGGTGAGCAACAGGCGATTAAGTGTGCGCATGATAACCTTGTCCCTTTGTCGTCATTGGTCCGGGCATTCTAGCGCCGGACTCGCCGAAAAGGTTGATCCTGCTCATGAGCCAAGCACCCCTCGTCCTGGTGGACGGTTCTTCATATCTCTATCGCGCTTTCCACGCGCTGCCACCGCTGACCACGTCCAAGGGCCTGCCGACAGGTGCCGTGAAGGGCGTGCTGAACATGCTGAAAAGCCTGCGCAAGCAGTATCCGGACAGCCCATTTGCGGTCGTTTTCGATGCCAAGGGCGGTACATTTCGCGATGACATGTACGCCCAATACAAGGCTAATCGCCCCAGCATGCCCGATGACATGCGGGTGCAAATCGAGCCGTTGCATGCCAGCGTGATCGCGCTGGGCTTCCCGTTGCTGTGCGTTGAGGGCGTTGAGGCCGACGATGTGATCGGTACGCTGGCGCGCAGCAGCGCCGCAGCCGACCGCCCGGTGGTGATCTCGACCGGCGACAAGGACATGGCGCAACTGGTCGATGGCCACATCACGCTGGTCAACACCATGACCGGCAGTGTGCTGGACATTGAAGGCGTCAAAGAGAAGTTCGGCGTTTCGCCGGAGCAGATCATTGATTACCTCGCACTGATGGGCGACTCGTCCGACAACATCCCTGGCGTGCCGGGCATTGGGCCGAAGACAGCATCTGGCTTACTGGTAGGTGTAGGCGGCGGCCTGGCGGACTTGTACGAGAAGCTCGATATCGTGCCGACGTTACCGATTCGCGGCGCTAAAAATTTGCCGGCCAAACTCGAAGAACACCGAGAAATGGCATTTTTGTCGTATCAATTGGCCACGATCAAAATAGATGTGCCGCTGGATATCGGCCTTGACGACCTGCACCTCAAGGCCCCGGATTGTGAAAAGCTGATTGAGCTGTACACCGTACTGGAATTCAAAAGCTGGATTGCCGACGTCGAGCGTGAAGCCAAGCGTGCCGGGCAGGTAATTACGCAGGAAGCGCCGGTGGTGGTGGCTGAAGCTCAATCCCAGTACGAAACCCTCCTCGATCAGGCCCGTTTCGATGTATGGCTGAAGAAGTTGCAGGCCGCCAAGCTGATCGCCTTTGACACCGAGACCACCGGGCTGGACGCTCAGCAAGCTCAACTGGTAGGCATATCGTTCGCAGTCAAACCGGGCGAGGCAGCCTATATTCCGCTGACGCATTCCTACATGGGCGTGCCTGAGCAGTTGGACCGGGACACGGTGTTGCTCGCGCTCAAGCCCCTGCTTGAAGACCCAAACAAAGCCAAAGTCGGCCAGCACGCCAAATTTGATATCAATATCCTGGCCAACTGCGCCATCGGTGGCGATCAGGCGTGCGGGATCATGGTGCAAGGCGTTGCCTTCGACACGATGCTTGAATCCTACGTACTCGATTCCACCGCCACGCGCCATGATATGGACAGCCTGGCGCTCAAGTACTTGGGTCACACCACCACCAGTTTTCAGGACATCGCGGGTAAAGGTGCCAAACAACTGACCGTCGACCAGATTTCGTTGGAGCAGGCTGGCCCCTACGCAGCCGAAGACGCGGACGTGACGCTGCGCTTGCACAACACGCTGCACGAAAAACTGGCCGCCATCCCAACGTTGAACAGCGTACTGACGGACATTGAAATGCCGCTGGTGCCTGTGTTGGCGCGCATTGAGCGCCAAGGCGCGCTGGTGGACGCCAAGCTGCTGGGCGTGCAGAGCGTTGAGTTGGGCGACAAAATGGTCGCGCTTGAGCGTGAGGCATTTGAGATTGCAGGCGAAGAATTCAACCTCAGCTCGCCTAAGCAATTGGGGGTGATCCTGTACGAAAAGCTGGGTTTGCCGATTATCAGCAAAACCGCAAAAGGTCAGCCGTCCACCGCCGAAGCCGTGCTTGCGGAGCTGGCCGAGCAAGACTTCCCGCTGCCTAAAGTGCTGATGCAGTACCGCTCGATGAGCAAGCTGAAAAGCACCTACACCGATCGCCTGCCAGAGCAAATCAACCCGCGCACAGGCCGGATTCACACGTCCTATCACCAAGCAGTCACGGCGACCGGGCGCTTGTCGTCCAGCGATCCTAACCTGCAAAACATCCCGATTCGCACGGCGGAAGGGCGTCGCATTCGTCAGGCGTTCGTGGCCCCTAAAGGCTACAAGCTGTTAGCCGCGGACTATTCGCAAATTGAATTGCGGATCATGGCCCACCTGGCCAAGGACGAAGGTTTACTGCATGCCTTCCGTAATAACCTTGACGTGCACAGCGCCACGGCTGCCGAAGTTTTCGGTGTTGAATTGGCTGACGTCACGACCGATCAGCGGCGCAGTGCCAAGGCGATCAACTTCGGCCTGATTTACGGCATGAGCGCGTTTGGCTTGGCCAAGCAGATTGGTGTCGACCGCAAACAGTCGCAGGCGTACATCGACCGCTATTTCGCACGTTATCCCGGCGTATTGGACTACATGGAGCGCACGCGGACTCAAGCGGCCGAGCAAGGTTACGTCGAGACCATTTTTGGTCGTCGCCTCTACTTGCCAGAGATCAACGCCAAAAACCCTGCGCTGCGCAAAGGTGCTGAGCGCACAGCGATCAACGCGCCGATGCAAGGTACGGCAGCAGACATCATCAAGAAAGCCATGGTGTCTGTGGATAACTGGTTGAGCGCCTCTGACCTCGATGCACGCGTCATCTTGCAGGTACACGATGAATTGGTGCTGGAGGTGCGCGAAGACCTGGTGGACCAGGTACGCGACGAAGTGCGCAAGCACATGAGCGAAGCGGCCAAGCTCGACGTGCCGCTGGTGGTTGAAGTGGGCGTGGGCAACAACTGGGATCAAGCGCACTAACAGTGCGAAAAGCCTGCGGCCAATAGTCGCAGGCAATATGCCATTAGTTGTAAAGGGTATGGGCTTAGATCAAATCGTTTTTAGGCGTTTTGAACTAAATCTGCCTTCACCACTCAGATCTACTGAATGGGTGGTGAAGCCCTTCAATGCTCCTAATGTTGTGTTAAGTGTTGGCAGAATTCTGAACCCCGCCCTAGCGGTTCAGTACTTGAACCCCGAACTTCCCCCTCCCCATACGAAGTCCGGGGTTTTTTTTGCCTGCGATTTGTTACTCGCCGGTCTCTTCTTCGCCTTTATTAGGCAATTCCATCCATTTGGCGAGCACGGTGTACGCCTCTTCCAGGCCCATGCGCTTAGGGGTGGAGAACAACTGGATGGTGACGCTGTCGCCCCACTTCTTGCGAATTTCTGCCTGAATTTTGAGCAGGGTATTTTTCGCAGCGCCGTACGTCAGTTTGTCGGCTTTGGTCATCAAAATATGCATCGGCATGCCGCTTGAGACGGTCCAGTCGAGCATCAACAGGTCGAAATCGGTCATTGGATGACGAATATCCATCATCAAAATGACGCCTTTGAGACTTTCCCGGCTGCCGAAATACGCTTCAAGGTGACGCTGCCAGTGCATTTTTAGCGGGATAGGCACTTTGGCGTAGCCGTAACCCGGCAAGTCGACCAGACGACGATCTTCATCGAGCTGGAAGAAGTTGAGCAGTTGAGTACGGCCCGGCGTTTTTGAGGTTCGCGCCAGGCTGGCGTGGGTCAACGTGTTCAGGGCGCTGGATTTACCGGCGTTGGAACGCCCGGCAAAGGCGACTTCAAAGCCCTCGTCGTCAGGGCATTGATCGACTTTGGCAGCGCTGAGCATGAAGGTAGCCTGTTGGCACAGGCCGAGGATGGGGTTCTTGAGTTGCATGGGATTTCCGATGTGAGCGGCGTCAGGAATGGACGCGGCGAGCGTGTCGTTTCCGTTTCAGTGGCGCCAGTATATAATGCCGCAGATTTTGTGTGCGCTTTGTCCCAGCGTAGGATGAAGTACACGGGAGCGATAGACCTAGGTTGCGCATTAGAACGCAGCAAGCTCCCAACCCTGAAAAGGTCGTTTTATGACGAAATGGCTGCTAGCTGCCGGTATCTTGATGCCGTGAATAGCGCTCAGGCTACACAGGATCCGGAAGCCGTGTACAACCGCGTTTGTATTGCCTGCCATACTGGCCAGTTGCCAACCGAGCCGAAACCGGTCGTCGCAAAGCCTGGAGCCAGCTAGAGAGCAGGGTATGGAAGCGCTGGTGCGACACGTGCCCCAGGGTTTCAAGGCGATGCCGCCGCGTGGTTTGTGCATGGACTGCAGTGTCGAGGTTTACCGATTGATCATCGTGCGATGAATGAGTAAGCCCGGCCCATAACTCTTTAACCCTTAGCCGTAGTTGGATTAGCTGATGAACAAATTACTCGTGAGTCTGCTGTTGACCTTGGGCGTCACCGGTGTTGCCCAGGCCGCAGGCACTGCTCTTGTGGGCGATGCTGCTGCCGGTCAGGCAAAAACCGTTGTGTGTGGCGCTTGTCACGGTCCAGACGGCAATAGCATGGCGCCAAACTTCCCAAAACTGGCCGGGCAAGGTGATAAATACCTGCTCAAGCAGTTGCACGAAATCAAGGACGGCAAGCGTCAGGTCCTGGAAATGACTGGCCTGCTGACCAACCTGAGCGATCAGGACCTGGCTGACATCGCGGCCTACTACTCCAGCCAGAAAAACAGCGTGGGTGCAGCTGACCCGGCACTGGTCGAGCGCGGCCAGGCGTTGTTCCGTGGTGGGGACGTCGAGAAAGGTCTGCCTTCTTGCACCGGCTGCCATTCGCCCGATGGTCAAGGCAATGCACCTGCCGGTTTCCCGCATCTGGGTGGCCAGCACGCCAGCTACATCGAGAAACAACTGACAGACTTCCGCGAAGGCGACCGTACCAACGACGGCGACGCGATGACCATGCGCACCATCGCGGCCAAGCTGAGCAACAAGGACATCAAAGCACTGGCCCAATACATTCAAGGCCTGCACTAAGGCAAAAACGGTCGGTACCGCCAGGGCTTGACGCTTTTGGCAACGTTAACGATCGTTTAATCCTTGCATGTGAGTTTAAAAGGGCAGCTTTGGCTGCCCTTTTTTATGGCATCTGCCGTTACACTACCGAACTCAAGCCAGCACGGACCTGTCTGAATACAGGTCACGTGACTGCGACCTTATTTGCCCAGGAGTAAAGCATGCGTAATCTGATCCTCAGCGCCGCTCTCGTCAGTGCCAGCCTGTTTGGCATGTCCGCTCAAGCCGCCGATGTGCCGCTTGTAGCAGGTGAAACGTACGTTGAGTTGAGCAACCCCGTTCCAGTTGCCCAGCCTGGCAAGATCGAAGTCGTTGAGCTGTTTTGGTATGGCTGCCCGCATTGCTATTCGTTTGAGCCGGTGATCAATCCGTGGGCGGAAAAACTCCCTGCCGACGTGCATTTCGTGCGCATTCCAGCCATGTTCGGTGGTCCGTGGGACGCTCACGGTCAGATGTTCCTGACCCTTGAAGCGATGGGCGTTGAGAACAAGGTTCACTCAGCTGTTTTCAACGCGATTCAAAAAGAAGGCAAGCGCCTGACCGACAAAAACGACATGGCTGACTTCCTCGCCACTCAGGGCGTGGACAAAGACAAATTCCTGGCCACTTTTGACTCATTCGCCATCAAGGGCCAAATCGCAAATGCCAAAAAACTTGCCAAGAAATACGAAGTTTCTGGCGTTCCAACCATGATCGTCGACGGCAAATATCGCTTCGACCTCGGCACTGCCGGTGGCCCGGAGGAAGCCTTGAACGTGGCCGACCAGTTGATCGCCAAAGAGCGCGCAGCCAAGGCGGCGAAGTAAGCGGCGCCCTCCCCCGTGCGGCGCTGGAAAAGCGAGCGCATTGTTGGCCTGCATGAACCGCAGGTTAACGAGGATCATCTGGCGGCCAGCGGGCTGTCGGATGATCGACGTTTGCGTTTGCTCAGCTTCAATATCCAGGTCGGTAACAGCACCCAGAGTTACCGCCACTACCTGACCCGCAGCTGGCAGCACGTGCTGCCACACAAAGGGCGGACCGGTAATCTGGACAAAATTGGCGACTTGTTGAGCGACTTCGATCTGGTCGCTCTGCAAGAAGCGGACGGTGGCAGCCACCGATCCGGCTACATCAATCAGGTTAAATACCTGGCCCAACAGGGCGAATTTCCTTACTGGTATCAGCAGCTCAATCGCAATCTTGGTCGACTGGCCCAGCACAGCAATGGTGTGCTCAGCCGTTTGCGACCTACCGCGATTGAGGATCATCCCCTGCCCGGCCCCGCTGGTCGTGGCGCTATTCTGGTACGTTTTGGCGAAGGTGCCGACGCGCTGGTCGTGGTCATGATGCATCTGGCGCTGGGTGCCAAGACCCGAACCCTGCAACTGGCCTACGTACGCGAGCTGATTGGTGGTTATCAGCACCAAGTATTGATGGGCGACATGAACACCCATGCCAGTGATCTGTTACAAACATCCCCTTTGCGGGATTTGGGTTTGCTGGCGCCACAAATGCAAGCCACCTTCCCCAGTTGGCGCCCGCAACGTTGCCTTGATCATATTTTGCTCAGCCCCAGCCTGACCCTTGAACGGGTGCAAGTGCTGGATCAGCCCATTTCAGACCATTTGCCGGTCGCGGTTGAAATCCGTTTGCCGGGCTCTATTGGTGGAGATTCACTGCCAGTGTTGAGTCCTTCCGCCAGTGAGCCCCTTGCATGACCGCCGACGACGCAAAACGCTGGAAAGAGAAGTACCTCAAAAGTATCGAGCAACAAGAAAAACTCGAACGTCGCTGGAATGCCCGCCTCGACTTACTGCGTCGCGGCTTGGTGCGCAGCACCTTGGCGGCCGAGGGCACTGACCGCACAGTCGACCAATGCATGAAAGAAATGCGCGAGGCCGTGCGCACAGACGAAATGGACGCGGCATTGGCGGCATTGATGCCGCGCCTGGAAAAAGCCGTGCTCGACTCCGAGCAGCGCCGCGAAACCCGGGTTGAGCAAATCAGTACCGCGCTCAGTACCTTGGTGACTCAGCTGCAAGCGCTACCGTTACCGCGTGAAGTCAGCAAACCGCTTAAGACATTCGCCAAGCAGCTCGACAGTCGCGTCACCCAGGCGCGTGAAATACCGCTGCTACTGGGCGAACTGAGCCAATTACAGGGCCAGGCACTGGCACCGCAACTGCATAATGCAGAACCCGCCAAACCGGGCTTGTTGCAGCGTCTGTTTGGCAGCGGCGAAGCCGATAAAGCCGTGCCAGAGCCTGTCACCGTGCAAACCCCGCAAGCGGCGGCAACCGTCGTCGTGCCAGTGGCGAACCACGAGCCTGTCGATGAGGCGGTTGCGGTTCAAGCCGCTGCTATTGAGGTTGCTCAAGACACGGCCCCTCAACCGATCGTCATGCCGCCTGTTGTTGAAGCGCAAGAGCCGCACAACCTCCCCTTGTCGCACGTTGACGACGACATCAAATCGCTCCCCCCCCTGGAGCCCACCTCACCTGTGCAGGCAGTTGACGTGCAGGAGGTGATGGATGCGGTTGACGATGGCGCGCAAGGCGCGCTGGAGTCAGTGGTCGCGTTGGCGCAAGCGCATATCAGCCAAACTCAAGCACCAGAAGACAACCGTGCTGACCTTGATCAGCTTGAGCCACTTGAAGAAGACCCGACTTACGCGCTGCCAAGCACGCCCGAGCCATCCTACAGCTCGGTCGCGACCCACATCGAATCCACGTTGCTGGGGCTGTTGAGCGACCTTTCGCTGCCCGAACATCATCGACCGCAAGCCGAAGCCATGCGCAGCCGTCTTGAAAAAGGGCTTAACTGGTACGAATTGCTCCCTATCCTCGATGATCTTGCCGTGCTGATGCTGGCCATCACTGACAGCGGTCAACATGAGTTCGAGGCCTACCTCAAGCAACTCAACGAGCGCCTGGAGTCGTTCCAAGGCAACCTCCAGGCCGCCAGTGAAGGCCATGCAGAAGGCCGAACGGCGGCCGATGACTTGCACACCCAAATGCGCGAGCACGTCGACGACCTGCAAAGCAGTGTGCAAGAAGCCTGCGACCTCAGCAGCCTCAAGCACATCCTTGAAAGCCGCCTGGAAGGCCTGTTGGGCACAATGGACCAGCACCAGCAACAGCGCGATGCACGCGAACAAGAAGTCGCGGCGCACCTGCAAGGGCTGGCCGAGCGTGTGGCGCACATGGAGCAGGAGGCCCAGGGCTACCGTGAACACCTTGAAGAGCAGCGCCAAAAAGCCCTGATCGACCCGCTTACCGGCTTGCCCAATCGTGCGGCCTGGGGCGAGCGTTTGGCCCATGAGGTTGAACAGTGGCAACTTCACGGCAACCTGCTGCTGGTGGCCATGCTCGACCTGGATCACTTTAAGCGCATCAATGATGGCTATGGCCATTTAGCAGGCGATAAAGTGTTGAAGATCATCGCCACGCAACTGCGCAAACGCCTGCGTCCCACAGACTTCATTGCCCGCTTTGGGGGTGAAGAGTTTGTGTTGCTGATACCCAATACCTCGATGGCCATAGGCTTGCAGTTGGTCGAGAAACTGCGCGCGGCGATTCAAGCGTGCCCATTCCACTTCAAAGGTGAGCCGGTCACCGTTACGGTGTCTATCGGTCTGGCAGCGTTCAAGCCGGGTGATCGCAGTGATCAAGTGCTTAAACGCGCCGATGAAGCGCTGTACCGAGCCAAGAACAAAGGCCGTAACTGCATAGAAACGCACCCCTCTTAAGTGATGGGCGGGCTTGTCATTGATCGACGCGAATCGCCAGTCTCAGAACCAAGGTCGCCGTTTGAGCGGCCATACGTGCCCTGTGAGCCAGCACTCGAAGGTTGCGCGTGATCCTCTGAACATCACCCTGGCGCCGGAACACTTGTGACTCTCTTGACCTCGACTACCATGTTTTTCACGCTGCGAAATGCACAACCGCTGAATGTTTGCGGATCTATCAGCGTCTCCATTAATCGCTAGACACAACAAAAGCCTGTCAACTCTGACAGGTGCGACGTTCGAAAAAATCTTTCACACTGGTGTTGAAAATCGGATTCGATAAGGTGAATCCACTCGGGCAATTCGAAATTCACTTTATTCAACAATTATTAAAGAAGACGCATGCAGATGCGAAGGTTGCCTGTGCGCGTAAAACATCCCGCTGCACTTAGACGCTGAGCACACCAAACGAACACACGCAAACAACAGCATGATTAAACATTGAATTTATTGAGGATACAGCGATGGAAAGTACTGTTATTCCCACTAAACCCACCGGAAAGAACGTTGAAAATGCGACAGCCAGGTTTGACTGGAACCGTCCAGATAAACCTTATGAGTTCTATCATGGAAATAATGTAAGCATCGACTATACAGACGACCTTATTCAAATAGTGGTGACGTACGCCGAACACAGATTCTGGTTAGCCGTCAGTATTCCAAACGACTACGCTGACGGCCAATACCAAGTTATAAATTCGAGAGAGTCCAGCGAAGGCAAAAAAGGCATCGTAATAGGGCGTGTTTTGGGCCAAGAGTTCTTTTCGTCTGATCATACCGGCTCGATGTCATTCCAGCGTAACGAAAAATTCACCATCACCTTTTCAGCATTACACAACAAAGGTTACAACCTTCTAAATGGCTTTATTGAATTTGATTATAAAGCCCCCTAGTGAATTCATAATTAGCCACTGCGCTCTACGTCGGACCAGGCCAGCAACTAAAACGCGAGTGGTTATGGCTCGATGTATAGCCACCGGTGTCGGTGATTTACCGGGGCCGGTGCGTCACCTGTCCTCCTGCTGCGCAGCCTCAGAAGCCCTGGCAGGGCTGAGCTGCCGCGTTCAAGCAGCCAACCAGCGTCAGCGCGCTGGTGGTAATGCGCAAGTGGTCAACCCTCACATTGAACAGTCCCGCTGGCGAGCGGCCCCCATCATTCTAAGACGGCACATTAGAGCCAAGACCATTGGCGTAGTGCCCTTTACTCAATGAAGCTGTCGTAGTTTTCAGGCAACCCGGTAGTTTATTGAGTCCATGAATGTAGCCTTCTTCGTTTTTTATCAATCTCAATCATTATTCCAGTCGCTCACTTGACGCTCATGAGTATGCCTACTTACCTGTAAATGGAAGCGGTGCAATGTGATTGCACCGGCTCAGCCACCCACTCTGTCTTCAACCCCATAAACCGCTCAGAGTCCTGCCGGTTGTGTTAAGCAGCCCCTGACCAACAGTCCCGGGACGATTCCCGCTGTCAGTAGCGTGTACAAATTTCAAGGGAATGTTATGAAAGCGCTCATTGCTCTAGTGTCCGTACTAAGTTTTATATTAGGCAGCCTGCCTGTTCAGGCGGCCAGTCATCCCCGTACCTACACAGCAACAATAAATAAAGACGGCACCGTTTTGACTCAAACACCGCAGTGGATCGCGACGGTAGAACATACCAATCAAGACGATTACGCAGCCCTTTACAACGTCAAGTTAGTGCCCTCCGCATTTAAAAAGGCACCGGCCTATTGCAACGTTTCAACTTATGATTACTCCAGTTATGAACACACCCTTCACGGCATCGCAAAGTTATCAAGCAAGCCCACAAAAAGTGAAGTCAATGTGATTGGGCTTATGCTGGGTTTAAACCAGCCTGCCGGCGACTCATCCATGAGTTTTTATCTGGTGTGCGGCCAATAATCATTGCCTCTGTCTGCACGCGGACAGGGGCATTATGTTTGCGCTCACGGGTAACTCAGTGAGGTATGCTGGCGCGTAAATAATTGCCAGTGCTGCCCTGCCCATGAAAATCTTAGTTTCTGTCTTATCTTTCCTGCTGTTGGCCGGTTGCGCCAGCGGACCGCGCATGGACACCCGCCATCCTTCGGTCAACCATGACAGCCGTGTGCAATTTATTGTGCTGCATTACACCTCGACGTCTCTTGAGCACTCCCTCGAACTGCTGACCCACGGCCCCGTAAGCAGCCATTACCTGATTGGTGACACGCCGCCGACGCTTTACAAACTGGTGGATGAAAACCAGCGCGCCTGGCATGCGGGCGAAAGCCAATGGAAGGGCCGTACCTGGTTGAACTCAAGCTCCATCGGGATCGAAATCGTCAACAAGGGTTTCCGTGATACGCCCCAGGGTCGGGTTTGGTATCCGTACACCGAAGGTCAAATTCAAGCCTTGATCGTCCTGCTCAAAGACATCTCCACGCGCTACAAAATTGACCCGCATAACATCATTGGTCACAGCGATATTGCTCCGCTGCGCAAACTTGATCCGGGACCGCTGTTCCCGTGGCAACGACTGGCACAAGCCGGTTTTGGCGTTTGGCCAAATGCGCAAGCCGTCGCCCGCGAGCAAGCGCTGTATGCCAATCAATTGCCGAGCATCACCTGGTTTCAACAACAGTTAGCGTTACTGGGTTACGAAACCCCGCAAACCGGTGAGCTTGACGTCGCTACACGGCACGTATTGGCTGCGTTTCAAATGCATTTTCGCCCCACCCGTTTCGATGGCACCCCGGATGCCGAAAGTGCAGCTATTTTGAAGGTGTTAAACACCGCCAAATAACAGCAGTGAAAGCCCCAGCCACCGTCAGCACGTTATCAGGAGCAAGGATTGGTGCCAGGACGCAGAACGCCGCGCACATTTATCAAGCGTGTACGTAACCGGCTGTATCGCCCTTGGTCGCTGGCGATTGTCGCGACGTTACTCAGTGCCAGCTTTTTATTGGCGCTGAGTGTCCCCGTCGTCATGCAGCAAGTGCACCAGCGTGAGCGCGAACGGATGAGTGTGGATGGCGAGCGCTTGCTTGAACGGCTCGAACAGTTGTTCACCCAGCTTCGCAGAGGGCTGGACGACTTGAACAAGCAACCGCTGCGCGAATGCAGCCCGTTGATGACCTCGCAGCTGCAAAAGACCAGCTTCAAGTACCGCTTCATTTATGAAGCCATCTTCTATGACGGCACCCAGGTCTGCTCCAACTGGCCTGCGAACCTCAGCCTGACACCTTCGCCGGGCCGTGAGCCCGATATCAAAGGGCCGGTCTATCGCTATTGGCTGAACACCGCTGAACAACCCGACGACAACCTGGCCGGCTTGATGCTGGGCCGTGGCGACTTCGAGGTGACGACATCTCGCGGGCATTTGAGTGACGCGGTCGATCTGCCGCCCGGCGGGAGCTTGCTGGTGGTGGTCGATGATGACCAGCGGGCGCTGCCGGTGTTGGGGCAAGCACAGGATTGGCCGCCCAGCCCCGGTTGGCCGCCGAGCGATGGAGAGGTGGTCGTCACTGACTATCGCGTGCTCTATCGCTTGCCCACCGACAATTCAGATTACCAATTGGTGTTGAGCATGCCGCGTGCCGACACCTCGCAGTACCTGTCGCAGCTGGGGTGGATGTTGCCAGGCATTCTATTGATCGCCCTGTGCCTGGGCGCGCTGGCCTTGCATATGGCACGCCAGCGTCAATCCTTGGGCGGGGAGTTGCAGGGCGCTCTGCGCCGGGGCGAATTCACGGTGCATTATCAGCCCATTGTTGACCTCAACACGCGCCAGTGCGTGGGCGCAGAAGCGCTGATTCGCTGGCGGCATGCGGATGGCACGATGACCAGCCCCGAGCTGTTTATTCCCGTGGCCGAAAGCACCGGGCAGATCCGCCAACTGACCGATTTCGTCCTGCAACGCACACTGGAACAACTCGGCCCGCTGTTAAGGGCCAACCCGCAGCTGTATGTGTCCATCAACCTGTCAGCGTGCGACGTGATGGTCCCGCGCATCGGCAAGGTGGTAGCGCGCTTGCTGGCCCTGCATGACGTGGCGCCCCGACAGATCGCGTTTGAAGTCACTGAGCGCGGCATGGTTGATGTAGAAATCGCAAAGCTCAAGCTTCAGGCCCTGCGAGACGAAGGGCACCGGATTCTCATTGATGACTTTGGCACCGGTTACAGCAGCCTGGCTTACCTGCAAACCTTGCCGGTGGACTGCCTGAAGATCGACAAGGCGTTTATTGATGCGCTGGGTTATGACGCGGCCAGCAGTGGGGTGGCGCCGCACATTATTCGCATGGCGCACGCACTGAACCTGACAGTGATTGCCGAAGGGATTGAGCACGAGTACCAGGCACAACTGCTGCGCAGTGAGGGCGTGAGCTATGGCCAAGGCTGGCTGTTCGACAAACCGTTGAACGCCCACCAATTTCGCGAGCGCATCACCGGCGGGCGCCGACAAGGCCCGCGCCGCGCAGAAGATCAGGTGTGAGCCACGCCTATAACGGCAGCGCCATATAAAACTGCGTCCCCTGAGCAGGACGCGAGTACACGCCGATTCGTCCGCCGTGCAGCTGCACAATTTCCTTGCACAAGGCCAAGCCAAGGCCCGCGCCGCCCTTTTTGCGTCCTACTTGCACGAAGGGCTCGAAGATCCGGCCTTGCTGGCTGTACGCGATGCCTTCGCCATTGTCCTCAACGCTGATGATCACGCGTTCGCCATGACGCCGGGCCTGCAAGCGAATTTGCCCACCAATCGCGGTGTGGCGCAGGGCGTTATCCATCAAATTGTCCAGAACGCGTTCAAGCTGGGCCTGATCGGCATTCAAGCGCGGCAATGGCGGTTGCAGGTCAATCAGGATCTCGACATCTTTTGCCACCGCCCGATCAGCGAAGCGTGCGCGCGCCTGTTCGAGCATTTCTTGCAGGTCGCAAGGTGCCAACGTCAGTTTTTGCATGCCGTTCTGGTAACGAGAAAAATTCAGCAGGTCGTTAATCAGCTGCATCAGCCGCTGCATTTCTTCGTTGACCGTGTTGAGCAAGTCGGTTTCGCGCGATTGCGGGTCAAAGCGCGCCCGCTCCATAAACAGCCCGAATGCCATGTGCATACCGGTGACCGGCGTGCGCAGTTCGTGAGAGGCGCGCAATACAAACTCACTGCGCACGCGCTCAAATGCGCGCTGCTCGGTCACGTCATGCAGCACCATGACCGCACCCAGAATAGGCCCTTTGGGTTGACTGACCGGGGTCAGGCTATACGTCAGCAAACGCGTTTCACCTTCGATATCCACGCTCAGGTCCTCGGGCAAACGCTCCAGGCTCCCACCGCGCAAGACCGTCAGCAGTTGTTGATCGAGTTCGGGCCGTTGCAAGGCCTCACCCAATGTCTGCCCCAACCGCGCTTCGTCCCAGCCCAACTGGCGCTGTGCCACTGGGTTCAAGTGTTCGAGGCGACCTTGTTGATCAATCATCAGCAAGCCGTCATCAATACTGTCGAGCACGGCCTGCAAGCGTTGCTGGCCGGCGAGCAACTCGTCCACGTTGGTGGCCTGATGCTGGCGCAACGCTTCGGCCATAATGCCGAAACGCCGCGTCAGCAGGTTCATTTCGGTGGCCGAGGAGAGCGGCAACACCACTTCAAAGTTACCTTTGCCAATGTTGTCCGCCGCTTTGGCCAGCGCCTCGATGGGGGCGCCAAAACGTCGGGCAATACCGTGCGCCGTGATAAAGCCAATGATCAATACCGCAACACCCACCAGGCCCAGCACCGTCGCAATCACCAGTGCCCGGTCGCGTGCCTGGGCTTGGGCATGGTTGATGCTCTCCAGCGCTTTACGATGCTCATCAATCAGCCCGTTACGCAACGCATTGAAACGTGTGGTGAGATCGTTGTCGTTGCTGAGGTTGATACCCCTGTGATGCGGCTGGTTAAAGGCCTCTAAAAAGCTTTGGTAGTCGGCCCGCGCCCGGATAAAACCGCTGGGCAGATTGTTTTTTTGTTCATGCGCAATGCCTTCTTCGAGCAACTTCATGTACTGCTCGGACGAGGCTTTGAGCGCCACTGTGTCAGGCTCGTTGTGCAACATCAGAATCAATTGGTCGCCCAACGTCTGGCGCAACTTCAAACCCAGATCAAGGGTGATGAAGTTGTTGCGGATCAAGGCTTCCTGGGTTTTAGCCATTTGCATCACGCCGAATACGCCGAGCACCAATCCCATCAGCGCGACCGTGATCAGCGCTGAGATGCTCAGAAACAGGCGTGTTCGCAGCTTGATAGCGAGTTTCATCGCGGCCTGCTCACAAGTTGTACTGCTTGCGTTTGCGATACAGCGTGGACGCGTCAATGCCCAGGGTTTTGGCCGCTTGGTCGAGGGTGTCACTGGTGGCCAGCACGGCGCCGATGTGTGCCTTCTCCAACTGGTCGAGACTTAACGCTGCACCAATGCGCGGGGCGTTCGGGATGGTTTGCTCGGCCATGCCCAAGTGGCTCACCTCAACCACTTCCTGCGGGCAAATAATGCTCGCGCGCTCCACCACGTTGCGCAGTTCACGAATGTTGCCCGGCCAACGGTAGTTCGCCAGCGCCAAGCGGGCTTCTTCGCTGAAGCCGCGGGCAGGGCGTGCATACTCTTTAACGAAACGTGCAAGAAAGCGGTCCGCCAGCGTGAGGATGTCTTCGCTGCGCTCACGCAACGGTGGCAAGTGCAAAGTGATGACGTTCAGGCGGTAGAGCAAGTCTTCACGGAAGCGGCCATCGCGCACCATGTCTTCAAGGTTGAGGTTGGTGGCCGCCAGAATGCGCACATCGGCGCGGCGCGTCACGGGGTCGCCCACGCGTTCGTATTCTTTATCCTGAATAAATCGCAGCAGCTTTGGCTGCAAAGCCAGCGGGAAATCACCGATTTCGTCGAGGAACAACGTACCGCCATCGGCCTGATTAACCCGGCCCAGGGTACTTTCACTGGCCCCGGTGAACGCACCTTTGGTGTGACCGAACAGCTCGCTTTCCATCAGCTCGGCGGTTAAGGAGGGGCAGTTAATCGTCACACAGGACTTTTTCGCCCGTTTGCTCCAACCATGAATTGCCCGGGCGAGTTCACCCTTACCGGTACCGGACTCACCCAGAATCAGGATGTTGGCATCCGTGCCAGCCACTTGGCGGGCTGTCTCCAGTACCACCATCATCGCCGGACTATGAGAATCAAGGCCGTCCTTGGGCTTACGCACTTCACCCTCAAGGGCTTCGAGGCGAGCGGACAGTTGGCGCACTTCCAGTTGCTTGGCCGTGGCCAGTCGCAGTTGATCCGGGCTGCACGGTTTGACCAGATAGTCGGCGGCGCCTGCCTGAATCGCGTCCACGGCCGTGTCGACCGCAGAGTGGGCGGTCACAATCACCACACGCATCCACGGCGCTTGAATACGCATTTGGGCCAACACATCCAGGCCATTGTCTTCGCCCAGGCGCAGGTCCAAAAAGCACACATCGAATACTTGGCGCTGCAACAGGGCATCGGCTTGAGCGGCACTGTTAGCGGTGGCGACGGTGTAACCCTCGTCTTCGAGGCAATAGCGGAATGTACGCAGGATGGCGGACTCATCGTCGACCAGCAGAATGCGGCCTTGGTGCTCTTTGGCAGATTCCATTTCCTACGTTCCTTAATGAGTGATGTTGGTTAGTGTCGGAATAATCGGGCAAGTTGCATGATTTTTCACGATTCATTAAGAGGCTAGCAGGGTAGCCACTTGCCTGCATGCTGTAACTGTCTGATTTAACACTATTTAGAGCCGATTTGATTCGACGTTTGCCGAGCAAAACAGTTCTGTTTTTTGCCCCCTCTATAAAAGAACGGTTAGAGGTCTTGGCCAATCGTGCAGAACGCCCGACGCTTGAAGAGTCCATCGTGCAGGATGCGTGTAGAGCCGTACTCAATACAGCTATGAATCATTGATTTATATGGCTTTTATTAAGGCTCACGACTTGGCATGCCACCTGCAATAACTCATGTAACCCAGTCATTCAGCGCTAACGAGCTGAAGGCAAATCCAACAATGACCACCGAGTGGCAGGAGTCTGAGCATGAATCGTCAAGGTTTCCCCCGCATTCGCCTTACTTCGCTGCACCTTCAACAAGGTCTGTTCGCCAGCCTCGCGTTGTTGGTGACATTGATCGGTGGTCAGCAACTTGTGCGTTTTGAACAGGCACCACAGCCGGTTCAGACCGTATTGCATCAAGCCGCCCCGCAAACACACTTCAGTGCGATCAGCTCAAACAATCAGGCGACCAACGGCTATGCGCTGGCGGCTGCCGATGACACGCAAATCGCATCTTCAGACGTGCCGCAGGAACGTTGGGTGTTTTAAGTGTTCACAACCTTGAGGCCCTTGCAGGGCGTTAAGACGCAGCAGTGGCATCACCACGCTTTCCCACAGTAATAAGGAGAATCACCATGTTGAGTTGGGCAATTACCTTCCTGATTATCGCCATCATCGCAGCCGTTCTGGGCTTTGGTGGTATCGCGGGCACCGCCACCGGTATCGCCAAGATTCTCTTTGTCGTCTTCCTGGTGATGTTCGTCGTGTCGTTCATCTTTGGCCGCCGTGGTCGAGGGTAACCATGTTTAGCCGATCCTTTAAGGCCATGGCTGCTGCCCTGTTGATGGGCAGCAGTGCCATGGCGCTGGCCGCAAACGATGGCCAGGCGCGTGTCAACGAACTGTTAAACGATGCTGATTATCGTGATGCCTGGCAAAAAGTGGTCAAAAAAGAAGATCGCTTGCCTGAGTGGGTGATGAACCTGTCGGGCAGTGCCGAACAGATGAACGCAGTCACTGAAGATGACGATCAGTATTTGGTCGGCCCCTTGTGCGAAACCGCTCAGACCTGTTTGAACAAACGCCTGATCGTTGCCGTAAGCCTGGACAAGAAGCACGCCTACGCCATGTTGGTCGAAGTCCCGGCAGGTTTGCCGGCCGACAAGTCGCCAACACGTCATGCCGATTACCGATTCTTGGGCCAACCTGATGAAGGTATGAAAGCGCTGCTCAAAGAACAATTGAAGAAAGACCCTAACTGGTACTGATCATTTGGGCAGTTTCTTCAGCTGTTAAACACCAAAAAAACCAAGCCATTGCCTTGGTTTTTTTGGGTCTTAAAAAAGGTTTTTTTAGTCGTAAAACCTTATCACTGCTCATTTTTTTAAAAACAAATGTGGCTCGGATGGCCCCTGAGAACGTCGACCATCTATCGACTAATAGCAAAATGATTTCTTCTCTCTATTCGATTTGTGTTGTCGGATATTTCTGAGTGCTGGACGTGATTTACGACGTCCTGCCTGCGGCAAAAAGACCTTGAAACAGCCGGTCTGCGGCGCTTATGTCGTCTATTCTGTGACTTTGATACCCCGTGAATTTGAGCTCTTGTCGGACAATATCCATGCCGATTCGGCATAGGGTAGGCGTTTACGGCATTAGACGGCTTCCTCTTGCATGGGAATAGTTGCGCCTTTTTTCGCCTGCCAAAGAGCCTCTCTGGCTCGATTTGGGCGACCTTCTACGGGGGCAGAGGTTGTAGAATTCAGCGCTTCAAAGCGCTCTAGTCTGAGCCTCTTCCCGAGTCCACTTGAAGTAAGGGTAATGACATGAAGAAGGCAAAACTTAGCCTCGCCTGGCAGATCCTAATCGGTCTGGTCCTGGGTATTGCAATCGGCGCGCTGCTTAACCATTTCAGTGCTGAAAAGGCCTGGTGGATCAGTAACGTCTTGCAACCCGCTGGCGATATCTTTATCCGTCTGATCAAGATGATCGTAATCCCAATCGTGATTTCCTCACTGGTTGTCGGGATTGCAGGCGTGGGAGATGCGAAGAAACTTGGTCGCATCGGTCTTAAAACCATCATTTACTTCGAGGTGGTGACCACCATCGCGATCCTGGTAGGCCTGGTGCTGGCCAACGTGTTCCATCCCGGCGCCGGGATCGACATGAGCACGCTGGGCACGGTTGATATTTCCAAATATCAGGCCACTGCCGCAGAAGTTCAGCATGAACATGCGTTCATCGAAACCATCCTCAACCTGATTCCATCCAACATCTTCGCAGCCATGGCTCGCGGTGAGATGCTGCCGATCATCTTCTTCTCGGTACTGTTTGGCCTCGGTTTGTCGAGCCTGAACGCCGAACTGCGCGACCCGCTGGTGAAAACCTTCCAGGGCGTGTCCGAGTCGATGTTCAAAGTGACTCACATGATCATGAACTACGCGCCAATCGGTGTGTTTGCGCTGATCGCCGTGACCGTCGCCAACTTCGGTTTTGCTTCGCTGGTGCCGTTGGCCAAGCTGGTGATACTGGTTTACGCCGCCATCTTGTTCTTCGCCTTTGCGGTACTGGGCCTGATCGCCAAGCTGTTTGGCTTCTCCGTGATCAAGCTGATGCGCATCTTCAAAGATGAGCTGGTACTGGCTTACTCCACCGCCAGCTCCGAAACCGTGCTGCCGCGCGTGATCGAGAAGATGGAAGCGTACGGCGCGCCAAAAGCTATTTGCAGCTTCGTGGTGCCGACCGGTTACTCGTTCAACCTTGATGGCTCGACCCTGTACCAGAGCATCGCGGCGATCTTTATTGCCCAGCTGTATGGCATCGACTTGTCGATCAGCCAGCAACTGCTGCTGGTATTGACCCTGATGGTCACCTCCAAAGGCATCGCCGGTGTACCGGGCGTGTCCTTCGTGGTACTGCTGGCCACCCTGGGCAGCGTCGGCATCCCACTGGAAGGTTTGGCCTTCATCGCGGGTGTTGACCGTGTGATGGACATGGCACGTACCGCGCTGAACGTCATTGGTAACGCCTTGGCGGTACTGGTGATTTCCCGTTGGGAAGGCATGTACGACGACGCCAAAGGCGAGCGCTACTGGAACTCGCTGCCGCACTGGCGCAGCAAGGAAGCCCTGCCAAAAGGCGAGTAATCGCCCCCCGCACGCTTCACCCCCCAAACCCCGGACTTGTCCGGGGTTTGTTGTTTCTGGGGGTTGGCCGCTATCATTCGCGGCATCTTTAAGGAGTTCTTTCGATGCTTAACGGCCTATGGCTCAGCTTTTTCGTGGTCGCGGCCGTGTCGGCGCTTGCCCAATGGCTGGTGGGGGGCAACGCCGGGATCTTTGCGGCGATTGTGGAAAGCATCTTCGCCATGGCCAAGCTGTCGGTTGAGGTGATGATCCTGCTGTTCGGCACGCTGACCTTATGGCTGGGTTTTTTGCGCATCGCCGAAAAAGCCGGGATCGTGGATTGGCTGGGCAAGGCGCTGGGCCCGCTGTTTAAACGCTTGATGCCTGAAGTGCCGCCCGGTCATCCGGCATTGGGGTTTATCACCCTCAACTTTGCCGCCAACGGTCTGGGCCTGGACAACGCCGCCACTCCCATTGGCCTTAAGGCGATGCGGGCACTGCAAGAGCTCAACCCCAACCCGACCAGCGCCAGTAACGCGCAAATCCTGTTTCTGGTGCTCAATGCCTCCTCGTTGACCCTGTTACCCGTCACCATCTTCATGTACCGCGCTCAGCAGGGCGCTGCTGACCCGACGCTGGTCTTCCTGCCGATCTTGCTGGCGACCAGTGCTTCAACGCTCGTAGGGCTGCTCTCAGTGGCCTTCATGCAGCGTTTGCGGCTATGGGACCCGGTGGTCTTGGCGTATTTGCTGCCCGGCGCGCTGATACTGGGCGGCTTTATGGCATTGCTGGCGGGTTTGTCAGCGACGGCATTGGCCAGTTTGTCGTCGATCCTCGGCAATTTGACCCTGTTCGGGCTGATCATGCTGTTCCTGGTGATCGGCGCGCTGCGTAAGGTCAAGGTCTACGAAGCGTTTGTCGAAGGCGCCATAGAAGGCTTCGACGTGGCCAAAACCTTGCTGCCTTATCTGGTGGCGATGTTGTGCGCGGTGGGCGTGCTACGGGCGTCGGGGGCTTTGGATTTTGGCCTGGACGGCATTCGCCATGCGGTCCAATGGTTGGGCTGGGACACGCGCTTTGTCGACGCCTTGCCGACGGCGATGGTTAAACCGTTCTCAGGCAGTGCCGCACGGGCCTTGCTGATCGAAACCATGCAAAACCAGGGTGTGGACAGCTTCGCGGCGTTAGTGGCGGCAACCGTGCAGGGCAGCACTGAGACGACGTTCTATGTGCTGGCGGTGTACTTTGGCGCCGTGGGCATCCAACGCGCCCGTCACGCGGTAGGCTGCGCGTTATTAGCGGAGTTCTCAGGCGTAGTCGCTGCCATTGCCGTGTGTTACTGGTTCTTCGGTTAACGAACCCGTACTCAGGCTTTGCGATCGCTGCGCAATCGGACGCAGCCTGCGCCAGCGGCTACGCAATCGCGTACCTCGCCTACAACGTGGGGTTAGCGCTGTGCCTGGCCTTGTTGCAGCACCCATTGCACAACCTGCGGCATCAGCACGTCGCTCGCTTGGCCAAAACCTGCAACAACCCCCGGTACCAGCGGGTTGTTGAGCGGCTGACGCACGTCAAAGCGTTTGGAGGCAATCACCCGCTGGTCGCTGGTGCGCACCAGCCGCGCGTTGTACTGCACCAGCACCTGCGGGTTTTTGCCGTTGTAGTGGGTCTGAAACGCCAACAATTCCCCACCCAGTTCGTAATCGGCCTGCAGGTTGCTGTCGTCTGTGCTCAGGCCCTGAATGCGGCCGTCCTGCAAGAACGCATCCAGCAAGCGATTGCGCAGCAAGACCGGTGCCGGGTCGCTCCAACGCGCACCTTTGTAGTTGCTGATCAAGTTGCCTTCGGGCACCACGGCAATGTTCTGGCTGTTCAGCGCATTGCTCGCCATCGGCTTGTCGAGGCGCAGCGACCAGTTCACTGGCGCGCTGTGGCTGGCAGCCATCGGGGTTTGCGCATACGGCAACCAATACACATCCACCTGCTCGGGCTTGGGCAGGATCGAGCAGGCGCTGAGCAGGCTCAGGCTCGCCGCCAATACGATTGAACCGGCCAGGCGATAAGTACGACTCATGGCGTGAATTCCTTGTTCTGTTCGCGGCCCAGCAAGTAACCGCTTGGATTGGCTTCCAGACGCCGCGATATCGAGCGCAGCGTGCTCAGGGTTTCACGCAGCTCATTGACCGCCGGGCCGAGCTGATTGAGCCCCTGCATGCCACTGTTCAACGATTCCTGATTATTGTTGAGCAAGGTGTTGATGGTGGCCGCGCTGTGTTCCAGCGACTGCATCGCTTGCTCGGCACTGCCGAACATCTGTTTGCCCTGGGTACTCAACAGCCCATTGGCGTTACGCATCAGCGCCGTGGTTTGTTCGAGCGTGATGCTGGCTTGTTTGCCCACTTGAGCCAGTTGCTTAAGGGTCTGGGAAATATCCCCGCGCTGACTGGCAATGGCCGTCGTGGTTTGTTCAAGGTTGTCGAGGGTCTTGCCCACGCGGTCGACGTTATCCGGTGAGAACAGGCGATTGGCGTTGTGCAGCAGCATGTTGACGTTGGCCATCACGTCGGAGCCGTCTGTCAGCAGGCGGGCAATCGGGGAGGGCGAGGCCACGATTTCGGGCAGTTTGCCGTCTTTACCCTTGAGCGGCGGGCTGTTGGGGTCGCCGCCGCTGAGCTGAATGATCGAGGTGCCGGTCACGCCGGTCAGAGCCAGCTTGGCCTTGGTATCGACCTTGACCGGTGTGTTGGCCGCCAGACGGATGCGCGCCAGTACCCGGCGCGGGTCTTTGTCGTCGAGCCGCAGTTCGATCACGTCACCGACCTTGATGCCGTTGTACTGCACCGAACTGCCCTTGGACAAACCGCTGACGGCTTCGTTGAACACCACTTCGTAATCCTTGAAAGTGCTGTCCATGCTGGCTTTGGCCAGCCACAGGCCAAACAACATGGCCCCCACGATAACCAACACGCTGAACAAGCCAATCAATACATGATGGGCGCGGGTTTCCATGTCATTGCTCCTTACGCTGGGTTGCCGCTTCATACGCGGCGCGGCCACGGGGGCCATGGAAATACTCATGAATCCACGGGTCGTCGTAATCTTCGACCTGCTTGATCGGTTCGGCCACCAACACGCGTTTTTGCGACAACACCGCCACGCGGTCAGTGATGGTGTACAGCGTGTCGAGGTCGTGGGTGACCAAAAACACGCTCAATCCCAGCGCATCGCGCAAGGTCAAAATCAGTTGATCGAACGCGGCGGCGCCAATCGGGTCAAGCCCGGCGGTGGGTTCGTCCAGAAACAGAATGTCCGGGTCCAGTGCCAATGCGCGGGCCAGCGCTGCGCGCTTGACCATGCCGCCCGACAGCGAAGAGGGGTATTTGTCGGCCGAAGACAGCGGCAAACCGGCCAGGGCCAGCTTGACCAGCGCCAGGTGTTCGGCGTCCGGGCGGCTCAGGCCCGCGTGTTCAATCAGGGGCAGGGCGATGTTTTCAGTCACCGTGAGTGACGAAAACAGCGCACCTTTCTGGAACAACACGCCAAAACGTCTCTCGATCAGCGAGCGCTTTTCTTCAGGCAAGCTCAGCAGGTCCTGACCGAAAACCCGGACCTCGCCTTCGGTGGGTCGACGCAAGCCCACAATACTGCGCAACAGCACGGATTTACCGGTGCCGGAGCCGCCCACCACGCCCAGAATTTCGCCTTTGTACACATCCAGGTCGAGGTTTTCGTGCACGGTCTGGCTGCCAAAGCGATTGCACAGGCCGCGCACTTCAATCACCGCCTCGCGGTTTTTTTGCACAGACGCACTCACCAGCCCATCTCCATGAAGAACAACGCCGCCACCGCATCAAGCACGATAACGATAAAGATCGATTGCACCACGCTGGACGTGGTGTGCGCGCCCACGGACTCTGCACTGCCAGTGACTTTGAAGCCCTCAAGGCAACCGACCGCAGCGATCAGAAAGGCGAAAAACGGCGCTTTGACCATGCCCACCAAGAAGTGCTGCACGCCGATGTCCGAGTGCAGCAGCGAAATGAACATGTCCGGTGAAATGCCCAACGAAATAATGCACACCATCGCGCCACCCAAAATGCCCGCCATCATGGCCAGGAAGGTCAACAGCGGCAGGGCGATCAGCAGCGCGAGCACCCGTGGCAGCACCAACAAGTCCATCGGGTCGAGGCCCAGGGTGCGAATGGCGTCGATTTCTTCGTTGGCTTTCATCGAACCGATCTGTGCGGTAAATGCACTGGCGGTACGGCCTGCGAGCAGGATGGCGGTCAGCAACACGCCAAATTCACGCAGGAAGGAAAAGGCCACCAGATCGACGGTGAAAATCCCTGCGCCGAAGTTGGCCAGCACCGTAGCCCCGAGAAACGCCACCACCGCGCCGACCATGAACGTCAGCAGCACCACAATCGGGGCGGCGTTCAACCCGATTTGCTCGATGTGCGCCACCACCGGAGTAATGCGCCATTGTGTGGGCCGAAAAAAGTTGCGCGTCAGGGTTTGCAGGATCAAACCAATGAAACCCAGCAGTTGCAGGCAGTCTTGCCACAGTTTGTCGACGGCGCAACCAATACGGCTGAGTACCTGAATGCCGGTGTTTTGCTCGGGTTCTTTGACCGGCACGCAAAAGTCGCGCATCGAGGAATAAACCGTTTGCAGCAAGGCGCGGTCGGCGGCAGGCAGCTTGGGCGTGGTCTCGGCCAACTGGCTGACACGTTCCGAGCCTAGCAACTCCACCAGCAGCGAAGCACCGGCCGTATCAAGGCGGGTGACATCATTGAGATCAACCTGGGTGCTGTCGTCGTATTTACCCGCCAGTTGGTCGGTCAGTTGTTTGAGACGCGCATAATTGGCCAGCGTCCATTCGCCACTGATGTGCAGCTTGGCCGCAGTGCTTGAAGTGTCTAATTGGGCGTCGCCAGCCTTAGCAGTAATGATCGTCAGCTCCAAGCTCGGTTCGCGAATACGCAGACCATAGGTAATAGCACAATTGCGTCAGTTTGCCTGACTCGATGCTGAAGAGGATTGATCTGCGTCGGTTACCCGAAAGCGCAACACGCCAATCATTTGCCCGTCTTCGGTCAGCACCCGCACTTGCCAGCGGCCCACCGGGTTGGGCGGGAAGTTCTGTTTATGGGTCCAGGCGCGGTAACCCTCTTTGCGACCGCCCTTGATGTCCAGCGCGATGCGGTCCACTTCCTGGCCATTGAGTTGCCACACGTGATAGATCCGCTCGTTTAGGCCGCGCGGGGCATTGATCGAGGTGTAGGCATACAGGCCACGCGCGCGCAGTTCATTGACGCTGATGTGCTTGATGCTCTCACCGGGCGTGCGGTCTTGCAGTTGTGGGGTAACTGCCACCTCGGTCATCCACAGCGTGGCGGGCGGCACCCATGAACGCAGCCACCAGCCGGTGCCGCCGAGTGCGAGTACGATCAGCGGCAATATCAGCCAGCCACGCAGGGTTTTGAGCGGCAAGCTCACGGCCAGGCTAGGAATGGACAAGAGCACGGCGGTGCCCAACGCCAGTTTGTAGCTCTGGGAAGTGGTGAGGTTGAGGATGATCGGCAGCGCGGTCAGCAGCGCAGCAAACAGCGCAAGGGTGTGCAGCGCCAGATACAGCCAGCGCTTGGGCGCCAGCCATTTGTAATACAGCGGGTCGGTAATCGTCACCAGTGCCGTGGCGCCGAGCAACCCGGTAAACACCAATTGGCCGCTGTTCCAGGTGGTGGTGATGAAGAAAAACGGCAACACGAAAAACAGACTTTCCTGATGAATCATCTGCGTGGCGTAACGCAGCAGCGGCGGCGGGATTTCGCGTTTGAACACCCGCGTAAACAGCTGGGTGAAGGTGTTTTCCAGCATCAGCCAGACCCAACTGACCAACAGGATGACCGCGATCCAGCGGGCCATGCCTTGCTGGCGGTCCACCAGAATGAAACTGCCCACACCCGAGCAGAAACCAAACAGCGCGATCAGCCCTGGATAGCGCTTCATCAACTCAAGGATGCGCTGTACGTAGTGGTTCCAGTTTGGCATTCGGCGGTTCACATTCTGTGTAGGAAAAAACCTCAGCAGAATAGCGTTTTAAGGCTGTCACGTCCGCGACTACTGATATCTGACGGGCGAATCTCCGCGTAGGCACTGGCGCAGGCTGCGCCAGTGCCTACAAAGCTTCGTCAGATTAGCGAACGTTGCTTTCGAAACGGCTCACGCCCGGCAGCTCCAGCACCAGTTCATCCCCGATATTCAGCGGGCCAACGCCCACCGGGGTGCCGGTCATGATCACGTCGCCGGCTTGCAGCGAAAAGCAGGCCGCCATGTGCTGAATCATCGGCACAATCTTGTTGAGCATCAGGGCGCTGTTGCCGTCCTGACGCACTTCACCGTTGATGGTCAGGCGGATGCCGATGTCTTCCAGATCAGGGAAGGTGCAGCTCGGTACAAACGGCGCCAGCACGCAGGCGCCGTCGAACGACTTGGCGATTTCCCACGGCAGGCCTTTGCTTTTCAGCTCGGCTTGCTTGTCGCGCAGGGTCAGATCCAGGCCCGGCGCGAAACCGGAGATGGCGTCCAATACTTCTTCGGCGCTTGGGTTGTTGGACAACGGCTTGCCGATCAGCACCGAAATTTCGGCTTCGTAATGCACCGAACCGCGCTCGGCCGGGATGGCGAAACCGCCTTCAAGCGCCACCACACAACTGCCGGGCTTGATAAACAACAAAGGTTCAGTCGGGATCGGGTTATCCAGCTCTTTGGCGTGCTCGGCGTAGTTACGTCCGATGCACACCACTTTACCGATAGGAAAGTGAATCCGGGTACCGTCGAGATACTGGTGCTGATAGCTCATTGACCGACTCCGCTGTTGGATGCTGCTTCTTGAGTCGCTGGCGCAGGTTGCGATGGGGGCTGCCAGGCCATCGAGGGAACGGATGGCTTCGCCAGCCTTCGCAGCCTGCGGCAGCGACTACACCTTCATGGATTAAATCGCAAAAATCTTGCCGGGGTTCATGATGCCGTTCGGGTCGAACGCGGCCTTGATCGCCTTCATGTACTCGATCTCCACCGGCGAGCGGCTGTAGGTCAGATAGTCACGCTTGGTCATGCCCACGCCGTGTTCGGCCGAGATCGAACCGTTGTATTTCTCAACCGTCTCAAATACCCACTTGTTCACCGTCGCGCACTTGGCAAAAAACTCGTCCTTGCTCAGGTTTTCAGGCTTGAGGATGTTCAAGTGCAGGTTGCCGTCGCCGATGTGACCGAACCAGACGATTTCGAAATCGGGGTAGTGTTCGCCGACAATCGCGTCAATTTCTTTCAAAAAGGCCGGGACTTTCGACACAGTGACCGAAATGTCGTTTTTGTACGGGGTCCAGTGGGAAATGGTTTCGGAGATGTACTCGCGCAGTTTCCACAGGTTTTGCAGTTGGGTTTCGCTCTGGCTCATCACGCCGTCCAGCACCCAGCCTTGTTCCATGCAGTGCTCGAAGGTTTCCAGCGCCGCGTTGGCCACCTCTTCAGTGCTCGCTTCAAACTCCAGCAACGCGTAGAACGGACAGTCGGTTTCGAACGCGGCAGGCACATCGCCACGCGCCATGACTTTGGCCAACGCTTTGTCAGAGAAAAACTCGAACGCGGTCAGGTCCAGCTTGTTTTGGAAGGCGTGCAGCACCGGCATGATCGAATCAAAGTCGGCCGTGCCGAGCACCATCGCCGTCAGGTTTTTCGGCGCACGGTCCAGGCGCATGGTGGCTTCGACCACAAAGCCCAGCGTGCCTTCAGCCCCGATAAACAGTTGACGCATGTCGTAGCCGGTGGCGTTTTTGATCAGGTCTTTGTTCAACTCCAGCACGTCGCCCTTGCCCGTGACGACTTTCATGCCCGCCACCCAGTTACGGGTCATGCCGTAGCGAATCACCTTGATCCCGCCCGCATTGGTACCGATGTTGCCGCCAATTTGGCTGGAACCCGCCGACGCGAAATCCACCGGGTAGTACAGGCCATGGTCTTGTGCGAGGTTTTGCAGGTGTTGAGTCACAACCCCCGGCTGGCAGACCACGGTGCGGTCGGTCAGGTTGATGTCCAGCACCTGGTTCATGTAGTCGAATGACACCACCACTTCGCCATTGGCCGCCACGGCGGCTGCCGACAAACCGGTGCGCCCGCCTGAAGGCACCAATGCCACGTTGTGCGCGTTGGCCCACAGCACAATGGCCTGCACTTGCTCAGTGGTTTTGGGGAACACAATGGCCACGGGGGCCGGGGCGAAATGCTTGGTCCAGTCCTTGCCATAAGCATTGAGGGAGTCGGCGTCGGTCAGAACCTTGCCAGGCTCTACCAGGGTCTTTAGCTCATCAATTACGGCAGGATGGGTCATCAACAGAACTCTCGAACAATTCATGGTCATCCTGAGAACGCTTCACGTCGCAGGAATGGGTGTTTAGCGGGGCGCTTATGCTAGCATACGGCCCCCCCGTAGAATCGAGACGTAGGACGATTCTCGGTGCCGGTCTTCACGCCGGCCAGGTCAGCTCAGGCTGTCCACTTCCCTGCCATTTTTCTCTGGGACACAGGTTTACGCAGATGAGCAAGACTTCTCTCGATAAGAGCAAGATCAAGTTCCTTCTTCTTGAAGGCGTCCACCAATCCGCTGTTGATGTTCTCAAGTCCGCCGGGTACACCAGCATTGAGTACATCACCAGTTCCTTGCCTGAAGCCCAGCTGAAGGAAAAGATCGCCGATGCCCACTTTATCGGCATCCGTTCCCGTACTCAGCTGACCGAAGAAGTGTTCGATTGCGCCAAGAAGTTGGTGGCTGTTGGCTGTTTCTGCATCGGTACCAACCAGGTCGACCTCAACGCTGCTCGCGAACGCGGTATCGCTGTTTTCAACGCCCCTTACTCCAACACCCGTTCGGTGGCCGAGTTGGTGCTGGCAGAAGCGATCCTGTTGCTGCGCGGTATTCCTGAGAAAAACGCTTCCTGCCACCGCGGTGGCTGGATCAAAAGCGCAGCCAACTCCTTCGAAATCCGGGGCAAAAAGCTGGGTATCGTCGGCTACGGCTCGATTGGTACACAGCTGTCGGTCTTGGCTGAAGGCTTGGGCATGCAGGTGTTCTTCTACGACACCGTGACCAAACTGCCGTTGGGTAACGCCACGCAAGTGGGCAACCTGCACGAGCTGTTGGGCATGTCGGACATCGTGACCCTGCACGTTCCAGAAACCGCCGCCACCCAGTGGATGATCGGTGAGAAAGAAATCCGTGCCATCAAAAAGGGCGGCATTTTGATCAACGCTGCCCGTGGCACCGTGGTTGAACTGGACGCCCTGGCCGACGCGATCAAGGACAAGCACCTGATCGGCGCCGCCATCGACGTGTTCCCGGTGGAGCCGCGCTCCAACGACGACGTGTTCGAAAGCCCGCTGCGCGGCCTGGACAACGTGATCCTGACCCCGCACATCGGCGGTTCCACCGCTGAAGCGCAAGCCAACATCGGTCTGGAAGTGGCAGAGAAGCTGGTCAAGTACAGCGACAACGGTACGTCGGTATCGTCGGTCAACTTCCCGGAAGTGGCCCTGCCGGCTCACCCTGGCAAGCACCGTCTGCTGCACATCCACCAGAACATTCCGGGTGTGATGAGCGAGATCAACAAGGTCTTCGCCGAAAACGGCATCAACATCTCCGGCCAGTTCCTGCAAACCAACGAGAAAGTTGGCTACGTGGTCATCGACGTCGACGCCGAGTCCTCGGACCTGGCGCAAGAGAAGCTGCAAAGCATCACCGGCACCATCCGTTGCCGCGTGCTGTTCTAAGCAGCAAAGCGCTGTACGAAAAAGGGAGACCCTCGGGTCTCCCTTTTTTATGCGCGGGCGTTATTACTTCACGTTGACCGTGATTTTTTTCGACACGATCACCGGTTCGAAGGCCATGTGGTTTTTATCAGCCAGCTCCAGCTGCAACGTGTGCTTGCCGGGGGCCAGGGTCACTTCGGTTTCGGTCTGCGCTTTGCCGAAGTGAACGTGGTTGGCATCTGCCGGGATCACTTGGCCCGCCGCAATCGGCTGGTCGACGTCGATCAACAGGTGATGATGGCCCGTGTGGGGGGTCTGGTCGCCAGCGGGGGCCAGCTTGATGCCTTCAACACCGAATTTGACGGTGAAGGTTTTGTCCACGGTGGCGCCGTCAGCCGGGGAAATGATGGAAACTTTTGCGCCTTCAGGGGCCGCAGTAGCAGCCATCGCCATGACCGAAGCGCCCATCAACATAGAAGCCAGTGCAACGCGAGACAGTAGATTTTTCATTTATTTCTCCGTTTTTCACAAAATTCATAGGGTTAAGACAACTTCGCGTCGCTACGCTGTCCAACCCGCAGTTGACCAACATAAAGCAAAGTGAGCGCTTATTGCGAATCGCTTGCATCCGTTCAAAGGAGTGACCATGCGCCTTTTGCCTGGCCTGATGCTGTTATTGCCACTGGTGAGCCCTTTGGCTCAAGCCGAATTAATCGATGACGTTAACGATCGGGGCGAGCTGCGCATTGCCCTTGAAGCTGACGTGCCGCCCTACAGCTTCAAACAGGACGGGCACTTGACCGGCTTTGAAGTGGAATTGGGCGAGCTGCTGGCGCAGGAGCTGGACGTGAATGCCTCCCTGCTGGTGACCGACAGCAACGACCTGCTGCAAGGGGTTGAGAGCGGTAAATACGATGTCGCGCTCAACCACATGGCTTTGACCCCGGACCTTGAGAATCGGTTCGATTTCAGTGAGCCTTACGGTTACATCCACCCGGTTAACGATCCGGTGGTGGCATTGGCGATCCCGTTTCAGAAAGGCAACCCGGCGTTCCACAACAGCCTGGACAAAGCGCTCCAGCGGATAAAGGCAGATGGCCGGCTAGCGGCCCTGTCGCAGAAATGGCTGGGGCCGCAAACGCCTCAACCGTAGGCGTGGCTCAGTCACCCCCCCTCGCCATCAGGCAGATGCCCTGAAAGCGGGGGGGTTAACGGGCAACCTGGTGAGCTTGCGTCTACACGCCTTACAGGCTTTCCAGACAACTCGCCAAGTCGTTACCCAATTTTTCCAGCAACTGCTCGTACCCTTGGGCCGTCGCAGGGGTGAAGCCACCCAAAGCATCCAGCTCTGCCAGTTTGACCGGCATCCCGGCCGTCAGGGTTTCAGCCAAACGCGGACGCAAGGGCGGTTCACTGAACACGCACGTCTTGCCCACTTCCTCCAGACGTTTGCGCATGGCCGCCACGTGCTGCGCACCCGGCTGTACTTCGGACGCCACACTGAACACGCCCGCATGCTTGAGGCCGTAAGTGCTTTCGAAGTAGTCATACCCTTCGTGGAAGACGAAGAACGGCTTGTCGGCGATCCCGGCCAGACGCGCTTTCAGGCGGGCATCCAATGCGTCAAGGCGCTCATTGAACGCTTTCAGGTTGCGCTGGTATCGGGCCGCGTTCGGCGCGTCTATCGCGCTGAGGTCCGCGGCCATTTTTGCAGCGATGACCCGGGCGTTGTCTGGCGCCAGCCACAGGTGGGCATCCAGGGTGCCGGGGCGATGATCGTGATCATGCTCGGCCGCATCCTCATCATGCGAATGACTGTCTTCAGCAAAATGGCGCAGTTTGAGACCCGGCAAGGTCTGCACAGATACCGAAGGCGCGGCACGCCCCGTCAGCACCCGCGGCAAGAACCCTTCCATGTCCGGGCCAATCCAGTACAGCAGGTCTGCGGACTGCACCCGCCGTACGTCGGAGGGGCGCAGCGCAAAGCTGTGGGGCGATGCATTGGGTGGCAGCAGCACTTCGGGCTGGCCCACACCGTCCTGTACAGCCGCGGCAATCAATTGCAGAGGCTTGATGCTGGTCAGCACGTTAACGTCCGCTTGAACCGGGCCAATCACCAGAAAACTGGCACTGAAAGCAAGAAAAATCGAAAAAAGACGAGACACGATGAGCACTCAGAGTGGTTGAAACGGGTAACATAATAACGTCTCTCTCAAAGATCGTCGCCGCCCATGCCTATTACGCCGCTTGCCAGCCGTCCTCACGACCATTCCCATTGCGTTCACAGCGCCCTCAGCGAGGCCGATACCTTGTGCGCGCAAAAGGGCCTGCGCCTGACCGCGCTGCGCAAACGTGTCCTGGAACTGGTGTGGCAGAGCCACAAACCGCTGGGCGCCTATGACATTCTGGCCGTGCTCAGCGAACAGGACGGGCGCCGCGCCGCGCCGCCGACCGTTTATCGGGCACTGGACTTCCTGCTGGAAAACGGCCTGGTGCATCGTATTTCGTCGCTCAATGCGTTTGTGGGGTGCAGCCATCCTGAGCACCCGCATCAGGGTCAATTCCTGATTTGCCGCACCTGCCACGCGGCCATTGAGCTTGAACAAAAGTCCATCAGTGACGCCATCGTCAACAGCGCACGCGATGTCGGCTTTACTGTCGAAGGCCAGACCGTCGAAGTGGTCGGGCTTTGTTCGGGTTGCCGGGAGGCCTGATGAGCACTGCGTTGATTCGTCTTGAACACGTCACCGTGACGTACTCCGGGCAAAACGTGCTGGACAATATCGAGCTGACGGTTGAGCCGGGCCAGATCGTGACCCTGATTGGCCCCAACGGCGCCGGTAAAACCACATTGGTCAAGGCGGTGCTCGGCTTGCTGAAACCGACGAGCGGTAGCGTATGGCGCAAACCCAAACTGCGCGTGGGTTATATGCCGCAAAAGCTGCACGTTGACCCGACGCTGCCCTTGTCGGTGCTGCGTTTTTTGCGACTGGTGCCCGGCGTTGATCGCGATCAAGCCTTGGACGCACTCAAAGAAGTGGGTGCCGAGAAGGTCATCGATAGCCCGGTGCAAAGTGTCTCGGGTGGCGAGATGCAGCGTGTCCTGCTGGCCCGGGCCTTGTTGCGCAAACCCGAACTGCTGGTGCTCGACGAACCGGTGCAAGGCGTCGACGTAGCAGGCCAGTCGGAGTTGTATGCGCTCATCACCCGCCTGCGTGATCGTCATGGCTGCGGCGTGTTAATGGTGTCTCACGACCTGCATCTGGTCATGAGCACCACCGACCAGGTGGTGTGCCTCAACCGCCATGTCTGCTGCTCGGGCCACCCGGAACAGGTCAGCGGCGACCCAGCTTTCGTTGAGCTATTCGGCAAAAACGCACAAAGCCTGGCGATTTATCACCACCATCACGACCACGCCCATGACTTGCATGGCTCGGTGGTCAACGAAGGTGCCGCACCGGCACCGGCACACGTTCATGGAGAAGGCTGCAAGCATGGCTGATTTTCTGTTTTACGCCCTGCTGGCAGGTTTGGCGTTGGCTGTGGTCGCAGGCCCCCTGGGTTCATTCGTGGTGTGGCGACGCATGGCCTACTTCGGCGACACGTTGTCCCATGCCGCCCTACTGGGCGTCGCCCTGGGCTTTTTGCTGGACATCAGCCCCACCATTGCCGTCACCGTCGGTTGCCTGCTGTTGGCCATCTTGCTGGTTACGTTGCAACAACGTCAGCCACTGGCTTCCGACACACTGCTCGGAATTCTCGCACCCAGCACCTTGTCCCTCGGGCTGGTCGTACTAAGCTTCATGCATGAAGTGCGGATCGACCTCATGGCCTACCTGTTTGGCGACCTGCTGGCGATCAGCCCCACAGACTTGATGTGGATCATCGGCGGCAGCGCCGCCGTACTGGCGCTATTGGTCGCATTGTGGCGACCGCTGCTGGCCATTACAGTGCACGAGGAGCTGGCCACCGTTGAAGGCTTGCCCGTTGCCGCATTGCGCATGACCCTGATGCTGTTGATTGCCGTCGTGATTGCGGTCGCGATGAAAATCGTCGGGGTGCTGTTGATTACCTCGCTGCTGATCATCCCGGCGGCCGCTGCACAACGTCACGCCCGTTCACCTGAACAGATGGCGTTGGGCGCCAGTTTACTGGGGATGGTGGCCGTGTGTGGTGGCCTGGCGTTGTCATGGTTCAAAGACACACCCGCCGGGCCGTCAATTGTGGTGTGTGCCGCTGCACTGTTTCTGCTGAGTTTTGTTCTGCCCCGTCGAGGGGTGTAGACTTGCTCGTTTTTTGCGCACTTAGAGAGCCGCAGGAATGAAGCTGTTCAACTATCGATATATGCTCCTGGCCGCATTTTGTGTGCTGCTGGGTGCTTGCCAAAGCACACCGACTGCCGACCAGATCGCGCAGCAACAACGTGCTGCGGCCATCGCTCAGCTGGAGCAAAACCTGGCCAGCAGCGAACTTGCCACCGCCGAAGACGAATTGGCGACCTTGCAAGCCCAAACCCCGGACGACCCGCAGTGGGTGCAGTACCAGCGCCAATTGGCTGAAGCCTACTTGCAACGCAGCCAGATCTTCCTGCAAAAGGGCGATGTGAATGCAGCCGCCACGGCGCTCAGCCGTGCCCGCACCTTGATGCCCAAGGCGCCTGCACTGACCAGCGGCGTCAACAGTGCCATTGCCCATGCACGCAAGGCCGAACTGGACAAAGCCGAAGCCGCCCTCAAGGCTGCCGAAGCGCGCCCACCGGCCAAAGTCATCGACCCCGCCGCCGAAAGCACCACGGTGGCGTTGAACATCGCCGATATTAAGAAACTTCGCCATCAACTGGACTTGATCGCGCAGGATATCGTCAACTACCAATGTGGCGTCACCTTGCAGGTGCCGCGCACGGCTGACTACCCTTGGCTGGCCACGCTGATCAGCAAACGCGTTAAAAAGCTCAACCCGGATTTCGACCTCAAGCTTGAACGCCAGATCGTGCGCCACGTACCGGCGCAAATGGTGCTGATCCCCAGCAAACCCTAAATCCGCGCGCCCCCACAGTGCCTGCGGGTGGCCGCAGGTTGCGATCTTTTGATGGATCGCAGCCTGCCCCCTCCGTTAAAAAGTGCTACATCACGCCGGAATCGCCTTAGCCTTCGGCTCCCGCGCCCATACCCGATGCTGGCCAATGGCGGCAAAGAACGCTTTAACGTCCTTGGCGTCCTTGAGCACCAACAACCCTTCGTCCGCCTGCACATGCAGCACGTCCAGGAGCTGGCTGGCTTCGCCGTGCAAGGCAATCGCCTTCAAGTGCTTGTAGGCTTCCAGCACATAATGCAAAGCCACCCCGTCGCCGCTGAGCGCCTTGATTGAGGCCGCACCGCCCGGCACATACACCGCGTCAAACGCCACCGAAGGCAAACCTTCCATCGACGCATCCACAGGCAACAACTTGCCATCGGCCGTTTTCACGGGCGCCGAAGTCGGCCCCAGTAATTTGGCGTGCGCGCCTTCTGCCGCCAGCGCCTGTTTGATGGCCTCAATCGCCGCACCATCAACACCGTTGGCCGCCAGAATCGCCACTTTTCGGGTTTTGATATTGCCCGGCAACAAGTTGGCCTGGCTCAACGCGGGCGACTGACTGAGGCTGGTTTTGCGTGCTGCGACCGTGCCCGCCTTGGGTGCAGGCAGCCCGAGGTTGTCAGCCACACGCTTGGCCAGCTCAAGATCAATGTTGGCCAGAATCTCATTCACTTGGCGTGCCCGAATGTGCTCGCGCTCGACCTTGCCCAACTCAAAGCTGTACGCCGAGATGATGTGCTCTTGTTCATGCTTGCTCATGCTGTGGAAAAACAGCCGCGCTTGCGAAAAATGATCGCTGAACGAGTCGCTGCGCTGGCGAATTTTGTTCGCATCAATGCGTTCCGGGTAGCTTTCAAACCCCCCATCGCGTGCAGCCGGCGGTGTTTCTTTCGGCCAGCCACCATCAATGGAGTTCGGCTCGTAAGACGCCCGACCGGTATGAATCGTGCTGCGATGCTGCGCATCGCGCTGGTTGTTATGGAAGGGCGCTACCGGGCGATTAATGGGTATCTCATGAAAGTTGGGCCCGCCCAGACGGCTGATCTGCGTATCGGTGTAGGAAAACAGTCGACCTTGCAGCAACGGGTCGTTGGAAAAGTCGATCCCCGGCACGATATGACCGGGGCAGAAGGCGACCTGCTCGGTCTCGGCAAAGTAATTGTCGGGGTTGCGGTTGAGCACCATCTTGCCCAGCGGGGTGATCGGCACCAACTCTTCGGGGATCAACTTGGTAGGGTCGAGGATGTCGAACTCGAACTTATGCTCGTCCGCCTCGCTAATGATCTGTACCCCCAACTCCCATTCCGGGTAATCGCCGACTTCAATCGAGTCCCATAGGTCGCGGCGATGGAAGTCGGTGTCTTTGCCTGCGAGTTTTTGCGCTTCATCCCACACCAGCGAACACGTGCCCGCGCTGGGGCGCCAATGGAATTTGACGAAATTGGACGTACCCTCGGCATTGATCAGCCGAAAGGTATGGACGCCGAAGCCCTGCATGCTGCGCAGGCTTTTGGGAATGGCGCGGTCAGACATCGCCCAAATCACCATGTGCGCAGACTCTGGCACCAGCGACACAAAGTCCCAGAAGGTGTCATGCGCCGAACCGCCTGTAGGAATCTCGTTATGCGGCTCAGGCTTTACGGCATGTACAAAGTCAGGAAACTTGATCGCATCCTGAATGAAGAACACCGGCATATTGTTGCCGACCAGGTCGAAGTTGCCTTCGTCGGTGAAAAACTTCACAGCAAACCCGCGGACATCACGCACGGTATCGCCGGAGCCGCGCGGCCCCTGCACGGTCGAAAAACGCACAAATACAGGCGTCTTTTTGCTCGGATCTTGCAGGAATCCTGCTTTGGTCAACGCCGAATGCGCTTCGTAGGTCTGAAAGTAGCCATGTGCGCCGGTGCCACGGGCATGCACGATGCGCTCAGGAATGCGCTCATGGTCAAAATGCGTGATCTTCTCGCGCATGATGAAGTCTTCCAGCAACGAAGGGCCTCTGGCGCCCACTTTGAGGGTGTTTTGATTGTCTGCAATCTTCACCCCCTGGTTGGTGCGCAGCGCTTGATCGGTCGCGTCATCCCTAAAAGGTTGGAGGCTGTCGAGTTTGACGTTCGTGTTGCCACGATCCAAGGTGTCGGTTCCGGCCATCTGGCTCTTGTTCGAAGACGGTTTTTTGCTGCTCATCAGACTAAACTCCTTGTTGGCAAAAGCCCCATTGGCCGGGCTTTGTAGACAAATGTCCCGAGACGGGAAGTGAGTTGCTCCACTAGTGACTGGCGGCCCTTGGCAGCGTTCCTTTTTTCTGACCTTTGATCGTCTTATTGCCAAATCAAAGGTTCGCGCACAAATAAATGCTAAGAACCTCTATACGGACAGGCTAAAATGCGCGCCCGGCTTACCGCTGATCTTCTTTTTACGCGCCCCACAAGGTTCGCTACGTGATTGAGTTTCATAACGTTCATAAAACTTACCGGGTCGCCGGTAAGGACATTCCCGCGCTGCACTCCACCAGTTTGCGTGTCGAGAGCGGCCAGGTGTTTGGCCTGATTGGCCACTCCGGCGCGGGCAAAAGTACATTGCTGCGCCTGATCAACCGCCTCGAAACACCGAGCGGTGGCCAGATCATCGTCGACAACGAAGACGTCACTGCGATGGACGCCAACGGCCTGCGCCGTTTCCGTCAGCAGGTGGGCATGATCTTCCAGCACTTCAACCTGCTGGCCTCCAAGACGGTGGCTGACAACGTGGCGCTGCCGCTGACGCTGGCTGGCGAACTGTCGCGCAGTGAGATCGAGCAGCGCGTCGCTGAACTGCTGGCCCGTGTCGGCCTGGCTGACCACGCCAAAAAGTACCCGGCGCAACTCTCGGGCGGCCAAAAACAACGGGTGGGGATTGCCCGCGCCCTGGCCACCAAGCCCAAAGTGCTGCTGTGTGACGAAGCCACCAGCGCCCTCGACCCGCAAACCACGGCCTCGGTGCTGCAATTGCTGGCCGAAATCAACCGCGAGTTGAAGTTGACCATCGTCCTGATCACCCACGAGATGGACGTGATTCGTCGCGTGTGTGATGTGGTCGCGGTCATGGATGCGGGCAAGATCGTGGAGCAAGGCCCGGTGGCCGATGTGTTCTTGCACCCCAAGCACCCGACCACCCGGCGTTTTGTGCAGGAAGACGAGCAAGTCGACGAAAGCGAACAGCGCGACGACTTCGCTCACGTGCCAGGCCGCATCGTGCGCCTGACCTTCCAGGGCGAAGCTACCTACGCACCTTTGCTGGGCACCATCGCCCGTGAAACCGGTGTGGACTACAGCATCCTGGCTGGCCGCATCGACCGCATCAAAGACACCCCTTATGGGCAACTGACCCTCGCCATCACCGGTGGCGACATGGACGCTGCTTTCGCGCGCTTCACCGCCGCCGACGTCCATATGGAGGTGCTGCGCTAATGGAAACCCTCTTGAGCTTCTTCTCTAATATCGACTGGTACGAAATCTGGCTGGCCACGGGCGACACCATGGTCATGCTCGGCGGCTCGCTGCTGTTCACGGTGCTGCTCGGTTTGCCGCTGGGCATCCTGTTGTTCCTGTGCAGCCCGCGCCAGTTGCTCGAACAAAAGACCCTGTATGCAGGCCTGTCGTTTGTGGTGAACATTCTGCGCTCGCTGCCGTTCATCATTTTGCTGGTGGTCATGATCCCGTTCACCGTGCTGATTACCGGCACCTCACTGGGTGTGGCAGGCGCGATTCCGCCACTGGTGGTGGGCGCCACGCCGTTCTTTGCGCGGCTGGTTGAAACGGCCTTTCGTGAAGTGGACCGCGGCATCATCGAAGCCACTCAGGCAATGGGCGCCAACACGCGTCAGATCATTACCAATGCGTTGTTGCCCGAAGCACGCCCCGGCATCTTTGCTGCGATTACGGTGACCGCCATCACGCTGGTGGGCTACACCGCGATGGCAGGCGTTGTCGGCGCAGGTGGCTTGGGCGACTTGGCCATCCGCTTCGGATACCAGCGCTTTCAACCTGACGTGATGATTGTCACGGTGGTGCTGTTGCTGATTCTGGTGCAAATTCTGCAAACCGTTGGCGATCGGCTGGTGGTGCACTTTTCGCGCAAGTAAGCGCGACCTCTCGTTAATAAACGTAACCGCCAGCTTCGCGGCTGGCAGGCACCTGAAGACAGGTGTTCACAAGGAGTTGCTGAATGAAGAAGTTATTTGCTGCTGTGGCCGCTGTAGCGGCGTTTTCGGCACAGGCCGACACGTTGACCGTGGCGGCTTCGCCGGTGCCGCACGCCGAGATTCTGGAGTTTGTGAAACCCGCGCTGGCCAAAGAAGGCGTGGACTTGAAGGTCAAGGTGTTCACTGACTACATCCAGCCAAACGTACAAGTGGCCGAAAAACGCCTGGACGCCAACTTCTTCCAGCATCAGCCGTACCTGGATGAATTCAACAAGGCCAAAGGCACGCAACTGGTCAGCGTGGCCAGTGTTCACCTTGAGCCACTGGGTGCTTACTCCGCCAAACACAAGAAGCTGGACGAGCTGCCAAGCGGCGCTAACGTGGTGATCCCCAACGATGCCACCAACGGCGGCCGTGCGCTGTTGCTGCTGGACAAGGCGGGCCTGATCAAGCTCAAAGACTCGACCAACATTCTGTCCACCATCAAAGACATCACCGAAAACCCGAAAAACCTGAAGTTCCGCGAACTGGAAGCCGCCACCATCCCGCGCGTGCTGACCCAGGTTGACCTGGCGCTGATCAACACCAACTACGCGCTGGAAGCCAAGCTGAACCCGGAAAAAGACGCGCTGGTGATCGAAGGCAGCGACTCGCCTTACGTGAACATTTTGGTGGCTCGCCCGGACGACAAAGACTCGGCAGACATGAAAAAGCTGGTTGCCGCACTGCACACGCCTGAAGTGAAAGCCTTCATTCTTGAGAAATACAAAGGCGCCATCGTCCCGGCGTTCTAAGCACTGCCCCTAAAAGCGGGTGCAGGCTGCGAGCAGTTGATTTTAAAAGCTCGCAGCCTGCGCCAGCGCCTACAGAAAATTTTGTCCCCCCCACTTACTTCCTCTCAACCAACCCCGGCAACTGGGCAACCATCTTTTGGTTGTTGAACGGTGCGCGGATGAAACCTCGCTGGGTGCCGTCCGGGCCAATCAGCGCCAAATTGCCGCTGTGATCGACCGTGTAGTTCGGCTTGCTGGTGTCCGCCGGAATAAACGGGATGCTCACCGCGTTGGCCAACGTTTGCAGCGCCTCAATGGAGCCGGGTGTCAGGCCCACAAACTGCGGGTCGAAGTAGCCCAGGTACTGTTTGAGCTGCTGCGGCGTATCGCGATTGGGGTCGACGCTGACCAGCACGATTTGCAGTTTGTCCTGCACCTCTTTAGGCAATTCACTTTTGATCTGACGCAGCTGGGCCAGGGTGGTCGGGCAGATGTCCGGGCAGAAGGTGTAGCCAAAGAACAGCAGGCTCCACTTGTCTTTCAGCTCATTCATCACCACCGGCTGGCCGTCCTGGTTGGTCATTTTCACGTCCGGCAGTTGGCGACTCTGCGGCAGCAAGATGATCCCCGCATCGATCAGCGTGGTGTTGTCGGCCTGACCTTGGCCCGACATGATTTTGTTAAACGTCAGGCCCATGACCAATGCCACCAGCGCAACGAGGATATAGACGGTTTTTTGAGTTTTAGTCATAGGTTCAACACTAAGTAGTGGTCGACAAGCAGCGCGATGAACAACGCAAACAGGTAGCAAATAGAGTACTTGAAGGTGTTGATCGCGGCGTGCGGCAGGGTGCCACGGTACAGCACCCACGCCCAATGCAGAAAGCGTGCGCCCAACCCCAGTGCACAGGCCAGGTAGAGCACGCCGCTCATGTGGATCACAAACGGCAGCAAGCTCACCGCCAGCAGCACGCAGGTGTACAGCAGGATGTGGACTTTGGTGTAGTGCTCGCCGTGGGTCACGGGCAGCATCGGGATGTCGGCCTTGGCATATTCAGCCTTGCGGTGAATGGCCAGCGCCCAAAAGTGCGGCGGGGTCCAGGCAAAGATGATCAACACCAGCAGCAGCGGTTCGGCACTGATATGCCCGGTCACGGCAACCCAACCCAACAGCGGCGGCGCAGCCCCGGCCAGCCCGCCAATCACAATGTTCTGCGGCGTGGCGCGCTTGAGAAAGCCGGTGTAGATCACCGCATAGCCCAGCAAAGACGCCAGCGTCAGCCAGGCCGCCAGTGCGTTGGTGAACACCAGTAACAACGCCAGCCCACAGACCGCCAGCAACAGGGCAAACGCCAGCGCCGACGCAGCAGACACGCGCCCCTGCGCCAGCGGGCGCTGCTGAGTGCGCGCCATCAGCGCATCAATGCGCCGGTCCACCACATGGTTAACGGCCGCTGCGCCGCCAGCGCACAAGCCGATGCCCAGGTTGCCGAACACCAGCACCGTCCACGGCACACCTGCGCGCGTGGCGAGAAACATGCCCACCAGCGAGGTGATGAGCATCAACACCACCACCTTGGGCTTGGTCAGCTCCAGATAATCACGCCACAACGCCTGACGCGGCCGTTCGCCAAGCAAGGTCGTCATGGCAGTTCTCCTTTGAGCAGGATGGGGCTGGGGGCCGGACGCCGGGGGCTGAAACGCCAACGGGCCAGACGTGGAGCTTTAACCCTGACCAGCGCCGTGCGCGCGTGGTAATTAACCAGCACCAGCGTCAGCAGCAACGCTGCACCACCCGCGTTATGTGCCACTGCGACGGCCAGCGGCAAACCGAACAGCACATTACTCAGGCCCAGGCAGATCTGGAGCGCCAGCGCTGACAGCAGCAACCCCGCCAGACGCGTCATGCCCACGCGGCGTAATTGCCAGGCCAGCCCCAGCAGTACCAGCGTCAGTAACAGTGCGCCCAGGCGATGGGTGAGATGAATCGCGGTACGTGCATCGCTGTCCAACTGGCCGCCCAAGTAATTGGGACCAATGTGTTGCGTAAGATGAAAACCGTTTGCAAAGTCGGCGTCTGGCCACCACTGACCGTGGCAGGTCGGCAAGTCGACGCAGGCCACCGCCGCGTAATTGGAACTGACCCAGCCGCCCAGTGCGATTTGCACAATGGCCAACACCAGCCCGGCCGTTGCCCAGCGCTGTAAACGCCGAGGCACGGCGAGGGCGGGCAACACGCCGGACAAACGCAACGTCAGTAAAAACAGCAGGCTCAGGGTCGCAAAACCGCCGAGTAAGTGCCCCGTCACCACCTGCGGCCACAGCTTGAGGGTGACCGTCCACATGCCAAACGCAGCCTGCGCCAGCACCACCACTAGAATGAACATCGGTAACTTGAGTGGCTGGTCGGCCACATGCCGTTGGCGCCAGGCACGCGCCGCCAGCAGGGCAATCACTAACGCCAAGGTGCCCGCAAAATAGCGATGCACCATCTCACTCCAGCCTTTTTCGACGTGCACGGGGGTGTCTGGAAAGTGCAGCTCGGCATGGGCCAACTGCGCATCCGTGTTGGGCACGCTGATAAAGCCATAGCATCCGGGCCAGTCCGGGCAACCCAGGCCTGCGTGGGTCAGACGGGTGTAAGCACCGAGCAATACCACCACCAGCGCCAGCAAGGTGGCAAACAACGCGAGGCGAAATCCGGCTTTGGCCATGGCGGTATTCCTATCCGATGTTGGACAGTTTCAACAGGTGGCGCAGGTCGTTGAGCACGTCCTTGCCTTTCACCCGTGGGTCGTAGCGCAGCACTAAATTGCCGTGAGGGTCGATGATCCACAGTTGCGCGGCGCCATTGCCTTGCGCGCCCTGTGTATAACTCGGCAGGTCCAGCGGGTAGCGCTGAAGTTGCGGGTATTCACGTTGCAGCAGGGCCGCGTAGTCATCCGCCAGCGGTTGGGCCATTGCCAACGCATGGGTCGCGCGTGAGGCATCGCGCCCCAGCCCCACTTGAATCTGTCGCGCCAGGTACACCAGTTGCTGGCAGTCCACAGCGCAGGTGCGCGGCGCCGTCACCAGCAATTGCCAGCGTGACTCCTGCGTTTGCACACCCAGGGCGGCGCGGCCCTGACCATTGCCAATCATTTCACCGTGATAGCTGCGGCTGTCGGGCACCCAGAACTTGAGCTTGTACATACCCGTGGCCAATACCATCGGGCCAAGGGTCAGCAACAGGATAAGAAGCAGTTGCAATCGCCCGCGCCGCCGTGAAGCAGATGCCTGAGTGCGAGCCGTATCAGGCGGATTGATGGCCGTTCCCATGGCGTTTCTCCTGCGCGTTATGCCAACCGAGGTACAGATAAAGACCGCAAAGGGCCAACGCCATGGCGAACCATTGCACGGCATAGGCAGTGTGTTTTTCCGGGCCCATGCCCGTGGCAATCACCGACCAGTCGGCTTGATACGCCACAGGCCCTGGCTGAATACGAATTTCATCTGCACTGCCTGATCGTCCCAATTCGGCCCACAACCTGGCCGGGAATACGGCGGTTATCAGGCGTGGCCAGTCGGCTTGCGTCGGGTCGGCGTGCAACTGGAACGGCGCACCGGGTGATTCATACACCCAGCCTTCAAGTTCCAGCAGTTGATCGGGGGTGCTGAACACAGGCGGTGTACGCCGACTCGGCCACTCGATCCAGCCACGATTGAGCAACAGCCATTGACCGCTGGCCAGGTCCTGAAACGGTTGCAACAGCTCTACACCGACCTTGCCGTCCCGTATGCGGTTGTCCAGCAACAGGCTGTGTTGCGCATCTAGATGACCGCGCAATTGCACCCGTCGAAACGCCGGCTCAGGGCTGTTCAGCAATTGCTCCACGCTGAGCGGTGCAGCGTTGCGGTGCTGGGCATAGGTGTCGAGCAACTGGCGCTTTTGCTCTGCGCGCTGGAGTTGCCAAAACCCCAGCAACACCAACATGGGCAACAGCACAGCCACCACCAACGTGGGCACCAGACCTGGGCGAAAGACCGTCATGATCGGCCGCTTACAACACGTAAACAAACAGGAACAACGCCACCCACACCGCATCTACAAAGTGCCAGTACCAGCTTGCCGCCTGGAATCCGAACTGGTGCTCGGCATTAAAATGCCCGCGCACAATGCGAATCAGCATCACCAGCAAAATCAGGGTGCCGATGGTCACGTGAGCGCCGTGAAAACCCGTGAGCATAAAGAACGTCGCGCCATATACCCCCGAACCCAGCGTCAGCCCCAGCTCTTGATAGGCGTGGATATATTCCTCGGCCTGAAAGCCCAAAAACGCGATCCCCAACAGCACCGTCAGGCCCAGCCACACTTTCAATGCGCCGCGCTGGCCTTTGTTCAACGCGTGATGAGCGAGGGTCAGGGTCACGCTGGAACTGACCAGCAGCACCGTATTGAGCAGCGGCAAGCCCCACGGGTTGATGATGTCTTTGGGCGCGGGGTAGAGGACCGGATCGGGGCTGTGCAACAGCGGCCAGGCGAACTGGAAATTGGGCCACAGCATATGCGCCACCGCCTTGCTGCCTTCGCCGCCCAACCAGGGGCCCGAAAAGTTACGCACATAAAACAGCGCGCCAAAGAAGGCGGCAAAAAACATCACTTCCGAAAAAATAAACCAGGTCATGCCCCAGCGAAACGAGCGGTCCAGCTGTGGGCTGTACAGCCCGGCGCGGCTTTCTTTGATCACCGCCCCGAACCAGCCAACCATCATGTAAGCCACCAGCAGACTGCCGACGAAGAAAATCAACGGGCCATGGGACTCGGGGCGCGTGGCCTTGAGGTCGTTGAACCATGTGGCCAGGCCGCAGACCGTCACCAACAGGCCGATGGTGGCAATGATCGGCCACTTGCTTTGAGCCGGGACGTAGTAGTGATCAGGGGTTGCCATGGAGCGTTCTCCTTATCGGGCTGGCCGGGCGACGTCATTGCCAGCAGCAGCGACGGGCGGTTGGCGCGCGGTGATATCGAACAGCGTGTAGGCCAGCGTCAGGTGCTTCACGTCCTTGGGCAGGTCGCGGTCGACGATAAAGCGCATCGGCATTTCAATGCGCTGCCCCGGTTGCAGCACTTGTTGGGTGAAGCAAAAACACTCGGTCTTGTGAAAATACTGCGCCGCTTGCGCCGGTGAGATGCTCGGCACCGCTTGCGCTGACATCGGATGGTCGGAGGGGTTGGACGCCACAAACACCATCTCGTAGACGCCGCCGGGGTTGACCACCAACTGTTCGCCCTTGGGGTAAAACTCCCACACCATGCCCAGATTATTGGTGGCCAAAAACTGCACCCGCACCTGACGGCGGGTGTCGACCACTTGCTCGCCTTCGTACTGCCCGGCGGTTTTACCGTTGATGCCAAATGCGCGGCACATCACGTCGTAGATCGGCACCAGGGCAAAGCCGAAGGCAAACATCACCACCACCATCAATGACAGGCGGATAACGAGACGCTTGATGGATGTTGAGTCGGCCATAGACGCTCCTGTTGCCTATAAAACCTCAACCCTCTCCCACCGGCAGAGGGTGGGTGAGGGCCAGCGGTTCACCTGATGTCTGGCGGAGTCGTAAAGGTGTGATACGGGGCGGGCGAAGGCACGCTCCACTCCAAACCTTCAGCCCCGTCCCACGGCTTGGCCGGCGCTTTAGGCCCGCCGCGTATGCATTTGATGACAATGAACAGAAACAACAGCTGCGTGGTGCCGAACATAAACCCACCGATCGACGACACCATGTTGAAGTCCGCGAATTGCAGGTTGTAGTCAGGAATCCGTCTCGGCATTCCAGCCAATCCCACAAAGTGCATCGGAAAGAAGGTCAGGTTCATGCCCACAAACGACAACCAGAAATGCAGCTTGCCGAGGGTTTCGTCGTACATGTGGCCGGTCCATTTCGGCAACCAGTAATAGGTCGAAGCGAAGATGCCGAAGATCGCACCTGGCACCAGTACGTAGTGGAAATGCGCCACGACAAAGTAGGTGTCGTGGTACTGGAAGTCAGCGGGCGCAATGGCCAGCATCAACCCGGAAAACCCGCCGATGGTGAACAGGATCACAAACGCCACCGCGAACAGCATCGGCGTCTCAAACGTCAGCGAGCCTTGCCACATGGTGCTGGCCCAGTTGAACACCTTGACCCCGGTCGGCACCGCGATCAGCAACGTGGCGTACATAAAGAACAGCTCGCCCACCAGTGGAATGCCGACCACGAACATGTGGTGCGCCCACACGATAAAGGACAAGAAAGCGATGCTTGCCGTGGCATAAACCATCGAGGTGTAGCCAAACAGAGGCTTGCGCGAAAAGGTCGGGATGATCGCACTGACAGCGCCGAAGGCCGGCAGGATCATGATGTACACCTCGGGGTGCCCGAAGAACCAGAACACATGCTGGAACAGCACCGGGTCTCCGCCCCCCGCAGCGCTGAAAAAACTGGTGCCAAAGTGGATGTCCATCAGCATCATCGTCACCACCCCGGCCAGCACGGGCATCACGGCGATCAGCAAGAACGCGGTGATCAGCCAGGTCCAGACGAACAACGGCATTTTCATCAGGGTCATGCCGGGCGCACGCAGGTTGAGGATGGTAGCAATGACGTTGATCGCGCCCATGATGGAACTGATACCCATCAAATGGATGGCAAAAATGAAATACGTCACGCTCTCGGGTGCGTACGTGGTGGACAACGGAGCGTAGAAGGTCCACCCGAAGTTCGGCCCGCCACCGGCCATGAACAAGGTCGATACCAGCAACAAAAACGCGGCGGGCAGCAACCAGAAACTGAAGTTGTTCATGCGCGGCAGCGCCATGTCCGGCGCACCGATCATCAGCGGAATCATCCAGTTGGCCAACCCGACAAAGGCAGGCATCACGGCGCCAAACACCATGATCAGCCCGTGCATGGTGGTCATCTGGTTGAAAAAGGCCGGTTCGACGATCTGCAATCCCGGTTGAAACAGTTCGGCACGAATGACCATCGCGAACGAGCCACCGAGTAAAAACATGCAGAAGCTGAACCACAGGTACAACGTGCCGATGTCTTTGTGGTTGGTGGTCAACACCCAGCGCATCAGGCCTTTGGCGGGGCCATGAGCATGGTCGTCGTGTGCAGGCCCGTGGTCATCAATAACAGCACTCATGTTCTGACTCCTTGCGCGCACATCAATGAACCGCTCATTTGCCTTGCGCCTGTTTCAGCGCGAGCACGTCTTTAGGGGTGACCATGTCGCCTTTGTTGTTACCCCACGCGTTGCGCTCGTAGGTCACGACCGCCGCCATGTCGACTTCTGACAGTTGCTTGCCGAACGCGGCCATTGCGGTGCCGGGCTTGCCGAAAAACACACGGTGCAAGTGGTCTTCAATAGGGCCGGTGGCAATCGGCGAGCCTTTAAGCGCCGGGAACATCGGCGGCAAGCCCTGGCCTTCAGCCTGGTGACACGCCACACAGGCGGTGTGATAGACCTTGTCGCCACGGGCGATCAGTTCCTCGCGGGTCCAGTCTTTACTGGTCAATTCCTTGAGTTGCGCAGCCTGAGCCTTGCGCTCCGCGAGCCAGGCGTCGTAATCGGGCCGGGTTTTAACGTCGACCACAATCGGCATGAAACCGTGGTCCTTGCCGCACAACTCGGCGCACTGGCCACGGTAGACGCCGGGTTTTTCGACGCGGGTCCAGGCTTCGTTGATAAAACCCGGTATGGCGTCACGTTTGACCGCGAAGGCTGGCACCCACCAGGAGTGGATAACATCGGCAGAGGTCACCAGAAAGCGCACCTTGGCGCCAATCGGCAACACCAGCGGCTCATCCACTTCGAGCAGGTAATGCTCATCCTTGGGGGCTTTGTTGTGGATTTGATCGGCGGGGGTGGCCAGATTGCTGAAGAACTCGACGTCCTGGCCCAGGTATTTGTAATGCCACTTCCACTGGTAGCCCGTGATCTGGATGTCGACATCCGATTCACTGCTGTCGTAGATGTTGATCAGGGTTTTGGTGGCCGGCACCGCCATTGCCACCAGGATGAGCAAAGGCACGACCGTCCAGAGGATTTCAACCGTGGTGCTCTCATGGAACTTGGCCGGTTCCTGCCCCGTGGAGCGACGATGAACAATCATCGACCAGAACATGGCACCGAAGACCAAAATGCCGATGACCACACAGATCCAGAAAATGGTCATGTGCAGGTTGAACACCGCATGGCTGACTTCAGTCGCACCGGGCGTCATGTTCACGGTCCAGGCGGCATGCGCCTGATTGAAAACAGACCACAACAACAGGCCCATCCATAGATGTGGATGTCGCTTCATTGCGGGTTCCCCTTTATTTTTCTTGTTATTGCGCCGGTGTGTACCTGCGTTACAAGGGGGCGGTTTTCAAACCAGTGAACCTTGACCGCCGAGCCTCGCCTGCTCAGGCAGTCGGGCATCATCAGAAAACGTTTACAAAATCGAGTATAGCCAGCGCCTTAAACCCCGCAATGTGAGGGGGCAAAACAGCGAAAAACTGACTCCAACGACAAATGGCACTCACTGCCCGGTCACAAAATGAATAACAATACGCGCCCTCTGAAAAAGGCCCTGGGTTTCACGTGGGCTATTTTTAACGATATTCCCTGTCTAGCGTTCCCCTGGAGTGCCCATGAACACCGCTGCCCTGCGCGAGCAGATCTTGCGTGCCCAACAGCATGAGGCCGATACAGGCCTGCTCGCTCGCCAATTGGAAGACACGCTGCCACACCTTCACACAGCCATTCATCTGCCTGAACTCGACAAAAATGCGGTCATGACCCGGTTTGTCAGTGCCTACATCGCTCAGGTGCCTGACTTGCTGGACGCGGCCAACGAAGTCGCCCGCGAGGCGGGTATCGAATCGCAAATCAAGCCGGTGCTGAAGATTGCCGAGCAGTTTTTTCTTCAGCCACCTGCACTGATGGCCGGGCACGTCGGGCTGGAAAGTTTGCTGGATGAAGCGTACCTGGCGCACCGCCTGGTGGAAGAGGTCAACGATCTGTACATCAAGCACTTCCAACAGCCGCTGATCCCGCTGGACACCACCGTGGCCAACCTGATCGCGCACCAATTGATCGGCGAAACGTTCGCCAACCAATTGGACGAAGTGGTGCACCACGCCGTTGACGAGATGCTCAACGACGAAAGCTTTGCGCTGGAGTCAGTCGAAGCCTACCGCGAGAAGCTGATCAGCCCACAGACCGGTGCTGCCTGGAAACGCTGGCCGTGCTTGTCCAAGCAGCTGGGCGTCGGGCTGAATTTTTAACCTGACAGGCGGTGGTTAAAAGCGCGCCTTGGGCGTCGCACTCGGGATCGGGGTAGCGCCATCGAGCGGCAGGAAGGCACCTTTGTCCGCGTCGTACGCTTTAATGGCGCTGGTTTCGATGTCGTACACCCAGCCGTGAATGAACAGATGCCCGCTGGCCATGCGCGATGCCACTGAGGGGTGCGTGCGCAAATGCTGCAACTGGGCAATCACGTTTTCTTCGGTCAATACGTGCATGCTTTCGGCTTCGTTGGCGCAGTTACAGTTGTCCTGCACCATGGTTTTGGCCACTTCTACGTGGTGCAACCAGGCTTTAACGGTCGGCATTTTTTTCAAGCTGGCGGGGTTGAGCACAGCCCGCATCGCGCCGCAATCCGAATGCCCGCAAATGATGATGTGCTGCACGCCCAATGCCAGCACGGCGTACTCGATAGCGGTTGAAACACCGCCGTTCATCTGGCCGTACGGCGGCACTACGTTGCCCACGTTACGGGTCACGAACAGATCACCCGGCGCACTTTGAGTAATCAGCTCAGGCACGATGCGCGAATCTGCGCAGGCGATAAACATGGCGCGCGGGCTTTGTGCGGTGGCCAGTTTTTTGAAGAAGGCTTCTTGTTCGGGGAAGATCTCGTGATGGAAATGCAGAAAGCCATCAACAATGTGGTGCAAGGCTGCATCGGCGCTGTCAGCGGTAGCAGGACCTGTGGCCGAGGCAGCAGGCTGCGGTTTTTGTTTATCACTCATCGCGTATTCCCCAAGGCAAAGTGGCACGCGATGTTACCTGAACTCAAATCCTGGCTCTACGTTCAAAAGCGGGTGGGGCCTACACGGTCCAGCACGCTGGCTGCCTCTTCCAGCTCCAGTTCACTGAACACCTGCACCCCGGCCTGGGTCAGTAACGCTGCCGTCACCCCTTGGCCTTCGACTTTGATCCCGCTGAAGCTGCCGTCGTAGGTCAAGCGGTTACCGCATGAAGGGCTGTTGGCCTTGAGAATGGCAATTTTAATGCCGTGCTTTTCGACCAGCGCCAACGCCTGCTGCGCGCCGCAGACAAAAGCATCGGTGACATTTTCGCCGTCCGCGGTCATGACCGGCACCTTGCCGCTGAGCACTTGCGTGCCTTGGCCACCGGGAATCTCAGCGGCGGCTCGCGGTGTGGGCAACCCACCGGCGACCTCGGGGCATAGCGCAATCACTCGGCCTTCGGCCTGCCATTTCGTCAGCTGTGGATAAGGCCCGCTGGCCCCGCCGTCATAGCGCACGCGATGGCCCAACAGGCAGCGGCTGACCAACACTTTTTGGCTCACAACAGCACCTGCGCTGCACGCCGCCGAAACCAGCCCGTCAACGACAGACGGTCGCGGGTCGCGGGCATCACTTCGTGAGGGACTTCGCCCGACAAAAACACCACCAGGCACCCGCCGGTCGGCAACACGTCGTACTCACCCCGGTCGTCGAGGTACATACGCAAATGCCCGCCGTGCTCAGGCAGCCAGGCGTCGTTGAGGTACACCACCGCCGAGACCATGCGACGGTCATCGTCACGAAAACGGTCCAGATGCTTGAGGTAAAACGCGCCGGGCGGGTACATCGCAAAGTGACTTTCGAAGTCTTCCAGGCCCAAAAAAAGCCTGCGATTCATGGCGATTCGCAGGCTTTCCATTAAGCCGAGATAACTGTCACAAGCCAGTGCTTCACCGGGCTCCAGCCATTGGATATGGTCACCGCGGATACCTTCGCGGACCTCCTGATTGGGCCCACGCCCGACCGCTGCCGGGGACAGTTCACCCTGCACCGAACGTTTATGGCACTCGGCCGCCAGCTCCTGGGTCAAATCCTGGGGCAGAAAGATGTTTTGCTGCGACCATCCCTGTGCGTACAGGTCGTCGACAATGCGCAGCAGCAGCGGATGATCAGAAGGTATTTGCATGGCGGGCATAGTATCCATACGCCTCAAAATCTGACAGAGCCGCAGAGCGGTGTTCTGAAATAAATACCGCTCGCACATTTAAAGCGGGTTGGGAGAGACGATATCTCGACAAGTCCTACGCCACACCCGGACAATAGCGACCTGCTGACAGGAGTCCTTCATGCGCCGCTTGTTTTTATCGTTACTTATTTTTTGTTCATTACCCGCATGGGCTGACAACCTGGATGACTTGTTCAAGGTGGCTGGCTGGTCAGACCAACGTGCGCATTTCAATGACGCCCTGAGTGCCGCCCAAGAGCGCTATCGCAGCAACTTGCCGCCTGCTGTTTATCAAGCGTTAGTGACCAACAGCAGCCAGCGCTTCAACCCGCAAGCAATGGACAAGCGGGCCAAAGATCAAATGCGCAAGAACTTGCCGGATCCGGCCCCGGCGCTGAGCTTTTTTCAGTCCCCGCTGGGAAGCAAGATCGTGGCCGCCGAATTGCTGGCCACACGCCGCGACCAGTTGGCCAAGCATGCACAGGGCTTGCCGCGCATCGAGGCCAGCGCCACTCGCCAGCTGTTGATCAATCACTTGTCCAATGCGCTGCCAGCGCGTGAGGCCGGTGCAGAAGTGAGCCTGGCCATTGCCGGCGTCGCCGCAGACAGTTTGAGTTCAATGATCCCCGGTTTGCTCGGCGGTGGTCAGGCGCAAAGCATGCTCAATGGTCAGCGCCAACGGTTGATGGAGCAAATTGGCGGCGAATTGGATAACACCTTGCTCTTCGTCTATCGCGATTTGTCTGACCCTGAACTGGAAGAGTTCGTGACCTTCGCCGAGTCCCAAGACGGCAAAGTGTATTACCAGGCAGCCCTGACGGCGGTGCGCGCAGGCCTTGCCGTCGGGCAAAGCGCGTCGAGCCTGGCCCCGTAGGCGTTTTAGGACCTAAAGATCGCAGCCTGCGGGTTAGTCGTTGAAGTGCTGATCCAGAAACGCGAAGTAGCGCGCACGTATCGTGTCTGTTTCGTTGGCCAGATGGTGGCGTGCCTCAGGCAATAACAGCACCTCGGGCCGCGTGAATTTGGTTTTCAACACCCCCAGGTTGTGCCGCCAATCCACCGTTCTATCGGCCTCGCCCTGAATGATCAGCAGCGCTCGCGCACTCGGTGCAGCCTCTTCAATACGCCCGATCCAGCGCGCCAATGCGCCGACCCAGGCCGTGGGCAAACGCAGCGGCTGTAGCGGATCGGCCAGCAAAAAAGGCATGAAGTCAGGGTTATTGGTGTTTTCGCTAAAGCGTCGGGCAATGCCTTTGACGAACGGGCGCAGCAGGTAATAGCTCAATTTTGACCAACGCCAGTCTTTGGGTCGCACCAGCGGCGCCATCAAGATGGCCTGCCCTTGGGCCGGACTGTGGGTGCCCTGATGCAGCAGGTGATCAATCACAATCGCGCCGCCGGTGCTTTGCCCACACAAATGCCACGGTTGCGGCAAGCCAAGCGATTGCGCCTCGATGAACAAACCCTGGAGCGCTTCCTGATACTGGTTGAAATCGCCAATGCTGGCCCGTTCGCCGCTGGACAAGCCATGCCCCGGCAAATCACAGGCAATCACCACAAAACCTCGGCTCAGCCCCCATTCGATCACATGCCGATACAACCCCATGTGATCGTAAAACCCGTGGATCACAAACAACGTCGCCACTGGCGCACCCTCGGGCCACCACACTTGGCTGACCAAATCGTAACCACCGGCGCGGTAACACCCCAGTTGCCGTTGCACGGGCGCGGCGTGATGCGCAAAGTCCAACCCGTAAAACCGCTGGTAGGCCAGCCCCTCGCTCGATAACGGCCGGGCTGCGGCTAAAGGCTGCAAACTGGCGCGTAAGGTGTCGGGGGAAAACGGGGCAGGCATAAGGGCTTCCAAACAGGGCGCGTGCGCGCAAAACAGGCTTTATAGACCGTCGATATTCATCTGTCAGGTCAAGCATGGCAAGCTACGCGGCCTTCGAGGATCTTTTTGCATGCGCCTGCCCACCTTCAAAACCCTGCTTGCCTGCGCGTTCACCCTTACCTGTGCGCTCAGTTTGTGGGCCGCGTATGACTGGTTTCAGGGGCGTTACATTCGTGCATTCAGTGATCAAACCGCGCTATTTGCCGGAGATGTATTAAGCCTGCCCGCCGAACTGTCCGGGCCGGGGCCGATTCGCGTGGTGCACTTTTGGGACCCGGCCTGCCCGTGCAATGTGGGTAATCAGCAGCACCTGAGCGAACTGCTCGCGCATTACGGACCGTTGGGCGTGGTGTTTTATTCGGTACAAAAACCCGGCACCCACGGCCAACTGCCAGCCACCTTGGGGGCGATCAAGCCGTTGACCAACCTGCCCGGCGCTGAGCACCTGAGCGCAAGCCCGGCCGTGGCGATCTGGGACCACAGTGGCCAATTGGCTTATTTCGGGCCGTACAGCGAAGGCGCCACCTGCAATGCCAGCAACAGTTTTATCGAACCCATCCTGCAAGCGCTGAGCGCAGGCCGCCCGGTAAGAGCCACTCACACTATGGCTGTGGGCTGTTATTGCCCGTGGCAGGCCGATCACGTCACCCCGTGATGGCGCTTTAAAGAACAAGGAGTTCACCCATGAAACGCAGTCTGACCGTCATCGCCCTTGTCGTTGCCGCAGTGGCCGGGGGAGGGGTCTGGTACGTACAGAGCAAGTTGCCCTCGCGTCAGGGCCAGGTCGAGCTGTATACGCTCAAAGAGCCTGTCACCGTGCGTTACGACGAGCGCGGCGTGCCGCATATTCGCGCCGGTAATCAGCTCGATATGTACCGCGCGCTGGGTTATGTGCAGGCGCAAGACCGGCTGTTTCAGATGGAAATCATGCGCCGCCTGGCCCGCGGAGAACTGGCCGAAATCCTCGGGCCCAAGCTGGTAGAAACTGACAAGCTGTTTCGCAGCCTGCGCATCCGCGAACGCGCAGCCACCTATGTGAACGAGCTGGATCAGCAGTCCCCCGCGTGGCAGGCGCTGCAAGCCTACCTGGACGGCATCAATCAATATCAGGCCACCCACGCCAAACCTGTGGAGTTCGACGTGCTGGGCATCACCCCGCGAGCCTTCACCGCCGAAGACACCATCAGCATCGCCGGTTACATGGCCTACAGCTTTGCGGCGGCGTTTCGCACTGAACCCTTACTCACCTACGTACGTGATCAATTGGGCAGCGACTACCTCAAGGTTTTCGATCTGCAATGGCAACCCAAGGGCGTCTTGCCCCCGGCGCTGGCGGCCAACGACTGGAAAACCCTGGGTGCTCTGGCGCAACTCAGCGACAGTGCTTTGAGTCAGGCTGGCTTGCCGCAGTTTGAAGGCAGCAACGCTTGGGCCGTGTCCGGCAGACGCACGCAAAACGGCAAGCCGTTGCTGGCGGGCGACCCGCACATTCGCTTTTCAGTGCCCTCGGTGTGGTACGAAGCGCAGCTGTCTGCGCCCGACTTTGAGCTGTACGGCTACCATCAGGCGCTGGTGCCGTTCGCCTTTTTGGGCAACAACCGCGAGTTCGGCTGGAGCCTGACCATGTTCCAGAACGATGACCTGGACCTGATCGCCGAAAAGACCCACCCCAAAAATCCCAATCAGGTCTGGTACCACGGCCAGTGGGTCGACATGACTCGCACCGAGCAAGAGATTGCCGTCAAAGGCCAGGCGCCGGTCACGCTGGTGCTGCGTCAATCGCCACACGGGCCGATTGTTAACGATGTGCTGGGCGATATTGCAGGCAATACGCCGATTGCCATGTGGTGGGGCTTTTTGGAGACCAAAAATCCAATCCTGGAAGGCTTTTACCAACTCAACCGCGCTAACACCGTGAGCAAGGCGCGCAAGGCTGCCACGTATATTCAGGCGCCGGGGTTGAATGTGGTGTGGGCCAATGCCCAGGGCAATATCGGCTGGTGGGCGGCGGCGCAACTGCCTAAGCGCCCGGCCGGGGTCAACCCGGCGTTCATTCTGGACGGCAGCAGCGCGCAGGCGGACAAATTGGGCTTCTACCCTTTCAGTGCCAACCCGCAGGAGGTAAACCCGCCGCGCGGCTACATCGTGTCAGCCAACTTTCAGCCGGTATCGCCCACCGGGCTGGAGATTCCCGGTTATTACAACCTGGCCGATCGTGGTCAACAGCTCAATCGCCAACTGAGCGACGCCAGCGTGAAATGGAACCTGAAAAACAGCCAGGCGTTGCAGTTGGGCACCACCACCGACTATGCGCAGCGCGTACTCAAGCCTTTGTTGCCGGTACTGCGCAAGGGTGTCAGCGACCCGGCCGAGCTTAAGTTGGTTGAGCAATTGGCGCAGTGGAAGGGCGATTACCCGCTGGACTCAACCAGTGCCACGCTGTTCAACCAATTGCTGTTCAGCCTGGCGGATGCCGCCATGCACGACGAGTTGGGCGATGCGTTTTTTGACATCCTGCTGACCACCCGCGTGATCGATGAGGCGCTGCCGCGTCTGGTCGCCAGCCCGGACTCGCCGTGGTGGGACAATCGTCACACGCTGACCAAAGAGACCCGGGCGGACACGGTCAACGTTGCCTGGCGCAACAGCCTCGTTCAACTCAAGGCCACCTTGGGCGACGACCCCGCGCAGTGGCAATGGGGCCGGGCGCACACCCTGACCCACGAGCATCCGCTGGGTAAACAAAAACCACTGGACTGGTTGTTCAATGTCGGACCTTTCGCAGCGCCGGGTAGCCATGAAGTCCCCAACAATTTGTCCGCAAAACTCGGCCCTGCCCCTTGGGCGGTGGGTTACGGACCGTCTACGCGGCGCCTGATCGACTTTGCCGACCCCACCCACACGCTGACCATCAACCCGGTGGGCCAGAGCGGCGTGCCGTTCGACAAACACTACAAGGATCAGGCGCAAAGCTACATCGAGGGGCGTTACGACAAACCGTACATGGAGGACGCCGACGTGCAGCTCAATACCCGCAGCACGTTGCGATTGATGCCCAAGCCATAGAGGCGGGCAACGACTACGGGTGGCGTGGGATCACGCCAACGCGTAGTTGAGGACGATGCCGACAAAGATCGCCAAACCCGCCCAATGGTTGTGCAAGAAGGCCTTGAAGCAGCGTTGTGGATCGCGGTCGCGGGTGTACCAGAATTCCCACACGAAGCAGCCCGCGGCCACCAACAGCCCCATATGGAACCAACCACCCAGTTCAAACTGGGTGCCGGCCAGCCACAGACAACCCAGCGCCAACCCTTGCAGGCTGAGGTTGATCACCCGGTCTGCGTCGCCAAACAGGATAGCGGTCGACTTAACCCCGATTTTCAGGTCGTCCTCGCGGTCCGTCATGGCGTAGTAGGTGTCGTACGCCACCGTCCACAGCAGGTTGGCGATGTACAGCAACCACGCCGCCGCTGGCAGGCTGCCCGTCTCGGCGGTAAACGCCATCGGCATGCCCCACGAGAAGGCTGCGCCCAGCACCACTTGCGGGTAGTAGGTGTATCGCTTCATGAACGGGTAGCTGGCGGCCAACGCCAAACCGCCGAATGACAGCCAGATCGTAGGCGCATTGGTGCACAGCACCAGCAGGAAGCTGATCCCCATTAGCACGGCAAAAAACACCAACGCTTCTTTGCCGCTGATTTTTCCGCTCACCAACGGCCGTTGTTCTGTGCGTTTGACGTGGCCATCGACCTTGCGATCTGCAAAGTCATTGATCACACAGCCGCCGGCACGGGTCAGGATCACGCCGAAGACGAAGATCAGCAGGTTGCTCAGCGACGGCACACCTTTGGCCGCAATCCACAGCGCCCACAAGGTCGGCCACAACAGCAGGTAAATGCCGATGGGCTTGTCCATGCGCGTTAACTGAATAAAGTCCCATGCGCGAGGGTTCAAACGGTTGAGTGATTTAAGCAGACGCACGTACATCAGTTGTTCTCCGACCGGGCTCTCACGGCGGCCCACAGTTTGGGTAAAAACACCTCAGCCACCAGCACGCTCAGCTCTCCTCGAACAAAGCGCGACCGTCGCGCCCAGAGCGTATCGACCTGATCGGCCTGGGGCAGCCACTCGCGCGGGTAATGGCACACCTGCAACGCGCCGCGCTCAAACGCCTCATCGCTGAACAGCAATTGCCCCAAAGAACGCGTGCCCAGCTGGTCCATGTGCAAGCCGCCCGCTTCAAGTGCGCTTTGGCACGCTACGCTGCGCGCAAACACCCAGGGCTGCTGGTGCCCACACAAATACACTTCGCGCACCCAGCCCCGGCTGTTACCAGGCAGGTCGAGCGCGGCGCATTCGTCCTCGCGCAAGGTCTGCCAGCCTTCAAACAAGGGCAAGACACTGAAGTTATTCTCAGAAAGGGCTGTGAGACGAAGGGTCAACGAGCCTTGATCGAACAACCAGTTTAGGGTGTGTTCATCGGGCAACGCAGGAAGGCGGCTTTGTTCAAGCCAGACGGGGGAGATCAACGGGGAAGTCATGTGCGGCACAGTCGGTCATAATTGGCAGCCATTGAGGGCGCCGAGCTTATCACGCTGCCTCCCGAATGAGCGCTTGAGTGCCGATTGGCTGCAATCTCGCTTGCATCTACCGGTTTTGATCCGTACAAAACGCCCTGAACTCGACGAGCAACACAGCGTCACTGCAAAAGTCTGTGCCCTCGCCAAAGCCTGAACCCAAGGAAATACCCCCATGAAAAAGTGGCAATGCATCGTATGTGGACTGATTTATAACGAAGCCGATGGCTGGCCGGATGATGGCATCGCCCCCGGCACGCTGTGGCAGGACGTGCCCGAAGACTGGCTGTGCCCGGACTGCGGCGTAGGCAAAATGGATTTCGAAATGATCGAAATCAACTGATACCTTTTTGAGTTTCGCCCTTAGGGAGATTGGAATGAACGCACCTGTCGTGATCGTTGGCACCGGGCTGGCTGGCTACAACCTGGCCCGGGAATTTCGCAAGCTGGACAGCGAAACGCCGCTGCTGTTGATCACCGCCGATGACGGGCGTTCCTATTCCAAGCCCATGCTGTCCACCGGTTTCGGTAAAAACAAAGACGCCGACGGCCTGAGCATGGCCAGCCCCGGAGCGATGGCTGAGCAACTGAACGCCCAAGTGCGCACCCACACGCGCATCAGCGGGATTGATCCCGGCCACAAGCAGTTGTGGATCGGTGAAGAAGCCGTGCCGTATCGCGACCTGATTCTGGCGTGGGGCGCGCAAACGGTGCAGGTGACCGTTGAAGGCGATGCGCAGGACGCTATTTACCCCATCAACGACCTGGAAGATTACGCACGCTTTCGCACCGCCGCCGCAGGCAAGCGCCGCGTACTGATACTGGGGGCCGGCCTGATCGGCTGCGAGTTTGCCAATGACCTGATCGCAGGCGGCTATGACGTGGATCTGGTCGCCCCTTGCGAGCAAGTCATGCCCACGTTATTGCATCCTGCGGCAGCAGCAGCGGTGCAAACCGCTCTTGAAGGTATCGGCGCACGCTTGCACCTAGGGCCGATACTCACGCGCCTGCAACGTACTGCGGACGGGGTTGAGGCGCATTTGTCTGATGGTAGCGTCATACGTTGTGACGTCGTGGTGTCAGCCATTGGCTTGCGCCCACGGACTGATTTGGCCGCCGCGGCCGGGATTCGGGTCAATCGCGGGATTGAAGTGGACCGCCTGCTCAAGACCTCCCACGCCAACATTTTCGCGCTGGGTGACTGCGCACAGGTTGAGGGCCTGAGTTTGCTGTATGTCATGCCGCTGATGAGCTGCGCCCGCGCACTGGCCAAAACCCTGGCTGGCAACCCCACTGCTGTCAGCTATGGCGCCATGCCCATCACGGTAAAAACACCGGTGTGCCCGCTGGTGGTGTCGCCTGTGCCCCCAGGGTATGAGGGCGTTTGGTCGGTCGAAGGCAGCGGCCCAGACATCAAGGCGGTGTGCCGCGACGCAGATGGCAAATTGCTAGGTTATGCACTGACCGGTGAGGCCGTTCGCGAAAAACTGGCCCTCAACAAAGAGCTGCCTGCACTTTTGGCGTAAACGCTGGCAACTCTGTCGCATATGCCTTTGCCTTGGCTCAACAAAGGCCGGATCGAAGCTGGCGCCGGCCTTGGCCGCATGCCATTCTCACACCGGTCTGCCGCAGAGTAGAGCCTGCGGCGCCTAAGGCGTTGCTCCCTTGAGAGCAGCACGGACATAACAACAAAAAACCGTCAAAGAGGCTTCATCATGCGTAAACCCGATCTCGCCGCCGCTATCGCGGAAAAGGCTGACCTCACCAAAGAGCAAGCCAGCCGCGTGCTCAATGCCGTGCTCGAAGAAATCACCCAAGCCCTGCACCGCAAAGACAGCGTCACGCTGGTTGGCTTCGGCACCTTCGTTCAACGCCACCGCGGTGCCCGCACCGGCCAAAACCCGCAAACGGGTCAGCCAGTCACGATCAAGGCCAGCAACACCGTTGCGTTCAAACCGGGCAAGTTCTTGAAAGACAGCGTCAACCCTTAGTGACAAACCGGCCTTTCGTCACATGAGGCCTTGAAGAATGGGCAAGCTGGCGCGGCTGGCGGCCCATTCTTGATAGCGACAGGACAATCGTGCGGCCATAAGTGGCAAAACGCCCCCCATCTACGCCTATCCATGCAGATATATGGCGTTCTTTGAACAAATCGTTACACTGCGCCGGCCATTTATTTTTCCCTTGAGGCCGCGTACATGAAATTTCGTTTTCTGCTCTGGATGCTGGGCTTCATGATGAGCAGGGCCAGCCGAAAAAACCCGGCGTTTGCCCAACAACTGGTCGACAAAGACCTGGTGTTCCAGCTGCAAACCCTGGACGGCAGCGTCGCCCGTCACTTCAAAGTCAAAAACCAGCGCATTACCAGCCACTCAGGGCTGTACCCCGAGCCTGCGTTTGCTATCGCCTTCAAAGATGCGGCCTACGGTTTCGCGACCATGCAGGCCAAGAACAAACAACTGGCGTTCATGACCGGGATTCAGGACAAGTCGATCCAGATCAAGGGCAACCCTGCACTGGTGATGTGGTTCCAGGGCCTGACCAAGTACCTGAAACCACGTAAAAAACCAAAGGCTTAAACCCGGACTACGACCGTGGCAGCCTTTGGCAGCTTCTACGAGGAGGGGGTAGCGCTGCGCGCTGTTCTTCGGCCAACCTGGCCCCGTAGGTCAGGCCTGACTGAATTGGGCAGCCAGCTCACGCAATAACACCTCGGCCTCCAGCACTTTGCTGACGACGTCTTCGGCTTTTTCGCGCGTTACGCCCAAGCTTTCAAACAGCGCGTCAGGCAGCGGGTCGTATGGGCCGTGCCCAATGCCACGGCTGCGCAGCAGCCCCACCGCCACGCACACCAGATTGGGGTACTGCGCATGTTCACCCGCGTAGTGCGGGTCATGTTGAAACCGCAGGGCCGCCGCCAGTTCGTCCGGCATGTCCCAATAGCGCATCAGCCAGGCGCCGATTTGCTCACGGGTAATACCCAGCAAATGCTGTTCAACCATGCTGTGACTGACATGCGGGTTGACTTCAAGGTGACGGCAAATCAGCGAGAAGTGCGGCGGAAACACGTGGGCCAACAGCAGATAGCCAAAATTGTGCAGCAGCCCCGCCAGGTACGTCAGACCGGTTTCAGGGCGTTCGGCCCGGGGCATGGCACGGGTCAGCCCCTCAATGACCGCCGCGGTGTAAATCGACTGCTGCCAGTAAGGCGTGCTCGATTGCGGGTGATCCTTGGGCAGGCTCAGGGTTTTACCCAGCGCCAGCCCCAGTGCCAGGTTAATCACCAGATCAAAGCCCAGTACGCGCACGATCGCGTCTTCAACTGAACGGATCTTGCCCGGTGAGGCGTAGTACGGTGACGCCGCCCAACTCATGACTTGTGCCGCCAGCGCAGGGTCCGTTTCGACAACACCGGTGATGTCGTCGATGGTGGCGTTGGGGTCTACGCGCAGGCGGATGATTTTGCGGGCGGTTTCGGCCAACGGCGGGATTTCAATTGTCGCTTCAAGACGCTGCTGAATACGGCGCGCAGTGAACGCGTGCACCGCTTGAGTGATGGCATCACCGTCTTCATCCGGGCGGTCCAGATTAAGCTTGATGGCTTCCAGCGGCTCGGCAAAACGCCCTGCGCTGGCCTTGGTCAGCATGCTTTTGAAGTGTTCCTGAGAAATCTCCAGCAACAGCCCCGGCTCACCGGCGTTAATCAACAGCAAGGGCTGTTGCAGCAGCTGTTCTTCATACAGGCAAGGCGAACTGGTGAGGGCCGGCAAACCTGGCAGCAGCGTCAGCTCATGCTTGCCGAGCATACGCTCAAGGTGCGCGGGCGCGACAGCCGTCATGCGCCGCCCGATCAGCTCGGCCAGACGATTGAGGTCAAGCAAGTGACTCTGCGGAAACAGCACCATGAGCGCGCCGACCGTGTCATCGAGCAACGCTGCTTGAACTTTGCGTGCGGGGTTAAGGCCGGGGTGGTCAATGACTTCCCGGTACGGGATGGCCAACTCGCCAAGCAGCTGTCGAATAACCGACGGCGTGTGGGGAACAGTTGGGGCGCTGGCAACTTCAGTCATGGTGTGTGTCCGGTTCTTACAACTCAAATGTGGTAATCAGACAGTTAATCGGCCGCTGATCTATTTACTGAACGCGCCTTTAAACCTGCCCGTATTGCTGACCGTGGCGCAGCCAGCGGTCCAGCAAAGGGCTGACGTGGGAGGGCCAGCGTTCCAGCAGGGCTTGTGCCGCGTCGCGAACAGCGGGAAGCAGGTCGGCGTCACGCATCAAATCGGCAACTTTAAACTGCAAAAGCCCGGTTTGCCGGGTGCCAAGCATTTCGCCGGGGCCGCGCAGTTCGAGGTCTTTTTCGGCGATGACGAAACCATCGTTGGTCTCGCGCATGATGCCCAAACGCTGACGGCCAATTTGCGACAGCGGCGGGTGATACAGCAGCACGCAATGGCTCACTGCGCTGCCTCGACCGACGCGCCCGCGCAATTGGTGCAACTGCGACAAGCCCAGTCGTTCGGGGTTTTCGATGATCATCAGGCTGGCATTGGGCACGTCCACGCCGACTTCAATCACCGTAGTGGCAATCAGCAATTGCAACTCGCCGGCTTTGAACCGGGCCATGACCTCAGCCTTTTCAGCAGCTTTCATGCGCCCGTGTATCAACCCGACGCGCAATTCACCCAAGGCGCTGGAGAGGTCTTCAAAGGTGGTTTCAGCCGCCTGACAGGTCAGTTCTTCAGACTCTTCAATCAGCGTGCACACCCAGTACGCCTGACGCCCTTCGGCACAGGCCGCACGCACTCGCTCAATGACTTCGAAACGCCGCGTGTCGACCACCAGCACCGTGTTAACCGGGGTTCGGCCCGGCGGCAGTTCGTCGAGGATCGAGGTGTCGAGGTCGGCGTACGCACTCATGGCCAGGGTGCGCGGGATCGGCGTCGCGGTCATGATCAATTGATGCGGGCACATGACGCCGCCCACGCCTTTATTACGCAGGGCCAGGCGCTGTTGCACACCGAAACGGTGCTGCTCGTCGATGATGACCAGCGCCAGGCGCTTGAACTGCACCTGATCCTGAAACAAGGCGTGCGTGCCCACCACCATCGGCGCGCCGTTGGCGATGTGCTCCAGTGCAGCGATACGCGCCTTACCTTTGAGTTTGCCCGCCAGCCATGCCACCTCAAGCCCCAACGGTTCCAGCCAGCGCTTGAAGCTGATGAAGTGCTGCTCGGCGAGGATTTCGGTGGGCGCCATCAGCGCCACTTGATAACCCGCCTCCAGCGCTTGCAAGGCGGCCATCGCCGCCACCACCGTTTTACCCGACCCCACATCCCCTTGAATCAGGCGCAACATAGGCTCGGGCTGACTGAGATCGTAGGCAATTTCGTTGCCGACACGCACTTGCGCCCCGGTCGGGGAAAAGCCCAAGTTGCGCAGAAACTGCTCAGGCAACGTTCGAGCTTTAGCCAGAGCAGGCGCCCGTTGCGAGCGCAAACTTTCGCGCAAACGCTGCTGAGACAGCTGATGGGTCAGCAGTTCTTCAAACGCCAGGCGGTGCTGTGCCCAGTGATGGCCCAAGGCGAGTTCTTCAACGTCTGCATCGGCCGGTGGCTGGTGCAGATAGCGAATCGCCTCATCCAAAGGCGCCAGTTGATAGTCTTTGGCCAGCTCGCGCGGCAACCAGTCCGGCAGGCTGCGTGGCCCCAACATCGCCAGGCTTTGCAGGCTCAGTTGGCGCAGGCGCTGCTGAGTCAGGCCTTCAGTGGTGGGGTAGATCGGGGTCAGCGTGGTGTCGACCGGCGGTGGTTCATCGCCCGTAATGGCACGGTACTCCGGGTGGTAGATTTCCAGCCCCGACGCGCCGGGACGCGCTTCGCCATAGCAACGCACTTCAGTGCCGCGCTTCAGGCTTTCCTTTTGCGCATTACTGAAGTGGTAGAAACGCAGGCTCAGGCCACCCGTGCCGTCATTGATGCGCACCAGCAAGCTGCGGCGCTTGCCCATGACCACATCGGTGCCAATCACCCGCCCTTCGACCACCGCATCCTGACCGGGGCGTAACGCCCCGATCGGCACAACGCGGGTGCGGTCCTGGTAGCGCAACGGCAAATGAAACAGCACGTCTTGCACGGTTTCCAGCCCGACTTTGGCCAATTTCTCGGCCATCGCCTCTCCCACGCCCTTAAGCGCCGTGACCGGCACATTCGACAACTCGGTCATAACAGTTCTTACGTCGCCGCAGGCGGCTTGGCCACCGAGCACAGACGGATCGAGTCCGCGAGGATCTCAATCGCTTTAGGCCGAGGGAAGCTGGCACGCCATGCAATCGCCACCGTGCGGAACGGCACTGGCGGGGTCAGCGGGCGTACGGCCAGCACACCGGGGGAATAATGGTGACTGTCGACAGCAGAGAGCGGCAGGATCGAAATGCCCAGGCCTGAGGCCACCATGTGCCGGATGGTTTCCAGCGAGCTGGATTCGACCGTGGTGTGCTTGGCGCCGTCATTGCCCTTGGTCAGGGTGGGGCACGCCTCAAGCACTTGATCGCGGAAGCAGTGACCTTCACCCAGCAACAGCAAACTCTTGTCGTTGAGCAGGCTGGCGTCGATGGTGTCTTTTTTGGTCCACGGGTGCTCGCTCGGCATCAGCACGTAGAACGGCTCGTCGTAGAGCGGCAGGGTCAGCACGTCAGCCTCATGGAACGGCAGGGCGATGATGATCGCGTCCAGCTCACCGTTACGCAGCTTGTCGCGCAGGATGTGAGTGAAGTTTTCTTCGATGTACAACGGCATTTGCGGGGCGACCCGATGCAGTTGTGGAATCAGATGCGGGAACAGGTAAGGACCTACGGTGTAGATCGCGCCGACCTTGAGCGGTGCGGTGAGCTGGTTTTTGCCCGCCTGCGCCAATTCACGGATGCCTTGGGCTTGCTCCAGTACCTTCTGGGCCTGGGCAACAATGCCCTCGCCCACAGGCGTCAGGCGCACGGCGCTTTTGCTGCGCTCAAAAATCAGCACACCGAGTTCGTCTTCCAGTTTTTTCACGCCCACCGACAGGGTCGGTTGGCTGACGTGGCAACGCTCGGCCGCGTGGCCGAAGTGCTGCTCTTGGGCAAGCGTAACGATGTAGCGCAATTCTGTAAGGGTCATAGCGGGCGTCCATGAGGCTGCGGGCCGAAGCATAACGGCTGCAATCGATAGACGCACGTTATCAGACATTACCCACAGAGCTACAGTCGCTAATCACGCGCTTGCCGGTTTTTATCTATACAGCAGATGCAAAAAAGGCACCTTACGGTGCCCTTTCTGGTATCAGCGTCGACGTTTATCGATGGAATAAACGAAGGGTGCCACGATCTCGATGCTGCCATTGGTCAGCATGTCAGCCGGAGGCTTGGGCAGAGGTTGTGCCCGACGGATCATTTCCAGGGTGGCCCGGTCCAGATCAGCATTGCCTGAGCGCCCGACCAATTCGTAGGACAGCACCTTGCCTTGCGCATCGACTACAAAGCGCAGACGGTTCAGACCTTCTTTGCCCCGCGATTGAGCAGCAGCCGGGTACTTTTTGTACTTGCCCAGGTGGGCCAGTAAAGTACCTTCCCAACTGGCTTTGGCTGCCAGTTGTTGCGCCGAAGGGCCACGGGTCTGTGCGGCGGACTTCTCGCTGGGCGCCTTGGTCGGCGTCGCGTCGCTCGGTTTCTCTTCTGAAGGTTTCTCTTTGACCGGGTCAGGTTTTTCCACAGGCTTGGGCGGTTGAGGCTTTTGCTTGGGTTTGACCGGCTTGGGAACAGAAATCTTCGGCTTGGGCGCTTCGGCCAGCTTGGGGATCGGCAACTCTTCTACTGGAGCCGGCGGTTGTGGTGGTGTCACCACTTTCGGCGGCGCAGGAGGAGGCGGTGCCGGCAGCGGCGCGAGATCGACCATCATCGCCTGGGGCGGAAGTTCGATTGCGCGCGGGTTAGACCATTGCAGGGCGAGTATTACCGCCACTGCATGGACACCCAACACCACGGCCAGGCTGGTTGCGTAACGCGTCATCTTTTGGCGCGCTATGGTCATTTCTTGGCTGCCGTCTCAAGTCCGACCAACCCGACCTTCAAGTAACCGGCTGCGCGCAATGCATCCATGACGCTCATCAAGTCACCGTAGTCCACACCCTTGTCGGCCTGGAAGAAGATCGTTGTGTCTTTGTTGTTATGCGTACGGGCGTCCAGCGTCGGACCCAGCGCTTCAACGGTGACGGGTTCTTCGCCCAGGTACAGGCGCTGATCCGCCTTGACGCTAAGGAACACCGGTTTCTCGGGGCGCGGCGCCGGTTTGGCGCTGGACGCGGGCAGGTCAACCTTGATATCCACGGTGGCCAGCGGTGCGGCCACCATGAAGATGATCAGCAGTACCAGCATTACGTCGATAAAGGGTGTGACGTTGATTTCGTGGTTCTCGGCCAGATCGTCGTCTGCGCCTTCTTTCAAATGCAGGCCCATGGCCGATTACCCCACTTTCACCATGTGCGGTTGCGAGCTGCGCTCAGGCGGCAGGTGATCGAGGTCACGGCTAACCAGCAGCAACACTTCAGCCGATGCGTCCGCCACCTGAGCTTTGTAGCCGGTGATGGAGCGGGCGAAAACGTTGTAAATCACAACCGCAGGGATCGCCGCTACCAGGCCCAATGCCGTGGCCAACAGCGCCTCGGCAATACCCGGCGCCACAACGGCCAGGTTAGTGGTTTGGGTTTTGGCGATGCCGATAAAGCTGTTCATGATGCCCCACACGGTGCCGAACAGACCCACGAACGGTGCTGTCGAACCAATGGTGGCCAACACGCCTGTGCCGCTGCTCATGTTGCGACCGCACGCCGCAACCAGACGCTCAAGACGGAAGCTGACGCGCTCTTTGATGCCTTCTTTTTCACGGCTATTGGCCGACAGACGCATCTCTTCAAGGGCGTCTTGCACCAGCAGGTGAGCCAGCGTGCCCTCTCTAGTGGCCGATTCGCTGGCCTCTTTAAGGGTGCGGGCTTTTTTCAGGCTGGCGATTTCGGAGCGCAGACGACGCTTGGCGCCCAGCACTTCGAAGCCTTTGGCGATCCAGATGGTCCACGTGATGATCGAAGCGATTGCCAGACCGATCATCACGATTTTGACGATGATGTCGGCGTTTTTGTACATGCCCCACGGCGACAGGTCATGGGCCATGCCCAAGCTGTTGTCTTCTTCGGCGACGAGTTGTGGTGCGTCATCCGCAGGGGCCACAACACCCTCAGCCTGGGCTGGATCTGTAGCACCCGGCGCTGCAACAGGCGCGGTGGCATCAGCGGCAGCGGCACTAACGGTTGCAGGAGGTACGGCAGCGTTCGCTGGCTCATCGGCAAATGCCGCAGCCGGAGCAAGCAACAGGCTGAACATCAGCGCCGCCACACCACGCCAAAGGCGTGCAGGGCTCAACAGCTGGGTTGGCGAAGCGGTGGAATGATTGCGTGTCATGCTAGCCGGACCTGAGAAGTTTTGAGGTTTTGCCCTACAACGCGTGTAAGACCAAGGACAAATGATGCGTTATTATTGCAAGTAATTCTTGTTAACAAAAGCAATAGCACCTGTTTTTTTCCGAGGTCACGACCAACGTCTGACCTTTTTTGGCCGCTTTGCAGCTTTTCATTAGGAGTTTGAGATGCCCAACGCCTCTGTCTTGATCGTCGGTTGTGGCGATGTCGGAAGTCGACTCGCCACTCAGTTACTGAAGGACGAATGGAAGGTTTACGGATTAAGGCGATCCATCGATCAACTGCCTGAAGGCGTGAATGGCGTCGCGGCCGACCTGTTTAAAGACCCGTGCCCGGCGCAATGGCCCACGGGCCAAATCGACTATGTGGTGTACAGCGTCGCCGCCACCGAGCACGACGAAGCGGGTTACCAAGCCGCGTATGTCGATGCGCTCAAACGCACGCTCAGTTGGCTCAAGCAACACAATCAACAACCCAAGCACCTGCTGTTCGTTTCCAGCAGCGGTGTTTATGTGCAGCAGGCAGGTGAGTGGGTCGATGAAACCTCACCGGCCGAGGCTACCAATTACTCAGGGCGGATCATGCTGGACGCGGAGCAGATCGCCTTGAACAGCAGCATTCCCGCCAGCGTAGTGCGCTTGACCGGGATCTACGGTCCTGGCCGGGAGTGGCTGCTGGGGCAGGTGCGCAAGGGCTATCGCGTGGCTGTTGAACCGCCTCTTTATGGCAACCGCATCCACGCCGATGACGCGGGTGGACTGCTGGCCTATCTGCTTGAGGCTCATCAACACGGCAAAACGTTGGAGGACTGCTATATCGGGGTCGATGATGCTCCTGCGCCATTGTCAGAGGTTGTGAACTGGTTACGTGAGCAATTGGGCGTGACCGAGTGGTCTGAAGAGGCAAGCGTAAGGCGGGCGGGGAGCAAGCGTTGCAGTAATGCACGCGCCAAGGCCCTGGGATGGGAGCCGCGCTACCCAAGCTATCGCGAAGGTTATGCGGCGATTTTGGCGGGACAGCCTGGCAAAGCACACTGATTACGCATGAGCTGGCGAAGGCTGCGCGCTTTTGACGTTAAAGGCTCGCAGCCTGCGGGGCGTTGGGAGTGATCAGCGCTGCTTCTCAAGCACCCATTCGCGCTTGCCGGGGTACAACTGAGGCATTTCGTCTGGCTGGGAGGCATCCAGCGCTTCAAAAATTTCGAGCTGTTTGCCATTGCGCACAAAGATGTGAGCTGCACCGGTCTCACCTTGCTGGAGCCAAAGGCTGTCGTATTCGCCGCTCATCGACGCACAATCACCTGCCAGGCACAGGGCGTAGGCGTTCATGCCCGGCAAACCCTTGAGCTGTCCGCCAGCCAAAAAGGTCACGCTGGCGCCTTGGCCTGCACCCTCGGCAATACGCCATTGGCCACCCAGGTAAGCCGTTTTGAGGGCTTTTTCAAAGCTGGTGCCCAGCGGATCTTGCGCCGCCACATTCACTGACGAGCGGGCAAAGACCTGTTGAGGATCGGCGTCTGCCGCCGCTTGTACCAGCTCTTCGCCTGCAAGGCTCAAAGCCGTTGCCGAACTGCCATAGAAATCGACTTGCCACACGCCCTTGTCTTCGGGTTGCAGCTTGCCCTCCACTCGCTCAAAGCCATTGGTGTAGCGGGCTTGAGCGGTTTGAGTGTCGATGTCCCACTCAAGGTTAGGGCCATACGCCAGCAACGCTTCACGCAGGTTGCCACCTTTGGCCGCCGCATCAATCGCTGCTTGGTTGATCCAGATACCACTGATATCGCGGTGGGCGGGTTCGCTGGCACAGCCACCCAGAAAAACGGTGAGCAGTGACAAGACTAGCGCTTTGCGCATAGTGGAATCCTTTTAAAACGGGGAAAAGCGAGGGTTGGCGCAGCATGAAGACGCTGCGCCGAGGGTGTTACTCGATGACCAGAATCGCGTCCATCTCAACCTGCGAACCCTTTGGCAGGGCTGCTACGCCAATGGCTGCACGCGCCGGGTACGGCTGCTCAAAGTAGGTGCCCATGATCTCGTTAACCTTGGCGAAATGGCTAAGGTCGGTCAGGAAGATGTTCAGCTTGACGATATCTTTGAACGAACCACCCGCGGCCTCAGCTACCGATTTCAGGTTTTCAAATACCTGGATGGTCTGGGCTTCAAAGCCTTCAACCAGCTCCATGGTTTTTGGGTCCAGCGGGATTTGACCGGACATGTAGACGGTATTGCCAGCTTTGATCGCTTGGGAATAAGTACCGATGGCAGCAGGTGCTTTGTCGCTGGTGATAACAGTCTTGGTCATGTGTGACTCCTTGAAATGGCCATTTGTAACGGCCTATGCACGCATCCGAGTGATGCGGATAACCCCGGTAAGGGCACGCAGTTTTTTGATCACGCGGGCCAGATGCACACGATCGTGCACGCTGACCACCAGTTGGACCACGCTGATACGACCATCGCGCTCGTCCATGCTGATCTTCTCGATGTTGCCGTCGGCGGCGTTCACGCTGCTGGCCAGCAGCGCAATCAAGCCACGCTGGTGTTCCAGCTCGACGCGCAACTCGACGTTAAATTCGCCGGTAACGTCTTTGGCCCACGAAAGCTGGATGCATTTTTCGGGGTTGTGGCGGATTTCACTGATATTGCGGCAGTTGTCCAAGTGCACAACCATCCCTTTGCCCGCCGACAGGTGACCCACAATCGGATCACCCGGAATAGGCGTGCAGCATTTGGCATAACTGAGCACCAGGCCCTCGGTACCGCGAATGGCCAACGGACCTTCGGGGCTTGGCAATTGCTCACCCTCACCCATCAAGCGGCGGGCGACCACATAGGCCATGCGGTTACCCAGGCCGATGTCTTCCAGCAGATCTTCAATGTGCTCCAGGCGGTACTCGCTGAGCATGGCCTGAACGCGTTCGGGCGCAATTTTGTCCAGCGAGCTGTTGAAGCCGTTGAGCACTTTGTTCAGCAGGCGCTCGCCCAGGTTCACGGACTCGGAACGACGCTGCAACTTGAGCGCGTGACGGATATGCGTGCGGGCTTTACCAGTGACCACAAAGTTGAGCCAGGCCGGGTTAGGGCGTGCACCCGGAGCACTGACGATCTCGACCGTGGAGCCACTTTGCAGCGGCTCGGACAGCGGTGCGAGACGGCGATTGATCCGACAGGCGATACAACTGTTACCCACGTCGGTATGTACAGCGTAAGCAAAGTCGACCGCCGTGGAGCCTTTGGGCAGCTCCATGATCCGGCCCTTGGGCGTGAAGACATAGACCTCGTCCGGGAACAGGTCGATCTTCACACTTTCGATGAATTCGAGGGAGTTACCTGCGCGTTGCTGCATTTCCAGCACGCCTTTGACCCATTGCCGCGCCCGGGCATGCGTACCGGTGTGCTGCTCATCACCACTGGATTTGTAGAGCCAGTGCGCCGCGATCCCGTTGTTGGCCATTTCTTCCATTTCACGGGTACGGATCTGAATTTCGATCGGTACGCCATGCATGCCAAACAGCGTGGTATGCAACGACTGATAGCCGTTGGCTTTGGGAATCGCGATGTAGTCTTTGAAGCGGCCCGGCAGCGGCTTGTACAAATTATGTACAGCGCCTAACACGCGGTAGCAGGTATCCACCTTGTCGACGATGATGCGGAACGCATAAACGTCCATGATCTCGTTGAAAGCCCGGCGCTTGCCGCGCATCTTTTTGTAGATGCCGTAGATATGCTTTTGACGCCCGCTGACTTCGCCCTGAATGCCATCAATGGCTAGACAGTGGCTCAGCGACTCTTCAATTTTGTTGACGATTTCTTTGCGATTGCCCCGGGCGCGTTTGACGGCCTGATAGATGCGCGCTGAGCGCATCGGGTACATCGCCTTGAAACCGAGGTCTTCGAATTCGATGCGAATGCTGTGCATGCCCAGCCGATTGGCGATGGGCGCGTAGATTTCCAGGGTTTCCTTGGCAATCCGCCGGCGCTTTTCGCCGGACAGCACTTCGAGGGTGCGCATGTTGTGCAGGCGGTCAGCCAACTTGACCAAAATCACGCGGATGTCCCGCGCCATGGCCATGGCCATCTTCTGGAAGTTTTCGGCTTGCGCTTCGGCTTTGGTTTCGAAGTTCATCTGGGTCAGCTTGCTGACACCATCAACCAGTTCTGCAACGGTTTCGCCAAACTGCGCAACCAGCGCTTCCTTGGCAATACCGGTGTCTTCGATCACGTCATGCAGCATGGCTGCCATCAGGCTTTGATGGTCCATATGCATATCGGCAAGGATATTTGCGACTGCCAGCGGATGCGTGACATAAGGTTCGCCGCTACGTCGGCGCTGGCCGTCGTGGGCTTGTTCTGCGTAGTAGTACGCTCGGCGGACCAGATTAACCTGGTCCGGGCCGAGGTACGCCGACAAGCGATCGGCGAGGGCGTCTATGCTCGGCAAGAGGGAGCCTCCTGCCAAAACTGTGAACCCTTCGCCGTGCTACGTCGACCGGGCATAGGCTTAGTTCGCCTCGTTGGACTCGTCCTCGAACGCTGCGAACAGCGGTTCGTCTTCGACGATTTCAGCGTTGGCGATAAACTCGTAGCTCATCAGGCCTTCAGCGATTTCACGCAGGGCAACAACGGTAGGCTTGTCGTTTTCCCACTGAACCAGAGGCTCTTTACCACCGGTGGCCAGTTGACGGGCACGCTTGGTAGACAGCATGACCAGCTCAAAGCGGTTATCCACGTGTTCTAGACAGTCTTCAACGGTTACGCGGGCCATGGTCTTCCTCGTAGCAAATGCAATATGCGCGCTGCCCGGATGGGCGAGCGGACTGAACAGTTTAAAAAATCACCAGCCATTAGGGAAGCGCTGATTTTTCAAGCCCTGCCCCAAAACCCTCTGTAAGCGCCAATGTAAAGCCCTTACAGGGGTTTTGGGAAGAGGCTTTTAGCCAAGCAATTCGGCCAGTAACTTGCCATAACGCTGCTGCTGACGATTGTGCTGCAAGCGATTGGCGCGAAAAATCGCCTTCAAATCCTCAAGCGCAACCGCAAAATCATCATTGATGATCAGGTAGTCATACTCGACGTAGTGGCTCATTTCACTCACGGCTTCGCGCATACGGCCGTCAATGATTTCGTCGCTGTCCTGCCCGCGGTTATCCAGACGCTCACGCAATGCTTGCTGGCTAGGCGGCAGGATAAAGATCGAACGCGCCTGAGGCATCAACTTGCGAACCTGTTCAGCACCTTGCCAGTCGATTTCCAGAATCAGGTCATGGCCTTCATCCAGGGTCTGCAGCAAGTGGCTTTGCGAGGTGCCATAGAGGTTGCCGAATACCTCGGCGCGCTCCAGAAAATCACCGTGCTCGATCATTTTCACGAACTCTTCGCGCTCGACGAAGTGATAGTTCACGCCGTTCACTTCGCCGGGGCGCATGGCCCGGGTGGTGTGCGAAACCGAGACGCGAATTTGCTTGTCAAGATCGGTAAGCGCATTGACCAGGCTGGTCTTGCCTGCGCCCGAAGGGGCAGAAACGATGTAAAGGGTGCCAGTGCTGTGGGTCATGTCAGGGGGAGCCTTACTCAATATTCTGTACTTGTTCGCGCATCTGCTCGATCAACACTTTGAGGTTGACCGCCGCTTGAGTGCTGCGTGGATCGAAAGCTTTGGAGCCCAAGGTGTTAGCTTCGCGGTTGAGCTCTTGCATCAGGAAATCGAGGCGACGCCCAGCGGCCCCACCGGACTTGAGCACACGTCGCACCTCAAGGATATGGGTGCTCAGCCGGTCGAGCTCTTCGGCCACATCGCTTTTCTGCGCCAGCATCACCATCTCTTGTTCAAGACGCTGCGGGTCTAGCTCAGCCTTCATGTCGTTGAAGCGGTCGAGCACCTTTTGACGCTGAGTCGCAAGCATTTGCGGCACCAGCTCACGCAAAGTATCGACATCACTTTCGATGGAGGTCAGACGCTCACTGATCAAGCGGGCCAGCTCTGCACCTTCGCGCTCGCGGCCGTCTTTCAACTCTTGCAGGCCTTGCTTGAACAAGGCCAGCGCCTGCGTATTGAGGGCTTGCGGGTCGCTCGCATCCGCCACCAGGACGCCAGGCCAGGCCAGCACTTCCAGCGGGTTGAGTGCCGCCGGCTGCTTGATCAGGCTGGCAATCGATTCGGCGGCTGCCACCAGTTGCGCAGCGCGCTCGCGATCGACTTGCAGGGGCTTGCCGGTGGTTTCTTCGGTAAAGCGCAACGTGCATTCCAGCTTGCCCCGCGAAATACCCTGGCGCAGCGCTTCACGCACCGCGCCCTCAAGGTCGCGAAATGACTCGGGCAAACGCAGGTGCGGCTCCAGGTAGCGGCTGTTGACCGAACGCAGCTCCCAGCTAAGGGTGCCTTGAGTGCCAGCGCTTTCAACGCGGGCAAAGGCGGTCATGCTATGCACCATGGAGGTACCTCGCGATCTGATGAGTTAAGCCAAACGGCTACTAAGGCGGCGGATTGTAGCGCAGTGCAGCGAACGTCCCAAACGACGTCTGTCGTAATCACGCGCAATGGTAGGCCCCCGTGGCAGCGGCGACAGGCTTCGTTATCAGCTTGCTCCTACAAAACACAACGCAGTTTTAGGTGTGCCCCTGTCGGCCTATGGCCTTTATAATGCTCGACAGTTTTCCGTCCCGTACAGGTATCCCACATGAAACGTCCAAGTGGTCGCGTTGCCGATCAGCTACGCCCGATCCGCATCACCCGCAACTACACCAAACACGCAGAGGGTTCTGTACTGGTCGAGTTCGGTGACACCAAAGTCATCTGCACCGTCAGCGTCGAGAACGGCGTGCCACGTTTCCTTAAAGGCCAGGGCCAAGGCTGGCTGACCGCCGAATACGGCATGCTGCCGCGCGCCACAGGTGACCGTAACCAGCGTGAAGCCAGCCGTGGCAAGCAAGGCGGCCGCACCCTTGAAATCCAGCGCCTGATCGGCCGCTCCCTGCGCGCCGCACTGGACATGTCCAAACTGGGTGACATCACCCTTTATGTCGACTGCGATGTAATTCAGGCCGATGGCGGCACTCGCACTGCATCGATTACGGGCGCAATGGTTGCCTTGGTCGACGCCCTGAAAGTGATCAAAAAACGTGGTGGCCTCAAAAACGGCGATCCGATCAAGCAGATGATCGCAGCCGTGTCGGTGGGCATGTATCAGGGCGTACCTGTGCTTGACCTCGACTACCCTGAAGATTCAGCAGCCGAAACCGACCTCAATGTGGTGATGACCAGCACCGGTGGTTTCATTGAAGTTCAAGGCACCGCCGAAGGCGCGCCGTTCCAGCCGGACGAACTGAACGCCATGCTGGCACTGGCTCAAAAAGGCATGACCGACATTTTTGCACTGCAACAAACTGCGCTGGCTGACTGATTGCCTGCGCTTTCGCTGACCACCTGGAGAACACCATGAGTGAGCTGGACCTTTCAAAACCCGAGCCAGGCCCGAGCCGCGAAGCTCGGCAATGGGCCATGTTCTGCCACTTCTCGGCGTTCCTGGGAATGTGGTTTCCGTTTGGCAGCCTGATCGGCCCGCTGATCCTGTGGCAAATGAAGCGCGAAAGCGACCCGTTCATTGACGACCAAGGCAAGGAAGCCATGAACTTCCAGATCACCGTGGCGATAGCTTCGGCTATTTGCTACGTACTGATGTTCGTCCTGATCGGTTTTGCCCTGATCGGACTGTTATTTATCGGTGCGGTGGTGCTGGTGGTGATTGCCGGCGTCAAGGCCAATGACGGGGTGAGTTATCGTTACCCCTTCACCTGGCGCCCGATCAAGTAAGCAGCCTGTCGCTTGCAGCAAAAAAAATGCCCGTATCCTTGGATACGGGCATTTTTTTAAGGCGAACAAGACACTTAGATCGTCAGTGTCCAGTCGTAGTCCACGATCAATGGCGCATGCTGCGAGAAGCGTGGCTGGCGCGGCATACGCGCACTGCGCACAAAACGGCGCAAGCCGGGTGTGAGCAACTGGTAGTCAAAACGCCAGCCAAGGTTGAGCATTTCAGCCTGTTCGTTATCCGGCCACCAGCTGTACTGATCACCTTCACGGCTGACTTCACGCAGGGCATCGACATAGCCCATGTTGCCGACAATCTCATCCATCCAGGCCCGCTCAGGCGCCAGGAAACCAGGAGACTGCTGGCTGTCACGCCAGTTTTTAATATCGAGCTTCTGCTGCGCCACATACAGCGAACCGCAGTAGATATACTCGCGACGCTTGCGACGCTGCTTGTCCAGGTAGCGTGCGAAGTCGTCCATCAACTTGAATTTTTGATTCAAGTCTTCATCGCCGTTCTGCCCCGAAGGGAGCAGCAAGGTCGCGATGCTGACCTTATCGAAATCGGCTTGCAGGTAGCGCCCGTAGCGATCGGCGGTTTCGAAGCCGAGCCCAGTAATGACCGCTTTCGGTTGCAACCGCGAATACAAAGCCATACCGCCTTGGGCAGGGACTTCAGCTTCGCAGGCATAAAGAAAGTAGCCATCCAGCTGGTAGGCCGGATCGTCCAATTCAAAGGCGGAGGCGCGGGTGTCCTGCAGGCAAATAACGTCGGCATTCTGAGCTTGCAGCCAACTGAGCAAACCGCGCTCGACTGCCGTCTGAATGCCATTAACGTTCACACTGATGATCCGCATAAATGGCCCCAAAAATCACGTGCGTGTATGATACACGCCGTCTTACTATTTAGCTAAATCCGCGGTATCAGGGGCTTTTTTCATGCAAGCGTATCAGCGCGATTTCATCCGTTTTGCCATCGATCGCGGCGTTTTGCGCTTCGGCGAGTTCACCTTGAAGTCCGGGCGCACCAGTCCTTACTTCTTCAATGCCGGCCTGTTCAACACCGGCTCTGCGCTGGCTCAACTGGGGCGCTTTTATGCTGCCGCCATCGTTGACAGCGGCATTCCTTTCGACGTGCTGTTTGGCCCGGCTTACAAAGGTATTCCTTTGGCCGCAACCACCGCTGTAGCCCTGGCCGAACATCACGACCGTGACGTGCCGTGGTGCTTCAACCGCAAAGAAGCCAAAGCCCACGGCGAAGGTGGCAGCCTCGTAGGCTCCCCGCTCGAAGGCGACATTTTGATCATCGACGACGTGATTACTGCGGGCACCGCTATCCGCGAAGTCATGCACATCATTGCTTCGCAAAACGCCAAAGCAGCGGGCGTGCTGATCGCACTTAACCGCCAGGAACGTGGCAATGGCGAGCTTTCAGCCATTCAGGAAGTCGAGCGCGACTTCGCCATTCCGGTTGTCAGCATCGTTTCGTTGACCCAGGTTCTGCAATTTCTGGCCGACGACGACCAGCTCAAGCAACACCTTCCTGCCGTTGAAGCGTATCGGGCGCAGTACGGGATCTAACCCGCCGCCCACAAAAAAGGCCCCGTACGGGGCCTTTTTACTAAGGTTTAAACCGGCTTGCTGTTGGTAATCAGCGTGCCCACACCAGTGTCCGTGAAAATCTCCAGCAATACCGCATTCGGCACGCGACCATCCACGATGTGCGCCGTGGTGACGCCGCCTTGCACCGCTTCCAGCGCGCAGCGAATCTTGGGCAGCATGCCGCCATAGATAGTGCCATCGGCAATCAGCTCATCCACTTGGGTGGTGGTCAGCCCTGTCAACACGTTGCCCTGCTTGTCCATCAAACCTGCAATGTTGGTCAGCAACATCAGCTTCTCGGCCTTGAGCGCTTCAGCCACTTTACCGGCAACCAAATCCGCATTGATGTTGTAAGACTCACCATTGGCCCCCACGCCAATCGGCGCAATGACGGGGATGAAATCACCGTTGGTCAGCATGTGCAGCAGGTCGGTGTTAATGCCCACCACTTCACCCACATGACCAATGTCGATAATTTCCGGCGAAGTCATTTCCGGCGTCTGACGCGTTACCGTGAGCTTTTTCGCACGGATCAGCTCGGCATCTTTACCCGTCAGGCCAATCGCACTACCGCCGTGACGGTTGATCAGGTTCACGATGTCTTTGTTGACCTGACCGCCCAGCACCATTTCCACCACGTCCATGGTTTGCGCGTCAGTCACGCGCATGCCATCAATGAAATGACTCTCGATGGACAAACGCTTGAGCAAATCACCGATTTGCGGCCCGCCACCGTGTACGACGACCGGGTTGATGCCCACCGCCTTCATCAGCACGATGTCACGGGCAAACCCGGTTTTCAGGTCGTCGTTCTCCATTGCGTTGCCGCCGTACTTGATCACCAGCGTCTTGCCGACGTAACGGCGAATGTAGGGCAGCGCTTCGGACAATACCTTGGCGACGTTGGAGGCGGCATCACGTTCGAGGGTCATTCAGGGCTCCGGTAGAACAAGTCGATCAAAACGGTAGAGGGAGATCAGGTGCCACACGCTTGAGTTGAGCGTGGAAAACATCCTTGATGCGTTGCAGCTCGGCCTCGGTATCGGCCTCAAATCGCAGCACCAGCACCGGCGTGGTATTGGATGCGCGAACCAGGCCCCAGCCGTGTGGGTAGTCGACCCGCACACCATCAATGGTGGTCAGCTCGGCGGCTTCACCCCATTGGGCGTCGTGCAGGGCGCTAATAATGCTGAATTTGCTCTCATCCGTCACATCGATATTGATCTCAGGGGTCGAAATATCGTTGGGGAATGCGGCAAACAGCTCTTCGGCGCGCTCTTCACGCTTGCTGAGGATCTCCAGCAGGCGTGCCGCGCTGTAAATACCGTCATCAAAACCGAACCAGCGCTCTTTGAAAAAGATGTGCCCGCTCATTTCACCGGCCAGCAGCGCGCCGGTTTCTTTCATTTTCTTTTTGATTAACGAATGACCGGTCTTCCACATCAGTGGGTGGCCGCCATATTCCTTGATCAGCGGGATCAAGCGACGCGTGCATTTCACGTCGAAGATGATTTCAGCCGCCGGGTTGCGCACCAAAACGTCCTGCGCAAACAGCATGAGCAAGCGGTCCGGGAACACCATAGTGCCCGTGTTGGTCACAACGCCGACACGGTCGCCATCGCCGTCAAACGCCAGGCCCAAGTCGGCGTTCACTTCCTTGACCTTGGCGATCAAGTCCACCAGGTTTTCCGGCTTGCCAGGGTCCGGGTGATGGTTGGGGAAGTTGCCATCCACCTCGCAAAACAACGGGATCACTTCGCAGTTCAGCGCTTCGATCAGTTGTGGCGCGATCACACCCGCAGCACCGTTGCCACAATCGACCACCACCTTCAACCGCTTGGCCAACTGGATATCGCCCGTAATGTGCTTGGCATACGGCTCAAGAATCTCGACCTGGGCAATGCTGCCTTGGCCCCACGTCAGATCATGGGTTTTAAGACGTGTGTGCAGGGCCTGAATTTGCTCATTGGCCAGCGTATCGCCTGCAATTACGATCTTGAAACCGTTGTAATCCGAAGGGTTATGGCTGCCCGTGAGCATCACCCCGGACTTGCCGGCCAACACATTGGCGGCGTAATACAGCGCCGGCGTCGGCACCAGCCCCACGTCACTTACATGGCAACCACTGTCGGCCACGCCTTGAATCAATTGCGCCACCAGCTCAGGCCCGGAAAGCCGCCCGTCACGGCCCACCGACACATTCTGCTCACCCTTGGCCAGGCTCTCAGCACCGATGGCACGCCCGATCCAGTAGGCGGTTTCTGCGGTCAGCGTCTTCGGCACTACGCCTCTGATGTCGTATGCGCGAAAAATGCTGTCAGGAAATGCAGGTGCGACCGCAGATGGGCTAGTCATTACAAGAGGTACTCCACTTTCAGGGAATTTGGGGCATGCGCTGAAGTGCTCAGCCATACAAAAGTCGACCGCGCCGCACGGCGTAAAAACGCCCCTGCGACACACGGGGTCGAACACAAACTGAAGGTTTGGACGGTGTTTTGACGCGAGAGTTCGAGAGGCCAATTGGCATCACGGGCCGCATGGCAGAGGGCCGCCATGGGTGCAGGCAATGAAAACGGAGACAACAAGGGCGCGAGCTTCATCCTGAATTACCACGCGATCAGTTCAGGTCGGGCAGGGCGCCCGACCTGATGCAGCATAGTCAGAGGCTGCCGGAATGGCCAAAACCACCTGCGCCGCGCTGACTTTCGTCAAATTCCTCAACCAATTCAAAGTGCGCTTGCACCACCGGCACGAGCACCAGCTGAGCAATACGCTCGCCCACTGCGATATTGAAAGCCGTCTGGCCACGGTTCCAGCACGACACCATCAACTCACCCTGATAGTCCGAGTCGATCAGGCCCACCAGGTTGCCCAGCACGATGCCGTGCTTATGGCCCAGGCCCGAGCGCGGCAAAATCAGCGCCGCCAGGCCAGGGTCGCCGATGTAGACAGACAGACCGGTGGGGATCAACAGGGTTTGGCCCGGTTCCAGAACGGTGTCTTGTTCAAGCATGGCGCGCAGGTCCAGACCGGCCGAGCCGGGCGTGGCGTATTGCGGCAGCGGGAATTCGTTTCCAATGCGTGGATCAAGGATTTTGGCTTGCAAAGCGTGCATACGAGTTAAACCTGGTTCAGACGTTCGGCGATAAAAGTAACCAACTGACGGGCAATTTTGCCCTTGCTGGTCTGAGCAAATACGGTGGCGTGTAGCTGGCGATCAATCACGCTGCACGCATTTTCCTCGCTGTTGAAACCAATGCTGGGGTTAGCCACATCGTTGGCCACAATCAGGTCGAGGTTTTTGTCTTTCAGCTTGCGTGCCGCGTAATCAAGCAAGTGCTCGGTTTCGGCAGCGAAGCCGACACTAAAAGGGCGATCAGGACGTGAAGCAATGGTGGCCAGAATGTCTGGATTGCGCACCATTTGCAGCAACAGGCCGTCACCACTCGTAGGGTCTTTCTTGAGTTTTTGCGGGGCTACTACTTCCGGGCGGTAATCCGCGACGGCTGCGGACGCGATAAACACGTCGCACGGGATCGCGGCCTCACACGCTGCCAGCATGTCGCGCGCACTGACGACATCAATACGGGTGACGCGGTCCGGCGTAGGCAAATGTACCGGGCCAGTAATCAACGTGACGCGTGCACCCGCTTCTACGGCAGCTTCGGCCAGAGCAAAGCCCATTTTCCCCGAGCTGTGGTTGGTGATGTAACGCACCGGGTCGATGTTTTCCTGCGTCGGCCCCGCCGTAATCAGCACATGCTTGCCGGTCAGAATCTGATGCTGGAAGCACTCCGCCGCACAACTGACCAGATCGCCAGCTTCAAGCATGCGACCAAAACCCACGTCGCCACACGCCTGGCTGCCTGAGGCTGGCCCGAAGACCTTCACCCCACGGTTCTGGAGCAAGTGCGTGTTGGCTTGGGTCGCCTGATCACGCCACATGGCCTGGTTCATCGCCGGCGCGATGGCCACGGTAGCGTCTGTGGCGAGCACCACGGTGGTCAGCAGGTCATTGGCAATGCCTTGAGCCAGGCGGGCGATCAAGTCGGCCGTTGCAGGCGCGATCAGCACCAGATCAGCCCATTTGGCCAGTTCGATATGCCCCATCGCGGCTTCAGCCGCAGGGTCGAGCAGGTCCAGATGAACCGGGTGCCCGGACAACGCTTGCATGGTCAAAGGGGTGATGAACTCACTGCCGCCTTTGGTCATTACTACCCGCACTTCAGCGCCTTGATCCAGTAAGCGGCGAACCAGCTCTGCACTCTTGTAGGCAGCAATGCCGCCGCCGACGCCCAAAACGATGCGTTTTCGATACAGCCGCTGCATAGGCCTGCCTTTTAGTTCGATGAGGACTGCGCGGAAAATGGCCAAATGCCACGCAAAAATGATGGGCTAAGATAACACAGCGCCTGCTATGGAACAGCGGCGCTCACAGAACATGGAGCGGTTATGAGCATTAAAGACTGGCCCGCAGCGGAGCGTCCGCGGGAGAAACTTTTAGCGCTGGGATCATCCAGTCTTTCAGACGCAGAACTGCTGGCAATCTTCCTGCGCACCGGTGTTTCGGGCAAAAGTGCCGTGGATTTAGCCCGCCATTTGCTGGCTGAGTTCGGCAGCCTGCGCGCATTGCTTGAAGCCGACCTGGGGTCGTTCAGTCGCCAACTTGGACTGGGCCCCGCCAAGTTCAGCCAGTTGCAGGCAGTGCTGGAAATGGGTCGCCGACACCTGGCAGAACGGCTGCGTCGCGACTCAGCACTTGAGAGCCCGCAAGCGGTGCGCGACTACCTGAAAGCACTGCTGCGCCACGAACCTCACGAAGTCTTTGGCTGCCTGTTCATGGACTCAAAACATCGCATGCTGGCCTTTGAGGTGCTGTTTCGAGGCTCTATCGACAGCGCCAGCGTGTACCCCCGCCAAGTGGTCAAGCGCGCCCTGATGCACAACGCCGCGGCGGTGATTTTTTGTCACAACCACCCCTCGGGTATCACAGACCCCAGCGAGGCCGACCGCACCTTGACCCAGCGCCTCACAGAGGCGCTGGATCTGATCGAAGTGCGGGTGCTCGACCATTTCATCGTCGGTGACGGCGAGCCGCTCTCAATGGTCGAGCACGGCTGGATGTGAGGCTTAAGGCTTAACGCTCACGGTCGAAAAGTCCTGGCGACCAAACGGACTCACCTGATAACCCTGTACGTCTTTACGGGTAAGTGCGTAAGCCGTTGGATGCGCCAGCGGCAACCACACCGCTTGCTGCTGAATCAGCGCCTGAGCTTTCTGATACAGCGCACTGCGCTTGTCCTGGTCGCTCAGGGTTTTGCCCTCGCTGATCAGGCTGTCCAGCGTCTTGTCGCAATAGCGCGCAAAATTGGTCCCGGACTTCACCGCTGCACACGAGAACTGCGGCGTCAGAAAGTTATCCGGGTCACCGTTGTCACCCGCCCAGCCCATAAACAGCAAATCGTGTTCGCCCGCTTTGGCCCGGCGAATCAATTCACCCCATTCGATCACACGAATATCTGCCTTGATCCCGACCTTGGCCAAGTCCGCCTGCAACAACTGTGCGCCCAGGCTCGGGTTAGGGTTCAACACACTGCCCGTGGGCCGGGTCCAAATGGTGGTACTGAAGCCGTCCTTAAGACCTGCTTTAGCCAGTAAATCGCGGGCCTTTTGCGGATCATGGGCATAGCCCGGCAACTGTTTGGCATACCCCCACGTGGTCGCCGGGTAAATACCGTTGGCCGCTTGCGCGCTGTTTTCAAAGACTGCCTTGAGGTAAGTATCGCGATCAAACGCCAGGTTAATGGCCTGACGCACCTCAGGTTTGTCCAACGGCGGGTGCTGGCTGTTTATGGCCACAAAAGCGGTCATAAACGCGGGGGTTTGAGCGACTTTCAAGGCCGGGTCTTTCGTCGCCGCGTCCACATCCAGTGGCTTGGGCGACAGTGCAATCTGGCACTCATTACGCCGCAGCTTTTGCAGCCTCACGTTGGCATCCGGGGTAATCGCGTAAATCAGCCCGTCCACCGCAGGCTTGCCCGCAAAGTAGTCCGGGTTGGCCTTGTAACGCACCACGGCATCTTTTTGGAAACGCGTGAACACAAACGGCCCCGTACCAATCGGCTGACTGTTCATCAACTCGGGCGTGCCGGCCTTGAGCAACTTGTCGGCGTACTCCGCTGAATAGATCGAGGCAAAGCCCATGCTCAGCGCAGGCAGAAACGTGGAGTCCGGGTGCGCAAGCGTAAAGCGAACAGTTTGCGCGTCCGGGGTTTCGATTTTTTTGATCAGTTGGGGCAACTGCAAGGACTGCGCATGCGGGAAGCCACTTTGCGCAATTTTGTGCCATGCATTGGCCGGGTCGAGCATGCGCTCAAAGCTGAAACGCACATCCTCGGCGCTCAACTCACGCGTCGGGGTGAAATACGCGGTGGTGTGAAATTTAACCCCAGGGCGCAACTTGAAGGTGTACTCAAGGCCGTCAGGGGACACTGACCAGCTTTGCGCCAGGCTGGGCACTAACTTCCCGGCCTGGGCGTCAAAGTCCACCAAACGGTTCATCAGCACGTCTGCCGACGCATTGGTGGTGCTGAGCGAGTTGTACTGCACCACATCAAACCCTTCAGGGCTTGCCTCGGTGCACACGCTCAACGTGGCAGCGTGCGCCAACGGCGCCAAACAAAAAGTGAGCAATAACGGGGCGGCAGCGAGGCGCATAGTCGGTTTCCTTTGCAAGTCGTTGGCCCATCTGCGTATGCAGTCTGGAAAAGGGCCTACCCTAGTGTTCTGGTGACCAAATGACTACTTTTAAGCGTAGCCCGTTCCCTTTAATCACTTCCAAAACACCCTTCAGGGCCGCGCAACCCTCCTTTTCTGCTCGCTCAAGGATGGCCCTGACATCCGCCGGCGAGGCCTCTGAGCCAATTGCACGGGTATCCGCCCCCTGAAACCTTTCATCTTGCGACGAGCGGCAACACCCAGTCTGGCATAGGCATCAGGGCGGATTGCCGCTAGAATGCCGCCTTTATTAATCGATGCAAATCACACTGCATGTTGTTGCTCTTTAGTCTTTCTGGTATAAAGCAGCGCTCTTTTCTAGGGGCCCGGTTCCTTCGTTTGTAGGCGTAACCGGTAAGACCCTTAAAGAAACGCGGCGCCTGGCGCCAAATGACTGAGAGATTAAGCGGCCAACCCATGCCGGGTTGGGCATGTGGTTTTAGAGGGCTGAGGCATGTCGAGAGTCTGTCAAGTTACCGGTAAGGGTCCGGTGACTGGGAATAACATTTCCCACGCAAATAACAAAACCCGTCGTCGTTTCCTGCCGAACCTGCAGCATCACCGCTTCTGGGTTGAAGAAGAGAAACGTTTCGTGCGTCTGCGCGTATCTGCCAAAGGCATGCGTATCATCGACAAGCGTGGCATTACTGTCGTGCTGGCCGAAATCCGCCGTGCTGGCAAGATCTAAAGGAGCTAATCATGCGTGAATTGATCCGTTTGGTGTCGAGCGCTGGTACAGGCCATTTCTACACCACTGATAAGAACAAGCGCACCACTCCGGACAAAATCGAAATCAAAAAATTCGATCCGCGGGTTCGCAAGCACGTGATCTACAAAGAAGCCAAAATCAAGTAATTGGTTTTTCTTCTTTACGAAAAAGGCCCGTATCTCACGATACGGGCCTTTTTTGTATCTATCTGCCAAGGCTTTGAACCTCGGCAACAGGTGCCGATGATTCAGGGGAACGGATACCCCTGCCCAACCTGAACCACTTTTATCATCAAGATGCCATCCTCGCCCGAGCTGCTTTCACTCAGATACGGGAAGCCTTGTTGGTACAACCGCTTCACCGCGTGCCCCCTGGGGCTGCGCAGGGTCATGCCATTGAGCCAATACCCCACGGCTAAATGGGCCGGATCAAACCCTTCGAGTTGCCATAACTGCGCCTCAGAAGGTTGGCGACGATCATCTTCGGGGATATACCAGCCTAAAAAGCCATTACGACTGGGCTCCAGCCGGGCGGCGAAGAACGGCTCATCTCGCGTCAGTGAAATGCAGCGTATATCAAAAAAACACTGGCCCTCCCTGACGTAACAGCCGAACCAGAAATCCATTTTTATGACTTCTCTGACACGCACTACACCGTTGAACTGGGTGTAGTTGTCTATGCCTGCGAAGAGCCAGCCATCGTTGGTTTTAAAGATCGTTGAGTCATCCAGACTCGCACCGATCCGATGCTTGAACATTCGGGTGTCGCGCCAGTAAAGCTCTGCCCTGAAGCTGTAACCCTGCGTGTACTCCATATCCATATGGAACTTCCCGTTCAGCATTCGACTTACCGATCAATGCGCAGCGTTATCCTTAGCCGCACAGGTATCGCACCAAAATGTTGTTTTTATCTACGATCACGCGCAGGCGGTTCGGATTCACCTCCTGGGTGAATATGTCACCCGGCTTCTCGACCCGTACCAGCGTTGCGCCAGACTCCTTGCGCAGCATTTCCAGCAGCGCTGGAGTGACCTCAGGGGCAACTACAAAGTTAAGGGTGAACGCTTTGCACTGGCCTGCCTGGGCAGCCATTGCAGGCATGGAGCAAGCGCCCAGAACAAGACTGGTCGCTAAAATCAAACGCGTAACTGCATTGATATTGAACATAAGACTTCCTTGTTTAAACACTTCAGATAAAGGGATTGACGCTTGGGCCGATCATTCCATTCGGACCCGGCGCACTCCAAAGACTGGCCTAGTTAAACGCTGATGGTGTGGCCAACGTATGTCTAAGTTTGTGCATGGCTACGGAAATGACACCTACAAAAAAGCCCCGCGATCGTTCGATACCGGGGCTTTGAATAGTTCTAAATCAGCGGGCTCAGGCTTTCTGTTCAAACACCACGTAAATTTTCCGACATGGCTCCAGCACTTCCCACGTCCCTTTGAATCCAGCCGGGATGACAAAGCGATCACCCGCTCTCAGGGTCTTGGCGTTACCTTCCTTGTCACGCAGAACAGAAACGCCCTGCAAGATTTCGCAATATTCATGCTCGGTGTAATTGACTGTCCACTGCCCCACAGCTCCTTCCCACACCCCGGCATTCATTTGCCCACAAGGGCTGTCGTAATGGTTGTGGATAACTTGTTCGGGATCGCCTTTGAGCACCTTTTCAGGTGCCGGACGAAAACGTTCGGCCTCTGTGTTGGCCGTGCTGAAATCGACGATGTTTTCGATGCTCATGGTGTTAGTCCCCCCGAAATTGCGGCATGTGTGATCAGAAAGACCAAAGTCTATGTTTATTAAAACGAACAAGCCATGCCGTTTACGGCACCTGTGTCAAATATATTGAAAGTCCCACAGCCACTGGTTTAGGGTGGCGCATGTCTTGTGCCGATCACATTGGTGGATCGGACAGCATTCCTGACGTGCCACGTGAAAGCCGTGGTGCTTTTTTATTAATAAGAGGAGGACACTCGAATGACCACCCTGACGCGTGCTGACTGGGAACAACGTGCCCAACAGCTGAAAATCGAAGGTCGCGCTTACATCAACGGTGAATACACCGCCGCGGTCTCCAATGAAACATTCGAGTGCCTCAGCCCGGTCGATGGCCGTTTGCTGGGCAAGGTTGCCAGCTGCGATAGCGCAGATGCGCAACGCGCCGTCGAAAACGCGCGCAAAACATTCGATTCCGGCGTTTGGTCGCGCCTGGCACCCGCCAAACGCAAGGCCACCATGATCCGCTTTGCAGGTCTGCTCAAGCAAAACGCTGAAGAGCTGGCGCTGCTTGAAACCCTGGACATGGGCAAACCGATTTCTGACTCACTGGGCATCGACGTCCCGGGCGCCGCCAATGCGCTGAGCTGGAGCGGCGAAGCCATCGACAAGATTTACGACGAGGTGGCCGCAACCCCGCACAATCAACTGGGCTTGGTGACACGCGAACCCGTGGGTGTTGTTGCGGCTATCGTGCCGTGGAACTTCCCTCTGATGATGGCCTGCTGGAAGCTTGGTCCGGCGCTGTCCACCGGTAACTCGGTGATCCTCAAACCGTCCGAAAAATCGCCTTTGACGGCAATCCGCATCGCCGCACTGGCCGTCGAAGCCGGTATTCCGGCTGGCGTGCTCAACGTCCTTCCGGGCTATGGCCACACGGTCGGTAAAGCACTGGCGCTGCACATGGACGTCGACACACTGGTGTTCACCGGCTCGACCAAAATTGCCAAGCAGTTGATGGTGTACTCCGGCGAATCCAACATGAAACGCGTGTGGCTCGAAGCGGGCGGTAAAAGCCCGAACATCGTGTTCGCCGATGCCCCGGACCTGCAAGCCGCCGCCGAGTCAGCCGCCAGCGCTATCGCCTTCAACCAGGGCGAGGTCTGCACCGCCGGTTCGCGCCTGCTGGTCGAGCGTTCGATCAAGGACACTTTCCTGGCACTGGTGATCGAAGCCCTGAAAGGCTGGAAACCGGGCAACCCGCTGGACCCCGCCACTAACGTGGGTGCGCTGGTCGACACGCAGCAAATGAACACCGTGCTGTCGTACATCAAGTCGGGCCACTCCGAGGGCGCCAAGCTGGTGGCGGGCGGTAACCAAATCCTGAAAGAAACAGGCGGCACTTACGTCGAACCGACCATTTTCGACGGCGTGAGCAACGCGATGAAAATCGCCCAGGAAGAAATCTTTGGCCCCGTGCTGTCGGTGATTACCTTCGACACGGCTGAGGAAGCTGTACAGATCGCCAACGACACGCCATACGGCCTGGCGGCAGCGGTCTGGACTGCCGACATCTCCAAGGCTCACCTGACCGCCAAAGCCCTGCGCGCTGGCAGCGTGTGGGTGAACCAATACGATGGCGGCGACATGACGGCACCGTTTGGCGGTTTCAAGCAATCGGGCAATGGTCGTGACAAATCGCTGCACGCGTTCGACAAATACACCGAGCTGAAATCCACCTGGATCAAGCTCTAACACGCAAGCCCCGTAGCCGTTGCCCGCTTTGAGCAACGGCTACGGCCGGTAAAACGCCTGTGGGAGCGAGCTGGCTGGCGATGAACGTACCGAAAGGTATGTAAATCGTTAGCCAGCTCGCTCCCACAGCTGTTTTGCACCTTTGAGTTCACGTTATCCACAGGAGCACACCCATGCGTTGGGCGACTTATTTCGCCGTACTCGCCTCAGTCCTGAGCGTCGGGTTGGCGCTGGGCGTCAGCATGCCGCTGGTGTCGTTGCGGCTTGAAAGCTGGGGCTACGGCGGCTTTGCCATCGGTGTGATGGCCGCCATGCCCGCCATTGGCGTATTGGTCGGTGCCAGCATCGCCAGCAAACTGGCAGCGCGCTTTGGCACGCCGGGCCTGATGCGTCTCTGCCTGTGGTGTGGCGCGCTGTCCATCGGTTTGTTGGGGTTGCTGCCCAGCTATCCGGTCTGGCTGGTGCTCAGATTGCTGATCGGCGTAGTGCTTACGGTGATTTTTATTCTCGGCGAGAGCTGGATCAATCAACTGGTGGTCGAGCAATGGCGAGGCCGTTTGGTGGCGTTGTATGGCTGCGCGTACGCCCTGAGCCAGCTGTCCGGGCCGCTACTTTTGGGTCTGGTGGGTTCGCAAAACGACTACGGCTTCTGGATCGGCGTGGGTTTGCTCACGCTTGCGCCCTTGCTGCTGATGGGGCGTGATGGCGCACCGACAACCGAGTCATGCAGCGTCACCTTCAAGGATCTGCTGGTTTTCTGCCGCGGCTTACCCGCTATCGCCTGGGCCGTCGCGCTGTTCGCCGCGTTTGAAGCGATGATTCTGACCCTGCTACCCATCTACTGTCTGCGCCAGGGGTTTACTGCCGATATCGCCCTGGCGATGGTCAGCACCGTGGTGGTGGGCGATGCCTTGCTGCAACTGCCCATTGGCGCACTCGCCGACAAACTCTCACGCCGTACACTGTTCACCGGCTGCGCAGTGCTGTTGATGCTATCGAGCCTTGCGGTGCCGTTGCTGCTCAATACCTTGCTGATATGGCCGCTGTGGGTGATTTTCGGCGCCAGTGCGGGAGGTTTGTTCACGCTGTCGCTGATCCTGATCGGCGAACGCTACCGCGACGACGCGCTGGTTCGCGCCAACGCGCACGTGGCCCAGTTGTGGGGCATTGGCTGTCTGATCGGACCGCTGGCGGCAGGGGCGGGCAGCCAATGGATCAGTGGGCATGCGCTGCCGTTGTTCATGGCCGTTGGCGCATTGGGCTTGGTGATATTGGTGCTGCGCCAAGGCGCGTTTGGCGCGGAACAATCACCCGCCTGAACCCGTCGCTAGAGCATTTTTTCCAAACCCACGCGCGTGCTGAACCACGCATTGAGCCGGCGCCACCAACTGCCCGGCTCATGGCTCAAGGTGTGCAATTGCCCGTTGTCTTCGGTCTGCCACACAATCGTGCCTTCGCGCAGCACCGGTTGATAACTCAATGCCGGGGACATGCCTTGCAGCGCAAGCTCTCGGGCCTGCGCAGCCAGTGCGGGGCTGTCCACCAGCACCCCGACTTCGGTGTTCCACAAGCCCGAGCGCGGGTCGAAATTGAATGACCCGATAAAGGATTTTTGCTGATCAAAAATCATCGCCTTGCTGTGCAGGCTCGAATCCGAACTCAGGCTGGTCTTGAACAAGTGCGGTCCACTGCCGCCGGTGCTGCCCGGCTGGCGACGCAGCTCAAACAGCTTGACCCCATGCTCAAGCAACGCCTTACGGTACGGCGCATAGCCACCGTGCACCACGGGCACGTCCGTGGCCTCCAGCGAGTTGGTCAATAAACGCACATCAACCCCGGCGTCGGCTCTGCCGGTCAGGTAAACCAACCCGGTTTCACCCGGCACAAAGTAGGCCGACACCAAAATCAACTCTTTGCTCACACCGGCAAGGTCGGGGGCCAGTTGAGTGGTCAGCAGCAAATGCGGATCTGGCTCATCCTTGGCCAGCACCTTGCTCGGTGCGTCCCACAACGCCTGATTCCAGGCCCAGATCAGCTCTTTGCGCCACACCTCCATTTGCGGACGGGTCTCATACGCGGCCAACTCCTGATACAAAGCGGGGTTGCGTCGCTGCGCTTTTTGCAAAGACGCCTCCAGCTCTTTGCGCGCCTTGGACAGCTCGCGCCTGGACAAGCGCGACGAGACAAAATCGCCAAGGGGCTGGCTCAATGCGCTGTTCCAATACTGGTCGAAACTGTGCCCCAATTGCTCAGCCACCGGGCCAACGCTCAATAAGTCGATATCTGTGAAGTTCAGGTCGGGCTGAGCATCGAAATACTCATCGCCCAAATTACGCCCACCGACAATTGCGACGCTGTTATCCGCCAACCAAAGCTTGTTATGCATGCGCCGGTGTTGACGCGACAAATTGAACAGCCGCCCCATTGCCCGCGTTACGCCAGTACCGCGACCTAACTGCAAAGGGTTGAACAGACGGATCTGCACATTGGGGTGCGCGGCCAAGGTGGCCAGTAAATCGTCCAGCCCGTCACTGGCGGTGTCATCGAGCAACAGCCGCACACGCACCCCGCGATCAGCCGCTTTGAGCAGCTCATCCACCAGCATGCGCGTGCTCAGACCGTCGTGGACGATGTAGTACTGCAAGTCGAGGCTGGTTTGCGCGTTGCGAATCAGCTCGGCCCGCGCGCGAAACGCCTCGCCGCTGTTGGGTAACAGACGAAACCCCGAGCGCCCCTGATACGGCGCTGCCTGCGCCTGGATCGAGCGACCAAAGGACGAATTCGCGGCCGGCGTGGCCTGGCTCGGTTCGCGAGGGACGTCCATGCTGGCGCAGCCTCCCAGCACAACACTCATGATTAATACACACAGTGATTTCAACGGGGAGCGCCTCGGGCCAAACGTTGCAAAGAAGTTAAAGGGCGCCAGCCAACAGCTTAGTGGCCGCCAGCCCGACCTTGCGCACGGCGTCCTCGATCTGGGACGCAGGCTTGGCCGCGTAGTTCATTCGCAAGCAATTACGGTACTTGCCCGACGCCGAAAAGATACTGCCCACCGCGATCTGCACGCCTTGCTCCAACAGCGCGCGATTGAGTCGCAAACTGTCAAAACCCTCTGGCAACTCAAGCCACAGCATAAAACTGCCTTGGGGCCGACTGGCCCGTGTGCCCGCTGGAAAGTAGCGACTTACCCAACCCAGCATCAAGTCGCGATTACGCTGATATTGGGTGCGCATTTTCCGCAAATGTGGCTCGAAATGCCCATTTTTCAAAAAGTCGGCAATGGCCAGTTGTGGCTGCGGCGCGGTGGAACCGGTGCAAATGTATTTCATGTGCAGCACCCGTTCCAAATAACGACCCGGTGCGACCCAGCCGATGCGCAAACCCGGCGCCAGGGTCTTGGAGAACGAGCTGCACAGCAACACGCGGCCATCGTCGTCGAACGACTTGATCGTGCGCGGGCGAGGGTAGGTGTAGGCCAGCTCGCCATACACATCGTCTTCAATGATGGCCACATCAAAGCGCTGCGCCAATGCGACCAAAGCCTGCTTACGCGCCTCGGGCATGATGTAGCCCAACGGATTGTTGCAACTGGGGGTGAGCTGGATTGCCTTGATCGGCCACTGCTCAAGCGCCAGTTCGAGCGCCTCAAGGCTGATGCCGGTGAGCGGGTCTGTAGGAATTTCCAGCGCCTTCATGCCTAACCCCTTGAGGGTTTGCATGGCGCCATGAAAACTCGGTGAATCGACCGCCACAATGTCGCCCGGCTCACACACGGCGCGGATGCTGCACGACAGCGCCTCGTGGCAGCCAGTGGTAATCACCAGCTCGTCAGGGCCTAACTGGCAACCCGAGTCGAGCAGCAACCGCGCCAGTTGCTCGCGCAGGGCAAGCACGCCGTGAATATTGTCGTAATACAGACCGGGCAGGTCCTGACGACGACTGATTTGCGCCAGGCTGCGCAACAGCGGCTTGAGGGTGGGCGTGGTGACGTCCGGCATACCGCGCCCCAGCTGGATCACATCTTTGTGCGGCACCGACCGCACCAACTCCAGCACTTGTTCCCACTGCGAAATTTCCACCGGGCGTTGAGCTGGCTTGCCCATCCCCGGCAAGGCGGGAAGCTCACGCTCCATAGGCACAAAGTAGCCAGACTTGGGCCGCGGCGAAGCCAGTCCGTTGTCTTCCAGCAGCCGATACGCCTGCTGAACGGTGCTCAAACTCACCCCGTGCTCGGCACTTAAAGCACGCACGGAAGGCAGACGGTCACCGGGGCGATAAAAACCCTGCTCGATACGCGTACCAAGTAAGTCAGCGAGGTTGACGTAAAGGGTCATGGCAGCACTCTGGGCAAGGTAGCGAACAAAAACCATGACAGATGGGGCGCAAAACGGGGATTCAGCCCCCGAAAAGCATCATCTGTATGCACGTAAAAACAGTTTGCTGAATCTGTCATGGTTTTCACCACAAGGCCATCATTTTGCTCTGAGCCAACGAGTCAACAAGGAGCCTGGTCATGAATGGTTTAAGCGATGTACGCCTGACGCTGCACGCCCCGCAATTGCAGGATGAGCAACACGTGTTTCAGGTGATTAAAGCCCCGGCGGGCCTGAGTGGCTGGGGCCTGATGTGGCACCGCTCTCGTACGCGTCGCGCACTGCTCGCACTGGACGAGCAACAATTGCGCGACGTGGGGTTGAGCCGGACGATGGCCCTGCGTGAAGGCTGCAAACCGTTCTGGCGCTCTTGAACACACGTCGTGTAGTCGCTGCCTACGGCCGCGACTACACCCTATTTAGCGCAGCTCTTTGAGCCGATGCCACAGCATGCCGAGCGCCAGCAGGGGCGAGCGCAGGTACTTGCCGCCAGGGAAGGTGATGTGCGGGACTTTGGCAAACAGGTCGAAGCCATCGCTGTGCTGGCCACTGATGGCCTCGGCCAATAGCTTGCCCGCCAAATGCGTGGCATTCACCCCATGCCCGGAATAAGCCTGAGCGAAGTACACGTTCGGCTGATCGGGCAAACGGCCAATCTGCGGTAAGCGGTTGGCACCAATACCGATCATGCCGCCCCATTGAAAGTCGATTTTCACGTCTTTTAGATGAGGGAATACTTCGAGCATTTTCGGCCGCATGTAAGCCGCAATGTCCTGTGGGTCACGTCCTGAATAATGGCAAGCACCACCGAACAACAAGCGCCGATCGGCCGAAAGGCGGTAGTAGTCCAAGGCCACGCGCTGATCGCACACCGCCATGTTTTGCGGCAACAGGGCGTGGGCCTGCGCTTCGCTCAACGGTTCGGTGGCGATGATGTAACTGCCAGCCGGCAGCACTTTGCCACTCAATTGAGGGTTGAGGTCTTTAAGGTAGGCGTTGCAGCCCAGCACCAAGCTGTTGGCGCGCACAGAACCTTGAGCGGTGTGCACGCGCACTTGCGGGCCGTAATCAATGCGCGTCACTGCGCTGTGTTCGAACAGCTTGACGCCCAACTGTGCCGCTGCACCCGCTTCCCCCAAGGCCAGGTTGAGCGGGTGAAGGTGCCCCGAACCCATGTCGACAAACCCGCCCACATAACGATCAGACCCCACCACACTGCGCACTTCGTTGGCCTGCAACAATCGCGTCTCATGGCGATAACCCAAACTGCGCAATTCATCTGCTTCTTCGGCAAAGCCTTCGAGGTCGCGAGGCTTGTTGGCCAAATCGCAATATCCCCAGGTCAGGTCGCAGGCGATATTGAAGCGCTCAACACGCTGGCGCACGATTTCCACAGCGTGCAGCCCCATCAGCTTCATCTGACGCACACCGTCCTTGCCGATGATGCCTTCAAACTGCTCAAGGCCATGCCCCACGCCACGTATCAGTTGCCCGCCGTTACGCCCACTGGCACCCCAGCCGATCTTGTGCGCTTCAAGCAAGATCACGCTCATACCGCGCTCGGCCAGCTCCAACGCCGTGTTCAACCCGGTAAAGCCCCCGCCCACTACGCACACATCGGCCACATGTTCGCCTTGCAGCACCGGATGATCGGGCTGCGGCAAGCTGCTGGCGGCGTAATAAGAGGCGGTGTGCTGGCTGCGCTGAACAGGGGCGTTCATGTGCGTGATCCTGATTATTTGTGTTTGGAAAATTTGACGGAGCATAAGCCGTGCCATTCACATGGGGCAAGAACAGCTGGACGGCGCTGTCTAGGGCAGGGGTTTTCAGGCAGACTCTGCGGCCTTTTAAAAATCGGTACGCCCTGGATGAGCTGCAACAGTCATAAAATCCGCTTCCTGCGCCAGCAAATACCATCGTTTGAGTGCGTACCGGGTTGCCATGACTGCTGCGGACCGGTGACCACCTCATCTGAAGAAATGGCGCGCTTGCCGCGCAAGACAGCCGCCGAGCAGGAAGCGGCCATGGACGAGCTGAACTGTGTGCATTTGGGCCCCAACGGCTGCACGGTGTACGAAGAACGCCCGCTGATTTGCCGCCTGTTCGGCACCACACCGACCTTGCCTTGCCCCAACGGGCGGCGACCGGTGGAGCTGATCCACCCCAGCGCTGAAAAATTGGTGCATGAATACATCGCCAGTACGCGACAGGTTTTGGTCTGAAACACCAAAAGCCTCTCCCTCTCCCTCAGGGACAGGGCAAGAGCCGCTGTTAATCTGCAATCGGCAAATTCAGGCTCTCTTTCACTTCTTCCATCACGATGTAGCTTTTGGACTCGCGCACATGGGGCAATTTCAACAAGATATCGCCCAATAGTTTGCGGTAGGACGCCATTTCGCTAATGCGCGCCTTCACCAGATAGTCAAAGTCCCCCGACACCAAATGGCATTCCAATACATGGGGAAGCTTCAACACGGCCCGTCGGAACTCATCAAATGTATCGCCAGATTTGTAGTCGAGGCTGATCTCGACGAACACCAGCAAACTGCCCTGCAAATGCTGCGGATTGAGCCGGGCGTTGTAGCCCATGATGATCCCTTCGCGCTCCAGCCTGCGCACCCGTTCGGTACAGGGCGTGGTAGACAGCCCGACCTTCTCTCCCAGCTCGGTAAACGAGATCCGGCCATCGGCCTGCAAGATGCGCAAAATGTTGCGATCAATCTTGTCCAGCTCACGCTTTGTTTGATGATTTGTACGCATAGGAGAATCTCCTTTGTCAAAAGCGTTTTGGCCGAGAATTGTCGCCAAATATAGCCGTTTATACAGTGAATTCCACTAGCCAATGGTTCCTATACTGCGCCCATCTTCGCTTTGAACAATAAACGTCTGCGGCTGGCCGCGATGAGGGATATAAATATGCGAGTTATGGTATTGGGTGGCGGCGTTATTGGTACTGCCAGCGCCTATTATCTGGCCCGAGCCGGTTTTGAAGTGGTCGTGGTCGACCGTCAGCCAGCCGTAGCAATGGAAACCAGTTTTGCCAACGCAGGCCAGGTCTCGCCAGGCTACGCCTCGCCGTGGGCCGCACCGGGCGTGCCGCTCAAGGCCATCAAATGGTTGCTGGAGCGCCACGCGCCTTTGGCGATCAAGGCCACTGCCAATATCGACCAATACCTGTGGATGGCGCAGATGCTGCGCAACTGCACCGCCAGCCGTTATGCCGTGAACAAAGAGCGCATGGTGCGCCTGTCTGAATACAGCCGTGACTGCCTCGACGAACTGCGCGCCGAAACCGGCATTGCCTACGAGGCCCGTAACCTGGGTACGACTCAACTGTTCCGCACCCAAGCTCAATTGGATGGCGCAGCCAAAGACATCGCCGTACTCAAAGAGTCTGGCGTGCCCTACGAACTGCTCGACCGCGCTGGCATTGCCCGCGTTGAGCCGGCGCTGGCCAATGTGACCGACATTCTGGCTGGCGCCCTGCGCCTGCCGAACGATCAAACCGGCGATTGCCAGATGTTCACCACTCGCCTGGCCGAAATGGCAAAAAACCTTGGCGTCGAATTCCGCTTCGGTCAGGACATTCAGCGCCTGGACTACGCAGGCGACCGTATCAACGGCGTAATGATCGACGGCAAGCTCGAAACCGCAGACCGCTATGTGCTGGCACTGGGCAGCTACTCTCCACAGCTGCTCAAGCCGCTGGGCATCAAGGCTCCGGTCTACCCGCTCAAAGGGTACTCGCTGACCATTCCGATCACTGACCCGAACATGGCGCCGACGTCGACGATTCTCGATGAGACCTACAAGGTCGCGATCACCCGCTTCGATAACCGCATCCGCGTCGGTGGCATGGCTGAAATAGCCGGTTTTGACCTGTCGCTTAACCCACGTCGGCGCGAAACCCTGGAGATGATCGTCAACGACCTTTATCCTTTGGGCGGCGATTTGAGCCAGGCCAGCTTCTGGACCGGCCTGCGCCCAACCACCCCCGATGGCACCCCGATTGTGGGCGCGACCCCGTTCAAGAACCTGTTCCTGAACACCGGTCACGGCACACTCGGTTGGACGATGGCGTGTGGTTCGGGCCGCTACCTCGCAGACGTCATGGCGAAGAAAACGCCGCAGATCAGCACCGAAGGCCTCGATATTTCCCGTTATGGCAACCCACAGGAGACTGCAAAACATGGCAATCCAGCGCCAGCTCACCAATGAACGCATGAGCCAAATCGTTGCCCATAACGGGACGGTTTACCTCTCAGGGCAAGTGGGTGACGACATGAATGCGGGCGTAGAGCAGCAAACCCGCGAAACCCTGAAAAATATTGAGCATTTGCTGGATATCGCGGGTACCGACAAAAACCACATCTTGTCAGTCACCATTTACCTCAAAGACATTGATGCCGACTTTGCGGGCATGAACAGTGAATGGGACAAATGGCTGCCAAAAGGCGTGCAGCCCGCTCGCGCCACGGTTGAGGCCAAGCTGTGCGAACCCGAGATTCTGGTCGAGCTGTCGGTGATTGCAGCGCTGCCATAGGTTTTTTGCTCCTGTAACAGTCCCTCTTCCGGTGCAGCACGCAGTCAACGCTGCGGGTGAGCGCCGGTTTTTTATTCAACAGCCGTTAGAAGCCCGCCATGCGCCCAGCCCGTGCCCTGATCGACCTTCAAGCCCTGCGTCACAACTACCAACTGGCCCGCGAAGTGACGGGTGCCAAAGCCCTCGCCGTGATCAAGGCCGACGCTTATGGCCACGGTGCCGTGCGTTGCGCCCAAGCGCTTGAAGCGCAGGCCGACGGGTTCGCCGTCGCGTGCATTGAAGAAGCGCTGGAGTTGCGTGCGGCCGGTATTGGCGCCCCGATCCTGCTACTTGAGGGTTTTTTCACTGCCGATGAACTGCCGCTGATCGTTGAACACGATTTGTGGTGTGTGGTGCATTCGTTGTGGCAACTGGACGACATCGAGCAGGCCCGCCTCGCCAAACCGATCAACGTGTGGCTCAAACTCGACTCCGGCATGCACCGCGTGGGTCTGCATCCCTCGGACTACAAGGCCGCTTATCAGCGCCTGCAAGCCTGTGCCAACGTCGCAAAAATCGTCCTGATGAGCCACTTTTCGCGGGCCGATGAGCTGGGCTGCGGCCGCAGTGATGAACAACTGGCAGTGTTTCAGGCCGCCCGCGCCGAGTTGTCGGCTGAAGTCAGCTTGCGTAACTCCCCCGCCGTGCTGGGCTGGCCTCAGGTGCCGAGCGATTGGGTACGCCCTGGGCTGATGCTTTACGGCAGCACGCCGTTTGAAGAGTCGCAGGTGCTTGCCGAGCGCTTGCAGCCGGTCATGACGCTGGAATCCAAAGTGATTTGCGTGCGCGAACTACCCGTCGGCGAACCCGTGGGCTACGGCGCCAAATTCGTCACCGACCGTCCTATGCGTATCGGCGTTGTGGCCATGGGTTATGCCGACGGTTATCCGCGTCAGGCACCTACGGGCACCCCAGTGTGGGTGGCCGGTCAACGTAGCCGGTTGCTGGGCCGCGTGTCGATGGACATGTTGTGCATCGACCTCACCGATGTGCCACACGCAGGGCTGGGTTCGACCGTTGAGCTGTGGGGTAAAAACATCCTCGCCAGTGAAGTGGCAGCCCACGCTGAAACCATTCCTTACCAGATATTCTGCAACTTAAAACGCGTGCCACGCCTCTATTCCGGGAGCTGATGGGCTACGTGCACGGTGCGGGGCCAAACGGGCGCACAGGATTGAAGTCGAAGTGTTGTAAATACTGAACGCTATCGCCATGATGGCGCCAATTCGACCTGAATCTGAACCCTAGGAGGCTCCCGCATTGGACGTCGGTGAACGACTGCAATCCATCCGCAAACTGAAAGGGCTATCTCAGCGTGAACTTGCCAAACGGGCGGGCGTCACCAATAGCACCATTTCAATGATCGAAAAGAACAGCGTCAGCCCCTCGATCAGTTCGCTGAGAAAAGTGCTGAGTGGCATCCCCATGTCCATGGTCGAGTTCTTTTCCGAAGAAATACTGCAAGAAAAACCCACGCAGATTGTCTACAAAGCCAATGAGCTGATCGACATTTCGGACGGTGCCGTGACCATGAAGCTGGTCGGCCGCGCACACCCCAGTCGCGCCATTGCCTTCCTGAACGAAATCTACCCGCCGGGCGCCGACACTGGCGACGAGATGCTGACCCACGAAGGTGAAGAAACCGGCATTTTGGTGGAAGGTCGCCTTGAGTTGACCGTAGGTCTTGAGACCTTCGTGCTTGAAGCCGGTGACAGCTACTATTTCGAAAGCGCCAAGCCGCACCGTTTCCGTAATCCGTTCGACGTCGCTGCGCGACTAATCAGCGCAGCCACCCCGGCGAATTTCTAAGAACAGAGGCGCCCTGCACGCCTTGCAGAGGCCGCCCGCGTTGCATTTCGCCACTTATAAGACCCCTTCTACTTTAGGGTTGTTTCAGAGTGGCGGGCTAACCGTTATACTTTCGCCGCCCGCGAAACCGTGGTTGTGGGCGTGACTAGCCACCATTGAGGGTGAACGCGTGAACCTAATTATGAAAATGCTGGCCGTACCAGCAACAGTAGTGGCCCTATGGGCAGTCAACGCTCAGGCAACAACGAACGATGACATTGCAAAACGCCTTGAACCGGTCGGTAAGGTCTGTATTCAAGGGCAAGAATGTAAAGGGATGGAAGTGACGGCCTCTGTGGGCGGCGGCGGTGGTATGTCGGCTGATGACATCATCGCCAAGCATTGCAGCGCTTGCCACAGCACCGGGCTGCTGGGCGCACCGAAAATCGGTGACACCGCTGCCTGGAAAGAACGTGCTGATCACCAGGGCGGCCTCGACGGCATCCTGGCCAAGGCCATCACCGGTATCAACGCCATGCCGCCAAAAGGCACGTGCATGACGTGCTCCGATGAAGACCTGAAAGGCGCCATCGAGAAGATGTCTGGTTTGAAATAAACCGATCTCCTGCAAAAAAGCCGCTGATGGGCGGCTTTTTTGTGCCTGTTTTCCAGGTAGCCGCTGTGCGCCTTTATCCCCGCCCCCTCCGCACAATTGAAAGACCCGGTTACAAACCCACTTAAACATCTCAGAATCCTCCTATATGCCCCGTACCGGCGCTTGGCTAGCATCACGACAACCCTCAGTCAGTGAATCATGCTTGTGTACGAAACCTGCGTCGCGACCCTTCACCCACGTTGCCAATGTGCCGCGTGCCGCCAACGACACAAGGCCGCACGGACGAGTACACCCTTGGCCAACGCGCCGGTCAGGCTGATCCGGGGCTGCGTATTCGCCAAGTCATGTGCATTGCCTGACGGGCTGATGGACTTCAACAACTACAACGACTTTGTACCCGTCGAAGCACTGACCCAATACGGCGCCTATGCCGTATTGGGCACCACCGCCAAGGCCAGCCATGCAGGCACACCCTTGCAATGGATTGGCGGCTCAACCAGTGCCAGGATCTTTGGCGCACGCCTGCAGGGGACGCTATCGGCCACGGCACCGCCACACACCAACGTCATCGTTACCGTGTTGATGCCCAGCACCAATTCGGGCGACAGCGCCTTTTATCGCGCCGAGCAATACGCCCACCTCACCGATGGCAACACCCGCGTGCGCTTGAACGTCAAACGCCTGTCAGACGGATCGGTGAGCGCCTACGGTTTTTACACGGGCACCCAATCCCAATGGCAGCGCGTACCGGTGATTGCCGCGCAAGCACGCGGCGATCAACAGGTTGCAGACATGGGCCGCGGCATCGAAGTCATCTGGACGCCGGCCGCAGACCCCGCGTCAGTCATGAGTATCCCGGCGCTCGAAGGCGTCACGCTGAACCCGCCGGCCTGGGTATTCCCGCCGACCGAACAGGCCAACAAGATTCTGGTCAACCCCGTGCATCCACCGGAGTATCAGGATGCGATTGTCTGGTTCCCGGAGCACCCGCACAGGGCGCCCGTCTATTTATCAATCAACACCCGCATGCCCAAAAATGAAGACGAGCCCAGCGCCTGATAAACGCGCTGTTCCTGTTCTGATCAGTGAAGGCAGGGTTACAGTGCAACCAACACCCGTCACGCTCAGTCACATCTCTACACATGGATGGTTTAGGAGGATCAGATGGTGCAGTCCTGTTCAATCGAATGCGCAGTGGATGACGTGCTGGCGCGGCTGCCCCCGCATATCCACCTGGGTTTGCCGCTGGGCCTGGGCAAGGCCAACCGTTTCGTCAACGCGCTGTATCAGCGCATCAGGCAGCTGCCCGAGCGGCATTTGACGATCTACACCGCACTCAGCCTGGGTCGGCCGGCGTTGGGTGAAGGGTTGCAGCGCCAATTTCTGGAGCCTTTCATTGATCGGGTTTTTGGCGATTACATCGAACTGGATTTCCTTGGCGACTTGCACCGCAACACCTTGCCCCACAACATCCATGTCGAACAGTTCTTCATGCAACCGGGCAGCCTGCTCAACAGCCCGCCCGCCCAGCAAGATTACGTCAGCAGCAACTACAGCCATGCCGCCCGCGACATCAACGCCAGCGGCCTGAACCTGGTGGCGCAACTCATCGCCCGCAACCCGCAGGATGCCAGGCGCCTGAGCCTGAGCTGCAACCCCGACATCACCCTCGATTTACTGCCGATGATCGCCAAACGCCGCGCTGCAGGTGAAACCATTTTGCTGCTCGGCCATGTACACGCCGACTTGCCCTTCATGCCCGGCGACTCAGAGTTACAGGCCGAGGATTTTGACCTGCTGATCGACGAAGATGAACGCACCACACTGTTTTCCACGCCCAACATGCCGGTGAGCACGCAAGACCACTTCATCGGGTTGCACGCCAGTACCCTGGTACGCGACGGCGGCACCTTACAGATCGGCATTGGCGCGATGGGCGATGCTCTGGTAGCGGCTTTGTTGGCGCGTCAGGCCGACAACGCGGGTTATCGCGCGTTGCTCGATGAGGTGGACGTCACGCCCTGGGGCACGCTCATCGAGCGCGAAGGCGGGCTCAATCCTTTCGCTCAGGGCCTGTACGGATGCAGTGAAATGTTCGTGCACGGGCTGATGGTGCTCGCGGACGCAGGCATTGTGCGGCGCAAGGTGTATGCCGATGTGGAGCGTCAGGCGCAGGCCAATGCCGGCACGCTGGACGAAAGCCTGCACACCGATGGCGTCTGCGTGCATGGTGGTTTCATCCTCGGCCCCGCCAGTTTTTACCAGCGCTTAAGAGAACTGCCCCACAGCAGACGCTGTGAATTCAACATGACGGCTATCAGTTTTATCAACGAACTGTACGGCCATGAAGCACTCAAGCGCCTGCAACGGCGTGATGCACGGTTTGTGAACAGCGCATTCACCATGACCCTGCTCGGCGCCGGTGTCGCCGACCAGTTACAGGACGGCCGCGTGCTCAGCGGCGTGGGCGGGCAATACAACTTCGTCGCCCAGGGCCACGCGCTGCATGACGCACGCTCGGTGATTATTCTGCGCAGTTGGCGCGAGTCGGGCGGGGAGGTGAGTTCCAACATCGTCTGGGAGTACGGCCACTGCACCATCCCGCGGCACTTGCGCGACATCGTGATCACCGAATACGGGATTGCCGATTTACGTGGCAAGACCGACCGCAAGGTCATCGAAGCCTTGCTCAACATCACCGACTCGCGTTTCCAGACCGAACTGATCGAGCAGGCACAGCAGATCGGCAAATTGCCCAAGGACTTCTGCCTTGATCCGCGCTTTGCCGACAACAGCCCACAACGCTTGCAGGCGATAGCGGCGCGCCACCCGCACTTATTTCCCGAATACCCGCTGGGGAGTGATTTCAGCGCACAGGAACAAGACCTGCTGCGAGCCTTGAACTGGCTCAAGAGCAAATTCAAACTCACGCAAATCTACGAACTGGGCAAAGCCACCCTCGACGCGCCGTCGCCGCAAGCTTTCGCGCAACATCTGGAACGCATGCAACTGGCACACCCCAGTGGCCTGCGCGAAGAGCTGTATCAGCGCTTGCTGCTGGCGGGGTTACAGGCCACGGCCAAATAGCAGACACCGCTCTTCGTAGCCGCTGGCGAAGGCTGCTGCTACGAAGAGCGGTGTCAAGCGCACTTACTCGATAAAGGTCACGTGGCCGTCTGCCAGGGATTTAACCCGGGCCAGCGACTCAACGCGGTAACCCTGCGCGTCCAGTTCGGCACGGCCGCCCTGAAACGACTTCTCGATCACGATGCCCAGACCTGCAACAGTCGCGCCCGCTTGTTTGATGATCGAAATCAGCGCCTGCGAGGCTTTGCCGTTCGCCAGGAAGTCGTCGATCACCAGCACGCGGTCGGTGCTTTTGAGGTGACGCGGCGAGATCGCAACGGTGCTTTCGGTCTGCTTGGTGAAGGAATACACCGTGGCCGTCAGCAGGTTTTCAGTCAGGGTCAACGACTGGTGCTTACGGGCAAAAATGACCGGCACGCCCAGGTTCAAGCCCGTCATCACGGCCGGGGCAATGCCCGACGCTTCGATGGTGACGATCTTGGTGATGCCCGCATCCTTGAACAAACGCGCGAACTCGTCGCCGATCTCTTTCATCAGTTGCGGATCGATCTGATGGTTCAAAAAGGCGTCGACCTTCAAAACCTGATCGGAAAGCACGATGCCTTCTTCGCGAATTTTCTTGTGCAGTGCTTCCAACGTAACGTCCTCAAATAGCGCTTATGCGCTGAAGGTAGAATGAAAAAATAGTCGATTTTAGCGTTTAAGCATGGCGCGTATATCGGCCAATGCTGTATTTCCGCGAACCGCTTTAACTTCGGTAGGGGTGTCGTCGTTGCCTTCCCAGGCCAGATCGTCCGGCGGCAACTCATCCAGGAAGCGACTCGGCGCACAGTCGATGATTTCGCCGTACTGCTTACGCTTCGCTGCAAAGGTAAACGCCAGTGTCTGACGGGCGCGGGTAATACCCACGTAGGCAAGACGCCGTTCTTCTTCGATGGTGTCGGCTTCAATGCTGGAACGGTGCGGCAGGATTTCTTCTTCCATGCCCATGATGAACACGTAAGGGAATTCCAGCCCTTTGGAGGCGTGCAACGTCATCATCTGCACGCCTTCGGCGCCGTCTTCCTCTTCCTGCTGGCGTTCGAGCATGTCGCGCAACACCAGCTTGCCGATGGCTTCCTCGATGGTCATGGCGCCGTCTTCGTCCTTTTCGAGGGTGTTTTTCAACGCCTCGACCAAGAACCAGACGTTGGACATGCGGTAGTCCGCCGCCTTCTCACTGGAACTGTTGGTGCGCAGCCAGTTTTCGTAGTCGATGTCCATGATCATGCTGCGCAGCGCCGAGATCGGGTCTTCGCCCGAGCATTGCTGGCGTACACGGTCCATAAACCGTTTGAACCGCGCCAGGCGGTCGGTGTAGCGCGCATCAAGGTGCTCGCCCAGGCCGATTTCGTCGGTGGCGGCGTACATCGAAATTTTGCGTTCGGTCGCGTAGTTACCGAGCTTTTCCAGTGTCGTAGAACCGATCTCCCGGCGTGGGACGTTGATCACGCGCAAAAACGCGTTGTCGTCATCCGGGTTCACAATCAAACGGAAATAGGCCATCAGGTCTTTCACTTCCTGACGTCCGAAGAAGCTGTTGCCGCCTGACAGACGATAAGGAATCTGATGGTGCTGCAACTTCAGCTCAATCAGTTTGGCCTGATAGTTACCGCGGTACAGGATCGCAAAGTCGCTGTACGGCCGGTCAGTGCGCAGGTGCAAGGTGAGGATCTCGACCGCCACCCGCTCGGCCTCGGCGTCTTCGTTGCGGCAACGAATGACCCGCACCTCATCGCCGTGGCCCATTTCGCTCCACAACTGTTTTTCAAAGGCATGCGGGTTGTTGGAAATCAGCACGTTGGCGCAACGCAAAATACGGCTCGTGGAGCGGTAGTTTTGCTCCAGCATCACCACTTTCAAGGACGGGTAATCGTCCTTGAGCAGCATCAGGTTTTCCGGGCGGGCGCCGCGCCAGGCGTAGATCGACTGATCGTCATCGCCCACCACGGTGAACTGATTGCGTGTGCCGATCAGGTACTTGACCAGCAAATACTGGCTGGCGTTGGTGTCCTGATACTCATCCACCAACAGGTAGCGCACCTTGTTCTGCCACTTTTCGAGGATGTCGGCGTGTTCTTCGAACAGCTTCACCGGCAGCAGGATCAAGTCGTCAAAGTCCACGGCGTTGTAGGCTTTGAGGGTGCGCTGGTAGTGGGTATAAACGATCGCGGCCGTTTGCTCTTTGGGGTTGCGGGCGTTTTCCAGCGCCTGAGGCGGCAGGATCAGGTCGTTTTTCCACGAGCCGATCATGTTCTTGATTTCGTCGACCCCGTCCTCGCCCGAGTATTCCTTTTGCATGATGTCGGTCATCAGCGCTTTGACGTCCGCTTCGTCAAAGATCGAAAACCCCGGTTTGTAGCCCAGCCGCGCGTGTTCCTTGCGGATGATATTGAGCCCCAGGTTGTGAAACGTACTCACCGTCAGGCCCCGGCCTTCGCCCTTTTTGAGCAACGTGCCCACCCGCTCCTTCATCTCGCGCGCGGCCTTGTTGGTAAAGGTCATGGCGACAATGTACTGAGCGCGCACGCCACAGTTCTGGATCAGGTGCGCGATTTTGCGGGTAATCACGCTGGTTTTGCCGGAGCCTGCGCCGGCGAGCACCAAAAGAGGGCCGCCGACGTAGCTCACGGCTTCTTGCTGCCGGGGATTGAGTCGGGACATGACGAGTCAGGGGGTCGTATCTGAAAAGGGCGGGCATTTTAACAGGCTGAGCAAATATTGCTGCCACTCTGCGACAGTGTGACGTAGCACTCTGTCTAAATTTGCTGCTTTTGTTACTTTCGCGCAGGATGCCGGCCAAATTTGCGGCTACCGTTCGGTTATTACTGCAAATATGTATTTGATAACCAGTGTCATTTGCCATTGGTCGGCGGCGCGTCATAATGCCCACCGCCTGAAATTATTGCAGAGTCTAGGGAGCCAGCTTGTCTACGCCTGTCGAACCCTTGCGTTTACTGCTACTGGCCCAAGAGCCTTCTTGGGCAGCGTTATTGCGCGAGTGTCTGGCGCCAATGAAGGGCGCAGCCGTGCTGGTGTGCGCGCCCAACTGGGAAGCTGTCAGCTATCTGTTCGAAAACGACCGCCACGCGTTGTTACTGACCACCCCCACGCTACAGCCCGCACCGGGTCGCTGCCGGTTGTCGACGATTTTGTTGCTGGACACCGAACCCCTGGCAACGCCCCAAGGTGTCAGCGACTGGTTAGTGGCCCCCCAACTGAACGCTGATTCGCTGCGCCGCAGCTTGCGCCATGTGCGCGAGCGTGGCGTGCTCGAACACACCTTGCAGCGCCTGGCCGAAGAAGACCCGCTGACCGGTATCGCCAATCGCCAGGGTTTTCAGACCTTGCTGGCGGTGCGGCTGGCCGAAAGCGAAGGGCGCGGCATCGCCCTCGGGCACCTTGATCTGGACAACTTTCGTCATGCCAACGACGCCCTTGGGCATCAAGCGGGCGACCGCCTGATCCTGCAAGTGGTGGCGCGACTCAAAAGCCAGCTAGAAGCGGGCGATCAATTGGCACGACTGGGCAGCGACGAGTTTGCGCTGTTGATCGACACTCGCCGCGCCCCCGAACGCGCTGAACTGATCGCTGAGCGCATCACCGAAGCGCTGGCCGAACCGTATTGGGTCGACGGCGAAAGCCTGCTGATTGGTTGCAGTCTGGGCATCGCCCACGCTCGGGCCAACGCCGGGGCTGACCCGCTGATGTGGCACGCACACATCGCCATGCAGCAAGCCAAAAGCACCCAGGGCTGCACGTATCACCTGTTCAATGAGCGCATCAATCGCAACGCACGCAGCCTGGCCGATCTCGAAAGCGAGCTGCGCCGGGCGTTGCGCCGTGACGAACTGGAACTGCACTACCAGCCGCGCCTGGACTTGGCCAGCGGGCAAATTGTCGGCCTCGAAGCGCTGGTGCGCTGGCGTCACAGCGAGCGCGGCTTGCTGGCCCCCAGCGAATTTGTGCCGCTGGCCGAGCAAAGCGGGCTGATCGTGCCCTTGGGTTACTGGGTGATTTCGCGCGCATTGCGTGACATGCAGGCCCTGCGCGAACGCGGGCTGGCGCCGTTGCACATGGCGGTCAACCTGTCGTTTCGCCAGTTTCAGGACAGCCAGTTGCTCTCCACCCTCAGCCGCCTGATCACCGAGCGCGCGGTTGAAGCGCAATGGCTGGAATTTGAGCTGACCGAGACCGCCGTGATGCGGCGCAGCGACCTGGTCAAGCAAACGATGGATGCACTGGGACGCTTGGGCGTGCGCTTCTCGCTGGACGACTTCGGCACCGGATTTTCGTCCTTTGTGCACCTCAACAGCCTGCCGATCACCCTGCTCAAGATTGATAAAAGCTTCGTTGGCGGTATGGAAAGTCGCGAAGAAAACCGCCAGTTGGTGCCCGCCATGATCAACCTGGCGCACAACCTCAAGCTGGAAGTGGTCGCGGAGGGCGTCGAAACGCCTGAGCAATTGGCACTGCTGCGCAGTTTTGGTTGCGATCAGGTGCAAGGCTATTTGATCAGCAAGCCGTTACCACTGGCCGAACTGGTCACGTTCCTGACCCAAGACAGCGGCCGATACGCTGTTGCCGGCCACGCATCGCGCCCGTAAACCTAATAGCCGCTGTCGAGCAAGGCGAGGCCGCGATCGGGCGCAAACCCGATAACGGCTACAGGGTAATGGCGGCGTTGCTCGCACGCTTGAGCATGCGCCGCATCTTCCATTCAAATGCCAGCGTCAGACTGATGGCGGCGCACGCCAGGCCCACCGCTAACCCCCACCACACGCCCGCAGGCCCCCAATTGAAGGTGAACGCCAACACCCAGGCCAGCGGTGCGCCAATCGCCCAATAGCAAAACAGGCCGACCAAAAAAGTGGTCTTGGCGTCTTTAAGCCCGCGAATGGCGCCCATAGCAATGGTTTGCGCACCGTCGAACAGTTCGAACCACGCGGCCACCGCCAACAGGCTCATTGCCAGTTCAAACACCGGGCGGAACGCCAGATTGTCGTAATCGAGCAACAAACCGACCAACTCTTTAGGCCACACCAGAAACACAAACGAAAAGCACAACATGGTCGCCGCGCCAAAACCGATGCCGACCCGGCCTGCGAGTCGCGCCCGTAGCAAGTCGCCACCCCCATAATGCTGGCCAATGCGCATGGTGATCGCATACGACATGCCCGCCGGAACCATGAACGCCGCTGACACGATCTGCAACGCGATTTGATGCGCTGCCAGTTGCGTGCTGCCCATCGTGCCCATGCACAACGCCGCGAACGCAAACAGGCCGACTTCGACTGCGTAGGTGCCGCCAATCGGTAAACCCAGGCGCCACAGCTCGCGCAGGTAGGTCAGGTTAATACGCGACAACCCCTTGCGAAGGGGATACGCGTCGTAGGCCGGATGCCGATGAATATGCCAGGCAAGGCCCAGCGCCATGCAAGTCGCCACAATGGCCGTGACCAGCCCGATGCCCATCAAACCCAACTTGGGCAAGCCGAACATCCCGGTGATCAGCGCGTAGTTGAGTAAAAAGTTCGCCACCGTGCCGATCACGCTGATGACCATGACCGGCATCGGCCGACCCATCGCGCTGGTGAAGCCGCGCAAGGCCATGAATGTCATGTAGCCGGGCAGGGCGAAGGGCAGGAGCAACAGAAACTGCCCGGCCATCTCGACGTTGCTCGGGGTTTGCCCGAATAACAGCAACACCGGCTTGATGTTCCACAAGATCAGCGCCGCGCCCAACGCCAGCCCCCACGCCAGCCACACACCGGCCTGGGTCAGACGGGTAGCGCCCTCGATATCTCCCGCGCCCTGGCGGATCGACACCAGCGTGCCCACCGCCGCAATCACCCCCAGGCAGAAGATCGACACAAACGAGTAGCCGGCCGCCCCCAGACTGCCGCCTGCCAAAGCCTCGGGGCTCAGGCGCGCCATCATCAGCGTGTCGGTGAGCACCATCAGCATGTGCGCCAACTGCGAGGCGATCAGCGGCCCGGCCAACCGCATGATGGCCTTGAGTTCAATAGCGGCAGAATGCTGTTTGGTCATTGGTTCGATTTCTTAAGATACGTTCAAAGGCTGGATTCTCGGCGCCTTGCGTGTTTTAAGCAAAGGGATAAAAACGATCCATAACATGATAAAAACTCATACCTGATGCCGTCATATAAGTTCTGATCCGGTGTATTCAAGGAATATTCCTCATGTCGCGTAGCCTTCCTCCTCTGTATGCCTTGCGCGCCTTCGAAGCGGCAGCCCGCCACAGTTCGTTTACCCGTGCGGCAGACGAATTGTCGATCACACAAAGTGCGGTAAGCCGCCATATCAAAACCCTCGAAGCGCACTTTGCCTGTCGGTTATTTCAGCGCAATGGCCGCCACTTGCAACTGACCGAAGCCGCCCGTTTGCTGGTGCCGGGGGTGCGTGAAGGGTTTATCGCGCTGGAACGCGCCTGCACCACGTTGCGCGCCGAAGATGACATCTTGCGCATGAAGGCGCCTTCGACCCTGACCATGCGCTGGTTACTGGCGCGGCTGAGCCGCTTTCGGCACTTGCAGGCGGGCAATGAAGTGCAACTGACCAGCGCGTGGATGGACATCGACCACGTCGACTTCAATCAGGAACCGTTCGACTGCGCCGTGCTGCTGAGCAACGGGCATTTCCCGCCTGACTGGGAAGCAACGTTGCTGTTTCCTGAAATGTTGATTCCGGTGGGCGCGCCCAATTTGCTCACAGATCAGCCCTGGAATATTCAACGTCTGGCCACCACCGAGTTGCTGCACCCGACCCCCGACCGGCGTGACTGGCGCCGCTGGCTCGACTGCCAGGGCTTGACCGGGCAGGTATCGCTCAAAGGCGGACAGGTGTTCGACACCCTGGAACTGGGCATGATCGCGGCCGCACGCGGGTACGGCATTTCGATGGGCGACTTGCTGATGGTGGCCGAAGACGTGGCGCAGGGCCGTCTGAGTTTGCCGTTCCGCACGGCGGTGGCCAGTGGCGAAAATTACTACTTGGTGTGGCCTAAAACCCGACCCGGCGGTGAGCGCTTGCGCCGCCTGAGTGACTTTTTGCAACAGGAAGTCGAGGCCATGCACCTGCCTGAGGTACAGCGCTTGACGTAACCACCGCAGGCGCGGGCGCAGGCTGTGAGCGTTTAAATCAAACGCTCGCAGTGGGCGGCAGCGCCTGCGCGTTAATCACATTCTGAAACGGCCTCGGTCGCGTTTTTCAGGGCGTTGGCCAAGTCGCTGGCGTTGCGGCTGGAGTAGATGCTGCCACCGGTGTTTTCTGCAATGCAGTTGGACAACGAGCTGTCGCCGATATTGACCACGTTGACCCGCAGACGAGGTTGTTCGATGGCGATGTTTTGCGCCACTTTGCAGACGTTTTCGTTGCAGCCATCGTCGCCGTCGACAAACATCACAATCACCGCATCACGGTCTCGGCCATTGACCTGCCTGGCGGCTTTTTTCAGGCTCGACGCCAACGGCGTGCCTTCATTGGCGGTCAATCCTTGAATGCCCGCGATCAGTTGCGGGCGCTGCGCGGCGTTAAATACGCCGTGATCCGGTTGACGGAAACACCCGGCAAACGTCATCAACCGCGTGTCGATGTCCGGGTGCAAGTTGTTGATCATCCCGGTCAGCGACGCCTTGGCCACATCCAGACGGGTTTGCGCCGCGAAAATTTTGACCGTGCGCGGGTCATCGTCTTCGGGTTGCGGGCGGCTCTTGAAGTACCAGTCTTCATCGTCCTTGGTGGCGTCGATGTTGAGGTTCATCGACCCCGAAGTGTCGAGGATGACCACAAACTCTGGCGGCAACTCGCTGCCCACCGGCGTTTTGGCGCGGCAAACCTGGTTGTTCTGGCTCGGCAACAGGTTCATCGCCGGCAGACGCCAATGCCATAACGCCCACAGCAACAGGCCCAGCAACAACAACCCGAGCAGCAACCACGGCCAGCCGCGCCAAACGCGGCGCACCACCACCGGGCGCGGCACAGGCGGCGGGGGGGGCGCGGGCGCGACCACCGGCTCCGGCGCCAAGCCCCAGCGCACCACCACCGGATCGCCATTGATGCTGTAAAGATTGTTGAGGTCTGGCGGGCCAATCAGCGTGCGCAAGCTGGCCGCCTGCTCCGACTGGCCACGGGTGACCAACTCATCGGCCAACAGCCCCAGGGTTTCCTGGCGCTGGTGGTAACGCTCCAGCAACGCGACCTGCCGGTCTTCGTCCAGCTCATGAAAACGCGTGGGCTGGCCGCCCAACTCGGTCCACCACTCCACCACATCGCCGCTGCCCAGCCGCGGGATCGCGTAGACACTCGCCACCGAGGGCGGAAAGTGCTTGAGGATCAAGGCGATCTTGGCTTTGAGCGCGTCCAGCCCTGCTGAGGTGGCGTGCTCGTCCCGGGTAATGCGCTGCATGCAGTGAGTTCCTGAAAATGACGTCGGCGGCGCAAGGCCGCCGACTGAGTGCACCCGAAGGGGTTATTCGTAACCGAGGCTAAATTGCAGCTGATTAACCTTCTTTTGCAGCGCTTTGAGTTCTGTCTGCTTGGCCGCCAATTGCTTGGGGTTGGTGCTGCTGGCAGGTTTGGCTTGCGCGGCCTTGAGCTGCTGTTCAAGGCTGGCGATCTGCTGCTGAACCTGCGCCTTGTTACCTTTGCGGGCCTTGAGCGAGCCGAGCAATTGGCTCAGCGACTGGTTCAACGCCGCCTGAGATTTTTGCTGCGCTTGCAGGTCAGTGCGCGAGGCCGCTTGTTGCGCGGCAATGTCTTGATAGACCTGATGGAACATCGCGTTTTCTTGCTGCGACTTGGCCAGCTCCGTTTCGTTTTGGCGAATCTGCTCGCTGTAACCTCCGCCCGCGTCGCAGTTCACTTTGGTGAACAGGCTCGCGTCGCGGTTGTTGGCGTCACATTCACCCGGTTGGGTGGCGCAGCCAGACAACGCCAATAGAGCAGCAAAACCCAGCGTCAATCGTGCGTTCATAGTCTTAACCCAACGTGATCGCGGAGCGCTGGCTGTACAAACCATCGACTTCTTTTTGCAGGCTGGCCACTTTCTGGTTCATCTTCGAAATGTTGGCATCCATTTGCTTAAGCTCAGGCGCATTGCCCTGGGCGCGCTCAACTTTGACCACGTCGTTGTAGCCGGTGACTTTGGCCTGCATGTTTTTGACTTCGCTGCGCAACTGGTCGATGTTGCTGTCGATGACCGCAATCTGCTGCTGTGCCTGGGCCTTGTCGATTTTCTTGCTGGCCAGGTCGCGTTTGATCTGAGCGATCTGCTGCTTGTCATCGTTGATCACTTGCTGGGCCGTAGCGGTACGGGTCACGACTTTTTGCGTGTCCAGTTGTACGTCGCTGTTGTACTTCTGCAAACGCTGCGAGGTGTTGGCGTATTCGCTGCGACGCTGATCCACGTAGTAGTTGGCGCCCATCGCCACACCACACGCCGCCACACCGGCGGCCACCATGCACACTGCTTTGTTGCCGGAGTTGGACAGGGTGCAGGCCAGAATCGCCGCGCCCGCGCCCATCGCGCACGCCTGATAACCGGACTTGCTGAAGAACTCTGCATCGGTGCCCTGAGTCAGGCGTGGGTCCGGTGCCGGAGCGCCCGCCCCCAACATGCCGCTGCCGGTGCTGGCGCAACCCCCCAGCAGCAGGCTGCCTGTGAGTACAAAACTGATCAGTAATTTGGATGAGGACCACAGGCTGCGCATCATCGTATTGCTCCTTGTTGAAACAGGTGTTGGGCTTATTGGGTGACCGACTTGCAGCTTTTCAGCCAGGCGTCAGTGTCGATCTTCTGCTTTTGCAGGTAGGTCTTCTGATTCGCCCAGTGGGTGCGCAGGTAAGGTTTGAGTTCTTGCAGTTGTTTGTTCTGGCTGATGATTTCTTCCATCACCGGCACTTGTGGCTCCAGCAGCGGCTGGCCATACAACGAGGCGGATTCCACCAGGCTGCTGGCGTAGTAGCGGCTGAGTTTGTGCAAACGGTCTTTTTGCTCCTCCAGCTTGCCTTTGCGCATGTCGCAGCTGGGGTCTTTGTCTTCGGATTCGCAGTTAAGCGCGTAGTTCTTCTGCAAGAAGTCCAGGTACTGGCCGTCGTCGAGCATCTTGGTGCACAAAAAGGCGCCCAGGTTGAGACTGGCGCGAATCGCCTGATCGCGGGTTTCTTCTTGCTGCTGGTTGCTGGCACGCAGCTGGTTTTCCAGGGCTTGCAGCTTCTCTTTGAGGGCCTTGTCTTCGACCGCCGACGCCAGGTTGTTCAATTCTTGAACAGCGCCTTTGTCTTTGGCTTGATCGCCTTCTTGAGTCCCGGTGCCGAGTTTTTTCCAGCTCTTCTCGATGCTGCCCACGCGTTCGCGCGAGGTCAGCGTGGGCGAGACCAGCACCAGCCGCAGGCCAGTGGTTTTGTTTTTAACCTGGCCGTCAGCGTTGTAGTAAGGCTCTTCCTTGCGCAGCGCTGTGCGCAGGTCCGCTTGCGGCGTCAGGTAGTTGCCGCCGCGCACCACGTAGCCGCCAGCCTGACCGTGCTGGCGGTCGAGTTTGTTGAGGCGGAACGGTTCAAACATCATTTCATCGGCGTTGCCGAGCATGTCATGCAGGCCCAGCGGATTGGGCTTTTGCAGGCCCGTGAGTTGCAACTTGCCGTTGGACGATTGCGCGCCGCCGAACCATTCGTAAGCGTTCAGGCCCTCGGGCATCGGGTAGCGCGTGTCGCTGAATTCGGCAGCGCCGACTTCCAGCCCGCCACGGGCAGCAAACTCCCACTCGGTTTCAGTCGGCAGGCGCAAAAAGCCCAGCGCACCGTCTTCTTTGGGCAACTTGTCGGCCGCATTTTTGCGCAACCACAGGTTGTACTTGTCGCTGGCGTCGATGGCTTGCACCCAGCTCACGGCCACTTGCGCCAAGCGCAGTTTGTTGGACGGTGCGGGGCAGGTCTCGGCGGTCAGTGCCTGGTATTGCAACTGACTCATTTCGTACTTGGCCATCAAGTAGTAACGCGACTTGTCGCTCTTGGCGCCGGTAAAGCTACCCGCAATGAACGAGGGGCGCTTTTGCTCGACGTAACCCCACTCCGGGCTGTCCTGACCAATGTTGATCGGGTAGTCGTCCAGCGGACCGGTCACCGGGATGAACACCTTGCGAAACACCATTGCGCCGTCGCACGGCATTGGCAGCACCACGTCATTGGCGTCGGGCGCGGGGTTGTAATACTTCTCGTCCCAGCCCGCCGCCGAGGCGTTGAGCAGGTAGCCAAGGCTTAAGGATGCGATCAACACAACACGTTTATAGCTCACGCAGACTCTCCGCAGGTTGGATGCTGATGGCCCGTAGCGCGCCGATAATGGCGACCAGTGCTGCGACCAATAAAGCAATCAGCAGGGCTGCCAGCCCGTGCCAGACAGTGATGTGACAAACAAAGGTGCCGGTGGCCTGACTGCTGCCGAGCAAGTGGTCGAACAGCAGGCTGCCGACCCCATAAAATGCGAGCCCGCCGACATAGCCCACCAGGCTCAACAACAACGCTTGGGCGATGACGAATCCGGCCACCGCAGGGCTGGTAAAACCGAGCAAGCGCAGCACCGCGAGGCTTTTGCGCTTGCGGTCGATGTTGGCCAAAAAGGCGCCGATCATCGAGGCAATACAGCCGATCAGCGCCGCCGCGGCAATCACGCCGAAGATCAGGCCCAGGACATGGTTGATGGCTTTGACGTTGTCGATATCGGCCAAACGGCTGGCGGTTTCGATGTTTTGTTGGTTGAGCCAGCGCTCCAGCGGCGCGACCGCATCGATGTCGCGGGCATACACGCGGGCACGGGCGTAAAGCGGTTGCAGCGCCCCCTGCGGCTTGCCGGTGTCAAGGCCAAACGCGGGCACCTGATAGCCGTCGCGAAAACGCTCAAGTTGCAGCAGCAACGGCGGCGCGACAAAACCTGCGGCGCGGCCAAAGCGTGCGGCATCGAGCACGGCCACCACCTGCACATTCAGTTCGCCGCGCTCATTGATCCCGTCCAGACGCCGTGAGACGCGCAAGCGCACGTTATCACCGACCTTGGCCTGCAAACGCTGGGCGGCGCGATCACTGAGAATCACTTGCTGGCCGTCGAGGCGGATCTGCGGCAGATTAAGCAGCGGGTCGCCCGCATCGCTGGGGATGATTTCGGCGTTTTCGACAAAACGCTGCATGCCCACCAGCAGGTCAGCTTGCGTATTGAGCGAGCGGGTCTGGCCGATGGCAAAACCGACTTCAGGTTGCAGGCGCAAACGCTCGATCCACGCCGTGTCGTAATTGCCGCTGCTGAGCATTTTCACTTCAAGGTTGCGCGGATCGCTCAGCAGTTCGTTCTGCAACTGGCTGACCACCCCGTGTTTGAGTCCGAACAGCAGCAACAGCGGCGCGATCACCGCCACCAGCGAGGCGGCGATACAGAACGACACTTTGCGGTCGTGCCAGAGGTCCTGGACCGCCAGCGAACCGAGCAGGCCGAGGCGGCTAATCCATCGCTTCAAACAGTGTTTCTCCCTGACGGCTGACCGCGCCCAGGCGCGGCAAGCCAAAGTCGCGCACCAGCGCCCAGTCGTGGGACACCACCAGCGCGCTCAAGCCCAACTCGTTAACCAGGCTGAGCAACAACTCAAACAGACGCTTGGCGCTGTGCGGATCGAGTGAGGCCGTGGGTTCGTCAGCCAGCAGCAATTGCGGTTCATGGGCGATGGCCCGCACACACGCCACACGCTGGCGCTCACCGATGGACAAGGCCTGCGGCAGTTTGCCGAGCAAGCCGTCGAGGCGCAGGGCGTGGACCGCGCGATCTACCTGCGCACTCTCTGCTGGCATGCCCAACAAACGCCGGGGCAGGCTGATGTTGTCGCGCACGCTCAAAAACGGCAGCAGGCCGCCACTCTGCAAGATGAAACCCAAGTGCCGCGAACGCACCTGCGACAGCCCCGGTTGGTCGTTGCCCGCCAGCATCTGCGCGATGTCCAGCGTGGCGCGCGGCGGGCCGAGGTCAAAACGCCCCAGCTCAACCGGTTGCAGCAACAGGCCGATGGCTTCGAGCAAGGTGCTTTTGCCGCAGCCACTTTCACCGGTGATGGCCAGAATTTCTCCGGGCTTCACCTGCAAGGTCGCCAAGCGCACGCTGTGCGCCTGCGCGCCGCTGCCACGGCGCACGAGCATGTCTTGAATATCGAGCATGCGCGCCCCGTTACGGCATCATTTCCAGCGGCACCGGGTACACGTTGTCCCGTGCATCGCTGTCTTTGGCCAAGGCCACCCAACGGTCCACGTCCGCGTTGTAACGCTGGTAGTGGCGCAGCTTGGTGCTCAGGTTACGAATGAAGCGCTCTTGGGCCAGACCGTCCCAGCTCTTCCAGGTTTCTTCGTCCAGGTTGAGCACTTCGCTCTGATAGGGCAGGTCTTCGAGGTATTCGCCGAGCACACCCATGTCAGCCAGTTTGGCGTTGCCGTTTTGCTTGAGCTGATTAGGATCGGCGCCCATCGTCGCGGCCACCGAACGCAAGCGATCAAACATCTCGGTGGGAGAGATAAGACCCTCGTTGGCGGCGTCCAGAATCTGTTTCATCACGTCGCTCAAGTCGCTGAGCTGGGCCTTGGTCAGCAGCACCCGCACATCGGTGGTGGGGATGTTTTGCTTGATCAAGTCACGGTCGGTGATCCACGCCTCAAACACCGGCGGCGCCTGGCTGTTGGTTTTTTCACCCAGATACGCCAGCTGCATGGCGTGGCCGATCAGCGCTGCGTCAGCGAGCATTTTCTGTTCAGCCGGGTCTTTTTTGGCGACCACGTCCTGCTTGGCATTCAACGCGCTGCCGATGGCGTCGTCGCCCATGTAAGCGGCTTTCACCTGCGCGGTGATAGCGCCTGCCAGCGCATCGACTTTCTGCCCGAACGCTTGCACATCACCGGCATTGACCGGGTAATACAGCGAGGTGTTGGTGCCGGGGTAAGTCGACAGGTTCTGGTACTGCGCCTCGGCTTTGCCGTGGTCTTTGATACCGGCCGGGGTTTTGAGGTGCAGGGTGTAAATCGCCACGCCAGGGTTGGCCGCTTCGAGCCGCACCTGATCGGCGCTCAGTCCGGTGCTGCTGAGTTTGTCGTCTCCCTCAAGGGCGCCCGCGTCGGTGATCAGTACCACGTAACGGGCACCGAACTGCGACCAGTCCACCTTCTCGATGCTGTGCATCACGCCCGCATACGAGTCTTCGTCGAAGCTTTTGCTGGAGACTTTGGCTTGTTTGAGGTCAGCCACTTTGGCCAAAAAGTCGTCACTGCCCGTGACCTTGTTCGGGTCTGCGTACATTTTGGTCACGTACTCAAGCCCCGGCACCGCCTGGGTGTTGGAGCGAAACGCGACCAGACCGAACTTGACCTGATTGCCCAGGTTCTCGCTTTCGATCTGCTTGTAGACCTTGCGAATCGCTTCGCGGGTGCGGTCGATGTACGGGTCCATCGAGATGGTGGAGTCGATGACGAACACCACCGCCGCGCTGAATTCCTTCAACTGACTGGTTTTCACCGCGCCGGCATCGGGCGCATTGGCTGCGCCGGCCTGCACCGGCTTATCTTCGGCTTTACTCACCGAGGCCACGTTGAGCAGGCGGGTGCGAAAGCCTTCTTCGGTCATGACTTCTTCGCCGCTGAGCACCGGCAGCAGGTAGAACTGCTTGTGCAGGTCGACGAAGTATTCCGGCTCTTGCGCCAACACACCCGGCGCCAGCGTGCCTTGCTTGAGCTTGGCGCGCAGCGGGGCGACCTGGCTCACCGGGTCCGGGGCATCAAGGATGCCTTCGAGGGTGGCGCGGTCTTTGAAGAACATCAGCCGGTCGCGGTTGGCCGGGTTGGTGAAGGCCAGTGTGAGCTGCATCTTCCAGTCGGTGGTGCAACTGGCCGGTAGCCAGCCGATGGTTTTGCCGTAGCTGTCAGGGCCGACTTTGAGCCATTGCGCATTCGCTGCCTGCGCCCGCTCGTACACGTAAAAGCGGCTGAAGGTGGGCTGCGCGGCGCCGGGTTCGCCACCGGCGCTGCTGCTGAGTGTGCAACCGGGCGTGGTCAGGACGCGTTGAAACAGGGTTTTCTTGCCTTCCTGAATCAGCGGCTTGTCGTCGGCGTGGACCAGCGAGCTGCCAATGCACAAGGCGAGCACCGCGCTGGCGGCCAGAGCAAAACGGCTCATGGTTTCAATTCCTCAAAACGGGCCTTGGCTTCGGCATTCTCAGGCTCTTGGGTGAGGATGGTTTCGTACCAGTACGCGGCGGTGGCTTTGTCCGGCTCAGCGAAACAGGTGCTGGCCTGATGGAATTTCGGGTCGTATTCGTGGGCATACGCATCGGCGATTTGCAGGTCGCCCGCTTGCGCACGGTTGGCGTACAAACGCTGGGCCACGCCACAGTGGTTGTTGGCTTTGGCCACGTTGATGATTTCCAGCAGTTCGGCGCTGCCCGGTGCTTTTTTGATGCATGCCTGCACGAAGGCCAGCTCAGGCAGAGTAGTCATGCTGTCCAGGGTGCAGGCCTGGTTATCGGCAGGCGGCTCGGGCTTGGGTTCTGGCATCTGTGTTGTGTCGCCCGCCGGAGCATCCACTGCCGGCGTTTTGTTCAGCCAAAACCAGGCACCCACGGCGATCGCCGCCAGCACCAGCACGGCGATGATCAATGCAATCAGCCAGCCTTTCTTTTTGGCAGCCGCGGGCTCAGGGGGTGGCGCTGGCACAGGTTCAGGCGCCACGGGCTCCACGACCGGTTCAGGGACTGGCTCAGGCTCAGGTTCAGGTTCTGGCTCGGGTTCTGGTGCAACCACTGCCGGTGGCGACACCGGCGTTTTCAACTGACCGGTGTCTTCGTGCGTAACCTGTTTTTCATCACTGGCTGCGACGGACGATTGCAGGTTGGGCGCAGGGCTTAACATGCCGACTTCGGTATGCCCCTCGCCGCCTTGCTCGCGCAAGACAATACGAAACGTGGCCATGCCGCCCACGTCGAGCAACGGGTCGACCAACTGCGGGCCGACCACGGTTTCCAGCTCGTCGCCGTTGGCGGCGGCGCTGAAATGCGCGACCTTGAACCAGTACTGGCTGTTACTCCAGTGCTGGTCGCCTTGCAGGAAGTAGCCGTCCTGATTGCGCTGGATAGAGAACTCCAGACGCTCGTGGCCACCGGTCCAGTTCTTGACGATCAGGCATCCCTGACCGGCAATGTGGGGTTGCAGGGTGACCAGCTCGACGAAAATTGACATGTCTTATCTCGCTTCAAACGCGCTGAGCACGTGGCCCAGGCGTTCATTTTGTTCAGGGGTAATTTCGCTGCCGGTGCCGTGGCTGGCGTTGTCCATGGTGATGTACGCCACACTGGACAACCAATCGCCGAGGAACTGCTGCGCCTGATTGATCGGCTGCGCCGGCAGTTGCGGCAAGGCATCGCGGGCGACGTCGCCGTAGAACGAAAACAGCGCTTCACGGTTGCCTGTATGGCTTTTTGGCCGCATCTCGACCGGCGCGGCGGTGTAGCCGAACCACGCCACAAAGTCGCTGAGCACGCGCTGCACTTCGAGCACCTGGCGTTCAACCATTTGGTCGCGGCGCGAGCCGCTTTGCGCGCGCTTGAGCACGACGCTGATCAACTGGTCTTGCAGGCCCAGGCGATCGCCACTGACGATCAACTCTTGAATCAGCGCCTCAATCGACGCTTTATCCAGCTCCAGCGCGCGCATCAGGCCGTCGCGCTCAGGCACTGCCCGCAGGTAGGTCACCCAGTTGCGAAACACCGCACGGGCAAACTTGTGCTCATTGCTTTGCAGCGCCGGGGCCGCAGTGGTGGCTTGTACCGGCGCGCTGGGCGCCGTATCGAAGTCCAGCGACAAGTCGCCAAAGTCATTGCCAAAATCGAATTCGTTGCTGGAGGCATAAACGATGGACTGCTGGGTGCCATCCTGCGCGGTGTCACCGGGCGCGGCGTCGGTGTCTTCTTCGTACACGCCGTTGAGGTACAGCTCGCGAATCTCCTCGCTGGGCAGTTGCAACGCATTGATCAACTCGCCCAACGCCGAACCCCGGCGCTTGAGCTGGCCCAGAATCATCTGCGCCTGCGCACGTTTGATCGCCACCATGTCGGCGCCATCTGCCACGTACAGGCTGCTCAAGGTGTTTTTGGCTTTGCCGTTCAAGACTTTATCGAGCTGTTCGCGGATGCGCTTGAGCTTGAAGTCCACGCTGGCCAGCGCCGTGAAGCTCTCGCTGAAACGGGTGATACCGCCATCGTCCAGAGTGAGCATGGCATCCCATGCCTGCTGCGCATCCTTGATGTGTTTCTTGACCGTGGGCCGCTCGACAAAGGTGCTGGCCATCATCTCCAGCGTGTCGTGGCTGTCGTCGGTGAAGTGAGTTTCGCTGCCCTCGGTGCGCCCGATAAAGGCCGTCTGATGACGCGGCTTGCGCACCAGATACGTGTTGTTGAACGGCTGCGAAGCTTGCCAGTTCGACATCCACGGGTAGTCCTTGAAGCGCTCCAGCATGGTGCGCGTCATCATGCCGTCCCACTCTTCCTCCAGCGCCAGTCGCGACTGCTTGTTCAGCGACTGGGAGATGCACAGGTCGAACATGGTCAGGGTCCAGATCAGGCCCGTGGCACGGCCACCGCGTTCTTGCGGAGTGTCGCCCTGCGTGGCGTTGATCCAGCGCGTCAGCACCGGGCCGACATCGTTGACGTCGCTCTGCTTGGTGCTGTTGGTGCAGATCACCAACGCGTTCATTTCCTGATCTTCGACATAACGCTCGAACAAGTACGCCACCTTGCCGCGACGGATCAACTGGGAGATGGAGTTGGTCTGACCGCTTTCTTTGGCGATGGACGTCACGTTCAACCGCCCGCGATAACCGGGGAAGTCCAGCAGGTCCATTTGTTCAACGATCTGGGCAGCGGGCACTTCGATCAGGCGGAAGGTCATTTCGGCCGTCAGCGCCGCCAATTGCACCAGTGAAATGCTGCTGGCGTTGTGCAATTTGCCGTCGATCCACGGGCGCACCGACACGGGCACGTCAATGGCCGAGCCATAACGCTCCAGAATGTCGACGTTCATGATGCTGTTGCGGCGGTCGTATTCGGTGCCGACCCGCTCGGCCAGCACCGACAGCGGCGCGAACACGGTGTCGGGCATGCCCAAGCGATTGAGCGAGGCGCCCAACTGTTGGTAAACCTGGGTCAGGCCGTCTTGCTTGCCCCACAGGATCGAGAACACTTCGCCGCGCTCTTGTGCCGTCAGGCGCGGCGCCAGTTCGATCACTTTGGGCCAATAGTGGTGAGTCAGAATCTTCAGTGATTTTTCAAAACTCTGGTTCAGGTAATCCATCAGCGAGACGACGTCTTCGGCGCTGAAACCCGACTGAACCGGGCCTGACTCACGGCCTTCAAAAGGCTGCAACACCTGGCGCACCATCGCCTCGTCGATCTCGAAGGCGATTTTTTCCTGATCGAAGTCCTTGAACCAGGTATTGCCAAAGATCTTGGCCAGCTCGACTTCACGGAACAACTTGAGCTCAACCGGGTAAGCGGAGTCTTCACTGGGCTTGGCCAAACGGCTGAAACGCGTCACCAGACCCGTGGCTTCGGTACCGCCGCCACTGGGGTTGATGTCTTGAATGAAGTCCAGGCGCTCTTCACCGAACTTAGTTTCGAGTGCGCCATTGGCACCGGCTGCCAGCGCCGAAATCAGGTACGACTTGCCCGCTTGCGACAGGCCGAAGAAACCGGTGGTCATCGGTGTGCCTGCCACGCGCCCCAGGTTGCGGGCCAGGTTGCGCGCCTGATACAAACCCAGCTTCAAGTCGTAGGCATCGCGCTCCAGCTTGGGCGCGGTGACGCGGGTTTTGTCGACCCACTCAAGGGCCTGACCGGCACCGTCGTAGACAGCGTTCCAGCCGTGGGTGAGGGCGATTTGTTCTGGGGTCTGGTTGCTCATTTGCGTTTTACGCTCCCGCTGTCCAGCCAATATTTGTTGCCGCTCAAGCCCTCGACCAAGGTGGTGTTGAGTTGCAGCGAGAGGTCTTTTTTGCTGAAGGTTTTGTCCGTGTTGGACTCCACCTGATCGATCACCAGCAGGTCGCTCAGTTGCCCTTGGCGCTTCATCTTCTCGGTGGCTTCGAGGACCTTGAAGTACACGTTGACCACGGGCATTTCGTTGTTCTCAGACTTGGCTTCGGTAAAGCGCTGACGCCCCTGCGGGGTGAAGTTCAAGGTGTACAACGGTGTGGCAGACCAACGCTCGGCGGCCAACTGGCGAAAGCCCAGGCGCATGTCACCGCGCATTTGCAGCGCCGGTGGGCGGGCGTCCAGCCCTTCGCCGATTTCAGGCAGCACGATGCGGCCGTTGTCCGAGGTCAGGTCGCGGTACAGCACGTCCGAGTCGATGATGATGTTGGCCTGGTCGATCTTGCCGATGTGCTTGATGGTCGAGTACGGCTTGAGCGCCGAGGTGCGGAAATAGAAGTTCGGCACGCTGTGGTTGGCGCACAGCAGGCACAGCATGGCGCCCACCGAAGCGGTGCTTTTCGGGTCGTCGATCAAGCCGTTTTTATGGAACGGGTACCAGTTGCCGGTGCGGTAGTTTTGCAACGCCAGAATGCGCCCTGGCGGCAGCGGCAGCATTTTGCGGATAAACGCCTGAATACCCGGCAAACGCGAAGGGCGCCCGGTCAGCAGCAGCATGTCGCACGGGTAATGGGCGATGACTTCGCACAGCCCGGACAAGATTTTGGTGATGTTGATGCGCCCACTGGTGAACGCCACATGCAGGGCTTGCAGGTCGAATGTGATGGCGGTTTTGAGCAGGTCGAAATCGGTCTGCATCCCCAGCTCACGGCGCACGGCGCTGTTCACATAGTCCAGCACGTTGCTGCTCACGGTCTCGTTGCCCAACAACTCCAGGTACGTGTGGTCGGTGGCGGCCCCGGCGAACTCGGGGTTGAACAGCTCGTAGCGGCGTAACAGCTCCAGCGCCAGCGGGGTGAACACTTGCAGGTTCAGTTGCTGGCGCAGCACCTGGTCTTGCGCGCTGCCCGACTCGGCGCCGCACAAACGCGACATCAATGAGGCAGGCACGTTAACCCCGGCGTGCAGCAAGGCACTGTCGAAGCTGGGCAGGATGAAGTCTTGAATCACATCCAGCAGGATGTCATCGCCCGCCACCTTGAAGCCGTCACGGAAGCGCTGCTCCGGCACGATGTGCACGTTGCTGCCGCTGGTGGCATTGCCAGCACGGTCAAGGCGGTAGTCGGTGATCACCAGGTCTGTGGTGCCGCCACCAATGTCGATGGTGGCCAGCGTGATGCGTTCACGGTCGGTCTTGCCGGGGCGCGAAATGGCATCGAAGAACTCTTCCGGGTGACCGGCAAAGTTTTCGTTCACTTCGGTGTAGAGGTACACCAACTGCCCGCACGATGCCTCGTCCCACTCCACGCGCACGTTGGGCAGGGGGGTGGTGGCCGGGGCCGAGTCCTGATCGAACGGGTCTTTTTTGTCGACCTGCCAGCCCAGCGCTTTCCACACCAGGCCAATGGCGTGGCGCATGCGTTTTTCGAGGATGCTGCGTTCGGCTTGCGGCATGCCTGGCGGCACGGTCAGGGTGATGCTGTTCAGGCGACGCGGCACACGGGTATGGCCTTGGCGCGAACGCTGCGCGGGGCTGTTGATTTGCATCAGCGCATGCGTCAGCACTTCGGCGAGCATGAAGGTCATCAGTGAGCTGCGCGAATAGCGCGGGACGAATACCGGCAGCTCCATCCACTCAAAACTGTGCAGCGCATCGCCGGTTTCGTTGATTAACAGCGAAAAGGGCGGGGCGGTGGCAAACGGCTCTTTATCGGTTTTGACGTAGGCGTGACTGAAACGCCAGCCGTGGTCGTAGGGGTTTTCGTCCCACAGATAGCGCTTGGGGCTGGACAGCCCGGTGGAGCCTTCGGTCCCGCGACGGCGGCTGGCCAGACGGCCTGCTTCGCGACCCACGCGCGCCATCGTCGGCCATTGGAAGGCATCGGCGCGACCACTTTTGGTCGAGCTTTCGTCCTTGCCGAAGGCGGCCTGGGCGAACTCGACGCGGCTTTCGAAAGCATCGTTGTACACGTGCTCGGGGGTCATCAAGTCCCGCAGCTCAAGCACGTAATTGTCTTTAAGCCCGGAGCCGGACTGGCCGTGGTTCTCGATCAAGATCCCGCAGGTGCGCGAGTTGCCCACATCGAGCACCAAATCGACCGGAATCGGCGGCGTGACGCCACTGCCGTGGCTGGCCACGATTTTCATTTCCGGCAGTTTGACTTGCGGCGCCGGAGTGGTGCTGTCCCGCGTGGTGCACGGCTCCATAAACAGGCTGAGCAGGTTCAAGTAGTGGGCTTCGGGGTGGCCCTCCTTGATGTCCTTGTCCAGCTCCTCGCGCGGAGTTTTGGGATGGCCCTCCTTGAAGACCTCCAGCAGCCACTCCTTGACCCAGATCTGGTCCAGAAACCAGCGCGCCTGTTGCGGTTTGCAGGCCAGTTTGAATGACACGCCGGAGCTGGCATCGGAGTCCATCGGCCCCAGGTAGAGGCAGCCCTTGTTCTCTTTCTCCGTGCGCGTGCGGGTGTCGAACGCAACGGTCAGGCGATGGGTGTTGCCATCGATGTCCGGCTCGGCCAGCCGTACCAGGCGCATCCGCGACCAGTTGATCGGACCTTGGTCAAAGCTGAACGGGGGACGATGACGGAACACCGGCAGTGGCAGCCAAAGCCCGTCAAACAGCTTGAGGCTGGCCTCCATGCCGATGTTGAGCGTGCTGCGTGCTTCAACGGTTTTGCCTGGCTCACTTTCGTAAAAGTAGCTAGTCATGCCATTGCGCTCGCCTTCTTCAAGGCGGCACAGCAAGCCGTTGGTCAGCGGCGCAAAGTCGCCCGCAGGCAACTTGCGCGGGTCCAGACGCAGGGCGAAATCCATGAACTGGATGCCGGTGTCACCCACAAGGATGACGGTGTCTTCAAATTGGGTAACTTGAGGCAGCATGTCAGAGTCTTCCAGTCATTATTCGCCCGTCTGGCGCATGGAGATGGGGAATTTTTTGTCTTCATAAACGCCGGTGCAGTCAGCAATGCTCTGCGCACCCTGACGGCAATCGACTTGTGGCATGTCGTAACTGCTGCCATCGCTGCACGCCGCCTGGCCCTGGCTGGTGATCGCCAGGCTGCCACTCTGCATGGCGGCGGACACCGGGCCGGTGCAGTTGATGCCATTGGCCTTGCGCACAATCACCTCGCCTTTGCCATCCTTGAATTGATACTCAAGGCGCAGTGACTTGCCGGTGTTTTTGTCTTGAATACCCGCACCCGCGCGGTAGTGCCCGTTCAGGAAGTCCGCCTGGCCGTCGGGGCTGTCCGCCGGAATGGTCAGCGGCTCGCCCGGTACCTGCGGCGTTGGCCCTGGCGCGGGCTGCGGCTCTTGCGGGATCTGTGGCGGTTCAGGCGGGGTTGGGGCGGGTTGTTCGCCCGCGTCCGGCGCAGGTGACTCATCGGGCACCGGTGGCTGCGCGCTATCAGGCTCGGGTTGTGGCTCAGTCGCAGGCGTCTGATCCGGCTGTGCGTCAGGTGGCAGGGGTGCGCCTGTGCCGGTAGTCGGCACTTGCGTGGTCGACGTGCCTTGGCCATTGCCGGGCACCGTCGTCGAGCCGTCGGTGTTGGGCAATTGCCAATCGGCATCGGGGTAAGGCTCGGTCACATCCGGCTTGGGGTCAACGTTGGGCCAGGTCGGCAGCGTCAAGCCCAACTGTGGCCCACAACCGCGCAAGCCGAACAACAGCAACAGCAGCAGTAAAAGCAGCAGCAACAGCCACCACCAACGGCGCCACCAAGGGCGCGCAACCACCGGCAATGGTGCAGGCACAGGCGCAGGCGGCACCGGCTCGGCAATTGGCGCGATGACTGGCGCGGGGGTCACGGGCGCGGGTTGTGGGCGCAGGCAATGCAGCGGGTCTGCGTTGTGATCGGCGCCCGGGCGGCGAAAGCCCCAGAACGTCAGGACCGGTTTGCCGTTGACCAGGTAAACGTAGTTTTCATCCGGGAAGGGCAGCACGTGTGCCAGCAATTTGCCGAAGACGGTGCGGTCGACCGACGGCTTACCGTTAGGGTTGGGGGCCAGGTAAGTGGCGCTCAACTGGTTGAGATAGGTCTGGAGTTTTTCCAGCTCAGCGAGCGCGTTGGCCCGCTCTTGCGGGGTGGCACTGCACCAGGGGATCACATCGCCTGGCAGCTCGCTGTACCAGTCAATGTTATTGCCCTGCTCATCACTTTGCGCAATGGCCAGATGCTGGGCCATCTCAGGATTATTGCGCGCAATGGCTTCACGCAATTGCAGTGCGGCCCGGTAAACCGGTTGTCCGGTTTCGCCAAGGGCTGTGAAATCACCGCTTTTGCCACTGCGTAGAAGTGCGCCGCGCATCCGTGCTCCGTTTTTTAAGTTCGCGCGGTTAAACCCGGACTTATGCCCGAACCGCTTCCCTGATGAGCGTGCGACAGTAATGGCTAATAGACATCGGCGTCAATTAGCCATTAGCTGATGGGTGTCATTTTTGTGGCGCGACAGGTGCGTGCTGCAGGGCAGGACAGTGCCGAATGAACCTGAAGAATTCAGAAACCCCTACAAACTGCCGCGATACGTGCTCATAGACTGCGATCTCCATTCAAGAGCGAGGAGAAGATGGCTTTTTACGCAGCGAATGGGGTAACGGTGGTGGGTGGGGTTCGTAGGGTGTCGCCACCCCCCTCGCCGGACTGTTTATCAGCCATGGTTTAAACAATGTCTTTGAGGGCGGATCAAATATGTAAAACGGCCCTGTGGCACCGATGACTAAGGGCCTATACGCGACATATACGCGTCTATTTTTAGGGACCCTGCAAAAGGCGACCTCCTGTATGCCGCTACGGACAAGGGTTTATCTGCCTATGGCCTGCTCAGGCTTGTTCGCAAACCGGACACCGTGGCGTTATTCAGGCGTGACCCGCGCAACCGGGGCATATATAACCACCCACCGCTCAGACACACCCCGAGCACGACAACATAGATCGCTTTCAACATAAGGACTTCAATGATTAAAACTCAGGGATACACCCCCACAACCATCCCGGTATAGAACAGTGAACAGCTGCCGCCCGCCACTGTGTCTACTGCGCTAACGCCTTCCTACACCCCATCCGATAAAGCTGATTTGTTACTACGCGCACCCTTTGTCGCGCCGTATAAATCCGCTACTTACCAGCACATACCCAACGCACGTAACCGCAGACCAGTCCTTCAGCCACTCGATGGTCGATACTGCAATGCCTCCGCCAAGTGCTGCCGTGCGATGTCTCCATCACCTTCCAGGTCCGCCAGGGTGCGCGCCACTTTCAGTAAGCGGTGTGCCGCACGTAACGACAACGTCATCCGTTCACAGGCGTTTTCCAGCCAGGTGTTGTCGACCGCGCTCAATTGGCAATGGCTGCGTACACCGGGCAAATCGAGAAAGGCATTGGCGCAGCCCTGACGCTGCAATTGACGCTCACGCGCCAAGGCGACCCGTACCGCCGCCGTGGCGGTGTTGTCACCGGTTTGCGCCAGAGGGTTGAGCAAGGTGGTTTCTCGTGCCACGGTCAGGTGCAGGTCAATGCGATCGAGCAAGGGGCCGGAGAGTTTGTTGCGATAGCGCTGGATTTGCTCCGGCGTGCAACGGCAGCGGCCGCTAGGTTCGCCAAGGTAGCCACAGGGGCACGGGTTCATGGCCGCCACCAGTTGAAAACGGGCCGGGAAGCGCATGCGATCCCGCGCGCGGGCTATCACGATAAAACCCGACTCCATCGGTTCTCTTAACACTTCGAGTACTTTGCGATCGAATTCGGGCAGTTCATCAAGGAACAGCACCCCGTGGTGAGCCAGCGTGATCTCTCCGGGCTGCGGTTTGGACCCGCCCCCCACCAGCGCAGGCCCGGAAGCGGAATGGTGGGGTTGGCGAAACGGGCGCTGCGGCCAACGCCTCAAAGGCATATGACTGGCCACCGACTGTATGGCCGCCACCTCCAGTGCTTCGTGTTCAACCAGCGGCGGGAGTAAGCCAGGCAGGCGACTGGCCAATAACGTTTTGCCGGTGCCAGGCGGGCCTGTGAACAGCAGGTTATGACTGCCCGCCGCCGCCACCAACAACGCGCGTTTGGCTGACAGTTGGCCTTGCACGTCGCTCAAGTCCGGGTAGGGTTGGCTCTCGTGCAACAGACCGCTGGCCGCGTAAGGCGCCATCACTGCACGACCCGCAAAATGCGCCACCACTTGCAACAAATGCTCCACCGCAATCACCGTCAACCCGCAGGCCATGCACGCTTCCTCGGCGTTGATGAGCGGCACCACCAAGGCGCGTCCAGCGGCCCGCGCCGCCAATGCCGCCGGTAATACGCCTTGCACCGGGCGAATCGCGCCGGATAACGCCAGCTCCCCCAACACTTCAACGTGCTCCAACGCACCCGCTGGCAACTGCCCGCTGGCGGCCAAAATGCCCAATGCGATGGCCAAATCAAAACGCCCGCCGTCCTTGGGCAGGTCGGCGGGCGCCAGATTTAAGGTGATACGACGGGCCGGGAATTCAAAGCCAGAATTGAGGATCGCGCTGCGCACTCGGTCTTTGCTTTCCTTGACGGCTGTTTCTGGCAGCCCGACCAAGGTCAGCGCCGGTAATCCATTGGCCAAATGCGCTTCAACTGTCACAACGGGTGCTTCGACGCCCACTTGGGCGCGGCTGTGAACAATTGCCAGAGACATGACTCATTCCTTGAGTGCGCAAAAAACACATCCTGCGCGCCTTGAAGCGCTGGGTGAGCATTTGAATGAATACCGAATGTGAACACCTCACCAGACTTCAACGGTGCCTAAACCGTTGTTGCCATGACCTGCGAATTGAGGGTGCTCGCGGGAGTGAAGGCGACCATGGAGCCTAGACCGTCGTCCATGAATTGTTGCAGCCCCCGTTGTCTTTGCGCATCAAGTGCATACACATTGGCTTTACCGGCCGTTGCAGGGAGGTTTTCGATGCCACCCAGAAAGCGGTCCAACTGATGTGAATTGGAATGATACAAGTACGTCTGGTTGTCACTGGCTTTGTGAAGATAGGCCATGTGCGTGACCTTATCTTTGTTGTATCCATTTTTACTGACGAACGAGAGGAGGCCGGACTCATTGACATCGGTCAGGCGGAAAGTGTCCTTTAGGGTGTCAGTATTAATGTTCATCTTTCGATAAAAATCGGCAGACGCGCCATTCTTCGTTTGATTGATCAATGAATTAAACACTGTGTGTGTGATTTTTTTATCTGCTTGCGCAATGTGCAGTGCGGTCGCATAGCAAATATCCAACCGTGGTTCGCGCCCAAAGCTCTTATATAAAATATCGATGTTTTCTTTAAGGGCATCACGAGAGAGTGCAGCGGCTTTGAAGGTTTCAAGTGGGCGGCCATATGGCTTTTTTGTGTAGGGATCAAGGGCATACCAAAAGCCGCTTGTGTCGTCCAGTTTGGCCAATAGCTTGATCTCATCACCCGCGCTGAACGCCTTGCAGACCCCCTGGGCAATGCCAGGTTTTCGTATAGATGAGGCGAGGTCGACCCCGCGCAGTTGATGCATGCCATGGCCCATCGCCCTGAACGCTTTACTGCCCCCTAATATCATCCCGCGCGCCAGATCATCGACCCCACTCAACGGGTTAAGCGTACCTGCGGCAGCGCGACCGAGGGTTCTGACACCGTGCGCCACCTTACTGGTAGTGGAGAGGCCCATATGAAACGCCTTCGTACCTTTAGCCGCCACGCCCAATCCAAAGGCAAAACAGAAGACGTCCAGCGTTAAATCAATGACACCCTCCCCAATATTGCCTTCACTAAAGTTAATGATGGCGGATCGCAGCGGGATCAGGCTCAGAAAGAACTCGTTCACTTTTTTGTAGAGCGGTACTTCGGATTCAAACGTGGTAAGTCCCCGGGCTTCGGCCGCCAGGCGCCTGATGCCTACATCGTCTACCATGGCAGCCGCGATGTACCGCGTGCGCTCACTGGCATAAGTATTGACGAGCGTTATGTCTTTCTTTTCATCGGTTATCTTCGCGGCCCAAGTACCCGAAGGTACAACGGTGTTCAAGGTAGGCGATGTGCGCAACCGGCCACTGACACGGCCATGGCTAAGGCTGGAGAATTGCGCGCCTAACGGCACGGTATTTAACTCGTTGCGTTTAACGACTGTGTTCTTCTGCACATTTATTTCATACGTATTGATAACACCATTGCGCTCTGTTTTAAGGAGCAATGTTTGCGGCACCGGGATGTCTTCAACCCCCCACCCTCCCCGTGTGGTACTGACCGTGGATTCTTTAAGAACCGTTACTTTTCCAGCCTCAATATTTTTCCGATCCTCCAAAGGCAAGTTGCTTATCAAGTGTTTAACGTGCACAGCAATTGCTTTTTCCATCGCGGTGAAAAAAGTGGCCAAATGTGATGAGAAATATTTATTGAAATTAATCAGTTTGGAACTGTCGCGTTTGATCGTATTGAGGGGAACGTCTTGACTGGAGCTCGACCAATTCTTGGCATGGAAATTTTCTTGTAAATACAGATCTACGACCGAGTAAGGGCCAGGATAATCACGATTCGGGGGGGAAACCGTAATGCATTTTTTTTCAAACGGCACGCTGTCACCGAACGCTTGCTTCAACACTTTTAACGCCATTTCTTTACGGTCGGGCAGTGGCGTTGAATACGCCCTGGACGCAGCACTTAATTCTGCCATCTGATGGCTGAAGGCCTGAGAAACAGTACTCATATGGGCGTCGGTATACCCATCATCAGCCCTTACGGGCATTAAACCGTTGACCACACCCCAGTCAACGAGTGCATCACGCTGCGCCGCGTAATCCATCCGTTGTTCTCGAACAGTGATCGGGCTCGTAGTGGCACGGGCTAACACTTGGGAAAATGTCATGAGGGCCGATGCGCCTGGCGCCTGGGCCTCGATACGTGCAACGGCAGTGGTCAAGTTCATCCAGGCATGAGACCCATAAGTTACCTGGGCAGGAATGTCCTTGACCAAAAACTCCGGCGCCCTGCGTGACAGCAACAAATGCGCGGCAGCGGGCGCCATGGCAGCGCTGATAGACCTGTTGGCAATCAGGTGGCTAATCAGACCTTTGACAACCGTTGCCGCCGGTTTGCCCCAATGCCCCTGACGCGCCAGATTAAAACCGGCCACGCGCGTTCGAACACGGTTCAACCTGCTTGTTGCGACGTTGGGCTGATCAAGGGAGGCGCCCAAGGCCGCCAGCGTCCAGTCTTTAATACTGTCCGGGTTACTGAAGCCTTTGAATTTTCTTTCAAGGGCCAACCCAAGCGCCTGAGCCTTGGGCGTGGCCAAAAGAGCCTGGAGGGCCGCGCGAGGATTTTGACGCTCCTCTTGCGTCAGTTTCAGGTTGTGCGCCAGATAGTTCAGCACACCTTTTTTATCGCTCGGCAGCCCCCCGATACCCAGACCGTTCTGGGTGATGGCGTCCAGAACGCTGCTTTGATCTGCGTCGCTCAACGGCATGGGCCAGGACAACGCGCCGCCAAGATTACCTTGTGGCGGTGTAGCGAGTGCGGGCTGGGTCACGGCTTGAACAAGGCTGGTCAGGGCATCATCACTGTTGGGCGCTAACCAACCATTTTCAGAAATAAATGTGCCCAGCTTCGTGGTTGAGTCTGGATACAACGCGCGCCAAGGGGATTGGGGGTGCAGGGTGAGGCTCGCGCTGCTGACGTCGCTGGTAATGGCTTGCGAAAGCTTATTTTCAAGCTGCGCCGGTTGTATGTGTTCACTGTCACTAACCGGCAATTCCACGCGCCGTTTGAACACAATGGCACGCTCTTTACTTCGCTGGAGAATGTCCGTTAATTGAACGATGAGTTGGTGCGTGTCGTGGTTTTCTATCAGTTTGTTCCGTGTCTCTTGAAGCGCCTCTTCGGATCGCGCCGCACTAGAGCGCATGGGGTCCGTGGGCGGGAGGTTCACAAAAGCGTTGGCCTGTTCAAGACGTGTCGCGCGATACCCCATGTCCTCCCGGGATTGGGGGTCAATCCTTTCACCATAAAAATTAGCCACCACCTTGTAGGGCGCTGACGTACTGCGAGTGGGTGACTCAAACAGATTCGTCGTACCCACCGTCGGACTGATAATCCTGGCGGCTTGCATGATGGGGTCGAGGGCCCATCGATTGTCACGGTCCGAGGCTAAAAATAGCGTGCGCTTACCGCCAACCATGCCTGTTAAGTAATCCCGTTGAGGCGGTTCGGCGTTGGCACAAAATTGAACAGGTTTTGACAGATCCAGCTTCTTTGTGGCGGCCCAATGCAGAAAAAACGGTGACTGCATGCCCTCATGCAAATGTGCCCACCACTGACCAAATGTTGAAGTCGGTACAATATTTTCCATACGTTCTGGAACACTTCCCGTGCTTTCACCCAGGCGCAATGCTTGTGCAACACGCAGAGCCATCTGGCTGTCGCCGCTCTTTCGCAGGTTGCCCGGCGTGGCTGGCGCAGCACTCTGGGAATCGACCGCGCGGGGTTTACGGATCAAAGTCCATTGAGGTTCAGCCTCCTCAGACTCCAGAGCACTACGGTTTCGGGTTGGATCTGTCGGGCGCCGGCTGTTGGAATCCAGCTCAGCGTTACGGTTATCGGCCCGTTTTCGCGTGCTGCCAAACGTGGTTTGTTGCGAAGCTGGCAAGGCCCCCTTGACCTCGCGAGCACTTGGCTTGCTTATCTCAGGGCCTTTAAGAACCGAATGTTCTGGCAACTGAGATGAGGGGCGAAAGTGCACGGGAGTGATAGTCATGGTTTGCTCTGAATGGGTTCACAGGAGGCCGCGGCAATGGGAGCGTGTCCCTTGCGGTTTAATTCTGTGTACCCAAGGGCTCCACGACGGTTCCGGGTCGTATGGCAGGCAAACGCTACTGGCTTTGTCCTGACTCTGGGCCGACCTGCTTGAGAACAGGGACGGGCGTCACCGTTCTCAATACGCAGGGCCTAGAGCGTGCGGCGCGCAAGGATTGCATCCAACCCTGCGCTTGGGTGTTACTGCGCGGGTGGCAGCAAGCGGGCTTCCAGCGCTGCGACTTTCGCTTCCAGGCTTTCAAGACGCGCCCGAGTACGGGCCAGGACAACCATTTGGCTGTCAAATTCTTCACGGCTTACCAAGTCGAGTTTGCTGAAGCCACTTTGCAGCAGCGCTTTGAACTGGCTTTCGATTTCGTTGCGCGGCAGCGCGGTGTCGCCGCTGAATAAACGTGATGCATGGCCACTCAGGGCATCGAGAAAATCTTTGGGCGCGAGCATGGGTAAGGTCCTTAAAACTGATGGCGGCGAGTGTATCACGGGGGTTCGACGCTCACGGTGCAGGGGCCGCTGCACAGTTTTGAGCACTGGCCGCGCCGCACGCGCACTGTTTTTGTGCGCAAAACCCGCCTGCAAACAGGCCAAACGCCACCTTGTGTCGATAACCACCTGTAATTGCTGAAATTTCCAGACATGGCAAGGTTTCTGCTTAGTCGCCTATGACTCATGCACTGATGCAGTCGCTGTGACGAAGGCAGTGCGCCAGGTGGTTCAAGGCATGTTTTCGTCGCCAGCGATTAACTCGCGCAGTGCGGCCTGAAGAAGGCTGACGGCGCGTTACAAAGCCAGACACTGCGCTTAGACTTGGCCCGGGTTTGTTTTCCTGGGGCAAGTCCACCAATTCGGGAGAAGTTTCATGAAGCTAGTCACCGCCATTATCAAACCGTTCAAGTTAGACGACGTGCGCGAGTCGCTGTCCGAGATCGGCGTGCAGGGCATTACCGTTACTGAGGTCAAAGGCTTCGGCCGGCAGAAAGGCCACACCGAGCTGTACCGTGGCGCGGAGTACGTGGTCGATTTTCTGCCAAAGGTGAAGATTGATGTCGCCATCGACGACAAAGATCTTGACCGGGTTATCGAGGCGATAACCAAGGCTGCCAACACCGGCAAGATCGGTGATGGCAAGATTTTCGTGGTCAATCTGGAACAGGCTATCCGCATCCGTACCGGCGAAACCGATACCGACGCCATCTAAGCCGCCAAACCCAACGCCCCAGGAGAAAACACTATGACTCTGCGTAAATTCGCAGGGCTCGCAGCCCTGCTGTCTGTCGTAATGCCTGGCCTGGCCATGGCGGCAGACGAAGTGGCTGCGCCAGCCCTCAACTCCGGCGACACCGCCTGGATGCTGACTGCAACGGCTTTGGTGCTGTTTATGACCATTCCCGGCCTGGCGCTGTTCTACGGCGGCATGGTGCGCTCCAAAAACCTTCTTTCTGTGATGATGCAGTGCTTCGCCATTACCGGCCTGATCAGCATCCTGTGGGTCATTTATGGCTACAGCATCACGTTCGACACCACCGGTATGGAGCAGGGCGTCACCAACTTCAACTCGTTCATCGGCGGGTTCGGCAAAGCCTTCCTCGCGGGTGTCACACCGGCCAGCCTGACCTCGCCCACCGCACTGTTTCCCGAAGCCGTGTTTATCACCTTCCAGATGACATTCGCCATCATCACGCCAGCGCTGATCGTCGGGGCGTTTGCTGAGCGCATGAAGTTCTCGGCCATGCTGATTTTCATGGGTGTGTGGTTCACTCTGGTGTATGCGCCCATCGCACACATGGTGTGGAGCGGCAACGGCGGCCTGATGTGGGACTGGGGTGTACTCGATTTCGCGGGCGGCACGGTGGTGCACATCAACGCAGGTGTTGCCGGCCTTGTGGCGTGCATCGTGCTGGGCAAGCGTAAAGGCTACCCGACCACCCCAATGGCGCCGCATAACCTCGGTTACACCCTGGTCGGCGCGGCAATGCTGTGGATCGGCTGGTTCGGCTTCAACGCAGGCTCGGCTGCCGCAGCGAACGGCACGGCGGGCATGGCAATGCTCGTGACCCAAATCGCCACCGCCGCTGCCGCACTGGGCTGGATGTTTGCCGAATGGATCACCCACGGCAAGCCAAGCGCACTGGGCATCGCGTCAGGCGTGGTCGCGGGTCTTGTGGCCATCACCCCGGCGGCGGGCACTGTCGGCCCAATGGGTTCAATCGTGATCGGCCTGGCCTCCGGTGTGATCTGCTTTTTCTGCGCCACCAGCCTCAAACGCAAACTGGGTTATGACGATTCGCTGGACGCCTTTGGTGTTCACGGTGTGGGCGGTATTGTCGGCGCGATCCTCACGGGTGTATTCGCAGCACCCGCACTGGGCGGCTTCGGCGCCGTGACCGACATCGCGGCCCAAGTCTGGATCCAGTGCAAAGGCGTCGCCTTCACTGTGGTCTACACCGCAATCGTCACCTTCGTCATTCTCAAAGTGCTGGATGCCGTGATGGGTCTGCGCGTGACAGAAGAAGAAGAGGCGGTCGGCCTCGACCTCGCGCAACACAACGAGCGTGGCTACAACTTGTAAAAAATCTTTGAAAAAATACCCGGCTTGCCGGGTATTTTTTTGCCTGGAATGTGGCGCTATTCGCACCAATAGAATGATTTTTCCTACACCTTTAAGGAGAGATCAGTTCTACGATGAAATAAGCGACGAAGACTTACAGCACAACTCGACTATTAGCTGCTTTGCTTTTTCCTTGAGCACGCTAGAATGCGCGCCGAAGGGCGAAGTAAAACGCCCCAAGAACGACGAAGGCACGGAGCATCTCCACATGCCTTCAAGGCCAGTGTTGCAAGCTATTAATTGGGCACTTGGCAAGGTGTTTATATAACGAGCGCCATGCTTACAACGGCACTTGTAAAGTCCTACCGCCGTCAAAGGCGTCGAGGCGTAAGCCACGGGTAATCCAGGGCTACTTTTTCACCAGCGGCAGTCGACAGTGGCCGTAGCTGGTCTATAACTAATCTGCTTTACGTAAGTCATGGGGTAGAACATGAGCGACGATGATCTGGAAAATGATGACCTCGAAGTAGGTGACGAAGACGAAACCGAAGAAGGTCTGGAAGCTGCTGCGGATGACGTGGCTGACGACGACGGTGGCGAAGATGCACCGGCTCCGGTCGCCAAGGGTAAATCCAAGGCTGCGGTGTCCGTTGATGACCTGCCCAGCGTAGAAGCCAAGAATAAAGAGCGTGATGCTCTGGCTCGCGCCATGGAGGAGTTTCTTTCCCGTGGTGGCAAAGTGCAGGAAGTTGAGGCCAATGTGGTGGCAGACCCACCCAAGAAGCCTGATAACAAGTACGGCAGCCGCCCTATCTAAGGGTGTGATGCTTGCTTGAAAAAAGCCCGCCGTCGCTGCGGGCTTTTTTGTGAGCGCGAGAAGCGTTTCCTGGCGGGCACCTGACATGTAGCCACTGACGCGCTACGCCAAAAGCCCTGCAAGGCGTTCACTTAAGGTGCTTGAGCACCTGTGCCAACTCGCTCAAACAGCCAATTTCGGCATCCGGGCGCTTATCACCGTCCCACGACTTGCCGCCAGGGTTGAACCACACCGCGCGCAAACCTGCCTGCTGCGCACCGGCAATATCATCGCCCGGGTGATCACCCACGTGCACGGCCGCATGGGCTGGCACGCCGCCTCGCGACAATGCTTCATGGAACAACCGCGCATCGGGCTTGGCAATGCCAATGTCCTCGGCACAGAGCACAAATTTAAAGTGGTGCCCCAGGCCAATGCGGCGTACGTCCGCATTGCCATTGGTGACCACGCCCAACGCGTAATCACGGGCCAACACGCTCAAGGTCGGTTCAACTTGGGCGAACACCTCAAGCGCATGCCGCGCCTCAAGGAAGACCTCGAAAGCGTGATCTGCCAACGTGTGCGCATCCGCCTGCGGGTAACCCGCGTCGTGCAACGCGTGAAACAACACCCGACGGCGCAGCGCACTGATTCGGTGCTCTAACTGCGGCTGCGCGCCCAAAACCCGCTCGCGCAAGGTTTGAAAGTGCGCAACCTCAAAAACGCCCAACTTTGGTGCATGTACTGCTAGCCACTCGCCCAATACCGTCTCGGCCCGCACGATGACCGGCGCGGTGTGCCACAAGGTGTCGTCAAGATCGAAGGTAACCAGTTCAATTGTCATTCACTGCCCTTACTGCGTTTGGCCCGCGGGTGGGCGCTGTCGTAGACCGAAGCCAGATGCTGGAAGTCCAGATGGGTATAGATCTGCGTCGTTTTGATGTCCGAATGCCCGAGCAGTTCTTGCACCGCCCGCAAATCCTGAGAGGACTCTAGCAAATGGCTGGCAAAGGAGTGGCGCAGCATGTGCGGGTGCAGGTTTTGTCCCAACTCACGCTCACCCGCAGCCTTGACCCGCATTTGAATCGCGCGCGGCCCAAGCCGTCGACCACGCTGGCTGATAAACACCGCGTCGTCTTGCGGGTTGGCCAAGGCCCGCAGGGGTAACCAGGCCTGCAAGGCCTCGCGGGCCTTTTTACCGACCGGCAGCACACGCGTCTTGCTGCCCTTGCCCAACACTTGCACCAGCCCGTCAGCCAAATCCAGTTGATCCATATTCAGACCGGTCAGCTCCGACAAGCGCAGCCCGGAGGAGTAAAACAACTCCAGAATGGCCTGATCACGCAATGCCAGAAAATCCTCCTCCACCGCGCCTTCCAGCAATTGCAGGGCACGATCGGTGTCGAGGGTTTTGGGCAGGCGGCGTTCACCCTTGGGCGGTGCCAGACCATTGGCCGGGTCGTGGTCGCACAGGCCTTCGCGGTTGAGGTAATGATAAAGCCCGCGCACTGCCGACAGCAGCCGCGCAATGCTGGGTGAAGACTGCCCTTGCTGATGCAGGCGGGACACCAACTGGCGCAGGCGCTGGATATCCAGTGCTGACCAACTGCAGATTGATTCTTTATTGCAAAACGCCAACACCTTGCCCAGGTCACGGCGGTAGGCTTCAAGCGTATGAGGCGACACTTGGCGCTCACTGCGCAGGTGGGTGCAGTAAGCGTCCAGTTGCCGTTCCATGCCTAGCGCACCGAGCGCAGTGCGTTGGTAAAGCGCGGTAACACACGGCCCAGCACTTGCGCGACGTAGCTGAGGAACAAGGTGCCTACCGAGCTTTTGTAATGCTGCGGGTCGCGGCTGGCAACCGCCAGCACGCCATGCAAGCCCAGATGATTGAGTGCGACCACCGCGGTCGAGCCGATTTGTTTGCGCTGCTCTTCACCAAACAGGAAGTCCAGCTCGTGCTCACGCAAGCTGCCGCTCACCGCCTTGCCTTCGGTCAGCAAGCCACCCAAGGCGCGCTGTGCGTCGGCACTGTTCACCCAACGGCCAACCGGCATCGGGTTGTCGCCAAACAGCACCAGGCTTACGAAAGGCACCTGAAAGTCCTGACGCAAACTGTCTTCGACGGCGATCACCAAGTCTTCAAGGCTGGTGGCATCCATTAACGCCAGGTTCAGGCGCCGGGTTTTTTCAAAGAGCCGGTCGTTGTCGCGGGCCACGTCCATCAACTGCGACAAACGATGGCGCATCTCGATATTGCGACCGCGCAACAGTTCCAGTTGGCGCTCGACCAGTGACACCGTATCGCCACGCTGGTGAGGAATGCGCTGCGTCAGCAACAACTCTTCACGCTGGCTGAAGAAGTCTGGATGCGCCTGGAGGTAGGCCGCCACGGCCGCAGCCTCAGGGCTTTGATCAAGAATGTCGAGGTCTGCTGGCTGTGGCTGGTCGCTCATCGTATGCGCTCGCTCATAAACGGACTTGTCCTTCGTAAACCCGCATCGCCGGGCCGGTCATGATCACCGAGCGCCCCGGGCCTTCCCATTCAATGGTCAGGCGACCACCGGGCAGGTCCAGCGTCACGGGCGAATGCATCCAGCCCTGGCTGATCGCGGCCACCGCTGCCGCACAGGCGCCGGTGCCGCAGGCCTGGGTTTCCCCGGCGCCACGTTCCCACACACGCAATTGCGCGCGATGACGATCAATGACGTGAAGAAAGCCGACATTGACCCGGGCCGGGAAGCGCGGGTGATGTTCGATTTTGGGGCCCAATTCGTGCACGGGCGCGGCATTGATGTCGTCGACGCGCAACACCGCATGCGGGTTGCCCATTGAGACGGCGGCCAACTGCACGGTCTGGCCGTCAACGTCCACGTCATAGCTCAACGCCTGCGCATCCGCCACGAACGGGATGTCGGCCGGGACCAGACGCGGCGGGCCCATGTCGACGCTGATTTGCCCGTCACTGCGCACGTTCAGTTCAATGATGCCGCTTTTGGTTTCGACCTTGATCTGGCGCTTGGTGGTCAGGCGCTTGTCGAGCACGAAACGCGCAAAGCAACGCGCACCGTTACCGCACTGCTCCACTTCGGAACCGTCGGAGTTGAAGATCCGATAACGGAAATCCACCTCCGGGTTGCTGGGCGCTTCAACGATCAGTAATTGATCGAAGCCGACGCCTGTGTGCCGGTCACCCCATTGCTTGGCGTGTTTGGGCAAGATGTGCGCGTGCTGGCTGACCAGGTCGAGAACCATGAAGTCATTGCCCAGGCCGTGCATTTTGGTAAAACGCAGCAACATGGGTTCACTCCGCCAGCAGGCTTTCGCCAGCAAACAACTCGGCAACGGTCTCGCGACGACGCACTTCGAACGCCTGATCGCCGTCTACCAGAATCTCGGCGGCACGACCACGGGTGTTGTAGTTCGAGCTCATGACAAAGCCATAAGCACCGGCCGAATGCACTGCCAGCAGGTCACCTTCGGCCAGCGCCAACGGGCGGTCTTTGGCCAGGAAGTCACCGGTCTCGCAGATCGGGCCCACGATGTCGTAGGCGCGGGTTGCGGTGTCACGCGGGCGAACCGCTGTTACGTCCATCCAGGCTTGATACAGCGCCGGGCGGATCAAGTCGTTCATCGCCGCATCGACAATGGCGAAGTCTTTGTGTTCGGTGTGCTTGAGGTATTCGACCTGCGTTAACAGCACGCCTGCGTTAGCGACGATGAAGCGCCCCGGCTCAAACACCAGCGCCAGCTCTCGGCCTTCGATACGCTCGCGCACCGCCTTGATGTAATCGGCGGCCAACGGTGGCTCTTCGTCGCGATAACGCACGCCCAGGCCGCCACCCAGGTCAATGTGGCGCAGGTAAATGCCGCAATCGCTCAAACGGTCGATCAGTGCCAGCAGGCGGTCGAGCGCGTCGATAAACGGATCGAGCGTGGTCAGTTGCGAACCGATATGGCAATCGACGCCGATCACTTCAAGGTTGGGCAATTGCGCGGCGCGGATGTACACGTCTTCGGCATCCGCAATGGCGATACCGAATTTGTTTTCTTTGAGGCCGGTGGAAATGTACGGGTGAGTGCCTGCATCGACATCCGGGTTAACGCGCAGCGAGATCGGCGCACGCACGCCCATTTCGGCAGCAACAATTTGCAAACGTTCAAGCTCGTCGGTGGACTCGACATTGAAGCAGTGCACGCCCACTTCGAGCGCGCGGCGCATGTCATCGCGGGTCTTGCCGACACCCGAAAACACGATTTTGTCGGCCGAACCGCCCGCCGCCAGCACACGCTCCAGTTCGCCGCGGGACACGATGTCAAAACCGGCGCCCACACGCGCCAGGACATTGAGTACACCCAGGTTGGAGTTGGCTTTTACTGCAAAACACACCAAGTGCGGCATGCCCTGCAAAGCGTCGGCGAAAGCGTTGTATTGCGCCTCGATGTGCGCCCGGGAATAGACGTAAGTCGGTGTACCAAAACGCTCGGCAATGGCCGTCAGCGCGACACCTTCGGCGAATAACTCGCCGTCCCGGTAGTTAAAAGCGTCCATGGTGTTCCCTTATTGGTGCTTGTGCGCTTGCGATTGCGACGACTTCGCTTGGTCATCAGGGGACTGGCTGTCGTCTGGCAGATACAGCGGGCCTTTTTGACCACAGGCAGAAACAAGGCAAGCAACCGCAACCAGTGCAGCAATAGAAGAGATCAGGCGCTTCATGGCGAAATCCTTTGAAAAGCATTAATTGCGCCCGAGTATACCGAGCACCTACCAGCTTGCCTATGCGCCAGAGCGGTCGGGCAAAACAGCCTGTGTGGATAATCAGTGGTGCTGTGACCAGCGCTCAGTTGGGGTTTGCAATCGGTCTGGAGCGCCCGTATCTTGCGAGCTCCGAGCATGACTAGACATTACGAGGTTCCACCATGAGTTTGACTGAAGCCCGTTTCCACGATCTGGTCGATGCAACCCAGCAAAACCTGGAAGACGTTTTTGATGAGAGCGGTCTGGACGTGGACCTTGAGAACTCGGCCGGTGTACTGACGGTCGAGTTTGAGGGCGGCGCGCAACTGATTTTCAGCCGCCAGGAACCGCTAAGACAGCTCTGGCTGGCTGCACGCGCAGGTGGCTTTCACTTCGAGTACGACGAAGAATACTCACGCTGGAAATGCCACAGTTCTGATGAACTATTGAGTGAGGTGGTTCAGCGCCTGACCAGGGAACACACCGGCGTCGAGCTGGATTTTGACGAGATCTAAACGTGACTGCTCCTGCTAAACCCGCAAAACCCGCAAAACCGCTCTACAGCAACGTCAGTCCGGCAGTGCCGTCGCCTTGCATCAGCACCTGCCGGCTGGATGAACAAAAAGTCTGTCTGGGCTGCTTTCGCCATGTCGAAGACATCCGTGAGTGGCGCTCGGCTGACGACCAGCGGCGCCGGGTCATCTGTGAACAGGCCCGGCAACGCCAAGACCACATTCAGCTATAGGTGCGAGCGAGTCTCAGCGACCCCCTCTGGCTTGTGTATTTATTTTGCTGTGGTAGTGTCCGGGTTCGCCTCGCACTAACGAGGTTGGTCAAAACCCCGCCATTTTCTGGCGGGGTTTTGCTTTTTCGTGCAGAAAAAAGGAGTCTGCCAGGTCATGACCACTTCACCCGCCATCACGCTCACTCGCCTGGACGTGCAACGTCTTGAGCAACTGATCGACAAACTGGATGACACGTTGCCGGGCGTTGTTGCCCTGCAAGCCGAACTTGATCGCGCCGAAACCCTCGTGGGCCACGATGAAGTGCCCGCCGATGTCGTCACCATGAACTCGCGCGTGCACTGCCGCGAACAGAGCAGCGGCAAGGATTACCACCTGACGCTGGTTTACCCCAAGGACGCCAACGCGGACGAAGGCAAAATTTCGATCCTCGCGCCGGTGGGCAGCGCCTTGCTGGGCTTGCAAGTCGGTCAGCACATCGATTGGCCAGCACCGGGCGGTAAAACCCTGAAGATGGAACTGCTGGCTGTTGAAGACCAGCCCAAAGACGGCGGCCCTTTCCCGGCCTAAGCCTCAGACCTGCGCCAGCGCCTCGTTGAGCGCCTGCTCCAGATCCGCCTTGTAGCGCAGGTATAGATGGCTCGGGCTGTGGCTTTCGCCCAACAGCCCCGACAAATCCAGATCAGTGATGTAACAGCGGTAGCGCTCGGTTTCGCGGCGCTGCCCAATAATCTCCCGGGCCACCGCGCCATACAGCTGATCGCCATGGTCCATTTGGCTGAACTCACGCTGATTGCAATACAACGTGACCCATTGCCCACCATGAGCGCCCTTGCCGATGATCGCCTGCACCTCGTAATAGGCGCTGTTCGCCGGGCTGACCGGTGCGCGCCGGGCTTCGATGCTACGCGCACGGCCAGTGCCTGAAGGCAATATCTGGTAATACAACACCTCAAGTGCAGCAGTTGGGTTGTCCTCCTCAAGCGGTTGGCAGGCTTCACGGCGAAACAACAACGCTTGCACGAACCGTTGCAGCGGCACCAACAAGCTCAATTCGTCATGGAAAGGGACTGTTTGCTGCCACACCACATTGCACTCATCGAGCACGGTCAACTCGGCACGCCCGTCATTGAGCCGGTAAAACACCTGAATCGCGCCAGGTTTTGCTTTGGGCAGCATCAACCCAAGGTCATGCTCGCCCAACGCCATCGCATCCAGATGCACAGCCCGATAAGCCGGCACGCTCTGGCTCAAATACCCCACCAGCGCGGCGCTGTCGGCCAGCGCCACATGGCGCACTTCGCCTCTCATCAGCTCCATGACGTGAAAACGCTGCTCCACTTGCACCACATAACTCACGGCGCGCCCGCTCAAACGCAAGGCTTGCGCCGTGTTGAAGACCCCCTCCACCCGATGCGCGATAAATTGCGCACGGTTATGGCACACACAACGCACCCGCAACTCAGGCGTTTCACGGCCGTGCGGCTGGGCGTTGAGGTAATCGCTCAGGCAGTCGAACAATGCGTGCTCGCCGTCGAAGCGGCTGACGATCACTTCATTCCAGCTGTTGAGCGTGACTTGATCCAGCGTCAGCACCAGGTTTTCGCGCACCCCGGCGTAGCTCAGCGAGTCGGTACGCTCGGTGGTCATCACGATGTTCATTTCCCGGTGGTGCTTGAGCGGGTCAATCCCGACGTTAACCACGATCAGCACCTGCGCCGGGATGCTGGGCCGCAGCAATTGCGTTTCATCGACCGCTGCCAGTGGTAAGACGATCAGCTGCTGCAAGCAGCCCAACAGATTAAACAGCTCATATTCAGTAACATCCGTACTGCCCGGGTTCAACGCCAAGCGGGTGCTGCTGTCGATCACCCCATTGCGATGGCACCAGGCAAGCAATTCCAGCAGCGCAGGGCTGCGCCGGATGGCGGGCGTATGTTCCCACTCATGCACCGCCAGATTGCCGCGATACACCCCCCAATGGTGCTCACCGGGTTCTTTTTTATTGGGGGAGTGCACCAGCGTCAGCAGGTCTTGCGCCAGGTTGGGCGCGATACCCGGATTGATGTGATCAACCTTGCCCGCCTTACGCTCAAACGCGGCATACAACCGGCGGCCCAACACATTCAAGTCACGCTTATTGGTCAAGCCTGCCGCCTGTTCATCACGGGCAAACTGGCTTAAAAACCGATAGCTGTAATTCAACTCATGCACCAACGCCCGGCGCTCGTGAATGGCCTGCTCGGCCTTCCACAGGGGACGACTGTCGAGCCACGCCAATTGGCGCTGATCCCAGCCCCATTCTTTGGTCAATCGCGCCAGTAACTGGCGCTGCCACTGTGTGCCGCGCTGGGCGATGCTGGCGGTCAGCTTACGGTTCACTTTCAAGTACAGGCTGCGGCGCACCAGCTCCAGCCGATCCACATCGCCACGCGCCTTGAGGTACTGCTCAATGCGCCGGTACACCACCACGTAGGGGTCCAGCTCATCGAGGTCTAACTGATTGGCGTACACCGATTGTTTGAAACGCAGGCTCAGGCACTCAACCTTCGGGTGTTCGCTGGCATACACCTCAATCAGCAGCAGCTTGAGCACCGACTTGTAGGGTGACTCAATGCCTTTGAACAACTGCCACAAGCCAGCACCGACGAATTCCCCCGGCGGAATGCGCGCCAAATGCCCAAGATCGACGGCCTCATCGGCTCGAATAAAGCGCTTGGAGAGCAGCGTGTGAGTGAATTGCGCGTAGTGTGATTCTTCACACGCGGGCACCCACCACCACATTGGCGTACGGCCCGCGAGCCAGATGGCGGTGCGATAAAACTCATCCAGCAGCAAGTAATGCTGCGTCGTACCGCAGTCATCCGTGCTTAAGCGGGCATCACGCTCACCGAGCGCAAAGCGTTGCCCGTCAATCAAAAAGAAATGGGCATCCGCCCCCAGCCCCGCCGCCCATGCCTCCAGCAATTGGCATTTTTTACGCAACTCATCGAGCGCCGACTCGCCAAGGTCCGGCCCATGACAGACCCACACATCCATATCACTCTGATCGGTCTGGGCCAGCGTGCCGAGGCTGCCCATCAAAAACAGGCCATGAATCGGCAACGCCGTCGTGGGCGTGCGCGCTTTATATGAAAAGGAGCGGGTCAGGCGCTGGGCTTCGGCGAGGCTGAGTGTGTCTGGCTCATAACCGGCCACCCCGGCAGGGGTGCTACCGGATACATAACCGGGCAATAAGGGATGGTTCACATGGAAAAAAAGAGGCAGCAGGCTTAAAACCGTTTGCTGACGCGGGGTCAAACCTTCCAGTGCGCGCAGCAGTCGACCCTGATTGACGCGCAGAAACCTCTCGCGCAAATGAGTGAGTGTCTGCCGATCTATACCTTCATTCAGATTGATCTGAATTTCCTGGGTGCGCGTCATATCGAACTCAAACCGGCTCGCCAGGCGAGAAAGAGGAGGGAGGCAACGTAGGAAGGAGTCTACAGCGAGAGGGCGAAAAACCTTAGGAGGAAAGCTCTTTTGGCGTCAGATTTTTTGCTTACTCAGAAGGTATGCCCGCGGAATCATTCATGAGCAGAGCGATTCCGTGGGCGATCAGTGGCGTCAGGCAAGCTCTGCCAGTCGAACGGCAACAAAAGGCTTGGAGGTCAGAATGGACAACAGCGTTTGTACATGCTCGACAGCATCACGCCCCAGACTGGTGAGGTAACCGCCGTCAGCTTGAGTGATGAGGTCTTTTTCGTGGAGGCGTTTGGCGGCTGCAATCAGGTTCTTGTCAGCATCTTGATGGACTTTCAGACCCTCTTGAGTGCTGTTCAGATCAAACAGTGCAAGGACTTCCAGTTCGGCAACCAATTCAGGGGTAAACGACATAAGGACTCCAGACTATGCAGGAAGAGACGACAACGGCTCTAAGGTGAGCTTAGTTGGGCGGTCTGTCCAGTGGCAGTTCTCGCCATGATGGACCCGCGGGGGCAGTGAGAGCCTAGACGTAACCTGTAGTCGTTGCACGGACACGCCGGCTGCGATAGCGCGCCCAAGCCGCACTTGAGCCTGCTCTGTGAACCGCTCTGCCACTTCCAACGGTTTGATTTACAACCGCTTTGCCGCCGATTGCAGCCTGCGTGCCCGTGCAGCAACGAGCGAGCCAGATGAAAAATGACATTTCAGTTATATAAACATTCTTAAATAGTATTTTTAAGAATAATCGCGCCTCACTACTATTGCCTTCACGCCAGCACCCCCTCGGCACCCCCTATTTTCAGGAGCACCACCATGAGCGCATCTCTGCGTAGCGTTGACGGCCAGGACGAAGCCACCATTCTGCGGGAAATCCAGAGCGCGCTACGAGACCTGCGCTTCGGTGCCGTTGAAATCACAGTGCACAACGCACAAGTGGTTCAGATCGAACGTAAAGAAAAATTCCGCCTGCAAAACCCCGGTCAAAAAAATAGCTGAACCCCGTAGCGCTCATTTGAGCCACCCATAACAACTAAAAACACACGCAGTTTTGGAGCCTCACCTATGTCCCTACGCCGTTACGCTTTGGCCGCGCTGGCCAGTGCCATTTTTGCTGGCTCCGCTGTGGCCAAAGACTACGAGTTGTTGAACGTCTCCTACGATCCAACCCGTGAGCTGTATCAGGATTACAACGCCGAATTCTCCAACTTCTGGAAGCAAAGTCATCCGGGCGACACCGTCAAAATTCAGCAATCACACGGTGGTTCGGGCAAGCAAGCGCGTGGCGTGATTGATGGCCTGCGTGCTGATGTTGTGACCCTGGCGCTGGCCGGTGACATCGACGAAATCGCCAAACTGAACAAAGGCTCGCTCCCGGAAAACTGGCAAACCCGCCTGCCGGATGCCAGCACCCCGTACACCTCAACCATCGTGTTCCTGGTGCGCAAGGGCAACCCCAAAGGCATCAAGGACTGGGGCGACCTGACCAAAGACGGCGTATCGGTGATTACCCCGAACCCCAAAACCAGCGGCGGCGCGCGCTGGAACTTCCTCGCAGCCTACGCTTATGGCCTCAAGGCTAACGGTGGCGACGAAGCCAAGGCCAAAGCCTACGTACAAACCCTGTTCAAACACGTCCCGGTGCTGGACACCGGCGCACGCGGCTCGACCATTACCTTCGTCAACAACGGTCAGGGTGACGTGCTGCTCGCATGGGAAAACGAAGCGTTCCTGGCCCTGAAAGAAGACGGCGGCGCTGACAAGTTCGACATTGTCGTGCCTTCACTGTCGATTCTGGCGGAGCCTCCTGTGGCCGTGGTCGACAAAAACGCCGACAAGAAGGGCAATGCCGAGATCGCTAAAGCGTACCTCGAACACCTGTACAGCCCGGCCGGACAAGAAATTGCTGCCAAAAATTTCTACCGCCCGCGTGATGAAAAGGTCGCGGCCAAATACGCACAACAGTTTCCCAAGCTGGAGCTTGTCACTATCGACAAAGACTTCGGCGGCTGGAAGACTGCTCAACCGAAATTCTTCAATGACGGTGGCGTGTTCGACCAGATCTACCAGGCGCAATAACCTGTGGGGCGGGGCCATTTGGCATCGCTGAAAGCTAGAACATTAAGCCCGCAATTGGTTTGCGGGCTTCGTGCGTTAAACAAGGACTTTTATGTCGCGTCGTATCTCCCCCGTCATACCCGGCTTCGGGCTGACACTGGGCTACACCTTGGTGTACCTCAGCCTGATTGTGCTGATCCCGCTGGCCGCCATGTTCGTACATGCCGCGCAACTGACCTGGGACCAGTTTTGGGCCATCATCAGCGCACCTCGCGTGCTGGCCGCGCTCAAATTGAGCTTCGGCACCGCCTTTGTCGCGGCGCTGATCAACGGCATCATCGGCACCGTGCTGGCCTGGGTCCTGGTGCGTTACACCTTCCCCGGGCGCAAAGTGATCGACGCGATGATCGACCTTCCTTTCGCCTTGCCGACCGCCGTGGCCGGGATTGCTTTGACGGCGCTCTACGCCCCCAATGGCTGGATCGGCCAGTTTGCTGCCGACCTGGGCTTTAAAATCGCCTACACCCCGATGGGTATCACCCTGGCGCTGACCTTCGTCACGCTGCCGTTTGTGGTGCGCACCGTGCAACCGGTACTGGCCGACATCCCGCGTGAAATCGAAGAAGCCGCCGCCTGCCTCGGCGCCAAGCCGCTGCAAGTGTTCCGCTACATTCTGGTGCCCGCCCTGCTACCTGCCTGGTTGACCGGTTTTGCGCTGGCCTTTGCCCGTGGCGTCGGCGAGTACGGCTCGGTGATTTTCATTGCGGGCAACATGCCGATGAAAACAGAAATCCTGCCGTTGCTGATCATGGTCAAACTCGACCAATACGACTACACCGGCGCCACCGCCATTGGCGTGATGATGCTGGTGGTTTCCTTCATTTTGCTGCTGCTGATCAACCTGATTCAGCGCCGCATCGAAAAACCGTGAAGGAGGCCTGACCATGTCCAACTCCATTTCGAGCACGTCCTCGGTCGCCAACGCGGCGCGCCGTGGCAGCCCGCGCTCACGCCGCCTGTTGATCGGCTTCGGCTGGTTGTTTTTCACCGTGTTCCTGCTGCTGCCATTGCTGATCGTGGTGTCCCAGGGCCTGAAACTGGGCTTCGGGGCGTTCTTCGACGCGATCCTTGAACCCGATGCCCTGTCGGCCTTGAAGCTGACCATCATCGCCGTGGTCATCTCGGTGCCGCTCAACGTGGTGTTCGGCGTCAGCGCGGCCTGGTGCGTGAGCAAATACAGCTTTCGCGGCAAAAGCATCCTCGTGACCCTGATCGACCTGCCATTTTCGGTGTCACCGGTGATTGCAGGTCTGGTCTACGTGTTGATGTTTGGCGCGCAGGGTTTTATCGGCCCGTGGCTGCAAGACCACGACATTCAGATCGTATTTGCGTTACCGGGCATCGTACTCGCCACCATCTTCGTCACCGTGCCTTTCGTGGCCCGTGAACTGATCCCGCTGATGCAAGAGCAGGGCACCCAGGAAGAAGAGGCCGCACGCCTGCTGGGCGCCAACGGCTGGCAGATGTTCTGGCACGTCACCGTGCCCAACATCAAATGGGGCCTGATCTACGGCGTAGTGCTGTGTACGGCGCGGGCGATGGGTGAATTCGGTGCAGTTTCGGTGGTGTCCGGGCACATTCGCGGGGTGACCAACACCCTGCCGCTGCACGTCGAGATCCTCTACAACGAATACAACCACGTCGCCGCCTTTGCTGTGGCCACCCTGTTGCTGATCCTGGCGCTCTTCATCCTGCTGCTCAAGCAGTGGAGCGAATCCCGTATTAACCGCCTGCGCGCCAGCGCCGCGGAGGAATAAACCATGTCGATCGAAGTCCGTAACGTCAGCAAGAACTTCAATGCCTTCAAGGCGCTGAACAGCATCAACCTGGACATCCAGAGCGGCGAGCTGGTGGCCCTGCTTGGCCCTTCGGGCTGTGGCAAAACCACCTTGCTGCGCATCATCGCCGGCCTCGAAACCCCGGACGAAGGCAACATCGTGTTCCACGGCGAAGACGTCTCCGGGCATGACGTGCGCGATCGCAACGTCGGTTTTGTGTTCCAGCATTACGCGCTGTTTCGCCACATGACGGTGTTTGACAACGTTGCGTTCGGCCTGCGCATGAAGCCGAAAAAAGAACGTCCAAGCGAAACCCGCATCGCCGAAAAAGTCCACGAACTGCTGAACATGGTGCAACTGGACTGGCTGTCGGATCGCTACCCCGAGCAGCTTTCGGGCGGGCAGCGCCAGCGTATTGCCCTGGCTCGCGCCTTGGCCGTAGAGCCTAAAGTGCTGCTGCTGGACGAACCGTTCGGCGCCCTCGATGCCAAGGTCCGTAAAGAGCTGCGCCGCTGGTTGGCGCGCCTGCACGAAGACATCAACCTGACCTCTGTGTTCGTGACCCACGACCAGGAAGAGGCGATGGAAGTGGCCGACCGCATCGTGGTGATGAACAAGGGCGTGATCGAGCAAATCGGCTCACCGGGGGAGGTGTACGAAAACCCGGCCAGCGATTTTGTGTACCACTTCCTGGGCGACTCTAATCGCCTGCACATTGGTGAAGACCAACATGTGCTGTTCCGTCCGCATGAGGTGTCGTTGTCGCGTCATGAGATAGAGGACCATCACGCCGCGCAGGTACGCGACATTCGCCCATTGGGCGCGACCACCCGGGTGACATTGAAAGTTGAGGGTCAGAGCGAGCTGATCGAAGTGGAGGTGGTTAAAGACCACGACAGCCTCACCGACCTGGCACGGGGCGAGACGTTGTTCTTCAAGCCCAAGGTGTGGCAAAAACACGCCAGCGTGTAATCGTCGACAGTGACAAACAGGCCTGACGTCTTACGACGCTCAGGCCTTTTTATTGAACAACTCGCCGGTGAACAGACTTAAGTCACTGTTTAAACCTGCGCACTTATAACCCTTTGCGATTACGCCTGCCCCCCCTGTCAATGTTGACAGTAGGCAACGCGACGCTCCGTTAATACGCTGTGGGCATGGCGCTGTTTGAAGTGCACCGATTCATTGACTGTCGCAAAGGCACACACCTGATGAACACTGATCGAGATGATGATTCAACTGTTCTTCTACCGGCTACCGGCAACGTACAGGCCGAGATAAGCCTGGACGGCACCACTTACGCCTTTACTTCGGATTCAGTCACGCACTTCTATAACCCCAGCACCTCGCACTTCGGTATGTCTGGGGTATGTAACGAGTCCGATAGCGCCATTTTGCTGTGGATAAAAAAGGGCATACCGAATGGCGCTTATGCCTTGGGCCAAGCGAATCAGGATGTCTACATGAGCATTCGTTATCCGCTGGCACAAACAAGAGCCACCGAGGGTCAAGTCGATATCACGGTGGATGTCACGCCTGAACGGCACCATTTCCAGGCGACCTTCGATTTTGTTGCGGGCCAACAAGATCAATTCAGAGTGACGAAAGGGACGCTTGATATTTCAAGGGACTTCGAGCCGGCCACATGATTGATCGTGCCCGCGCAGAGGAAATAAACCATGTCCGAGCACATCGTTTTAATTCCAAAAACACCTGCCACTCACGCCCATGAGGGGGACTTTGAATGGGCGTTCGATGAGGAGAACATTCGCGCAACAGCCAACACTTTCTATTTGAGTGACTGGGGCACGGGAGAAGAACCGCTGTGGGTATTCTCCGGTTCAATAGGCGAAGTCGTTACCGATAACTATGTCGGCTTCTTATTTATGATCCCGTTTCTAAACGAAGATCCTCTAGAGCGTATGTACCTATTGGAAGATGGGTTGCAAGCGCAATACGCATACTCAATCCCGCCGCCGCCGCAATACCACACCATTCGCCGCCACGAGGCAGATGAAGCCACATTGAGCGTAAAACTTGACCCTGGCGCAGGTACGGCACAAGCCACCTTCGACGCAACGTTCACGATCGACGGCATTCAGCAAAGCGCAACAGGTCGGTTTAGTCTCTTGCGCAACTATTTGGCATCAGAGCCAGGCCGCCACACTCACGCCTCATGAGGGTGATGCGGTGTCTTTGCAACACCGCATCACTGTGCTCAATGGGCGCAGGAACTAAGGCTTTTTCAGCTTCGGGTTCGGGTAAAACTGCACCGCCTGCACTTTAGGGTCCGGGGCTTTTTTCAGCGCTGAAACATTCACCCGCGTGCCCAGTTCTTTGGGTATCGACAACCCTTGCTCATTCAACGTGTCCGAGTAGCCACACGCCACGCACTCGCGGTGCGGCACCTCGTCTTCATTCCACATCATCAGCTTGTCAGGCTCGCTGCACGCCGGGCAGACAGCCCCGGCGATAAAGCGTTTTTTGGTCACGTTCACCGGTGCATCACTCATGCTGCCGCGCCTTCGGTCAGGCCGCTGTGACGCAGCAATGCGTCAATCGACGGCTCACGGCCACGGAAGTCCTTGAACAGCTCCATGGGTGCCTTTGAGCCACCACGGGCCAGAATCGCCTGACGGAATGCCTTGCCGGTGTGCGGGTTGAACACGCCTTCTTCTTCAAAACGCGAGAACGCGTCAGCCGACAGCACCTCGGCCCACTTGTAGCTGTAGTAACCGGCCGCGTAACCCCCGGCAAAGATGTGCGCGAAGCTGTTAGGGAAGCGGTTGTAGGCCGGCGGACGCATCACCGACACTTCGTCGCGAATGCCTTCAAGCACCTGCGCCACAGTGCGGCCGTCTCCGTGGGTGGCGTGCAGTTCGAAGTCGAACAGCGAAAACTCCAGTTGGCGAACCATCATCAGCCCGGACTGGAAGTTTTTGGCGGCGAGCATTTTTTGCAGCAGGTCTTGTGGCAACGCTTTGCCGGTTTCGTAATGACCGGAAATCAGCGCCAGGCCTTCAGGCTCCCAGCACCAGTTTTCCATGAACTGGCTCGGCAACTCGACCGCGTCCCACGCCACGCCATTGATGCCCGACACGCCCGCGTGTTCGATTTCGGTGAGCATATGGTGCAAGCCGTGCCCGAATTCGTGGAACAGGGTGGTCACTTCGTCGTGCGTCAGCAGTGCAGGTTTACCGGAGACTGCAGGCGTGAAGTTGCACACCAGGTTGGCCACCGGGCTTTGCAGCACACCCGCCGCCGTGCGACGACGGTCGCGGGCGCCGTCCATCCACGCACCGCCACGCTTGTTGGCGCGGGCGTACAAGTCAAAGAAGAAGCGCCCGATGTGCTGGCCGTTTTCTTTGATTTCGAACAGCCGTACATCCGGGTGCCAGGTATCGAAACCCTTGGTTTCAACAATGTCGATGCCGTACAACGTATGCACGATGTCGAACAGGCCTTTGAGCACGGTGTCGATGGGGAAGTAAGCGCGCAGGGCCTCTTGCGACACGCTGTAACGCTGCTCGCGCAGTTTCTCGCCATAAAAGCCGCTGTCCCAGCTTTTAAGCTGCGGGCAGCCTTGTTCGGCGGCATAGGCTTGCAACTGCTCAAGGTCGCGCTCGGCGAAGGGCTTGCTGCGCTTGGCCAGATCGCGCAGGAAGGTCAGGACCTGATCCGGCGTCTCGGCCATTTTGGTGGCCAGGCTCAGTTCGGCAAAGCTGCCGAAGCCCAGCAATTGAGCCAGTTCCTGACGCAGGTCGAGGATTTGTTCCATCACCGGGCCGTTATCGAACTGACCGGCATTCGGGCCTTGGTCCGACGCACGGGTGCAATACGCCGCGTAGACTTCTTCGCGCAGGGCGCGGTCCTCGGCGTAGGTCATCACCGGGTAGTAGCTAGGGAATTCGAGGGTAATCAGCCAGCCGTCGAGGCCTTTGGCCTGGGCTGCTGCGGCCATTTGCGCCTTGGCCGACTCTGTCAGGCCAGCCAGTGCGGCTTCGTCCGTAATGTGCTTGGTCCATGCTTGGGTGGCGTCGAGCAATTGGTTGGAGAACGTACTGCCTAGCTCGGAAAGTTTGCTCTGCACCTCGGCGTAGCGTTTTTGCTTCTCGGCGGGCAGGTCGATGCCCGACAGACGGAAGTCGCGCAGCGAGTGCTCAAGAATGGTTTTTTGCGCTTGATCAAACTCGGCCACCTGCGGGCTGTGCGCCAACGCGTCGAAAGCCTGGAACAGCGCACGGTTCTGGCCCATTTCTGTGGAATAGGCGCTCAATGCAGGCAAACACGCCTCGTAGGCGGCACGCAGTTCAGCGTTGTTACACACTGCGTTGAGGTGGCTGACCGGGCTCCAGGCGGCGCCCAGGCGGTCGTTCAGCTCATCCATCGCCAACACCAGGCCTTCCCAGGTCGGGTTGTGGCCTTGTTGTTTAAGAATTGCTTCAATGCCGGCGCGGTTGTCGGCGAGGATCTGCTCGATGGCCGGCTGTACGTGCTCAGGACGGATCGCCGAGAACGGCGGCAGGTCGTAGGGCTGCAATAGAGGGTTGTTCTCGCTCACGTTTGGCACCTTGGCTGGAAGAAACATTGGGCCATCTTAATTACAATCGACGCTCTGCGCAGCACTCTGCCCCGCTATTACTGCTAAAGAAGGAAGCTATTTGTGTCCATCCGTCCGTTCCAGCAGCACACACCTTCATTGGGCGAGCGCGCCTTCGTCGACCGTTCGGCCGTGGTCATCGGCGATGTCGAGATCGGTGCCGACAGCTCCGTCTGGCCGTTGACCGTAATCCGTGGCGACATGCACCGCATCCGCATCGGGGCGCGCACCAGCGTGCAGGACGGCTGCGTGTTGCACATTACCCACGCCGGGCCGTTCAACCCCCAGGGTTTCCCCTTGCTGATTGGTGACGATGTGACCATCGCGCACAAAGTCATGCTGCATGGCTGTACCGTGGGCAGCCGCATTTTGATCGGCATGGGCAGCATCGTGATGGACGGCGCCGTGATTGAAGACAACGTGATTGTCGGCGCGGGCAGCCTGGTACCACCGGGCAAGCGTCTGGCCAGTGGCTTTCTGTATGTCGGCAGCCCGGTCAGGCAGGTGCGCGAACTGAGCGAAAAAGAGCAAGCCTTCTTCATCTACAGCGCGGGTAACTACGTAAAACTCAAAGACCAGCACTTGGCCGAAGGCTACCACCTGGCGCTTTAAGCCCACTTTTTAGGAGCCTTGCATGCATTATCAAAACGTATTGTTCGACCTCGACGGCACCCTGACTGACCCGCGCGAAGGCATCACCCGCTCGATCCAGTATGGCCTGAGCAAAATGGGGATCGACGAACCTGACCTGACCCAACTCGAACACTTCATCGGCCCGCCATTGCTGCAACAGTTCATGGCCACCTATGGTTTTAGCGAGGCACAAGCGTGGGAAGCGATGGGGTTCTACCGCGAGCGTTTCGCGGTGACCGGGCTGTATGAAAACGAAGTGTTCGAGGGCGTCACGCCGTTGCTGCAAGAGCTGGTGGCGCAGGGTCGGCAGCTCTTTATCGCGACCTCGAAGCCGCACGTCTATGCCCGTGAAATCGCCCGTCACTTTGACTTCGCACGGCACTTCAAGGTGATTTACGGCAGCGAGCTGGACGGCACCCGCACCAACAAGGTCGAGCTGATTGCTCACCTGATGCACGAACAGGGGCTGGATCCGACGCAAACCTTGATGATCGGCGACCGCAAACACGACCTGATCGGTGCGCGGGACAACGGCCTGGATGCCGCCGCCGTGGGCTATGGGTTTGGCAGCTTTGAAGAGCTGAACGTGTTCGCCCCCAAATACCACTTCGAGACGCTGGCGCAGTTGCACCAAGCCTTCAAGTGACACAACACCCCGCAGGCTGCGATCTTTTGATCTTTAACAATCGCAGCCTGCGGGGGGTTAGCCCATCCGTGCTTCAATTTCGCGCTGTAAATCCTCGCGCCAGCCCAGCAAAAAACCCAACTCCACCACAACAAACAGCGGCCCGATGATCAGTCCGGTGACATCATCGATAAACGCCGGTTTGCGCCCTTCGTAGTAGTGCCCGACAAACTGAATCACCCACCCCAGCACAAACAGACCCATCCCCCAGCCCAACCAGACGCCGGTGCTCAACGCCGCCAGTGTGTGCCCCAGCCATACCGACAATCCCAACAGCAGCGTCATCAATACCCCCAGACAAAGCTCAAGGCGCAGGTAAAACACCGCACTGGCGACCATCAGCAACACCGCAGGCGAAATACCCGCCCACTGCGGGCGCGACAACAGCACTGCCACAGCCATCACTATTAGCGGGATACCCACAAAGTGGCTGGCAATATTGCGTTTATCGCGGTGGTAAGCCGCGTATTGGCTCAGGTGCTCGACCAGACTTTTCATGGAGAAAACTCTTTGGGGGAATGAGCGCAGTGTAATACGCCCGCGCAGAAGCTGGCGCAGGCTGCGACCTGTTGATCGTGAAAGATCGCAGCCTGCGAAACAGGTCTATCAGCACGCAATAAACGCCAGCGGCAAATTCTGGATCTGCTCACGCACCGGCCGCTGATAAGGCCCTTCGCAGGTCAATTCATGCAGCAGCTCTTCGCGCAGTTGATGAAACTCAAAACTGCTGCGTTGACGCGGATGTGGCAACGCAATGTTCACGACCTGCTTGATCCGCCCCGGACGCGGCTCCAGCACACGGCCCGCCAAAAAAATCGCCTCTTCCACGTCGTGAGTCACCAGCACCGTGGTGATGTTGGCCCGCGCACGGATCGCCAGCAGTTCGTCCTGCATGTGTTGGCGGGTCAGGGCGTCCAGCGCGCCAAAGGGCTCGTCCAACAGCAACATACGCGGGCTGGCCACCAAGCCGCGAGCAATCGCCACCCGTTGCGCCATGCCGCCCGACAACTGATACACAAAGGCACGTTCGTGGACGCCTACCCAAAAGCCTCGGTGCTGCGTTCGGTGCTGGCGCCAGCGTCAGGCGGCGACACCGTGTGGGCCAACACCGCCACGGCGTACGCCAAGTTACCCACAGACCTGCAACAACTGGCTGACAAGCTGTGGGAGGTGCACAGCAACGAATACGACTACGCCAGCGCCAAACCCGATGTCTCGGCCGAAAAGCTTGAACGTTACCGTAAGGTCTTTACCTCAACCGTGTATGAAACCGAGCACCCAGTGGTGCGCGTTCACCCGGTCAGTGGTGAAAAGAGCTTGGTGCTGGGGCATTTTGTGAAGCGCATCAAAGGCTATTCGCCAGCCGATTCGGCGCACCTGTTCAACCTGCTGCAAAGCCACGTCACCCGCCTGGAAAACACCGTGCGCTGGCGCTGGATACAGGAGACGTTGCGATCTGGGACAACCGCTCGACGCAGCATTACGCCCTTGACGACTACGGCGTTCAAGACCGCATCGTGCGCCGCGTAACATTGCAAGGCGATGTACCGGTGAGCGTGCAGGGCCAGCGTAGCCAGACCACCAAAGGCGCGTAACACCTGGCCCGCGCAATCATCTTGCGCGCACGGCACAGAGGGTCGGTGAGGGGGATGAATGCGATTGTTTGCAGGTCAGTCACTGCGCGTACCGCCAACCGCTGACAAGGCATAACACCTGCGAAAACAAGCCCGCCCATTGCGGGCGGGCTTGTTTCAATCAGCGCACCAAGTGCAGGAACTGCATGTGGCGCTCGTACTGGTCGAGGATGTCGTTGATGATTTGCTCTTTGGTGTAGCCGGTCAGGTCGTAGTCCTGGCTACCTTCACTCAAGTGCACTTCAGCGCGGTAGTAACGGCGATTACGCAGTTGCTCTTTTTTGCCAAACCCGCCACGGGCGAAGGACGGCGTGAAATAGCCACGCATCTGCACCTGATAGATGAACGGGTGCTCTTCACCGTGACCGATCTCCAGGCTCACGTTGTCATTGGCCGGGTCCGGCTGGGTGACAACGTTAAGGCCTTTTTCACGGAACACCGCGCTCACTTCTTCAATCGCCGGGCGCACGGTGGTGTCCATGAAGCGGTACACCTCATCACGCGACGGGAAGTGCACGGCCTGGCTGAGGCGTTGTCGCCAACCGCCACGCCCACGACGCGAGTGCGAGACCGGCGCCAGGGAATGCATTTGCGCGATTTGCTTCTGCGATTCCAGATAGAACGCTTTGTGCAGGCCCCACATCATCAGCAACAAAATCAGCGAGAACGGCAACGATGTCAGCACCACCGCCGACTTGAGCGCATCAATGCTGCCCGAAAATAACAGCGCACTGGTGATCAGCGCCGTCATTGCACCCCAGAACACCCGCAGCCATTTCGGGCCGTCTTCGTCAGCGTTATTGCCTCGCGCCGAGAGGGTAGACAGCACCACGGTGCCGGAGTCGGCCGAGGTGACGAAGAACACAAAACTGATGAACACCGTCACGGCGATCACGGTTTTGCTCCACGGGTAGGTTTCCAACAGCAGGTACAAGGTGCGCGATGGGTCGTCGATGGCCGACTGACCGAGGGCAACCATGCCGTGGTTGAGCACTTGGTCGATGGCGCTGTTACCGAAAATCGACATCCACGCCAGGGTAAAGCCCAGCGGGATCAGCAGCACGCCGAACACGAACTCACGGATGGTGCGGCCCCGGGAAATACGCGCAATGAACAAACCTACAAACGGCGACCATGCGATCCACCAGGCCCAGTAAAACACGGTCCAGCCACCCAGCCAGTCGCTCGGTTTGTCGTAGGCGTACACATCGAAACTCTTGGTCGGCAATGCGCCCAGGTAGTCACCGATGTTTTGCACCAGGGTGTTGAGCAAATGTTGGGTCGGCCCTGCGAACAATACAAACAGCAGCAGCGCACAGGCCAGCAGCATGTTGATGTCCGACATCACCCGCACGCCTTTGTCGACCCCGGCGATGGCCACCAGAATGGCCGCGCCCATCATCAACGTGATCAGACCCACCTGCACCCATTGGGTATGCGGCATGCCGAACAGATAGTCGAGGCCGGAGTTGAGGTGCAACACCCCAAAGCCCATGTCGGCACCCAGACCGAACACGGTCGCGATGATGCCGAAGCCGTCTACCGCGTAGCCGATAGGGCCATTGATTCGTTTACCGATCAGCGGGTACAGCGCCGAACGCAGCGCCAGCGGCAGGTTGTGGCGATACGCGAAGTACGCCAGCGCCATGCCGACAAACGCAAACACGCCCCAGCCATGCAAACCCCAGTGCAAGAACAGCAACTGCATGCCCTGGCGCGCGGCCTCGGCATTACCGGCCGGGCCTTGTGGCGGGTTGAGCATGTGGGTCAGCGGTTCGGACACACAAAAGAAAAACAGCGTGATGCTGATCCCGGCGGCGAACAGCATCCCCGCCCAGGACAGGTAACTGAACTCAGGTTCGTCGTGGTCGGCACCGAGCTTGATCTTGCCGTAGCCGGACAAGGCGGTGACGACCACGAAGATCAGATACAGGGTCATCGCTAGCATGTAATACCAGCCGACCGTATTGGCTGCCCAATTTTGCGCAGCCAGCAGCCATTCACCGGCCTCTGCGGGCATGCAAATCACTACCACGCCAAAGATCAGAATAAAGATCGCTGCGAAGTAAAACACGGGCGGGTTCATGCGGATCGTGGACGTCTCAGACGTCATGGGTACACTCATTGGATGTGCACCTTATAGAGGTAAAACGCGGGCAAAAAGAGCGGATTCGGCAAAGGTTAGCCTCCTGTTATGAGCGGGCAGCGGACCACCGTTTTAAGTTGAACGAGTATTCAAGTTAAACATGGATGGCCTTTTAGAACTAATCGCTGCCCACGGCTTCACGTCTAATACGTTAGCTCATGGCAAGGTATGACACATGGCCATGATCAACGTTCAGCCGTTGCTACAAGGGGCTATCAGCGCCATGAGACCGCTGGGAGAAGCGGCCGGATTTGAGCGTTGAAAATAATTCAAAAAAAATCCTCACGCCAAGAAGCTGATCAAAAAACAGTCAATTCTGAAGCGTTTGATCATGAATAGGTGCCGGTAGAAACCCGACGATCGACGCCACTATTTGAGGATGTTGACTCGTCTCGGTACCGACACCCACACAAGAGCGATAACAAACGCATAAAGCACAACGCCCACCACACTGAAAAATGTATCGAGCACATACCCAGCGATTATTAAAATACCCAGCAACGAAGCCAGCACCAGCCAGCTATTAAACATGATAAATACCGCTATTTTTAAACGGTATGAGGACGTGGACAACTGAGTGGAAATCAGCACTCCCACACCGGCCATAAACACCGCAACAAGCCCGACACCTAGCATTATTGCAACGTAAATAACTGCCGCAGGAACACCCGTCGTCTCTAATAAATTCGAAGGATTCTCGGATATATCACTGCTGGCCAAGTGCAAACTAAAGCAGCCCAATATAAAAAAAACTATAGACGCCCACAAAAACTTAGAACGATTCATCGAACACCGCGAGCTTTTTTCATCTAATTGCAGTCTGGCCTGTTAGCTGATTTACGACATATGGCCTATCACCGCTGGATTTTTTGTCTACCTGCTGCACACATTTGGTCAGCAGCAGCTAAAGCCTTTAATTCGACTTTTGAATAAACGCTCCAACCGTTGCGTGTACAAACGCTTCAAAAGTAGCAATACAGTCAAATTTGAATAGTTTCGAATTCTAGACGCCAGCGACATAGCAACCGGATTTGGCCTGCCCGGGGGAAACGATGCCCAGAATCTAGATTTTGGGCCGACGGTGAATAGTGCCCTCCAGAATTAAATTCAGGGTAAGCCGTAACATAGATAGCAGGCAATGTTGTGCTCATTTAATAACCGTATATATATTCACCTAAGATTATTAAATCTAGATTCAAATACGAAATACAACCATGAGGAAGGAGCCCAACTTTATGTCAGACGCATCCCGATTTTAATAATCTACTCAAACTTATGCGCCGTAGGGCCTGCGCCCCCGTTTAAAAAACAGACAAATCCAGCGGCCGAATCGCCCCCATCCAGATCGCATGTTCGGTGTGATCCAGCAGGTCATTTCCAGTATCGGGGTGCAGAAAAACCACTAATCCACGCCGATTAAGCGCCAGCCACGGTAAGACCACGCCGATCAGTTCAGGGCCAAACGCAAGTTGGCAGCTCCAGTCCGGGTGCGGGCCAACCGGGCGTTGGTGGACCCGGCCCATCTGCACGTTAAATAGCTGGGTCGCTTCTTCGGCCAAAGCGCGTGCCTGATCGAGGGTCGATGCATCGAAATATAGGTGAGCGTGGTAACCCTTGATGCGCTGCATAAAACCTCCAAGCGCCGTAACCGCAGGCTGCGTCCAGCGCCATAGCCGTCGTAATGATCGGACGCCACCTGCGCTGGCGGCTACCGGTTTAGTTGGCCAACAATTTGCGCAAGTGCGCCAACGCAGGTGCGGTGTCCGGGCGCACCCCGCGCCACAGGTAAAACGCCTCTGCCGCCTGCTCTGCCAACATGCCCAGCCCGTCCATGACCGTGCCCGCGCCGTGCGCGCTGGCCCACACACAGAACGGTGTTGGCTCTTTGCCATACATCATGTCGTAGCACAGGGTTTTGCCAGGCTCGATCAAGCTGCTGGCAATGGGCGGCAACTCACCTGCCAGGCTGGCCGAAGTGGCATTGATGATCACGTCCACCGACTCAGCCAACCAGTCATAACCACTGGCCGAGACCGGTCCCAGGTCGCTGAACAGTTCAGCCAGCACTTCCGCTTTTTCGACGGTACGGTTGGCAATGATGAGCGAGGCCGGTTGTTCGGCCAGCAATGGCTCCAGCGCACCCCGCACTGCGCCACCCGCGCCCAATATCAGAATACGTTTGCCTTTGAGGCTAAAGCCCGCGTTGACCGTCAGGTCGCGCACCAAGCCTGCGCCGTCGGTGTTGTCGCCCAACACGTTGCCATCGGCCAGCTTGCTCAAGGTATTCACCGCACCGGCCCGCTGCGCGCGCGCGGTCAGTTGCGTGGCCAGGCGGTAGGCCTCTTCCTTGAATGGCACCGTGATATTGGCGCCACGCCCATCTTTGAAAAACGCGGTGGCGCAGCCTGTGAAGTCATCCAGCGGTGCGAGCAGGGTGTCGTACTGCATGGCCTGACCGGTTTGCTCGGCAAATAAGCGGTGCAGCACCGGCGATTTGCTATGGGCGATCGGGTTACCAAAAACGACGTAACGGTCCATCAGGCAAGTTCCTCGGGCAATGTCAGGCGTTGGCCAACCAATCGCGGTCTTGCAGGAAGTAATCGGTGAGACGCGCTTCGGGGCTGCCCGGCTCGGCCTTCCAGTCGTAGCCCCAGCGCACTTGAGGTGGCAACGACATCAGGATCGATTCGGTACGGCCACCGGACTGCAAGCCAAACAAGGTGCCACGGTCGTAGACCAGGTTGAACTCCACGTAGCGGCCGCGGCGGAACTCCTGGAATTCGCGCTGCTGGGCGGTGTATTCGTCGTTTTTGCGGCGCTGAATGATCGGCAGGTAGGCATCGATGTAGGCATCGCCGATGGCACGAATGAAAGCGAAGCAGGTGTCGAAATCCCACTCGTTCAAGTCATCAAAGAACAGGCCGCCGATGCCGCGCGGCTCGTTGCGGTGCTTGATGTGAAAGTAGGTGTCGCACCAGGCTTTGTAGCGCGGGTAGACATCGGCACCGAACGGCGCGCAAGCCTGCTCGGCAATGCGGTGCCAGTGCACGCAGTCTTCTTCAACGGCGTAGTAGGGCGTCAGATCGAAGCCACCGCCAAACCACCAGACCGGCTCTTCGCCTTCTTTTTCAGCGATGAAAAAACGCACGTTGGCGTGGGACGTTGGCACATGCGGGTTGTGCGGATGGATCACCAACGACACGCCCAGCGCTTCGAAACCACGGCCTGCCAGCTCAGGGCGGTGAGCGCTGGCCGAGGGGGGCAAGCCGCTGCCAAAGACGTGGGAAAAGTTGACGCCACCTTTTTCGATCACATGACCGTTTTCAATCACACGGGTCCGACCGCCACCGCCTGCCGGACGCTGCCAGGCGTCTTCCACGAAGCGGGTGCCGCCGTCTTCGGTTTGCAGCGCGTTGCAAATGCGGTCTTGAAGGTCGAGCAAGTAGGCTTTTACAGCCTCGGTGCGGGTAGTCATGACATCACCTTGAATAGGTCAAAGCTACGCGGCACTTCGTCAGAGCGGGGCCGGCGGCAAAGGGCGGCTAGCATAACACCGCCCCCGGCCTCATCGCAGTTGACGAAGATCACGCTTAAGCGTTGGATGTAGCCTTCGTGAAATCAGCGAGGACAGTGCAGATGGCTAAACGTATTCAGTTTCGGGCCCACGGCGGCCCAGAAGTGCTTGAGTTTGTTGACTACTCACCCGCCGAGCCGGGCCCGCAACAGGTGCGGGTGCGCAACCAGGCCATCGGTCTTAATTTCATCGATACCTATTACCGTGGCGGCCTCTACCCGCTGCCTGAACTGCCGTCCGGGCTGGGCAACGAGGGCGCAGGCGTTGTCGACGCGGTCGGCAGCGACGTGCACAACGTCAAAGTAGGCGACCGCGTGGCCTATGGCACCGGCCCGCTGGGGGCGTACAGCGAATTGCACGTGCTGCCCGCCGCAAATGTGGTCAAGCTGCCCGACGATATTTCGTTTGAGCAAGCAGCGGCCGTGATGCTCAAGGGCCTGACGGTGCAGTACCTGCTGCGTCAGACCTATGAACTTAAAGGCGGCGAAACCATTCTGTTCCACGCGGCTGCCGGGGGTGTCGGTTCAATTGCCTGCCAATGGGCCAAGGCGCTGGGTGTGAAGTTGATCGGGACCGTCAGCTCGCCAGAAAAAGCCGCACTGGCCAAAAAGCTTGGCGCGTGGGAAACCATCGATTACAGCCATGAAGATGTCGCTCAACGCGTGCTGGAACTGACCGACGGCAAGAAATGCCCGGTGGTGTATGACGGCGTGGGCAAAGACACTTGGCTTACGTCATTGGACTGCTTGTCGCTGCGTGGGCTGATGGTCAGCTTTGGCAATGCCTCCGGTGCAGTGACGGGTGTGAACTTGGGGATCTTGGCGCAGAAAGGCTCGTTGTACGTCACGCGCCCGACACTGGCGTCCTACGCCAACAGCCCACAAAACCTGCAAACGATGGCGGACGAGCTGTTCGACATGATCCGCAATGGTCATATCACCGTGGACATCAGCCAGCGCTTTGCCTTGAAAGACGCAGCCAAGGCGCAGACCGAACTGTCAGCCCGTCGCACCACCGGGTCGACCATATTGGTGCCCTGAGGGACCAAACCGCGTAGGAGCGAGCTTACTCGCTCCGACGTTTGTGTAAGGATTTACGCCGGGCGAACCACTTTGCCCGTCGCCAAATCACGAATCACGCTCGGGTTTTTACGCCCGCCCAGGTTGCCACCCAAAACGTGGTCGATTTGCCCACGGAAATACTGCTCCACCTTGAGTCGCGTGCGTGCCGCCGGCAGCCCGGCCGGGTTGGCAGACGTCGACACAATCGGCCCTACCAGCGAGCACAGCTCCCGCACCAGCGGGTGATCGCTCACACGCAAGGCCACCGAATCGTGAATGCCGGTGATCCACTCGGGCAACAACCCTTGGTGCGGCACCAACCAGGTGTTGGGCCCCGGCCACGTGCTGGCCATCCGGTCGAGCCAGTCCTGCGGGAAATCTTCAAACAAAAAGTCGAATTGGTGAATGTTGTCGGCCACCAAAATCAGGCCTTTTTCCACCGGCCGCGATTTGATTGCCAGCAACCGCTCGACGGCCTCTTCATCCCATGGGTCACAACCCAATCCCCAAACAGCTTCGGTGGGGTAGGCAATTACCGCGCCCGCGCGAATGGCTGTTGCGGCTTGCTGTACGCGCCAGGTGCTGATCATTGAATGTCTCCAGATGTGTGCTGTGCGCAAGTGTACTTAGCTGGCGCGAGCAAACCAACGCCCGGCCTCCAGCACCACGTGGCCCTCCAGTTCCAGTTCGGTCAGGGCCGCCAGCAGCGCGGGCAATTCCCAGCCACTGGCACTGGCCAGCCCTTCGCTGGTGTAAGGCGATGCCTGCAACAATTGCACGAGTGGATGACAGCTTGGCGTAAACATTCCACTTGTCGATAAGGGCATGGAGCGCCAGCCGTGCAACCCTTCCAAAATGTGTTCGATTGTTTCAACCAGCGTAGCCCCATCGCGGATCAATTGATGGCAACCACGCGCACCGGGGTGGTGGATCGAGCCAGGTATGGCGTACACCTCACGCCCTTGTTCGGCCGCCAGCCTGGCCGTGATCAGCGAGCCGCTGGCCACACTGGCTTCCACCACCAGCACGCCGAGTGATAAACCGCTGATGATGCGGTTGCGCCGCGGGAAATTGCCCGGTAGCGGTCCGGCGTCCAGCGGGAACTCAGAAACCACTGCGCTGCCGCTGGCAATCATTGCGTCGGCCAGCGCGTGATGGCGCTGTGGATAAAGTTTTTGCAACCCGGTGCCCAACACGCCAATTGTTTGCCCGCCGATGTCCAGTGCAGCCTGATGCGCCGCGCCATCTATGCCCAACGCCAAGCCACTGGTGATCACAAAACCGGCACCCGCCAATGCGCGAGAAAAGGCCGTGGCGGTGTCCAGAGCGGGCCGTGAAGCGCGTCGGCTACCGACCATCGCCAACTGCGGTTTTTCCAGAATAGATGGCTCGCCCGCCACGAATAACAGCGGCGGCGCATCGCTGAGTTCAGACAATAACGCCGGATAATCGCACTGATCATGCAGCAGCACATGGTGCTTGCAGCCCTCAAGCCAGCGCAATGCAGCGCTTGCACCGTCGCGAACCGCGGCGCTGCGCCGAGCCTCGGCGCACACCGCTGGCAGCCCCAAAGCACGCCACGCACTGGCCGGCGCGCTGAGCGCCGAACTGGCCGAACCAAAGGCACTGAAAAGCGTGGCGTAACGCCGGGGGCCAAGCTCGGGCAAGCCATGCAAGCGCAGTCGGGCTTCGAGCTCAGCAGGGGAAATACGGGAACAATCAGACAGCGACATAGGATCATCCTTGATCTGTTTCAGCAGCGTTACGCAATGTACAAGCTGTGGATAACTCTGTTGACAAGTTGTTGGGCAATCGCCGCAATCGCGACGATTGAGCCTGCTCATTCACTTGAAAAACAGCGTGCACACCCCACCTTAGTTGAACGATTCAGCCAGGCAGGGAAGGGGCCAATGGCCACTTGGCAGAATCGCCAGGAAGTGGGCAATTAAACTCAGGCCCTGTAAGCATCCGACTCACATCTAACGCAGGCGGGGCCTGAGTTTCTGGACCCAAAGGCAAGGGCATAACGTCGCCACACATGTCACATCTGCTGACACAGCAAGGGCCATGAGGTGGTTTCAAAGTGCTGCAAGCAGCGGCCAGCATGGCGTGCACCCCATGCAGCCCGGCAGCTAGTCGTTTCATCCGCGGGTGAATCCCTTTATTATGCTTGCTCGCGTGAAACGCCTGAACCCGAGCGGGTTCTCTCTGGAAGAGACGTTTTGCACAGGTTGCCCGAGTCCCCAGGACCCACCTGACAACCGTTATCAATCTTTCATACAGTGCAGCAATTACGCCTATGGCCATCCTTAACATCCTCGAATTCCCAGACTCGCGACTGCGCACCATCGCCAAGCCCGTGGAGGTTGTGGACGACGAAGTGCGTCAGTTGATCGATGACATGTTTGAAACCATGTACGAAGCACCGGGCATTGGCCTGGCCGCCACCCAGGTCAATGTGCACAAGCGCATCGTGGTCATGGACCTGAGCGAAGATCGCAGCGCGCCAATGGTGTTCATCAACCCGCAATTCGAAACCCTGACCGACGAGATGGACCAGTACCAAGAAGGTTGCCTGTCGGTACCGGGGTTCTATGAAAACGTCGATCGCCCGCAGCGCGTCAAAATCAATGCGCTGGACCGCGACGGCAAACCGTTCGAAATGATCGCTGAAGGCCTGCTGGCCGTGTGCATCCAGCACGAATGCGATCACCTCAACGGCAAGCTGTTTGTCGATTACCTGTCTAATCTCAAGCGTGACCGGATCAAGAAGAAGCTGGAAAAGCTGCACCGCCAGAACACTTGATCCCACTTGTCCAACGAGTGAAGCGGTTCTTGTAGCCGCTGCCGAGGCACGATGGCTGCGTTCGGGCGCAAAGCGGCCGTTAACATCCAGGCACCACCGATATGCCAGATGTACCGTGTCGCCGGGTTTTGCGACTGCTCTGCAGCCGTTCGTAACCCTCGCGTCTGGGCAGCGGCTACAGGTATCTCGCAGGATTATTCCCGCGCTCCCCCCATTCCAAGTGAGAAACCCATGACTGAGCCACTGCGCATCGTCTTTGCTGGCACCCCAGAATTTGCCGCTGAACACCTCAAGGCGCTGCTAAACACGCCTTACGAGATCGTCGCGGTTTACACCCAACCGGACCGTCCGGCCGGGCGCGGGCAAAAGCTGATGCCAAGCCCGGTCAAACAACTCGCGCTGGAACACAACATTCCCGTGATGCAGCCGCCGACTCTGCGAGCACCTGAGGCGCAAGCCGAACTGGCCGCGCTCAAACCGGACTTGATGGTGGTCGTGGCCTACGGATTGATCCTGCCGCAAGTGGTACTGGATATTCCGCGCCTGGGCTGCATCAACAGCCACGCTTCCTTGCTGCCACGCTGGCGGGGCGCGGCACCGATCCAGCGCGCCATCGAAGCGGGCGACGGTGAAAGCGGCGTGACCGTGATGCGCATGGAAGCCGGGCTCGACACCGGGCCAATGCTGCTCAAGGTAAAAACCCCGATCACCTCTGAAGACACCGGCGGCAGCCTGCACGACCGTCTGGCCGAGCTAGGCCCGCCTGCGGTGATTGAAGCCATCGCCGGGCTGGCGGCCGGTACGTTGCAGGGCGAAGTACAAGATGACAGCCTCGCGACTTACGCCCACAAGCTGAACAAGGACGAAGCCCGTATCGACTGGAACCGCCCGGCCAGCGAACTGGAGCGTCAGATTCGTGCGTTCAACCCGTGGCCCATTTGCCACACCACGTTGAAGGGCGAAGCCATGAAAGTGCTCGCCGCCAGCCTGTTGCCTTTCGACGCTGTCGGTAAGCCTGGCGAAATCCTTGAAGCTAGAAAAACAGGCCTGATCGTTGGTTGCGGCGATGGCGCACTCGCGCTGACCCGCCTGCAATTACCTGGTGGCAAGGCGCTGAACTTCAGCGAGTTTTTCAACAGCCGTCGTGAGAAATTCGCCACCGGCACCCTCCTCGGCGCAACGGAAACCGCTCAATGAACCCGCGTCTGGCCGCCGCCAAGGCACTGACCGCCGTGCTCAACGGCAAAGCCTCGCTTAACAGCTCACTGCCGTTGCAACTGGACAAGGTCGAGGCCCGCGATCGCGGCCTCACCCAGGACCTCGCCTTCGGCACGGCACGCTGGCAACCGCGTTTGTCGGCGCTGGCCAACAAATTACTGCAAAAACCGTTCAAGGCCGCCGATGCGGACGTTGAGGCGCTGCTGCTGGTCGGTCTGTACCAACTGCTCTACACCCGTATTCCTGCCCACGCCGCCATCGGCGAAACCGTAGGCTGCGCCGACAAACTGAAAAAACCGTGGGCCAAAGCGCTGCTCAACGCCGTGTTGCGCAATGCGCAGCGTGAAAGCGAAACCTTGCTGACCGAGCTGGAACACGATCCGGTGGTGCGCACGGCGCATCCGCGCTGGCTGCAAAAATCGCTGAAAGCCTTCTGGCCTGAGCAGTGGGAAGCCATCTGCGCGGCCAACAACGCCCATCCGCCGATGATTCTGCGGGTTAATCGCCGTCATCACAGCCGCGATGCATACCTGCAATTGCTGATCGAGGCCGACATTGAAGCGCAACCCTGCACCTTCAGCCAGGACGGCATCGTGCTGGCCGAAGCCTGCGACGTGCGCAACCTGCCAGGCTTTGCCGAAGGCTGGATCAGCGTGCAGGACGAAGCCGCGCAATTGGCGGCCGACCTGCTCGACCTCGCACCCGGCCAGCGCGTGCTCGACGCCTGCTGCGCGCCGGGCGGTAAAACCTGCCACATCCTTGAAGTCGAGCCCAAACTGGCTGGCGTGGTGGCAGTAGACCTGGAAGCCAAGCGCCTGGTGCGTGTGCGCGAAAACCTGGAGCGTCTGGGCCTGAGTGCCGAATTGATCGCAGCCGACGGCCGCGATACCGCTACCTGGTGGGACGGAAAGCCGTTCCAGCGCATCTTGCTCGACGCGCCTTGCTCGGCGACAGGCGTTATCCGACGCCATCCAGACATAAAACTGACACGCCAACCTGACGACATCGCCGCTTTGGCGACCCTGCAAGGCGAGTTGCTCGACGCAATGTGGCCGACGCTGGACGTCGGTGGCATCCTGCTCTACGCCACGTGCTCGACGTTGCCGACCGAAAACACCGAAGTGATTGAAGCTTTCCTGGCCCGTACACCGGGTGCGCGTGAGCTGGACATTGCCGGGCAGTTCGGCCTCAAGCAGCCGCACGGGCGCCAGTTGCTGGCCCAGCAAGGCGGGCATGATGGCTTCTATTACGCCAAGTTGATCAAGATCGCCGCCGCGCGCGGCTAATCGAGAACAGGAAATGACGGCATGAAAATCATCATCCTCGGCGCGGGTCAGGTCGGCGGCACATTGGCAGAGCATCTGGCCAGCGAAGCCAACGACATCACCGTGGTCGATACCGACGGCGAACGCCTGCGTGACCTCGGCGACCGTCTCGACATTCGTACCATTCAGGGCCGCGCCTCGTTGCCCAATGTGCTGCGTCAGGCCGGTGCCGACGATGCCGACATGCTGGTGGCGGTGACCAACAGCGACGAGACCAACATGGTCGCCTGCCAAGTGGCGTACTCGCTGTTTCACACCCCGACCAAAATTGCCCGGGTGCGTGAATCGGCCTACTTAAGCCGGGGCAACGAGCTGTTCGACAACGACGCAATTCCGGTCGACGTGTTGATCAGCCCCGAGCAAGTGGTGACCAACTACATCAAGCGCCTGATCGAACACCCCGGTGCCTTGCAGGTGATCGACTTCGCCGAAGGCAAAGCGCAGTTGGTGGCGGTCAAGGCGTACTACGGCGGCCCGTTGATTGGTCAGCAACTGCGCCAGTTGCGCGAACACATGCCGAATGTGGACACGCGTGTTGCTGCCATTTTCCGACGTGATCGCCCGATTACCCCACGGGGTGACACGGTGATCGAGGCTGACGACGAAGTCTTTTTCATCGCCGCACGCGCCAACATTCGCGCCGTGATGAGTGAAATGCGCCGGTTGGATGAAAGCTACAAACGCATCGTGATCGCTGGTGGCGGGCAAATCGGCGAGCGGCTGGCCGAAGCCATTGAAAGCCGTTATCAGGTCAAGATCATCGAGATGAGCGCCGCACGCTGCCGCTACCTGTCGGACACCCTCGACAGCACCGTGGTGCTGCAAGGCAGCGCGTCGGACCGCGATTTGATGCTGGAAGAAAACATCGCCGACGCCGACCTGTTTCTGGCCCTGACCAACGACGACGAAGCCAACATCATGTCCTCGCTGCTGGCCAAGCGTCTGGGGGCCAAGAAGGTGATGACCATCATCAACAACCCGGCCTACGTTGACTTGATTCAGGGCGGCGAGATCGACATCGCCATCAGCCCGCAGTTGGCCACCATCGGCACCTTGCTGGCTCACGTGCGGCGCGGCGATATCGTCAGCGTGCACTCATTGCGTCGGGGTGCGGCCGAAGCCATTGAGGCGATTGCCCACGGCGACTCGAAGTCGAGCAAGGTGATTGGCCGCCGTATCGGCGAGATTCACCTGCCACCGGGCACCACCATTGGCGCGATCATTCGTGACGAAGAAGTGCTGATTGCCCACGACGCCACCGTCATCAATGCGGGCGACCATGTGATCTTGTTCCTGGTGGATAAAAAGCATATTCGCGACGTTGAGAAGCTGTTCCATGTAGGACTGAGCTTTTTCTAAGGAGCCGGACGGATGCTGGAATCACTGGAAAAAATGCTGGCCAAGGGTGTGGATAACTCACTGCTGCGCTTTGGCTTGGGCAAGGGGTATCTCGACCTTGGGGATAACCTCAAGGCGGCAGAGCATCTGCAACGCTGCGTAGGTTTTGATCCCAAGTACTCGGCGGCCTGGAAGTTATTGGGCAAGGCGTATTTGGCGGCCGGGGATCGAGCGGCGGCGCGCACCGCTTGGGAGCAGGGCACTGCGGCCGCGCAGGCCCATGGCGACAAACAGGCCGAAAAAGAAATGAGTGTGTTTTTGAAGAAGCTGGATAAACAGCAGCCCTGACGCGGCCCGCTCGGCGTTAACGCAGGCTGCGATGTTCTGATCTGGAAAGATCGCAGCCTGCGCGGTTATCAGTACCAGCGCGCCTCGCCTGGCGGGCGCTTCTTGAAGCGCTTCATGCTCCACATGTACTGGCTGGGGTAAGCCCGCACGTATTTCTCCACCACCTTGCTCATGGCCGCGCACGAAGTGGCCGTGTCGGTGCTGTACATTTCTTCAGGCGCAGCTTGCAGAATCACCTTGAAGCCCGAGCCATCCGGCAGGCGCAGCGCGTGCAGGAACACCCCGACCGCTTTACCGCCTGCCAGCATGTTGGGTACAAATTTGCTGGTCAGGGCCATGGTGCCAAGGAACGGTACAAAAATACCCGCCGACTCGGCTGGCTCCGGGTCTGCCGGAATACCCACCTGCCCCCCTTTGCGCACCTCTTTGATGACACTCAGGATGCCTTCTTTGGTCGATGCCGCGACGCGGTTGCCCAACTGAACACGCTGCTTTTGCAGCAACTCGTCTACCGCTTTGAGTTTTGGCGGACGATAGAAAATGATCGGTTTGCACTGGCTGCAATAGAAGTGGTTGAGCACTTCCCAATTGCCCAAATGGCTGGTGATGCCCACCACGCCTTTGCCGCTGGCCAACGCGTCCTTGAGCACGTCCAGCCCTTCGACTTCACGCACCAGATCAATGGAGCGCTGGGCCGGCCAGATCCACGCGCAGGCGCTTTCGGTCAGGCTTTTGCCGATGTCCTTGAGGCTTTGGCCGACCAGTTGCTCGCGGGCAACCGGGTCCATTTCAGGGAAGCATTTGGCCAGATTGATGCGCACCACATCGCGTGAGCGATTCGGCAGTTTCCACATCAGCCAGCCAATGGCCGAGCCCACGCGTTGCACCGCGCCCCACGGGAGCATGGCAAATAACCGCAAAGCCCCGACCAGCAGGGCGCCTTTAAACTTTTCCACAGGGTTTTCCCATTCAAAACAAACGGCTTTGTAGTCGCAGGCGAAGTACGAGGTGGCGATCAGTTGCCCAACAACCTCGCTATTGAAGGCCCTTATGGCCTTATCGCAGCCTTTGGCAGCGACTACAGTCAGTGCAATTGGCCCGTATTCTAACCGCCGTTGGCCAGCTGCGCGTAGCGGTCACAGGTGGTGGCGTGGTCCATGACCATGCCGCTGGCCTGCATGAACGCGTAACAAATAGTCGGGCCGACGAAGGTAAATCCGGCTTTTTTCAGGCCCTTGCTCATGGCTTCAGCCTGGGGTGTAACCGCCGGGAATTCATGGCGTTCAGTGAAGTGATTGATCTTCGGCTGGCCGCCCACGAACGACCACAAAAACTCCACCGGGTTGTCCAGCGCCAGCCAGGCGTGGGCATTGCGCCTGGCGCCCACCACTTTCAGGCGGTTGCGGATAATCCCCGGATCTTGCAGCAAGACCTCTATCTCGGCGTCCGTCATGGCGGCCAAACGCTGCACATCAAAGCCAAACATGACCTTGCGATAGTGCTCGCGTTTTTTTAAAACCGTGATCCATGACAAACCGGCCTGGAACCCTTCGAGCAATAACAACTCGAACAACCCGTGCGCATCGCGCAACGGCACGCCCCACTCTTGATCATGATATGCCGCGTACAAAGGGTCATCCGAACACCAGAAACAACGTGCCATACAGGCTCCAAGAGGTAGAGGCGCGACCTAATCGGGTATACTCCCGCTCTTTAAATCGCAGCCCAAGAAACAGGTGAATTTGTGAGCCAGCCTACGCCAGCAGTGCGTACCTTCCAAGACTTGATCCTCGCCCTCCAGCAATACTGGGCCGAGCAAGGTTGTGTGGTGCTTCAGCCCTACGATATGGAAGTGGGCGCCGGCACATTCCATACCGCTACTTTTTTGCGCTCTCTGGGCCCAGAAACGTGGAACGCCGCTTATGTGCAGCCCAGTCGTCGCCCGACTGACGGCCGCTACGGCGAAAACCCGAACCGCTTGCAGCACTACTACCAGTTCCAGGTGGTATTGAAGCCAAATCCGCCTAATTTCCAGGAGCTGTACCTGGGCTCGCTGAAGCACATCGGCCTCGACCCGCTGGTGCACGACATCCGTTTCGTTGAAGACAACTGGGAATCGCCAACACTGGGCGCCTGGGGTCTGGGCTGGGAAATCTGGCTCAACGGCATGGAAGTCACTCAGTTCACCTACTTCCAGCAAGTGGGCGGCATCGAGTGCTACCCGGTGACGGGCGAAATCACTTACGGCCTTGAGCGCCTGGCGATGTACCTGCAAGGCGTCGATTCTGTCTACGACCTGGTCTGGACTGACGGCCCGTTCGGCAAAGTGACCTACGGCGACGTGTTCCACCAGAACGAAGTCGAGCAATCGACCTACAACTTCGAACACGCCAACGTCGACAAACTGTTCGAGCTGTTCGATTTCTACGAAAGCGAAGCCAAGCGCCTGATCGAACTCGACCAGCCACTGCCATTGCCGAGCTACGAAATGGTGCTCAAGGCGTCCCACACCTTCAACCTGCTGGATGCGCGCCGGGCTATTTCGGTAACAGCCCGTCAGCAGTACATCTTGCGTGTGCGTACCCTGGCCCGTGCCGTAGCGCAGGCGTATCTCGAAGCACGCGCCAAGCTGGGCTTCCCGATGGCACCCCCTGATTTGCGTGATGAAGTGTTGGCTAAGTTGGAGGCTGCACAATGAGTGCTCAAGATTTTCTGGTTGAACTGGGCACTGAAGAACTGCCGCCAAAAGCCCTCAATACCCTGGCTGAAGCGTTCCTCGCCGGGATTGAAAAAGGCCTGCAAAGCGCTGGCCTGAACTTCACTGCCAAAAAAGTCTACGCCGCGCCGCGTCGTCTGGCCGTGCTGCTGACCCAGCTCGACACCCAGCAGCCGGATCGCAGCATCAACATCGACGGCCCGCCCCGTCAGGCGGCGTTCGACGCTGAGGGCAACCCGACTCAAGCCGCCCTTGGTTTTGCCAAGAAGTGTGGCGTTGACCTGAGCGAAATCGATCAGAGCGGTCCGAAACTGCGTTTCAGCCAGGTCATTGTCGGCAAGCCGACCGCCAGCCTGCTGCCGACCATCGTTGAAGACTCGCTCAATGATTTGCCGATCCCCAAGCGCATGCGCTGGGGCGCCCGTAAAGAAGAGTTCGTACGTCCAACCCAATGGCTGGTCATGCTGCTGGGCGACGACGTGGTCGATTGCACGATTCTTGCGCAAAAAGCCGGTCGTGATTCGCGCGGTCACCGCTTCCATCACCCCGAAAACGTACGCATCAGCGCGCCAGCCAACTACCTCGAAGACTTGCGCAAAGCCTACGTGCTGGCCGACTTTTACGAGCGTCGTGAATTGATTTCCAAGCGCGTGGCCGAACTGGCGACGATGCAGGAAGGGACAGCCATCGTGCCGCCAAGCCTGCTCGACGAAGTTACGTCGCTGGTTGAATGGCCGGTGCCGCTGGTGTGCTCGTTCGAAGAGCGCTTCCTCGATGTACCGCAAGAAGCCCTGATCACCACCATGCAGGACAACCAGAAGTACTTCTGCCTGCTGGACGTGGACGGCAAGTTGCTGCCGCGCTTTATCACCGTGGCCAACATCGAGAGCAAAGACGCGCAGCAAATCATCTCGGGTAACGAGAAAGTGGTGCGCCCGCGTCTGACCGATGCCGAGTTCTTCTTCAAGCAAGACAAGAAGCAGACACTCGAAAGCTTCAACCTGCGCCTGCAAAACGTGGTGTTCCAGGCCCAACTGGGCAGCGTGTTCGACAAAGCCGAGCGCGTGTCCAAACTCGCCGCATTCATTGCCCCGCGCATCGGTGGCGACGCACAGCGCGCAGCCCGTGCAGGCTTGCTGTCCAAGTGCGACCTGGCGACCGAAATGGTCGGCGAGTTCCCGGAGATGCAAGGCATTGCCGGTTACTACTACGCCCTCAACGACGGCGAGCCTGAAGACGTCGCACTGGCGCTTAACGAGCAGTACATGCCGCGCGGTGCAGGCGCTGAATTGCCGGGCACCCTGACCGGTGCGGCGGTGGCCATTGCTGACAAACTCGACACCCTGGTCGGTATTTTCGGCATCGGCATGCTGCCCACCGGCAGCAAAGACCCGTACGCACTGCGCCGTGCAGCGCTGGGTATCTTGCGCATCCTGATCGACAAAAAACTCGACCTCGACCTGACTGAAGCCGTGAATTTCGCGGTGACCGCCTTCGGCGCCAAGATCAAGTCGGCCGGGCTGGCGGATCAAGTGCTGGAGTTCATCTTCGACCGTCTGCGTGCGCGTTATGAAGACGAAGGCGTGGACGTGGCCACTTACCTGTCGGTGCGTGCGTTGCAGCCAACCTCGGCGCTGGACTTCGATCAGCGCGTGCAAGCCGTTCAAGCCTTCCGTCAATTGCCGGAAGCCGCAGCCCTGGCCGCCGTCAACAAGCGCGTGTCGAACCTGCTGAGCAAGGTAGACGGCAAGGTCTCGACCCACGTCGAAGCCAAGTTCTTCGACAACGCCAGCGAGTTCTCGCTGTACTCGGCCATTCAAAAGGCTGACGAAGCGGTACAGCCGATGGCCGCTGCCCGTCAGTACAACGAAGCGCTCACCCGCCTGGCCGCCTTGCGCGAACCGGTGGATGCCTTCTTTGAAGCGGTGATGATCAACGCCGAAGATGCCAACGTGCGGGCTAACCGCTACGCATTGCTGGCGCGTTTACGCGGTCTGTTCCTCGGCGTAGCCGACATTTCGCTGCTGGGCTAAGGGGCTGCCGTGAAACTGCTGATTCTTGATCGGGACGGCGTGATCAATCACGACTCCGACGCTTACATCAAGTCTGTCGAGGAGTGGTTGCCACTCCCCGGTGCGATCGAGGCCATCGCGCAGTTGAGCAAGGCCGGCTGGACGGTGGCGATTGCCACCAACCAGTCCGGTATTGCGCGCGGCTACTACGACATCGCCACGCTGGACGCCATGCACGCCCGTTTGCGGGCATTGGTGGCGCAGCAGGGTGGCGAGGTCGGCCTGATAGTGTATTGCCCGCACGGCCCTGATGAAGGCTGCGCCTGTCGCAAACCCAAACCGGGCATGTTGCGCACGATTGCCGAGCATTACGGTGCTGATTTACGTGAATGTTGGTTTGTGGGTGACAGTTTGGGTGACTTGCAGGCCGCAGAGGCCGTCGGTTCACAGCCTGTTTTGGTAAAAACCGGAAAAGGCGAAAAAACGTTCGAAAAAAATCTACCGGCTACTACCCTGATTTTTGACGATCTGGCGGCAGTTGCCGCACAACTTATCCACACATAAGGCATTTTTGAACACCTGCTGACATCCGTTGCCCAGGCCTGTTCACGAATGCGTTATCCGCAACGGTAAAAGCCTCTATGTCGATCTTGCAGGCCATCAGAACTTTTTTCTTTTACCTGCTGCTGGGCACCAGTTCGCTGCTGTGGTGCTCGCTGAGCTTTTTTGTCGCCCCTTTTCTGCCGTTTCGTGCGCGTTATCGCTTTATCAACGTGTACTGGTGCCGCTGCGCACTGTGGCTGACGCGGGTGTTTTTGAACATTCACGTTGAAGTGAAGGGCGCCGAGAATGTTCCGAAGCGTCCGTGCGTGATTCTGGCCAACCACCAAAGTACCTGGGAGACGTTTTTTCTCTCGGCCTACTTTCAGCCGTTGAGCCAGGTGCTCAAGCGCGAACTGCTGTATGTGCCGTTCTTTGGCTGGGCGATGGCCATGCTGCGCCCGATTGCCATCGACCGTGACAACCCGAAAGCGGCGCTCAAGCACATCGCCAAGAAGGGTGACGAGCTGCTCAAGGACAACATTTGGGTGCTGATCTTTCCCGAAGGCACCCGTGTGCCGTTTGGCACGGTGGGCAAGTTTTCGCGCGGGGGCACCGCATTGGCGGTCAATGCTGAGCTGCCGGTCTTGCCGATTGCGCACAACGCAGGCAAATACTGGCCTAAAACCGGCTGGGCGAAAAAGCCTGGCACGATTGAAGTGGTGATTGGCGCGCCGATGTACGCCAACGGCACGGGCCCACGGGCGATTGCCGAGCTCAATGAGCGGGTGCAAGCCTGGAACGAACAGACGCAGCGCGACATGGGTTCACTGCCACCGGTTGCAGCGCCAGCGGATGTCGCACTGGGTTAGTGCGAATTGTGGATAACGTGTGCACAAGTTTTGGATTTCTTGCAAAAAACAGTCGTAACCCAATGATTTAAATACTTATTTCTCGGTATGACTTTTTAGCGGAAAACGTGCATAAGTTTTTCTAAGCAGAAAAAAACCGGCTAATTAGCCGGTTTTTTTGTGCCCGTATCCTCTGTAGGCGCGGGCTGAGGGGAGAGCGCAATAGCGCGCAGTCTCAAACCTTATCGATATCCACATTGCGGGTTTCTTTGAGGCACAGCACTCCCACCACCAGGCTGACACCGGTGATCACCACCGGGTACCACAGCCCGTAAAAGATGTCCCCGGTGTACACCACCAGCGCAAACGACACGGTCGGCAAGAAGCCACCAAACCAGCCATTACCGATGTGATACGGCAGTGACATGGAGGTGTAGCGAATACGGGTAGGGAACAGCTCCACCATCACCGCCGCCAGCGGGCCGTAGGTCATGGTCGCGATCAGGGTCAGCAGCACCATCACCAGCACCACCATCGGTTGGTTCACGGCACTCGGATCCGCCTTGGCCGGATAGCCTGCGTCGGTAATCGCCGCGCGCATTGCCGCTTCGTCAAAGCCGGTGATTTTTTGCTCACCCACTGACACTTCAACCAGGGTGCCGGGCGCTGCCGCCACCGAGGTGTAGGGCAACCCTTGCTTGACCAGGAAGGTTTTGACTTTATCGCAGGGGCTGTCAAAGCGCGCCTTGCCGACGGGGTCAAACTGGAAGGTGCAGGTGGACGGGTCGGCCATTACCACGATTGGCGATTGGCGACTCGCGGTGTCGATTTGCGGGTTGGCGTAATAGCTCAGTGCTTTGAATAACGGGAAGTACAGCACGGTGGCCAGCAGCAAGCCCAGCATCAGAATCGGTTTACGCCCCACACGGTCTGACAGCCAGCCAAAGAAGATAAAGAACGGTGCACCAATCACCACGCTGATAATCAAGAGGGTATTGGCCTGCGCCGGGTCCATCTTGAGCATCTGCGTCAGGAAGAACAGCACGTAGAATTGCGCGGTGTAGAAGGTCACCGCTTGCCCCGCGTTGATGCCAAACAGCGCGATCAGCACGATCTTGAGGTTTTCCCATTTACCGAACGACTCGCGGATCGGCGATTTACTGCCTTTGCCTTCGGCCTTCATTTTCACGAAGGCGGGCGACTCGTGCATGCTCAAGCGGATCCAGGTCGAGATGCCCAGCAGCACGATGGAGAGCAGGAACGGCAGGCGCCAGCCCCACACTTCAAACTGGTCGCCGGTCAGGTAACGGCAGCCCAGCACCACCAACAACGACAGCAACAAGCCCAAGGTGGCGGTGGATTGAATCCAGCTGGTGTTAAAACCGCGTTTGCCGGGCGCCGCGTGTTCTGCGACGTAGGTGGCGGCGCCACCATATTCACCGCCCAGCGCCAGCCCCTGAAGCATGCGCAACAGCACCAGCATGATCGGTGCGGCAATGCCGATGCTGGTGTAGGTCGGCAGCAAGCCCACAGCAAAGGTCGATAAGCCCATCAGAATGATGGTCATCAGGAAGGTGTATTTTCGCCCGATCATGTCGCCTAACCGGCCAAACACCAGTGCCCCGAACGGCCTGACCAAAAAACCCGCCGCAAAGGCCATCAAGGCAAAAATGAACGCGGTGGTGTCGTTAACCCCGGCAAAGAACTGTTTGCTCAGGACGGTGGCCAGGGCGCCATACAAGAAAAAGTCATACCACTCGAAAACAGTCCCGAGGGATGACGCAAAAATGATTTTTCGTTCTTCACGGCCTGTCGGCGCTTTCGCGACGCTGGCGGTTTGTGCGATGGAGTCTGACATTTTCAATGCCCTCGGCCCTTGGGGCCACAGTGATTATTGTTGTTGTCCACTGTCGGTTCCGGATGACTGCGACCGAAACCACGACCGCCTTCAGGCGACCGGTGTTGCTGCTGCGCGAAACCGTTCTACGGGTGTTTCTGCTGTCTGAATCGGGGTGTCGAGGATCAATTGCGCGGCTTTTTCGCCAATCATCAAGGTGGGTGAACAGGTATTGCCTGACACGATATCCGGCATGATCGAGGCGTCGGCCACCCGTAAACCCGGCACGCCATGGACGCGCAACTCAGCATCGACCACCGCCTGAGTGTCCTGGCCCATACGGCAGGTGCCCACCGGGTGGAAAATCGTCGTACCTATACGAGCGGCGGCTTCGTACAGCTGTTGCTCGGTTTGCAGGTCTTTGCCTGGCAGGTACTCCTCGGGGCTGAAGCCTTGCAGGGCAGGGCTGGCCACAATGTTACGGGTCAGGCGGATGGCATCTGCCGCGACGTTTAAATCGTCAGGGTGGCTCAGGTAATTAGGGTCGATCAGCGGCGCATCGTCCGGGTTGGCTGAACGAATATCCACGCGGCCCCGGCTCTTGGGCCGCAGGTTACACACCGATGCGGTAAACGCAGGAAAGCGGTGCAAAGGCTCGCCAAAGCGTTCCAGCGACAAGGGCTGCACGTGGTACTGCAAATTGGCGGACGGTTGCGCGGGGTCTGACTTTACAAACGCTCCCAATTGGCTGGGCGCCATCGCCAGCGGACCGCTGCGGTCGTAGGCATAACGCAGGCCCATGCCGAGCTTACCCCACAGGCTATTGGCCACTTGGTTGAGGGTTCGCGCGTTGCTCAATTTGAAGATCAGACGCAGTTGCAGGTGATCTTGCAGGTTGCCGCCCACACCCGGCAGTTCGTGCTCGACCTTGATGCCCAGGCTTTCCAGCAGTGGGCGCGGGCCAATCCCCGAACGCTGCAAAATGCCAGGCGAACCAATGGCACCGGCGCACAGGATGATTTCACGTTGGGCTTGAATATCATGCTCGCAGCCTTGCCAGCGGGCGCGTACATGGGTAGCGCGACCTGCGGTCAGTAGCACTTTGTTGACCTGCACATCGGTCAGAACGGTCAGATTTGGACGTTTGAGGATAGGCCGTAAAAAGGCTTTGGAGGCATTCCAGCGCACACCTGCGCGCTGATTGACCTGAAAGTACCCACAGCCCTGATTGTCGCCGGTGTTGAAATCGTCCACCGTGGGAATGCCGCTTTGCGCCGCGGCGTCCCGGAACGCATCGAGAATGGGCCATGAATAGCGCTGTTGCTCGACACGCCACTCACCGTCACCGCCATGCAAGTGCGCGTTGCCATCGCAGTGTTTTTCACTGCGCTTGAACAGGGGCAGTACGTCTTTCCAGGCCCAGCCCGGATTGCCCTGCTCAGCCCAGCGATCGTAATCACCCGCCTGCCCGCGCATGTAGATCATGCCGTTGATCGACGAGCTGCCACCCAACACCTTGCCGCGCGGATAGCTCAAGCGGCGCCCTTGCAACCCGGCCTGCGCCTCGGTTTTGAAGCACCAGTCGGTGCGCGGGTTGCCAATGCAATACAGATAACCCACCGGAATATGAATCCAGGGGTAGTTGTCTTGCCCGCCCGCTTCGAGCAGCAGCACCTTGTGGGCAGGATTGGCCGACAGCCGGTTCGCCAGCACAGAACCCGCAGGGCCCGCGCCCACGATGATGTAGTCGTATACCTGAGTGGCTGATGGCATGAAGCACCTCGCGCCTGTCTTTATTTTTATTGTCCTACACCATCGTATTGATTAATTTCGAGATGAAAACGCGCGATTTTGCCCACGGCCTGTGCGTTTTTGCACAGTTGGCCCATACGCCGCACTCGGGGATGACCATGTTCGACTGGAATGACCTGCGCTACTTTCTGGAGTTACACCGCAGCGGGCGCTTGCTGACCGCCGCCAAACGCATGAACACCACCCACAGCACGGTGGCGCGGCACATTGACAGCATCGAGCGGCACTTGGGGGCCGCATTGTTTGTGCAGCATGCACAGGGGTATGAACTGACACCCGCCGGGCAGGCGCTGCTCAAACATGCCGAAGCGATGGAAAACGTTGCCCTGCTGGCCCAGGAAGAAATCACCCAGGCCATGACGCCGCTGGGCAAGATCCGTCTGGGCGTCACCGAAGGCATTGGCATCATGTTCATCACCTCACGCCTGCGCGGTTTGTTTGAGCGCTATCCGGGGCTGGAAGTGGAATTGGTCGCGGTACCAAGGTTTGTCAGCATCCTCAACCGTGAGGCCGAAATCAGTATTCATCTGGAGCGGCCCAACGCCGACATGTTGATCACGCGCAAACTCACCGATTACACCCTCGCGCTTTACGCCAGTCCCGCCTATCTGGAGCAGGCTCCGCCGCTCAACCACCGCGATGATCTGGCGCATCACCACTGGATTGGCTACGTCGATGATCTGTTGTTCAGCCAGGAGTTGTTATTTCTCAACACCTTCTGTCGCACGCCGACCGTGACATTTCGCAGCACCAGCGTGATTGCCCAGCAGCAAGCAGCGCGTGCCGGATTAGGCATCGCAGTGCTGCCCAATTACATGGCCCGCCACGACAGCGAACTGGTGCGGGTTTTGCCGCAAGAGTCCGTGCAACGCAGCTACTGGATTAGCACTCGGCGCGAGTTGCACAAGTCGGTGAGGTTACGCGTGGTGTGGGATTTTTTGCTGGAGTTATGCACAGCCGAACAAACCATCCTGCTCGCACCGTGAACCCTTAACCGCTGCCGAAGGCGGCGTCCGATGACCTGGTCGTCGTAATCTTTGGGGTTTCGGGTAAAAACGCGAAACAGCCCACAGCTTGCGGTTAATTCCGGCAGAGGCCTGATGCCTGTTCTACAGTCACGCCCTTCAATCGGGTCTTCGCTATAGAAGCCCACGCTCTTATAACGATAAAAAGTGAGCTTTTATGAACAAGGACGTTCGTCGTGGCAGCGCCGCGCCTATGCTGTGCGCCAGCCTGCTGGTACTGCTTTCAACCCCCGCCCGCGCGCAGTATCAAGAACAGGGTACGCTCGGCGATGTCGCCAGTTGGCGCTCGGCCGAGTACCAACAGGATTGGGGCCTCAAGCGTCTGTCAGCCGATGCCGCTTACGCCGCAGGCATCACCGGCGCCGGGGTCAAGATTGGGGTGATGGACTCCGGTTTTGACGCCAGCCATCCCGAAGCCGCACGTTTTCATGCCGTGACAGCCAGCGGTCAATCCGCAGACGGCACACCGTTTTCAGTCAGCGGCCAGCTCAACCCGCGTAACGATTCCCACGGCACTCACGTCACGGGCACCATTGCCGCCGCCCGCGATGGCGTCGGCATGCACGGTGTCGCCTTTAATGCCGATCTGTATGTGGCCAATACCAATCAAAACGACAGCTTTCTGTTTGGCCCCAAGCCTGACGCCCTGTATTTCAAGGCCGCTTATAACGCGCTCGCCGATGCCGGGGTACGCGCCATCAACAACAGTTGGGGCAGCCAGCCCAAAGACGTGAACTACCAAACCCTCGACGGCTTGCACGCCGCCTATGCACAGCACTACAACCAGAACACATGGCTGGATGCTGCGGCCGATGTGTCGCGCCGTGGCGTGATTAACGTGTTCAGTGCCGGTAACAGTGGGGTGGCCAATGCCAGCGTGCGCTCCGCACTGCCGTATTTTCAGCCCGACCTGGAAGGGCACTGGCTGGCCGTGTCGGGGCTGGATAAAAACAATCAGCAAAAATATAACCAATGCGGCATCGCCAAATATTGGTGCATTGCCACGCCCGGCGCGCTGATCAACAGCACCATTCCCGGTGACGGCTACGGGGTTAAATCCGGTACGTCGATGTCTGCCCCGCATGCCACTGGCGCATTGGCGTTGGTCATGGAGCGCTATCCGTATCTAAATAATCAGCAAGCCCTGGAAGTGCTATTAACGACCTCGACGCAACTGGACGGTTCGATCACCGACACGCCCACAACCCGCGTGGGCTGGGGGGTGCCCGATCTGGACCGGGCAATGAAAGGGCCGGGCCAGTTACTCGGCACCTTCGATGTGCAATTGGCGCCCGGGCAACAGGATGTATGGAGTAACAACCTGTCAGATACCGCCTTGGCGGCGCGCCAGAAAGAAGACGCTGCTGAGCACCAAGCCTGGCAACAAACCCTGATCGACAAGGGCTGGACTCATGGCCTGGCGAGCAACGCCAGTCAGCAAGAGCACACCGATTATGCGATTGGCATGGCCCGCGATGCGGCTGGCGCACAACGTGAATATCAGGGCAGCTTGATCAAGTCCGGCGCAGGCAGCCTGACGTTGAATGGCGCTAACACGTATCGCGGCGCCACCACCGTCAATGGCGGCAGGCTCAACGTCAACGGTTCGCTGGCCTCGAGGGTGACGGTTAACAACAGCGGTTCACTCGGCGGAACGGGCCGTGTTGGCGGATTGATTGCCAACGCGGGGGCTACCGTGGCTCCGGGCAACTCGATTGGCACCCTGCAGGTCGACGGCAATGTGACGTTCGAACAAGGTTCAACCTATGCCGTGGAGTTATCCACAGCCCACAGTGACCGCCTGCTCGTGAGTGGCGAAACCGTGCTCAATGGCGGTGTTGTGACGCTGGCGCTGGAAAACAACCCTGACGTCCTGACCCAGCCACAAGTACGCAGCATGCTCGGCCGTCAGTATCAAATCCTGCAAGCCGCAGGCGGGGTGCAAGGGCAATTCGCCAGCGTTGTACCTAATTACCTGTTCATCGGCGCCAGCCTCGATTACTCGGCCACGGCCGTGCAACTGGACATCGAGCGCAACGCCACCCCCTTTGCCCACGTCGCGGCGACGCCCAATCAGCGGGCCGTGGCGATGGCCAGTGAACAACTCGGTGCTGGCAATGCGGTGTATGAGAGCGTGCTGAGCGCGCCTTCCATCGCAGTGGCGCAAAGCGCGTTTCAACAGTTATCCGGTGAAATTTACCCGGCGCTGGGCACGATGCTGATCAACGACAGCCGCCAATTGCGAGACGCGGTAGGCGAACGCCTCAACCCGGCAGGCACCCGCAACGCGCCGCCAACAGCGCCTAACGTGTGGATCAAAGCGCTTGGGGCATGGGGCAAAACCGATAGCCGCCACGACACGGCTGATTACACCACCTCGATTGGCGGCCTGCTGGCGGGCGTTGATGGGGCACTCGACGACAACACCCAATTGGGTGTGCTGGGCGGTTACAGCGACAGCTCGCTGAACATGGGCGCGGGTACGCATTCGCGGGCCACGGTGGACAGTTACCACGTGGGCACCTACCTCGGCCATACGCTGGGCGCCGTGCGCTTGAGCGGCGCAGCCACCTACAGCTGGCATCGCGCCGAGGTGAAGCGCGACTTGCACTACAACGACAACAGCGCCAAACAAAAAACCAAACGCGACGCACAAACCGTGCAGCTGTTTACCGAAGCGGCTTATCGCATGAACGTACCCGCACTGAGCCTGGAACCGTTCGTCAATCTGGCGTACATCCATTTGAACAGTGACGGCTTTACCGAAAAAGGTGACGCCGCCGCGCTCAAAGCCAGCCAGGACCAGCGCGATGCCGTGCTTAGCACCGTGGGCCTGCGGGCGCTGAAAACCGTGCATATCGCCGCCCAGCCGCTGGAGCTGGCGGGCAGTGTGGGCTGGCAGCATGCCCTCAGCTCGGTCGATTCAGACGCGCATCTGCGTTTCGCTTCGGGTGGCCCCTCCTTTGCGATTGAAAGCTCGCCTCTGGTGCGCAACGCCGCACGGGTGGGAGCGCATGCGAGCCTGGCGATCAATCGCGATCTGCGGATCAATCTGGATTACAGCGGCCAACTGGCCACTCAGGAGAAAAGCCACGGAGTGGGCTTGAGCCTGAATTGGCAGTTCTGATGCCCCAACGTTCATCCCTCCCTGTGCCTCAAGGCGCAGGGCTAATCAGCAATCCACCAAGGAAGGTTACCGGCATGGAATCACTACGTGGGCAGCGTCTGCCTGTGCAAAAAAAACGCGCACTACCGTTTAGCAAGCGTGCGCTTTCAGTGAGCCTGGGGCTGGCGACCCTGAGCCTGCTAGGCCAGGCGCAAGCCGCACCTTATATAGAAGCAGGGCGGGGCGGGCAGCCTGACAGCTGGCGCAGCCCTGAATTCAAGGCTGACTGGGGGTTGGGCGCCATCAACGCGCAAGACGCTTACGCGGCAGGTTACAGCGGTAAAGGCGTCAAGCTCGGGATCTTCGACCAGCCGGTGTACGCCCAACACCCCGAATTCAGTAGCCCGAACAAAGTGGTCACCGTGGTGACTACAGGGATTCGCGAATACACCGACCCGTACATTGCGGTCAAAGCCGGTGACGCGTTTATTTACGATGGCAGCCCGTCCGCTGGCTCCAATGGCAAACTGGGCTCGCACGGCACCCACGTCGGCGGCATTGCCGCCGGTGACCGAGACGGCGGCCCCATGCACGGTGTGGCGTATGGCGCGCAGATCATCATGGCGGACAACGGCGACCCCGGCCCCGAAGACGGCATCATTCGCGGCAATGACGGTGCGGTGTACAAGGCCGGGTGGGATGCACTGGCGGCCAGCGGAGCACGGATCATCAACAACAGCTGGGGCATTGGCATCACCGATAAATTCAACCTCGGTGGCAGCAATCCGGCTTACCCGCATTTCACGGTGAACGATGCGCAAGCTCAGTTCGATCAAATCCTGCCATTGCTCGACACCAAAGCCGGGGGCGCTTACCGCGGCGCTATCGAATCCGCACGCAGCGGTATCGTGACAATTTTTGCCGCCGGCAATGACTACAACCTGAACAACCCCGACGCGATTGCAGGGCTGGCGCACTTTGTACCGGACATCGCGCCAAACTGGATCACCGTCGCCAGCTTGCAGCAAAACCCGGACAGCAACAGTACAACGCCTTACACCCTGAGCAAGTTCTCATCCCGTTGCGGGTATGCGGCGAGTTTTTGTGTGTCAGCACCGGGTAGCACTATTTACAGCGCAATCATTGAAGGCACCACGCTGGAAAACATGACCGTCGGTTATGGCAACAAAAGCGGCACCTCAATGGCGGCGCCCCATGTGGCGGGCAGTGCGGCCGTGTTGATGGAGCGCTTCCCCTACATGACCGGTGCGCAGATCGCAGGTGTGCTGAAGTCCACAGCGACTGACCTGGGCGCGCCGGGCATCGACGAGTTGTATGGCTGGGGCATGATCAACCTGCACAAAGCCATCGACGGCCCGAGCATGTTGATTGCCGATGCCGATATTCCACAACCCTTGCGGGTTGAAGGGGCTTATGGCAACGGCCAGTTTGTGGCGGACTTGCCCGGTGTGGGCGCCCTCATCGATGCGGGTAAACCCACAGAGCGACGTTGTAGCGACATCAGTTGTGGGCGTGATGTATGGCGCAACGATATTAGCGGGCACGGCGGCCTGACCAAACTCGGTCTCGGCACGCTGGTGTTGACCGGTGCCAACACCTACAGCGGCCCGACAGCGGTCAATCAAGGCCTGCTGGCCATCAATGGTTCGCTCAGCTCGGCCGTGACGGTGAACGCTGGCGGCACCCTGGGCGGCAGTGGTCAGGTCGCGGCGCTCACGGCAACCCACGGCGGCACTGTGGCACCGGGCAATTCCATCGGTACGCTGAACGTGGCGGGCGACATAACGTTTGAATCAGGCTCGACCTACGCCGTGGAGTTATCCCCTACCCAAAGCGACCGGATCGTGGCGGGCGGCAAAGCCACACTCAAGGGCGGCACCGTGACGCTGGCGCTGGAAAATAACCCCGCGCTGCTAAGCCGCCAGCAAACCCAAAGCCTGTTGGGACAACAGTTCGACATCCTGCAAGCGGCTGGCGGAATTGACGGCCAATTTGGCGACGTGTTGCCCAATTATCTGTTTATCGGCGGGCAACTCGATTACTCCGCCACGGCAGTGCAGTTGGGTATCGAGCGCAATGCAACCTCCTTTGCCAGCGTCGCGTTGACCGCCAATCAACGCGCCGTGGCGCAAGCGGCTGAAGGCTTAAACGCAGGCAACGCCGTCTACGAAGGCGTTTTGCTGTCACCTTCGGTGGCCAGTGCGCGTCAGGCCTATCAGCAATTAAGTGGTGAAATACATCCCGCGATTGCTACGCAATTGATCAACGACACCCGTCATCTTCGCGATGCCGTGGGTGACCGTCTTCGCCAGCACGACTTATACAGCGCCAGCCCAGAAGTAGCAGGGCAAAACAACGTGTGGGTCAAAGCCCTCGGTGCGTGGGGTAAAACCAACGCAGGTTCAGCCAACGCCAACTACACCACCTCTTTGGGCGGGATGTTGGTGGGCGCCGACGGTTTGATAAGCGATGCGACACGCCTGGGTGTGTTCACCGGTTATAGCCACAGCGGCCTGAACATGGGGGACGGCACGCATTCAACAGCCTCCACCGACAGCTATCACTTGGGTGCGTATCTGGGGCATGAAATTGACGCGCTGCGCCTGAGCGTTGGGGGTTCTTACAGCTGGAACCGCATCGATGTAAAACGCGAGGTGCAATTCGCCGACATCGATGCCAAACACAAAACCAAACGCGACGCCCAAACCGCGCAAGTGTTTACCGAAGCCGCGTATCGCGTTGAGTTGCAAACGCTGGCGCTGGAACCCTTCGCCAACCTGACGTACGTGCATGTGGGCAGCGACAGCTTCCATGAAAAGGGTGGGGCAGCGGCACTGCAAGGTCGTCGTGACAATCGCGAAGCGCTGCTCTCGACCTTGGGCTTACGGGCCGCAAAAACCCTCACATTAGGCCGTGATCAACAGCTGGAGGTGGCGGGGAGTTTAGGGTGGCAGCACAACCTGAACGCCGTGCATTCGGATCAGGATTTGAGCTTTGTAGCGGGCAGCACCGCGTTTAGCGTGCAAAGCGTTTCATTGGCACGCGATGCAGCCGTGGTGGGCGCTCGGGTGGGCATGGCGCTGGGCAAAGCTACGCGCCTGGAGCTGGATTACAACGGGCAATTAAGCAACAAAGAAAAGGCGCATGGCATGGGTTTGAATCTGAGCTGGCAGTTCTGATCGCCTGTATTGATCGCGCATAAAAAAGGCCAACGCTGAGCGTTGGCCTTTTTATTGCGCATTACACCCGCATCAGAAGTCCAGGTTGGACACTGCCAGTGCGTTGCTCTCGATGAACTCACGACGAGGTTCAACAGCGTCGCCCATCAAGGTGTTGAAGATCTGATCAGCACCGATCGCGTCTTCAATGGTGACTTTCAGCATGCGACGCACGCTTGGGTCCATGGTGGTTTCCCAAAGTTGATCCGGGTTCATTTCACCCAGACCTTTGTAGCGCTGGATGGTGTGGCGCTTGGTGCTTTCGGCCATCAACCAGTCCAGTGCTTCTTTGAACTCAGTCACGGCCTTTTTACGCTCACCGCGCTGAATGTACGCGCCCTCGTCCAACAGAGTGCTCAGTTGAGCGCCCAGTGTCACAACGGTTTTGTAATCGTTGCTGCCGAAGAAGTCGCGGTTGAAGGTGATGAAGGTCGAGTGGCCGTGGGAGATCAATTCGACCTCTGGCAACCAGACGTTACGCTCACGGTCTTCACGCAGGCTGGCTTTGTACACCAGGCCCGATTTCTCGACCAGACGCAGACGGGCTTCGTACTTGCTCATCCACTCTTGCATGGCCGCGTGGTCGCCCAATTGCTCAAGGGTCACGGCTGGCAGGTAGATGAAGTGCTCGGTCAGCTCTTGCGGGTACAGGCGCGACAACCGCTTGAGGGTTTTCATCACCATGCGGAAGTCGTAAACCAGACGTTCCAACGCCTCACCGGAGATGCCCGGGGCTTCTTCGTTCAAATGCAGGCTGGCGTCTTCAAGCGCCGACTGGGTCATGTACTCTTCCATGGCCTCGTCGTCTTTGATGTATTGCTCTTGCTTGCCCTTTTTCACTTTGTACAACGGCGGCTGAGCGATGTAGATGTAGCCACGCTCGATCAGCTCTGGCAACTGACGGAAGAAGAAGGTCAGCAGCAGGGTACGGATGTGCGAACCGTCGACGTCAGCATCGGTCATGATGATGATGTTGTGATAACGCAGCTTGTCGATGTTGTATTCGTCGCGGCCAATGCCGCAGCCCAGCGCAGTGATCAAGGTGCCGACTTCTTGCGAAGAGATCATCTTGTCGAAACGCGCTTTTTCAACGTTAAGGATCTTGCCTTTCAACGGCAGGATCGCTTGGGTACGGCGGTTACGTCCCTGCTTGGCGGAGCCGCCAGCAGAGTCACCTTCCACCAGGTACAGTTCGGACAGTGCCGGGTCTTTTTCCTGGCAGTCAGCCAGCTTGCCTGGCAAACCGGCGATATCCAACGCGCCTTTACGGCGAGTCATCTCACGGGCTTTACGGGCAGCTTCACGGGCACGGGCCGCGTCAATCATCTTGCCGACAATCAGCTTGGCTTCGTTCGGGTGCTCCAACAGGAAGTCGGAGAAGAACTTGCCCATTTCCTGTTCCACTGCGGTCTTCACTTCAGAAGACACCAGCTTGTCTTTAGTCTGAGAGCTGAACTTAGGGTCCGGCACTTTTACCGAGATGATTGCGGTCAAGCCTTCACGCGCGTCATCACCGGTGGTGGCAACTTTGTGCTTTTTGGCCAGGCCTTCAGCTTCGATGTAGGTGTTGAGGTTACGCGTCAGTGCCGAGCGGAAACCCACCAAGTGGGTGCCGCCATCGCGCTGCGGAATGTTGTTGGTGAAGCACAACAGGTTCTCGTTGAAGCTGTCGTTCCACTGCAAGGCGATTTCAACGCCAATGCCGTCTTCACGCTGAACATTGAAGTGGAAGACTTCGTTGACCGGGGTCTTGTTGGTGTTCAGGTAATCCACGAATGCGCGCAGACCGCCTTCGTACTTGAACAGCTCTTCCTTGCCGCTGCGCTCATCCTTGAGGACGATGCCTACACCGGAGTTGAGGAAGGACAGCTCACGAATCCGCTTGGCCAGGATGTCCCAGCTGAAGTGGATGTTCTTGAACGTCTCTGCCGATGGCTTGAAGTGGATCTGGGTCCCCGTGGTTTCGCTTTCGCCCACGATTGCCATCGGTGCCTGCGGAACACCGTGTACGTAAGTCTGTTCCCAGATTTTGCCGCTACGGCGCACTGTCAGAACCAACAGCTCAGACAGGGCGTTAACCACCGAAACACCTACACCGTGCAGACCGCCGGATACTTTGTAGGAGTTGTCATCGAACTTACCGCCGGCGTGCAGCACGGTCATGATGACCTCGGCTGCGGAAACGCCTTCTTCTTTATGCACGTCTACCGGGATGCCACGACCGTTATCGCGCACGGTGATGGATTCATCCGGGTGGATGGTGATGGTGATGTCGTCGCAATGGCCAGCCAGCGCTTCGTCGATGGAGTTGTCGACTACTTCGAACACCATGTGGTGCAGACCGCTGCCATCGTCGGTGTCACCAATGTACATACCGGGACGTTTGCGTACGGCATCAAGGCCTTTCAGCACTTTAATGCTCGTTGAGTCGTACGTGTTTTCTTCGCTCAATGCCTTCACTCCCGATGGTCGTGGGTCTGGGTGATACAGCCCTGTTCCACGTGGAACAGCGCAACTGGCGTTTCCGTCTGCCAGCCTTCCCTCAATAATTCGTGATCTACACAGGTGATAAACACCTGGCAGCGTAAGTCTTCCAACAAGCGACACAGTGCTTGGCGATGCTGCTCGTCCAGTTCGGACGGCAGGTCATCCACCAGATAAATACATTGGCCACGGCGTGCCTGACTGACCAAATGCCCCTGGGCAATGCGCAACGCACACACCACTAACTTCTGCTGGCCGCGCGACAGAATCTCTGCGGCGTTGTGTGCGCCCAGCTTGAGGCGTAAATCAGCACGTTGTGGCCCAGCCTGGGTGTGTCCCATTTGCTGGTCCCGGTGGACGGACGCGGCGAGCACAGCGCTCAGCTCTCGGTCTTTGTCCCAACCACGGTAATAGCTCAGCGTTAACCCTTCGAGCTCAAGCAATTCGCTCAGGGTCTGCTCAAAGACTGGTTTCAAGGCTTTGATATAGGCGCGGCGGTATTCATCAATTTCAGCACTGGCCAGGCACAGTTCCCGGTCCCAGGCCGCTTGTGAAACGGCGTCGAGTGTACCATGCCGCAGCCATGAGTTCCGCTGCCGCAGGGCCTTCTGTAGCCGCTGCCAGGTCGACATGAAGCGTGGCTCGACGTGGAACACCCCCCAGTCGAGAAACTGCCTACGGATCTTTGGGGCACCTTCCAATAGACGGAAGCTGTCCGGGTTGATCAATTGCAGTGGCAGTATCTCGGCCAATTGCGCGGCACTGCGCGCATTCTGGCCGTCGATACGGATCTGAAACTCTCCTTGACGGTCCCGCGAAATACCCAACGCACTGTGTCCGCCTTCTGCCAACTCGACCTGACCGAACACGGTGCAAGCCTGTTGTTCATGCTGAATCACAGGATTGAGTCGCACACTGCGAAACGAACGCGCCAAACCCAACAGGTGGATTGCTTCCAGCACGCTGGTTTTTCCGCTGCCGTTATCGCCGTACAGGATATTAATGCGGGGGGAGGGAGAGAAGGTCACCGGGTGCAGGTTACGCACCGCGGTGACTGTGACACGACTGAGGGACATCTAGCGCGAGCTGTGCATAAGTTACAGGCGCATCGGCATAACAACGTAGGCCGAGTCGTCGTTGTCCGACTCTTGCACCAGTGCACTGCTGTTGGAGTCGGAAAGGATCAGACGCACTTGTTCAGTGGTCATCACGCCCAGCACGTCCAGCAGGTAGCTCACGTTGAAGCCGATTTCGAGCGAGCCACCGTTGTAGTCAACGCCCACTTCTTCTTCCGCTTCTTCCTGTTCCGGGTTGTTGGCCTGGATTTTCAATTGACCGTTAGCCAGTTGCAGGCGAATACCGCGGTATTTTTCGTTGGACAGGATGGCCGTACGGCTAAAGGCTTCGCGCAACGCCTGACGATCACCGATCACGGTTTTGTCACCACCTTTAGGTAGCACGCGCTCGTAGTCAGGGAACTTGCCGTCTACCAGCTTGGAGGTGAACGTGAACTCGCCCGTGGTGGCACGGATGTGGTGCGCGCCCAATACGATGCTGACTTCACCGTCCGGCTCGGTCAGCAGGCGTGCCAACTCAAGGATGCCCTTACGCGGCACGATGACCTGATGGCGGTCTGGCTGGCCAATATCGGCTTTCATCGAGCACATCGCCAGACGGTGACCGTCGGTGGCAACAGCGCGGATGATGCCGGCGGACACTTCCAGAAGCATGCCGTTGAGGTAATAACGCACATCCTGCTGCGCCATTGCGAAGCTGGTGCGCTCGATCAGGCGGCGAAGTTTGCTTTGCTGCAAGTTACAGGTCAGCGAGCCGGGGCCTTCTTCAACCGTCGGGAAATCGTTGGCGGGCAACGTAGACAGGGTAAATCGGCTACGACCGGCTTTAACAACCAGTTTTTGATCGTCCAGCTTGATATCGATCAGCGCATCGTTCGGCAGGCTTTTGCAGATATCCATCAGCTTGCGCGCAGGTACGGTGATTTCGCCAGGCTCGGCGATGTCTTCTAGCTGAACGCGGCCGACCAGTTCGACTTCAAGGTCGGTACCGGTCAGCGACAATTGCTGGCCTTCGACAACCAACAGCACGTTGGACAATACCGGCAAGGTCTGGCGGCGTTCAACGACGCCTGCGACCAGTTGCAGGGGTTTCAACAGGGCTTCGCGTTGAATGGTGAAATGCATGGTCTAGTCCCTTGCCTTAATAAGCTGCGCTGGTGTCATCAGGTGGTCAGTGTACGCAGCAGGTTCTTGTAGTCCTCGCGGATGTCCGCGTCGGATTCCTTGAGTTCGTTGATCTTGCGGCATGCGTGCAAGACCGTGGTGTGATCACGACCGCCAAACACGTCGCCGATTTCCGGCAAGCTGTGGTTGGTCAGTTCTTTGGACAGTGCCATGGCGACCTGACGTGGTCGCGCTACCGAGCGCGAACGGCGCTTGGACAGCAGGTCTGAAATTTTGATCTTGTAGTACTCAGCGACCGTGCGCTGAATGTTATCCACAGACACCAGTTTGTCTTGCAGCGCCAGCAAGTCTTTCAGGGATTCGCGAATCAACTCAATGGTGATGTCGCGGCCCATGAAGTGCGAGTGAGCAATGACTCGCTTGAGTGCGCCTTCAAGCTCCCGCACGTTTGAACGGATGCGTTGGGCAATAAAGAAGGCAGCGTCGTGCGGCAGATCGACTTTGGCCTGGTCGGCCTTTTTCATCAGGATCGCGACACGGGTTTCAAGTTCTGGTGGCTCGACGGCAACGGTCAGCCCCCAACCGAAACGGGATTTGAGGCGCTCTTCAAGGCCTTCGATCTCTTTAGGGTAACGGTCGCTGGTCAGAATCACTTGCTGACCGCCTTCAAGCAGGGCGTTGAAGGTGTGGAAAAACTCTTCCTGGGACCGCTCCTTGCGGGCAAAGAACTGAATGTCATCGATAAGCAAGGCATCGACCGAACGGTAGAAGCGCTTGAACTCGTTGATCGCATTGAGCTGAAGGGCTTTAACCATGTCAGCTACAAAACGCTCCGAATGCAGGTAAACCACCTTGGCATTCGGGTTCTTTTTCAGCAGGTGGTTACCTACCGCATGCATCAAGTGCGTTTTACCCAAGCCAACGCCGCCATACAGGAACAGCGGGTTGTAACCATGTTTGGGGTTATCCGCCACCTGCCACGCCGCAGCGCGGGCCAGTTGGTTGGACTTGCCCTCAACGAAGTTTTCGAAGGTAAAGGTGCGGTTCAGGTAACTGGTGTGCTTGAGCGCGCCTTCGACTTGAACGGTACGTTGCTCAGCCCGGACCGGAGCCTGTTGCGAACTGGCGCCAGCCATCGGGTCGAAGCTGGCACGCGACGGTTCTTCGCTCGCTTGCGCAGCCTGTTTAGGCGCCGGAGCAGGCGCACTGACGGTATTGGCAGGTGCACTCGGAGCAGGCGCTGGCGCCTGTTGCGAGGCGGCGGCCGCCAGCGGTGCATTGGGCGCTGCACGAGGTGCCGAGCTGCGTTTGCTGCCTATTAATAAGGACAACGCTGGCGCCATGCCATTGCTGTGCTCATTCAATAGTTCAAGTAAACGGCTCAGGTACTTCTCATTCACCCAGTCCAGGACAAAGCGGTTGGGTGCATACACGCGCAACTCGTCGCCTTCGGCTTCGACCTGTAGTGGACGGATCCAAGTGTTGAATTGCTGGGCAGGCAGCTCATCGCGCAAAAGCTCTACGCACTGCTGCCAAAGTTCCACTGACACGGATATCCCCTAAGTTGAAAGCCGGTGAGGCAAAAACAGGCGCCATTGTAGCGGTCACTCGCCCACTTATCCACATGTAGGTTGCCTGTCTATAAGGAGATATTCGGTTTTTATCCCTAAAAAAAGCGACAAATGGTCGGTGCGTAAGCTCTGTGGATAAGCGGGCCTAAGCCCATTGCACAAGTGGGGGTGAAACTCTGTGCATAAGTCGCCTGTGGATAAATAGCCCTTTCATGCACAGCTTTTCCGAAGGCGTGGCACAGGCAAAGCACGGCTTGTGGACAACCTTTCAATTCTCTATACACCTTGTTTTATATGGCCTAGCGCGAGTTATCCACAGAAGGTGGCCTCTATAAGAGTAGTAAGTTCTTTAAAAGAGCTTTAAATACTTCGTTTTTTTATTTCTATAGTTGGCAGGCAAAAGGTTTGCGTAAAAGCCTCGACATCTATTTACCAGGAAAGGCTGGTTGGAAATTGACCTATTGGCTTGCATTCTCTAGAATCGCCGGTCTCTTAAAACGGGGGCCATTCCGGCCCGTTGTGGACGAACCAGGTAGCACGACATGAAACGTACTTTCCAACCAAGCACTATCAAACGCGCCCGCACTCACGGTTTCCGTGCACGCATGGCTACTAAAAACGGCCGTGCCGTCCTGTCGCGTCGCCGCGCCAAAGGCCGTGCGCGTCTGGCAGTTTGATAATCAGACAATGGTGGTGAGTCAGGACTTCAGTCGGGAAAAGCGGTTACTCACTCCCCGACATTTCAAGGCAGTCTTTGACTCCCCCACCGGCAAGGTACCGGGGAAAAATCTCCTGCTCCTTGCGCGCAACAACGATCTGGATCACCCCCGCCTGGGGTTAGTGATCGGTAAAAAGAGCGTAAAGCTCTCCGTTGAGCGCAACCGCCTTAAGCGTTTGATGCGTGAATCGTTTCGTCTCCACCAGGATTTACTGGTTGGTTGGGATATCGTAATCGTCGCGCGCAAAGGTTTGGGTGACGTAGAGAACCCCGAATTGATTCAGCATTTCGGCAAACTCTGGAAGCGTCTGGCACGTAACACGCCAGTTCCAGCGGTTAAAACCGAAACTGTAGGGGTAGGCAGTCCTGATGCGTAAACTGGCACTCGTTCCGATCCAGTTTTATCGCTATGCCATTAGTCCTTTGATGGCCAGCCACTGCCGTTTCTACCCCAGTTGTTCCTGCTACGCGTTGGAAGCCATCGAAAATCATGGCGTTCTTCGCGGCGGCTGGCTGACCTTTCGTCGTTTAGGTCGCTGTCACCCGTGGAATCCCGGTGGTTATGACCCGGTTCCACCTATCCCTACCTCCCGTTCTTCTTCGATGGCCGAGTAATCATGGATATTAAACGCACGATCCTGATCGTCGCCCTGGCAGTCGTGTCCTACGTTATGGTTCTCAAATGGAACCAGGACTACGGTCAAGCTGCTCTGCCGACTCAGAATGTTGCCGCCAGCAGTACTACCGCGCCGGCTTTGCCCGACACGGTTCCAGGTAACAACGCTTCCAACAGTGCTGATGTCCCTAGCGCCTCTGCTGATACCAGCACGGTGACCGAAACACCGGTTGCTGCCAGCAAAGACCTGATTCATGTAAAAACCGACGTTCTGGATATTGCAATTGATCCACAGGGTGGTGACATCGCCCAGTTGCGTCTGCCGCTCTACCCGCGTCGCCAGGATCACCCGGATGTTCCGTTTCAGTTGTTCGATAACGGCAACGAACGCACCTATTTGGCACAAAGTGGCCTGACAGGCGTAGACGGTCCTGATGCACGTTCGTCGGGTCGCCCTGTTTTCAGCGCTGAGAAAAAGACTTATGAACTGGCTCCAGGCCAGGATCAAATGGTGGTTGATCTCAAATTCAGCGAAAACGGCGTCAATTACATCAAGCGCTTCACGCTTAAGCGTGGCCTTTACGATGTACAAGTCACTTATTTGATTGATAACGAGAGCGGCAAGCCGTGGAACGGCAACCTGTTCGCGCAATTGAAACGTGATGCCAGCTCCGATCCTTCTTCCAGCACCGCCACCGGTACTGCGACTTACCTGGGCGCCGCCCTGTGGACAAGTGCAGAGCCGTACAAAAAAGTGTCGATGAAAGATATCGACAAAGGCCAGCTGAAAGAAACCGTTCAAGGTGGCTGGGTTGCCTGGTTGCAACACTACTTTGTGACCGCGTGGATCCCACAGAAAGGCGATAACAACGTCGTTCAGACCCGCAAAGACAACCAGGGCAACTACATCATCGGTTTCACTGGCCCAACGTTGACCGTTGAGCCGGGCAAAACCGCTGAAACCAGTGCCACGTTGTATGCAGGGCCAAAAAGCCAGGGCGTACTCAAAGAGTTATCCCCAGGTCTGGAACTGACTGTCGACTACGGCATTCTGTGGTTCATTGCCCAGCCTATTTTCTGGCTGCTGCAACATATCCACAGCATCGTGGGTAACTGGGGCTGGTCGATCATCTTCCTGACCATGCTGATCAAAGGGATCTTCTTCCCGCTGTCGGCTGCCAGCTACAAATCGATGGCTCGCATGCGCGCTGTGGCGCCAAAACTGGCCGCTCTGAAAGAGCAGTTCGGTGATGACCGTCAGAAAATGTCGCAAGCGATGATGGAGCTGTACAAGAAAGAGAAGATCAATCCACTGGGCGGCTGCTTGCCGATTCTGGTGCAGATGCCGGTCTTCCTGTCCTTGTACTGGGTACTTCTGGAAAGTGTTGAAATGCGCCAGGCGCCGTTCATGCTCTGGATTACCGACCTGTCGATCAAAGACCCGTTCTTCATTCTGCCGATCATCATGGGCGCAACCATGTTCATCCAGCAGCGTCTGAACCCGACTCCGCCGGACCCGATGCAGGCCAAGGTGATGAAGCTGATGCCAATCATCTTCACCTTCTTCTTCCTGTGGTTCCCGGCTGGTCTGGTGCTGTACTGGGTTGTGAACAACTGCCTGTCCATCGCTCAGCAGTGGTACATCACGCGTAAAGTTGAAGCCGCTACCAAAAAAGCAGCTGAATAACTTACTCTGATGCGCACCACTCAAAACGCCCCCTAGTGGGGCGTTTTGCTATCCGTCACTTTTGTTTTGAGGCCTGTTTTATGAGTGTTCCGGCACAAACCATTGCCGCAGTAGCAACCGCCCAAGGCCGAGGTGGTGTGGGGATCGTACGTGTTTCCGGGCCACTCGCCCGGGCTGCGGCCCAAGCGTTTTGTGAGCGTGAGTTGAAACCGCGCTACGCCCATTACGGCCCTTTTTACGGAGAAAACCGTGAGGTGCTGGACGAAGGCATCGCACTTTATTTTCCTGGCCCCCACTCGTTTACTGGCGAAGACGTACTGGAACTCCAAGGCCACGGTGGCCCGATCGTGCTGGATATGTTGTTGCAGCGCTGCATCCAGTTGGGTTGCCGCCTGGCGCGTCCGGGAGAATTCAGCGAACGCGCATTTTTGAATGACAAGCTCGATCTGGCTCAAGCCGAAGCCATTGCCGACTTGATCGAAGCAAGTTCTGCACAGGCTGCGCGCAACGCATTACGTTCCTTGCAGGGCGCTTTCTCACAGCGCGTGCATAACTTGACCGAGCAACTGATCGGTTTACGCATCTATGTCGAAGCAGCGATTGATTTCCCGGAAGAAGAAATCGACTTTTTAGCAGATGGCCATGTGCTGGGCATGCTCGACAAGGTCCGTGAAGAGTTATCCACCGTTCAGCGCGAAGCGGGGCAAGGTGCGTTGCTACGCGATGGCATGACGGTGGTTATTGCGGGGCGCCCAAATGCAGGCAAGTCGAGCCTGCTCAACGCATTGGCCGGACGTGAAGCGGCTATCGTGACTGAAATCGCAGGCACCACTCGCGACGTGTTGCGCGAACATATCCACATTGATGGCATGCCATTGCATGTGGTCGACACGGCAGGCTTGCGTGATACCGACGATCATGTCGAAAAAATTGGCGTGCAACGGGCGCTCAAGGCCATTGGTGAAGCTGACCGTGTGCTGTTGGTGGTGGATGCCACGGCACCGGAAGCACAAGACCCGTTTGCTCTGTGGCCAGAATTTCTGGAGCAGCGTCCTGACCCTGCGAAAGTGACCTTGATCCGTAACAAGGCCGACTTGAGCGGCGAAAATATAGCGCTGGAGGTCAGCGCAGATGGCCATGTCACGATCAGCCTGAGCGCCCGCTCCACCGCAGGCCTGGACTTGCTGCGTGAGCACCTAAAAGCCTGCATGGGCTATGAACAGACCTCTGAGAGCAGCTTCAGCGCACGGCGTCGCCATCTGGAGGCCTTGAGTCATGCCAGTGCAGCGCTTGAACACGGTCGCGCGCAATTGACCCTCGCGGGCGCAGGAGAGTTGTTGGCTGAAGATTTACGCCAGGCACAGCATTCACTGGGCGAAATTACCGGGGCCTTCAGTTCCGATGATTTGCTGGGGCGGATTTTCTCCAGCTTCTGTATCGGTAAGTAACGACGTACTGTAGCCGCTGAGAGGCGTAGCGAGGCTGCGAAAAGGACCGAAGGGCTTCAGATTGCCGGTGCTGCTTCGCACAACCCATCGCAGCCTTGTACCGTGTCAGCGGCTACAGAGATCAATCATCTTGCTACCGTGACCCACATTCCTACTGAGTGACTCCTCCCATACGCCATTGATGCCGCCGCGAAGCTTGCGGCCAGTGCTTGATTACCCTGCAACAGGGGCAGATCCGTGCATCTCTGGAGTAAATTTCCATCATCAGCCCGATGTTTTTTGACCTTAATCTGCATCTTCACCGACGGCATGCGGGCCTGCCATTCATCGCCTTGATTCCTTCCTGATCGACTAAACGCTTGATGAATCCTTCATTCAGGCGGCTTTCGCCTGCCTGTGTATTAGCCCATGCACTCTTTTTCTGTGGAATAAGCCCTGTGCATAACTTGCCTTCAGGTCAGTGGGTAAGTAGGCCTGAAAACTGAAGATAACCACCCCTGTGGATAAGCACCTGTTTTACCCACAGGCTTAAAGCACTTATTCACGGCCCTCATTGGCAGATGACCACAGACTTTTGAATCTCTGTACAGTACGTGGAATATGGCCTGTAGCAATCTATCCACAGAAATGTGCCTCAGTAGAAATAAACATAAAAACAAAGCTTTATAAATTTCTTCTCTATTTATTTATCTATCTTGCCCTTATCCACAGCTGGTTAAATTTTGTGCAAAGGGTTCTTTAAGAAGGGCGAAGTCCCTATACTTCGCGGTCTATCTAAAAAACCCCTAGTAACAGGCACGAGGTGCGTGGTGAATTTCCCTTCCCGTTTTGCAGTGATCGTCATCGGTGGCGGTCACGCCGGAACCGAGGCTGCACTTGCTTCAGCACGTATGGGCGTAAAAACCCTGCTGTTGACCCACAACGTGGAAACCCTCGGGCAAATGAGCTGCAATCCTGCGATTGGCGGGATTGGTAAAAGCCATCTGGTTAAAGAAATCGACGCCCTTGGCGGCGCGATGGCGATAGCCACCGATAAAGGCGGTATTCAGTTCCGTGTACTCAATGGCCGTAAAGGCCCCGCCGTACGCGCAACCCGTGCACAGGCTGACCGCATCCTCTACAAGGCGGCTGTACGCGAAATTCTGGAAAACCAGCCCAACCTGTGGATATTTCAACAAGCCGCTGATGACCTGATCGTCGAACAGGATCAAGTGCGAGGCGTAGTGACCCAAATGGGCCTGCGTTTCATGGCCGATGCCGTGGTTTTGACCACAGGCACGTTCCTCGGTGGACTTATCCACATCGGTATGCAGAACTATTCGGGCGGCCGGGCCGGTGATCCACCTTCGATCGCCTTGGCCCAGCGCCTGCGTGAGCTACCGCTGCGAGTTGGTCGCTTGAAAACCGGCACGCCCCCGCGTATCGACGGTCGCTCGGTGGATTTCTCGGTGATGACCGAGCAACCTGGCGATACCCCGATTCCCGTCATGTCGTTCATGGGCAACAAAGAACAGCACCCGGCGCAAGTCAGTTGCTGGATCACCCATACCAACGCACGCACCCACGAAATCATTGCCTCCAACCTGGACCGCTCGCCGATGTATTCGGGCGTGATTGAAGGGATTGGCCCACGCTACTGCCCATCGATTGAAGACAAGATTCATCGCTTTGCAGACAAAGAAAGCCATCAGGTCTTTATCGAACCGGAAGGCCTGACCACGCATGAGCTGTACCCGAACGGGATTTCAACTTCGCTGCCGTTCGACGTGCAAATCCAGATCGTGCAATCGATTCGCGGTATGGAAAACGCCCATATCGTGCGTCCTGGTTATGCCATCGAGTACGACTACTTCGATCCGCGAGATCTGAAGTACAGCCTCGAAACCAAAGTCATTGGCGGTTTGTTCTTTGCTGGGCAAATCAATGGCACCACCGGTTACGAAGAAGCGGGTGCCCAAGGTTTGCTGGCCGGCGCCAATGCGGCTTTGCTTTCACAAGGCAAAGAGAGCTGGTGCCCGCGTCGCGATGAAGCCTACATCGGGGTGTTGGTCGACGATTTGATTACCCTGGGTACTCAAGAACCGTATCGGATGTTCACCTCCCGCGCCGAATACCGGCTGATCCTTCGCGAAGACAACGCCGATATGCGTCTGACCGAAAAAGGTCGTGAACTGGGATTGGTCGATGACGCGCGTTGGGCGGCCTTCTGCACCAAGCGCGAAAGTATTGCGCTGGAAGAACAACGATTGAAAAGCACATGGGTGCGACCGGGTACGGAACAAGGCGATGCAATTGCTGCCAAATTCGGTACGCCATTGACCCATGAGTACAATTTGCTGAATTTGTTGACCCGCCCCGAAATCGACTACGCCGGTCTGGTTGAAGTGACCGGGCAAGGCGCTGAAGACCCGTTGGTCGCCGAGCAGGTTGAAATCAAGACCAAATATGCGGGTTATATCGATCGTCAGCAGGATGAAATTGCCCGTTTGCGGGCAAGCGAAAATACCAAACTGCCTGTGGATATCGATTACACGGTCATTTCCGGGCTGTCGAAAGAGATCCAGAGCAAGCTGGGCGCAACTCGCCCCGAGACCTTGGGCCAGGCATCGCGGATCCCCGGCGTCACGCCGGCGGCCATTTCCCTGTTGATGATTCATCTGAAAAAACGCGGCGCTGGCCGCACGTTGGAGCAAAACGCTTGAGTTCGCTGGTCACTGCACAACACGCCGAAGAGTTATCCACAGGTGCACGTCAACTGGGCGTCGAATTGACCGACATCCAGCACCAGCAATTGCTGGCTTATCTGGCCCTGTTGATTAAATGGAACAAGGCTTACAACCTCACGGCTGTGCGTAACCCGGACGAAATGGTGTCGCGTCATTTGCTCGACAGTCTCAGCGTCATGCCATTTATCGAAAACGGCCGCTGGCTGGATGTCGGCAGTGGTGGCGGCATGCCCGGCATCCCTCTGGCGATCCTGTTTCCCGAGTCGCAAGTGACCTGTCTGGACAGTAACGGTAAAAAAACCCGTTTTCTGACCCAGGTTAAACTCGAACTCAAACTGGACAACTTGCAAGTTATCCACAGCCGCGTTGAGGAATATCAACCGGCGTTGCCGTTCAACGGAATTGTGTCCAGAGCCTTCAGCAGCATGGAGAACTTCTCCAACTGGACGCGCCACTTGGGCGACAGCCAAACGCGCTGGTTGGCAATGAAGGGCGTTCATCCTGCTGATGAGCTGGTAGCATTGCCGACTGATTTTCGTCTCGATAGCGAACACGCCTTGACCGTTCCGGGTTGCCAAGGCCAACGCCATCTGCTGATACTGCGCCGCACGGCATGATTGGGAACGCACGCAAGAATGGCTAAGGTATTCGCAATAGCGAACCAAAAGGGTGGTGTGGGTAAGACCACCACCTGTATCAACCTCGCAGCATCGCTGGTCGCCACCAAGCGTCGGGTGCTGCTGATCGACCTCGATCCACAAGGCAACGCCACCATGGGTAGCGGTGTGGATAAACACGCGCTCGAGAACTCGGTGTACGACCTGTTGATCGGAGAATGCGACCTGGCTCAGGCCATGCACTACTCCGAACACGGTGGTTATCAGTTGCTGCCGGCTAACCGTGATCTCACGGCAGCGGAAGTCGTGCTGCTTGAAATGCAGATGAAAGAAAGCCGCCTGCGTACTGCGCTGGCGCCGGTTCGCGAGAGCTACGATTACATCCTGATCGATTGCCCGCCCTCACTGTCGATGCTGACTTTGAACGCGCTGGTTGCCGCCGATGGCGTCATCATTCCCATGCAGTGCGAATACTTTGCACTGGAAGGGTTGAGTGACCTTGTGGATAACATCAAACGCATTGCCGAGCTGCTAAACCCGAACCTGAAGATCGAAGGCCTGTTGCGGACCATGTACGATCCGCGCTTGAGCCTGATGAATGACGTTTCGGCGCAGCTCAAGGAGCACTTTGGCGGGCAGCTTTACGACACGGTGATTCCACGCAACATCCGTTTGGCCGAAGCGCCAAGTTATGGCATGCCGGCGCTGGCGTATGACAAAAATTCCCGTGGCGCGATTGCTTACCTGGCCCTCGCGGGCGAGTTGGTTCGTCGTCAACGTCGCAGCTCCCGCACCGTTCAGCCAACTTAAGGAAATCCCATGGCCGTCAAGAAACGAGGTCTCGGACGCGGACTGGATGCACTCCTGAGTGGCCCTACGGTCAGCTCACTGGAGGAGCAAGCGGTCAAGGTTGATCAAAGCGAACTGCAACATTTGCCCCTGGACCTGATCCAGCGTGGCAAATACCAGCCGCGCCGCGATATGGACCCGCAAGCCCTTGAAGAGCTTGCTAACTCCATCAAGTCCCAAGGGGTGATGCAGCCCATCGTGGTACGCCCGATTGCCGGCGAGCGCTTTGAAATCATCGCCGGTGAACGCCGTTGGCGCGCGAGCCAGCAAGCTGGCAAAGACACCATCCCGGCGATGGTGCGCGATGTGCCTGACGAAACCGCTATCGCAATGGCGCTGATCGAAAACATTCAGCGTGAAGACCTCAATCCGATTGAAGAAGCCATTGCCTTGCAGCGTTTGCAGCAAGAGTTCCAACTGACCCAACAGCAAGTGGCTGACGCCGTGGGCAAGTCCCGGGTGTCTGTGGCTAACCTGTTGCGATTGATTTCGTTGCCGGAAGTGATCAAAACCATGCTCTCCCACGGCGACCTGGAAATGGGTCACGCGCGAGCTTTGCTGGGTTTGCCGGAAAACCAGCAGGTTGAAGGGGCGCGACACGTTGTCGCACGAGGGCTGACCGTGCGTCAGACCGAAGCCCTGGTTCGCCAGTGGTTGAGTGGCAAACAAGACCCCGTAGAACCGGTTAAACCAGATCCGGATATCACGCGTCTCGAACAAAGACTGGCTGAACGGCTAGGCTCTGCGGTGCAAATCCGCCACGGAAAGAAGGGAAAAGGCCAATTAGTAATTGGTTACAATTCTCTGGATGAGCTTCAGGGTGTGCTTGCACACATCCGCTGAAACAATTCCTCGTGTAGCGCGCAGTCGGAAATCACTACCTGACAGTTGAATAGGGAATTAAGCGCCCCTATACTCTGCGCGCATTTTGTCGGCACAAATTATGCCAAGTTCTTACTTTTGGCAGCCGACCTTTGAGGAGCAGATGTGATGGAAACACGCACGCCAAACCGCTTGCCGTTCCATCGCTTGGCGGTTTTTCCGGTTTTACTGGCTCAATTTGTCGTTTTATTGCTGGCTGCTCTGGGGCTCTGGCAATGGCATGGAGTCGTCGCCGGTTATTCAGGACTTTGCGGAGGCCTGATTGCTTTGCTACCCAATGTGTACTTTGCTCACAGGGCTTTCCGGTTTTCCGGCGCTCGAGCAGCGCAAGCCATCGTCCGGTCGTTTTACGCTGGCGAGGCAGGCAAATTAATTTTGACGGCAGTGCTGTTCGCGCTGACGTTTGCAGGTGTGAAGCCATTGGCGCCATTAGCAGTATTTGGCGTCTTCGTGCTGACCCAACTGGTCAGCTGGTTCGCTCCCCTGCTAATGAGAACAACACTTTCGAGACCTTAGGGCGTTTGAGGCAACCATGGCAGAAACAACCGCTTCGGGCTATATCCAGCACCACTTACAGAACCTGACCTTCGGGCAGCTACCTGATGGCGGCTGGGGCTTTGCTCACACCGTTGCAGAAGCTAAAGAAATGGGCTTTTGGGCATTCCACGTCGATACACTCGGCTGGTCGCTGTTTGTCGGCCTGATCTTTATCCTCGTTTTCCGCATGGCGGCCAAGAAGGCAACTTCGGGTCAACCAGGCGCATTGCAGAACTTCGTTGAAGTGCTGGTGGAATTCGTTGATGGCAGCGTCAAAGACAGTTTCCACGGCCGCAGCGCAGTTATTGCTCCGCTGGCGCTGACGATTTTCGTCTGGGTGTTCCTGATGAACGCCATCGACTTGATCCCGGTTGACTGGATTCCTCAGTTGGCCATTCTGATCACTGGCGATGAACACTTCCCGTTCCGTGCCGTACCGACGACTGATCCTAACGCTACCCTGGGCATGGCCCTGTCGGTATTTGCGCTGATCATCTTCTACAGCATCAAAATCAAGGGCATCGGCGGCTTCATCGGCGAACTGACCCTGCACCCGTTTGGCAGCAAGAACATCTTCGTTCAAGCGCTGCTGATTCCGGTTAACTTCCTGCTCGAATTCGTGACGTTGATTGCCAAGCCTATCTCGCTGGCACTGCGTCTGTTCGGCAACATGTACGCTGGCGAACTGGTATTTATCCTGATCGCCGTAATGTTCGGCAGCGGCCTGCTTTGGCTTAGCGGTCTGGGCGTGGTGCTGCAATGGGCGTGGGCTGTATTCCACATCCTGATCATCACCTTGCAAGCGTTCATCTTCATGATGTTGACCATCGTTTACTTGTCGATGGCGCACGAAGAGAACCACTAAGGCCCGCCTCGGCGAGTCTGGTGCCCCTCCTGCTTCGGTGGGAGGGCGTCGCAAAATGATTTTGTTTTACCGCTTTAATCTAAAAACCTAAACCATACGACGTAAAAGTCGGGAGGAAAGATGGAAACTGTAGTTGGTCTAACCGCTATCGCTGTTGCACTGTTGATCGGCCTGGGCGCACTGGGTACCGCAATTGGTTTCGGCCTGTTGGGCGGCAAGTTCCTGGAAGGCGCAGCGCGTCAACCAGAAATGGTTCCAATGCTGCAAGTTAAAATGTTCATCGTTGCCGGTCTGCTCGACGCCGTAACCATGATCGGTGTTGGTATCGCACTGTTCTTCACCTTCGCTAATCCCTTCGTTGGTCAACTCGCTGGCTAATCACTCGAATTGTCGAGTTGATTAGAGTGATGGACAACGAACGAGCGAGGTGTTGGCGTGAACATTAATGCAACCCTGATTGGCCAGTCCGTTGCGTTCTTCATTTTTGTACTGTTTTGCATGAAGTTCGTGTGGCCTCCGGTCATCGCGGCATTGCAAGAACGTCAGAAGAAGATTGCGGCTGGACTGGACGCTGCTAACCGAGCAGCTCGCGACCTGGAGTTGGCCCAAGATAAAGCGGGTCAACAACTGCGCGAAGCTAAGGCTCAAGCAGCTGAAATCATTGAGCAAGCCAAGAAACGCGGTACTCAGATCGTAGACGAAGCCCGTGAACAGGCTCGCGTTGAAGCTGACCGTGTGAAGGCTCAGGCTCAGGCCGAGATCGAACAGGAACTGAACAGCGTCAAAGACGCCCTGCGTACCCAATTGGGTGGCTTGGCTGTTGAAGGCGCAGAGAAGATCCTGGGTGCCACAATCGATCAAAACGCGCACGCGGAGCTGGTTAATAAACTGGCTGCTGAAATTTAAGCGAGGGCGATCATGGCAGAATTGACCACGTTGGCCCGACCTTACGCTAAGGCAGCCTTCGAGCACGCCCAGGCCCACCAGCAACTGGCCTCTTGGTCAGCCATGCTCGGCCTGGCTGCAGCAGTGTCGCAAGACGACACTATGCAGCGCGTGCTCAAGGCCCCGCGACTGACGAGCGCAGAAAAGGCCGCCACATTTATTGATGTGTGCGGCGACAAGTTCACTGTAGAAGCACAGAACTTCATCCATGTCGTTGCCGAAAACGACCGTCTCCCGCTATTGCCGGAGATCGCCGCTCTGTTTGACCTGTACAAGGCCGAACAAGAGAAATCGGTAGACGTTGAAGTGACCAGTGCTTTTGCATTGAACCAAGAACAGCAAGACAAACTCGCCAAGGTTCTCAGTGCACGACTCAACCGGGAAGTGCGCCTGCAAGTTGCGGAGGATGCCAGCCTTATAGGTGGTGTCATCATCCGCGCCGGCGACCTGGTTATCGATGGCTCGGTTCGCGGGAAACTCGCAAGCCTTGCCGAAGCATTGAAATCTTGAGTTTGAAGGGGCAGCAGAGCAATGCAGCAACTCAATCCTTCCGAAATAAGTGAAATTATCAAGGGCCGCATCGAAAAACTCGATGTGACCTCTCAAGCCCGCAACGAAGGCACTGTCGTCAGCGTATCTGACGGCATTGTGCGGATTCACGGTCTGGCCGACGTAATGTACGGCGAAATGATCGAGTTTCCGGGCAGCGTCTTCGGTATGGCGCTTAACCTTGAGCAAGACTCTGTAGGTGCCGTAGTTTTGGGCGCTTACACGACTCTGGCTGAAGGCATGAGCGCCAAGTGCACCGGCCGTATCCTGGAAGTTCCTGTTGGTAAGGAACTGCTGGGTCGCGTTGTCGACGCACTGGGTAACCCAGTTGACGGCAAAGGTCCGCTGAACAACACCGAGACTGATGCAGTCGAGAAAGTTGCTCCAGGCGTGATCTGGCGTAAGTCGGTAGACCAGCCTGTACAGACTGGCTACAAGGCTGTCGATGCCATGATCCCTGTCGGCCGTGGCCAGCGTGAGCTGATCATCGGTGACCGTCAGATCGGTAAAACCGCTCTGGCGATCGACGCGATCATCAACCAGAAAGACAGCGGCATTTTCTGTGTATACGTAGCGATCGGTCAGAAGCAATCGACCATCGCCAACGTGGTTCGCAAGCTGGAAGAAAACGGCGCGCTGGCTAACACCATCGTCGTAGCTGCCAGTGCATCCGAATCCGCAGCGCTGCAGTTCCTGGCACCGTACTCCGGTTGCACCATGGGCGAATACTTCCGCGACCGCGGTGAAGACGCGCTGATCGTTTATGACGATCTGTCCAAGCAAGCAGTGGCTTACCGCCAGATTTCCCTGCTGCTGCGCCGTCCACCAGGCCGTGAAGCTTACCCAGGCGACGTGTTCTATCTCCACTCCCGTCTGTTGGAGCGCGCATCCCGCGTTTCCGAAGAGTACGTAGAGAAGTTCACCAACGGCGCAGTGACCGGCAAAACCGGTTCCCTGACCGCACTGCCGATCATCGAAACCCAGGCTGGCGACGTTTCTGCGTTCGTTCCGACCAACGTGATTTCCATCACTGACGGTCAGATCTTCCTGGAATCGGCCATGTTCAACTCCGGGATCCGTCCTGCTGTGAACGCCGGTGTTTCGGTATCCCGTGTGGGTGGTGCCGCTCAGACCAAGATCATCAAGAAGCTGTCCGGTGGTATCCGTACCGCTCTGGCTCAGTACCGTGAACTGGCGGCATTCGCCCAGTTCGCTTCTGACCTGGACGAAGCGACCCGCAAGCAACTTGAGCATGGTCAGCGCGTTACCGAGCTGATGAAGCAGAAGCAATACGCACCAATGTCGATCGCTGACATGGCGCTGTCGCTGTATGCCGCTGAGCGTGGGTTCCTGACTGACGTCGAAATCACCAAGGTCGGTAGCTTTGAACAAGCGCTGATTGCTTACTTCAACCGCGATCACGCCGAATTGATGGCGAAGATCAACGTTAAAGGTGACTTCAATGACGACATCGATGCTGGCATCAAAGCCGGTATCGAGAAGTTCAAGGCCACCCAAACCTGGTAAGCCGCAGCGGGAGCCGCAAGGCTCCCGCTTGCTAACCTGATAGGTGTTACATGGCAGGCGCAAAAGAGATTCGCAGTAAGATTGCGAGCATCAAAAGCACGCAAAAAATTACCAGCGCCATGGAAAAAGTGGCGGTTAGCAAAATGCGCAAGGCACAAATGCGCATGGCTGCTAGCCGTCCTTATGCGGAGCGCATCCGCCAGGTTATTGGGCATTTGGCCAACGCCAACCCGGAATACCGCCACCCATTCATGATCGACCGTGCTGTCAAGCGTGTGGGTTATGTGGTTGTGAGCAGTGACCGTGGTTTGTGCGGTGGTTTGAATACCAACCTGTTCAAGGCTTTGGTCAAGGACATGGCGGTAAACCGCGAAAACGGCGTCGAGATTGATCTGTGCGTGGTCGGCAGCAAAGGTGCGGCTTTTTTCCGTAACTTTGGCGGTAACGTCGTTGCTGCAATCAGCCATCTGGGTGAAGAACCGTCGATCAATGACTTGATCGGCAGCGTTAAGGTGATGCTGGATGCTTACCTGGAAGGCCGTATTGATCGCCTTTCTGTGGTATCCAACAAGTTCATCAACACCATGACGCAACAGCCTACTGTGGAACAACTGATTCCACTGGTGGCGACCCCGGATCAAGGACTCAAGCACCACTGGGACTATCTCTACGAACCAGATGCCAAAGAGCTGCTTGACGGCTTGATGGTGCGTTACGTGGAGTCGCAGGTGTACCAGGCGGTGGTCGAGAACAGTGCAGCTGAACAAGCTGCGCGGATGATCGCAATGAAGAACGCCACTGATAACGCCGGTGATTTGATCAGCGATTTGCAGCTGATCTACAACAAGGCGCGTCAGGCTGCGATCACCCAAGAGATCTCGGAAATCGTCGGCGGCGCTGCCGCGGTTTAACGGTTCAAATATTCAGAGGATCCAGCTATGAGTAGCGGACGTATCGTTCAAATCATCGGCGCCGTGATCGACGTGGAATTCCCACGCGAAAACGTACCGAGCATCTACAACGCGCTGAAAGTACAAAGCGCGGCCGGAACCACTCTGGAAGTTCAGCAGCAGCTGGGCGACGGCGTGGTTCGTACCATTGCGATGGGTTCCACCGAGGGCTTGAAGCGCGGTCTGGAAGTCACCGACACTGGCGCAGCCATCTCCGTTCCAGTCGGTAAAGCGACTCTGGGCCGGATCATGGACGTTCTGGGCAACCCGATCGACGAAGCTGGCCCGATTGACACCGAAGAGCGTTGGGGCATTCACCGTCCTGCACCGTCCTTCGCTGAGCAAGCTGGCGGCAACGACCTGCTGGAAACAGGCATCAAGGTTATCGACCTGATCTGCCCGTTTGCAAAAGGCGGTAAGGTGGGTCTGTTCGGTGGTGCCGGTGTAGGCAAAACCGTAAACATGATGGAACTGATCCGTAACATCGCCATGGAACACAGCGGTTACTCTGTGTTTGCTGGTGTGGGCGAGCGTACCCGTGAGGGTAACGACTTCTACCACGAGATGAAGGATTCCAGCGTACTGGACAAAGTGGCACTGGTTTACGGTCAGATGAACGAGCCGCCGGGTAACCGTCTGCGCGTAGCACTGACTGGCCTGACCATGGCCGAGAAGTTCCGTGACGAAGGTAACGACGTACTGTTGTTCGTTGACAACATCTACCGTTACACCTTGGCCGGTACTGAAGTATCCGCACTGCTGGGCCGTATGCCTTCGGCAGTAGGTTACCAGCCGACTCTGGCTGAAGAGATGGGTACTCTGCAAGAGCGCATCACTTCGACCAAAAACGGTTCGATCACTTCGATCCAAGCGGTATACGTACCTGCGGATGACTTGACTGACCCGTCGCCTGCGACCACGTTTGCCCACTTGGACGCCACTGTCGTTCTGTCCCGTGACATCGCTTCCCTGGGTATCTACCCAGCGGTAGATCCACTGGATTCGACTTCGCGCCAGCTGGACCCGAACGTAATCGGCCAGGAACACTACGACACCGCTCGCGGCGTTCAGTACGTGTTGCAGCGTTACAAAGAACTGAAGGACATCATTGCGATCCTGGGTATGGACGAGCTGTCGGAAACCGACAAGCAGTTGGTATCCCGCGCTCGTAAGATCCAGCGTTTCTTGTCTCAGCCGTTCTTCGTGGCTGAAGTCTTCACTGGCGCTTCGGGTAAATACGTTTCCCTGAAAGACACCATTGCTGGCTTCAAAGGCATCCTCAACGGTGACTACGACCACCTGCCAGAACAAGCGTTCTACATGGTCGGCGGCATCGAAGAAGCGATCGAGAAAGCCAAGAAACTGTAATCCCAGCGCCCGGTAACGGGCGCTAATTTAGGTTGAGGCAATCAGATGGCTATGACAGTCCATTGCGATATCGTCAGCGCGGAAGGAGAAATCTTTTCCGGTCTGGTTGAGATGGTGATTGCGAACGGCAGCCTGGGGGATCTTGGGATCGCTCTGGGTCACGCTCCGCTGATCACTGAACTCAAGCCAGGTCCGATCCGCCTGATCAAACAGGGTGGGGATGCCGAGGTGTTTTACATCTCCGGCGGTTACCTCGAGGTTCAGCCGAACATGGTTAAGGTACTTGCCGATACCGTGCAACGTGCTGCCGACCTGGATGAAGCCTCCGCTCAGGAAGCCGTTAAGGCTGCCGAGAAGGCCCTGAACGAAAAAGGCGCAGATTTCGATTACGGATCTGCTGCTGCACGACTGGCCGAGGCCGCAGCTCAGCTGCGCACCGTCCAGCAAATCCGCAAGAAGTTCGGCGGCTAAGGCTCCTGCTTCATTGTGTGATTGATTAAAAAGGGTAGCCTCGGCTACCCTTTTTCTTTTTCCGCGAAATACTTTTTGGTCGCAGCCGCTGACCACCCAGGATTGGTAGCCAGTCATGTCTCTCGATATCGTCATTCTCGCCGCAGGTCAGGGCACCCGCATGCGTTCGGCCTTGCCCAAGGTATTGCACCCGGTGGCCGGCAATTCCATGTTGGGCCATGTTATCCACAGCGCCCGCCAACTCAAGCCAACCGGTATTCACGTAGTGATCGGCCATGGGGCTGAACTAGTCCGCGAACGTCTGGCCGCAGAAGACTTGAATTTTGTGCTGCAAGACAAGCAGTTGGGCACCGGCCACGCCGTGGCTCAGGCACTGCCGTTTATAACGGCACAAAACGTGCTGATCCTGTACGGCGATGTCCCGTTGATCGAAGTTGAGACTCTGCAACGCCTGCTCAAGCAAGTCGGCCCCGAGCAACTGGGCCTGCTGACCGTCAACCTGGCAGACCCGACCGGTTATGGCCGTATCGTGCGTGATGCGAGCGGCAAGGTCAGTGCCATCGTTGAGCACAAGGACGCGAGCGAAGCTGAACGCACAATCTCGGAAGGCAATACCGGGATTCTTGCGTTGCCGGCCCATCGCTTAGCGGACTGGATGAGCCGCCTGTCGAACAACAATGCACAGGGCGAGTATTACCTGACCGATGTGATCGCGATGGCGGTGAACGATGGTTTGGTCGTGGCCACCGAACATGCGCTGGACCCGATGGAAGTACAGGGCGCCAACGACCGTAAGCAACTCAGTGAACTGGAACGTCACTATCAGTTGCGTGAAGGCCGCCGTCTGATGGCATTGGGTGTCACCTTGCGCGACCCGGCGCGCTTTGATGTGCGCGGCGAAGTCAGCGTCGGGCGTGATGTGCTGATCGACATTAACGTGATCCTCGAAGGTCGCGTAGTGATTGAAGACGACGTGGTGATTGGTCCTAATTGCGTGATCAAGGACAGCACCTTGCGCAAAGGTGTGGTGGTCAAAGCTAATAGTCATCTGGACGGTGCCATCATGGGCGAGGGCAGCGATGCAGGCCCATTCGCCCGATTACGACCAGGTAGCGTGCTTGATGCCCGTGCCCATGTGGGTAACTTTGTTGAGCTGAAAAATGCCCACCTCGGTGAAGACGCCAAGTGTGGCCATCTGACGTACCTGGGCGATGCTGAAGTGGGTGCGCGCACCAATATCGGCGCCGGGACCATTACCTGCAACTACGATGGCGCCAATAAGTGGAAGACAGTGTTGGGCGCAGATGTATTCATTGGTTCCAACAACTCACTGGTTGCACCTGTGGATATCTCTGACGGCGCTACCACGGCTGCCGGTTCGACCATTAATCAGCACGTGCCCGCTGAACAGCTTGCCGTTGGTCGTGCACGCCAGCGCAATATCGAAGGCTGGAAGCGCCCCGTTAAGCTACCCAAGGCTTGAGAGGGTGTTATCCACACGCTAAAAAAGCATTTTGTGGGTAAGTTTGATTGTTACATATTTGTTAAAAATCAATCTGTTAGCTAAAGCCCTTATCCATGCCTTGTGGATAAGGGCTTTTTAATAACCCGCAAACAGGGCTTACACCCCTGCAAATCCTTGTCATGAAAAGTTATGCACAACCGCGCGTATGGAGTTTTTTGTTGACGAAAATTTTGAGATCGGGTTTCATTGCTTTCGTTATCTTTCGAAACGAAACTTAGGTCGTTATGTCCAAGCGCAATACGCCTCAACGCAGACACAACATTCTTGCCCTGCTTACTGAGCAAGGTGAAGTCAGTGTGGATGAACTGGCCAAACGTTTCGAAACTTCAGAGGTTACGATTCGCAAGGACTTGGCAGCACTCGAAAGTAATGGCCTGCTGCTGCGTCGTTATGGCGGCGCTATTACCTTGCCCCAAGAGTTGGTGATAGACCCCACTCAACCGGTGTCTGCTTATAAGCAAGCGATCGCTCGTGCTGCTGTGGCACTGATCAAAGAACACGCACGCATCATCATCGACAGTGGCAGTACCACCGCGGCGATGATTCCTCAGTTAGGCCAGCAACCTGGCCTGGTGGTCATGACCAACTCGTTGCATGTCGCCAATGCCCTCACTGAACTTGAGCACGAGCCGGTGTTGTTGATGACGGGTGGCACCTGGGATCCGCATTCCGAATCTTTTCAGGGCCAAGTGGCGGAGCAAGTGCTGCGCTCTTACGATTTCGACCAACTGTTTATCGGCGCTGACGGGATCGACCTGCAACGCGGCACCACCACCTTCAATGAGTTGCTGGGGCTGAGCCGGGTTATGGCTGAAGTCGCGCGTGAAGTCATTGTCATGGTCGAGTCCGACAAAATCGGCCGCAAAATACCCAATCTGGAACTGCCCTGGAGCAGCGTCCATACCCTTATTACTGATGATCGCTTGCCCAAAGACGCTCGCGAACAGATTCAGGCCCGAGGCATAACCTTGTTATGCGCGGCACTTAGTTAGGAGAACGTTATGTGTGGAATTGTTGGCGCAGTCGCTGAACGAAATATCACGGCCATTCTGCTCGAAGGCCTGAAGCGTCTTGAATACCGTGGCTATGACAGCGCCGGTGTGGCTGTTTTTACAAACAACGGCACACTGGAGCGCATGCGCCGAAATGGCAAAGTCGCTGAGTTGGAACAAGCCCTGGCCGGTGAACCGCTGGTCGGACGCCTGGGTGTTGCCCACACGCGTTGGGCCACGCACGGTGCACCTTGCGAGCGCAATGCGCACCCGCACTTCTCGGGTTCGGACCTGGCTGTGGTGCATAACGGCATCATCGAAAACCATGAAGCCCTGCGCGAACAACTTAAAGGCTTGGGCTATGTGTTCACCTCGGACACCGACACTGAAGTCATTGCTCACCTGCTTAACCACAAGCTCAAAGACAACAACGATTTGACGGCCGCGCTCAAAGCCACCGTCAAAGAATTGCACGGTGCCTACGGTTTGGCTGTGATCAGCGCCAAGCAACCGGATCGTCTGGTAGCAGCGCGTAGCGGTAGCCCTTTGGTGATTGGCCTGGGTCTGGGCGAAAACTTCCTTGCTTCCGACCAATTGGCTCTGCGCCAAGTGACGGATCGCTTCATGTACCTGGAAGAAGGCGACATTGCTGAAATCCATCGTGACAGCGTGCAAATCTGGGATGTGACCGGCCAAAGCGTTCAGCGTGAAGCGGTGCAATACAGCGATGGTGCTGAAGCAGCCGACAAAGGCGAGTACCGTCACTACATGCTCAAAGAAATTCACGAGCAACCGGCTGTTGTGCAACGCACTCTGGAAAATCGTTTGGGGCAGGACCATGTGCTGGTTCAGGCTTTCGGCCCACAAGCGGCTGAACTGTTCGCCAAGGTGCGCAATGTTCAGATCGTTGCCTGCGGAACGAGCTACCACGCGGGGATGGTTGCGCGTTATTGGCTGGAATCGTTGGCCGGCATTCCGTGTCAGGTCGAAGTTGCCAGCGAGTTCCGTTATCGCAAAGTGGTGGTTCAGCCCGATACCTTGTTTGTTTCGATCTCGCAGTCCGGTGAAACGGCTGACACCCTGGCGGCATTGCGCAACGCCAAAGAGCTGGGTTTCCTTGGCAGCCTGGCTATTTGTAACGTCGGCATCAGTTCGCTGGTACGTGAGTCTGATCTGACCTTGCTTACCCAGGCAGGGCGTGAAATTGGTGTGGCATCCACCAAAGCCTTCACCACTCAATTAGTCGGTTTGTTGCTGCTGACCCTGTCATTAGGTCAGGTGCGTGGCACCCTGGAAGCGGGTGTCGAAGCCCAGTTGGTTGAAGAATTGCGTCGTCTGCCAGCTCGTTTGGGCGAAGCGCTGGCAATGGACACCACGGTTGAAAAAGTCGCGCAATTGTTCGCTGATAAACACCACACCTTGTTCCTCGGCCGTGGTGCTCAGTTCCCGGTAGCGATGGAAGGAGCGCTTAAGCTCAAAGAAATTTCGTACATCCATGCCGAAGCCTACCCGGCGGGTGAGTTGAAGCACGGTCCATTGGCGCTGGTAGACAGCGACATGCCGGTGGTCACGGTGGCCCCCAACAACGAGCTGCTGGAAAAACTGAAATCCAACCTGCAAGAAGTGCGCGCCCGTGGCGGAGAACTGATTGTGTTTGCAGATGAGCAAGCGGGCATGACCAATGGCGAAGGCACGCATGTGATCAACATGCCGCACATCCACGATGTATTGGCGCCCATCCTTTACACGCTGCCGCTGCAATTGTTGTCGTACTACGTGGCCGTATTGAAAGGCACCGACGTCGACCAACCGCGTAACCTGGCGAAGTCCGTGACAGTGGAATAAACATCACCGGATTGATAAAACGTTAACCTTTCGACCCGCCCATGCGGGTCGAATCGTTACTGGCCTGCGGGCAACGGCCATAAGGAAAAGGCATGTTTCATAGCAACGCATTAAAACAATTGGATATGCAGGACCTTTCCATCGTTTTGCTGCTGATTGAAAACAGGAGTGCAAAGCGGGTTTCGGAAATATTGAATGTGAGTCAGTCGAGTATCAGCTACAGCTTGAAGAAGCTGCGGCATTGCTTTGACGACACATTGTTTGAAATCACAGAAGGGGCGATGCAGCCAACAGCGCGCGTATTGGCGATGAAGCCGTACTTGCAAAGCATGGTGCAGTGCATCAATCAATGTGCGAAAGAAGGCGTTGCTCAGGCGCCCTCCGTGCGTCAGTGGAATATCACGGCGCCCGAGTATTTTGAAATCTTGATGTTGCCTGCGTTGTTGCAGCACATCCGTGAAGCCGGTCGCAATTGGTCATTGAGTGTGAGCCGCTTGGGTCAGGATCTGCCCATCAGTCAGTTGTTAGCCGGTGACACCGATGTCTGCTTCGGTTTCGGTCCTGGTTATCATCAGTTGCACCCTCTCTTGAGTTACCAAAGCCTGGGGGACGATTCTTTTGTGTGCCTGTCCAGCGTGCACAAGCACCAGGCCAAAACCACCTTGGACCTCAACGAATTCTGCGAGACACCTCAGGTATTTCCGACGCCGTGGTTGTCTGAAAAAAACATGGTGGATGACTGGCTGAGTAAACAGGGCCGCAGTCGCACAATCATGACGCGAGCCAATTCCTATCACGCCGGGGTCAATATTTTGCTTTCGGTGCCTGCGTTGATCGCCGTGCCCACGCACGTATTAAGCACGTTGAAAGTGCCGGACCAGATAAAAGTCTTAAAGCCACCGCCAGGTTTTCCGACCTTCACCCTGGACATGATCTGGTGCAAAGACAGAAACACCCAAAACGATTTCCATCAGTTGGAAGCGCTGGTGCAAAAAATCAAAAGGTGAATTTTGTTTTTTGAGACGGCTGAAGTACGCGCTACTGTAGGGTGAAGATGAACCTTACAGAGGAGCATCCCGATGCCAAATCCATTTAACTGGTAAAAGACCCGATTGAACGCCGTTGCTGGCGTGGCGTGAAGAAGGTCTATTTTGGCTATGCAAAGTCCTTCTTATCGCGCAAGGTGGCGTGCGGCCATGAATCGAAAAGGGAACATTCAATTCAGTACTGGGCCAATGTTACGTTCCTTTCATGGGGCTTTTACATGCTTAAGTTTTTTTCAAAACCCGCTCGCGCCAGTGCTTTTCTGCTCTCTTGCCTGGCGTCTTCCATTGCCTGTGCAGCCGACACCACATACCCGGATGCCGCTGCCAGTGACCCCGCCAAGATGGGATGGATGGTTGGTTCTCCGCCGCCGCCTGATCGAATTATTCGTTTTGCCGATGGCAGTTATTTCAAGTTTCCGGCCATGCGCTGGAGTGTTTCAAACTTCCGTCAATTGATGCCCACGACCAATGTGTCGCGTGGCTTGGGCGCCCCGGTGCCGCTGAATCGTGCATTACGTAAGGACATCGACGCGCTGACGTTTATCCCGACCGGTGCCAGTAAGCCCATGACGTGGGAGCAATCGCTGGCGGCCAATTACACGGATGGCATTGTGGTCTTGCATCGCGGCAAGGTGGTGTACGAACGCTATTTTGGTGTGTTGAATCCACAAAAGCAGCACGCAGCGATGTCGGTCACCAAGTCAGTGGTAGGCACGATGGGAGCGATGTTAGTGGCGGATGGCACGCTGGATGCCAATAAAAAAATCGTCGATTACATCCCCGAGTTAGCCAAGTCAGCGTTTGCCAATGCCACCTTGCGCCAAGTGCTCGACATGACCACCGGGCTCAAATTCAGCGAGGACTATGCAGATCCCAACGCTGAAGTCTGGCAACACGCAATGGCCGGTAATCCGCTGCCAAAACCTGCGGACTACACCGGACCGCAAACGTACATGGAGTACCTGCAAACCGTGCAGCCGTCAGGTGAGCACGGTAAAGCGTTCGCCTACAAAACCGTGAACAGCGATGTATTGGGCTGGGTGATTGCCCGTGTGACCGGGCGTAATGTTGCGCAGTTGTTGTCAGAAAGAATCTGGCAGCGTGTGGGCGCCGAACAAGATGCCTACTTCACCGTCGACTCCATCGGCACTCCGTTTGCGGGCGGTGGTTTGAATGCAGGGCTGCGGGATTTGGCGCGCTTTGGCGAGATGATTCGCAATGACGGCAAGTACTTGGGCCAGCAAATCGTCCCTAAAGCTGTGGTGGATGATATTCGAGCAGGCGGTGACAAACAGGCGTTTGCCCAAGCCGGTTATGACCAGCTCAAAGGCGGCAGTTACCGCAACATGTGGTGGGTGACGCATAACCCGGACGGAGCCTTTATGGCCCGCGGTGTATACGGTCAACGGATTTACATCGATCCGAAAGCTGAAATGGTGATCGTGCGGTTCGCCTCCAATCCGATTGCCAGCAACTCGGCCAATGATCCTGTGACCATTCCGGCCTTCGAAGCACTGGCCAAACAGTTGATCACTCACCCGCAGTAATCGTGCCTCGGCGCGATCTTTTCCAAAAATGAAGATTGCGCCGGGTCGACGAAAGTTTCACCACTTCTGTTATATCGCAACTACATATCTCAGAAGTGAGAGTGTCAATGCATGTCGATTTAGAGGTCGAGGAGGGTGGCCTTGAATCTCTTCCTCGTTTTCAACGCGCGAGTGCTCAGGCTTCTCAGCTGCATCGGTTGGGGGCTGGACTGGCGGGTTTAAGCCTCGTCGCCTGAGTCGGTGTGGCCTTGCGGTACAACTTAAAAAAGGTTTCATCCGCTCTAGCCCATACCTTCTAGCCCGTGAGGCTGACAGTTTGCGTTAATCGACTACCCTTATTTTTTGACGTCTGAAATGAGGGAGGATGACTGATGCTCGCGCAACTGCCACCAGCTTTACAGAATCTTAAAATTCCACTTCGCCTGAAGCTCTGGGATGGACATGAACTGGATCTGGGGCCAACCCCCAGCGTGACCATTGTGGTCAAGGATCCGAAGATCGTTTCTGAGTTCATGCATCCCAGTCTCGACTTGTTGGGCAGTGCGTTCGTCGAAGGTCGACTGGAACTGGCTGAAGGGTCAATCAGCGAAGTCGTACGCGTGTGCGATGAACTCAGCCAAGCGTTGCTCGACGAGGATGATGACAGCACACCCGCGCGCAACTACCACGACAAGGCAACGGACGCAGCGTCCATTTCCTACCATTACGACCTGTCTAACGCCTTCTATCAGTTATGGCTGGACCGCGAGATGGTCTATTCCTGCGGGTATTTTGAGACCGGTGAAGAGAGCCTGGATGAAGCTCAGCAAGCCAAGTTTCGCCACTTGTGCCGAAAACTTCGGCTCAAGCCAGGTGAGTACCTGCTGGATGTCGGCTGTGGCTGGGGCGGGTTGGCACGTTTTGCAGCACGCGAATTCGGGGTCAAGGTGTTTGGTATCACCCTGAGCAAAGAGCAACTCGCGTTGGCTCAAGAACGGGTCAAGGCAGAAGGTCTGCAAGACAAGGTCGATCTGCAACTGCTCGACTACCGTGACCTGCCACAAGATGGCCGCTTCGACAAAATTGTCAGCGTGGGGATGTTTGAGCACGTCGGCCACGCCAACCTGCGAGAGTACTGCCAAGTATTGTTCAACGCAGTGCGCGAAGGTGGTTTGGTGATGAACCACGGCATTACTGCCAAACACACCGACGGGCGCCAAGTGGGTCGCGGTGCGGGGGAGTTTATCGAGCGCTATGTGTTTCCTAACGGCGAATTACCGCACTTGTCGATGATCAGTGCACACATCAGCGAGGCTGGACTGGAAGTGGTCGATGTCGAGAGTTTGCGTTTGCATTACGCGCGCACGCTGGAGCATTGGAGTCAGCGCCTTGAACAAAACCTTGAGGCGGCTGCCAAGCAAGTGCCAGAGCAGACATTAAGGATTTGGCGTCTGTACCTTGCTGGCTGCGCATATGCGTTTGCGCGTGGCTGGATCAACATCCATCAGATCCTCGCCGCCAAACCATATGCCGACGGTTCGCTTGAGCTGCCATCGACGAGGGCCGATATTTATCGTTGAGCGGTCGAGATTTCGGTGATTGTCAAAGGGCCGTGTCACTCAGTGACACAGCCCTTTTTTATAGAACAGGCGAAACCAGGCGCGCCACACGCATGCCAAGTTGCTGCAAACGGTGCGTGGTTTTGATGTCGTCTTCGGTGATTTCACGCGCCAGGGCAAAGTCGTCCAGCAGCATATGTTCGACTTCGCGGGCAAACGCTTCGTCGACCGTCAGCAGCATCACTTCAAAGTTCAGGCGGAACGAGCGGTTGTCCATATTGGCGCTGCCGACTGCACTGATTTCGTTGTCGACCAGCACAACCTTCTGATGAATGAACCCTGGCTGGTAGCGGAACATTTTCACCCCGGCACGCACCGCCTCGAATGCATACAGGCTGGAGGCCGCATACACAATTTTATGGTCGGGCCGTGAGGGAATGAGGATGCGTACATCCACCCCGCGCAACACGGCAAGCCTCAATGCGGAAAAAACCGCTTCATCCGGCACGAAGTAAGGCGTTGTTATCCACACCCGTTCAGTGGCGGCATGGATGGCTTCAACAAAAAACAGTGAGCAAGTTTCGTACGGATCGGCTGGCCCGCTGGCTAGAAATTGGCACAGTACACCGCCTTCCGGGTAAGCCTGCGGCAGGATCAACGGCGGTAGTTTGCGCGCAGCCCAGAACCAGTCTTCGGCGAACGACTCTTGCAGGCACGCCACCACCGGCCCGCAGACCTCGACGTGGGTATCGCGCCACGGAGACAGAGGCGGTTTGGCTCCCAAGTATTCATCGCCAACGTTATGCCCGCCGACAAACCCTTTCACACCATCCACCACAACCACTTTGCGGTGGTTACGAAAGTTGACCTGAAAGCGACTGATCCAGCCGCCGCGGGTGGCAAATGCTTGCGCTTGAACGCCCCCCGCACGCAATGACTCGGCATAACTATTGGGCAAAGAATGACTGCCAATGCTGTCGTACAACACATACACCTGCACCCCTTGAGCCGCTTTTTCGAGCAGCAGGGCATGCAGTTTCATGCCAAGGTCGTCGTCATGAATGATAAAAAACTGCACCAGGACCACCTGTTCGGCGGTGCGGATGGCTTCAAAAATAGCGTTGAAGGTCGCTGTGCCATTAATCAGTAAGCTCACCTGATTGTTCGCCAGGCACGGCATGCGGCCTAACCTGGGCATCGCGCGCAAGGAGGTGTAGGCCTTTGAGTTACGTGCGGCAAGGGCTTCCTCGACCCAAGGTCGCCAGTCCAGATCTGCGATGGCTTCACGCATTTCCTGATTGGCCTGACGTCTGGCGCGGATGTAATCGTCGAAGGTGCTACGGCCAAAAATCAAATACGGGATGAGCGTGAAGTAGGGAATGAAGAACAACGACATGGCCCAGGCAATTGCACCTTGAGCGGTTCTCACGGTTAATACCGCGTGCACGGCGGCAATCAAACCCAAGGTGTGGATCAATAAAATCAGATAACCGAAAACGTGCGGGCCGAGATAATCCATGCGTATCCTTGCTCCTCAATGTGTGACGCTGCGTACTAAAAGACCACGTTGTGCAATGAATGTCCCTAAATGTTTGCTGATGCAACGCTTGCTGTTTTTCAACGTCTAACCCCCACATATGCGTAGGAGCTACTTGATGAATGTTCGTCTGCTTGGGCTGCTCATGGCCTGTGGTTTATCGATACCTGTGGCTCAAGCCCAAATGCTGCAACCGGGTCTTTGGGAGCTGACCACCAGCAATATGCAAGTCGATGGCCAACAGCTTCCTGACCTGCAAGTGATGTTGGGCCAATTGCAATCCATGTTGACCCCGGAGCAACAGGCGCAATTGGAAAATCAAGGGATCACCGTTGGGGGTAAAGGTGTGCGGGTATGCCTGACGCCTGAGCAGGTCAAATCAGATGCAATCCCGCTGACAGATCCGAAGTCCGGTTGTAATCAGCAGATCACTGAGCGTAGTGGAAATCAGTGGAAGTTTCGCTTTAGTTGCCCAAAAGTCCAAGGCGCAGGGGTTGCCACATTTGCCAGCGACAGAGAGTTTAGTTCCCAAGTAAACGGCACGTTCAACGCCACGGGTGTTCAGCAAAAAGGCAGCATGGATACCCGTGCGGTATGGCTGGGCCAAAACTGTGGAACCGTCAAACCTCGTACATGATTCAAGCTGTCCGCGCACTGGGCCCATCAGTGCGCGGAACGCCCTCTAGGCATTTCGCCAATTCCAGCGACTCTCAGCCACCGCATCGTGGCTGTGCAAACTCTCGGCATGCACCACCTTAAGGTTGAAGCCTTTTATCCCCGCTGTACTTTTCAGCACGACATTCAAGCGTCGCGCAGCATCCTCACAAAACATTAAATTTTGCCCATTGGCTAATGCGAAGGCTTGTTCGTCTGCGCGTTTTACGGCTGTTTGTACTGCTGTGCCCAGGGCTGTTTCTGCTTCATCAATGATGTTGTTGATCGGAAAACTTTGCAGCTCGCGACCGAGATGCAGCTGCAAGTGAGCCGTGCTTCTCTGGCTATGCGGGGTAGCCACAATGCCTTGAGTACTGCCAAGCCATGTCAACACTTCGGCGTGATGGAGTGGTTTGTTCGCGAAGTCATCGACAAATTGTTGTTGGATAAGTTGGCGTGCTAACGCGGCTGAACAAGGGCAAGTGGATGAATAGTCCACGTCGATTTTTAGTTCCACGTGGAACATTCCATTTTTCAGTGAAGCTTCGATGCTGACTGGATAGCTCTTCCATCCACTTAATGCGCTGACTAATGCGGGTCGTTTCAACAGCACCTGCGTGTGGATTCTTAGGTAGGCACAGATGGATAAATCGTCATGCGAGTCCAAAAACTGCTGCAAAATTTTCTTCAAAAGTAGCGGGTTCAGAGCCTGCGAATCTAAAACTTCGAGCGCTAAATATAAGCGCGACATATGGATGCCACGTGCCTCGCCGTCATCAAGGCTGACACCGGCATCGGCGGTTGCGGCTAAACGCTGACCATTTATCACAACAGGCAGCGCAATGCCGCACATGCCGACCCATTCCAGCGGAACAGTTTGTCGGGCGTTTTGTGAGGCAATGTCGGGGAGAGTAAGGGCGTTCATAAAAGATTCCATCCAGGGGGAAAAGGGTAGCGTTACAAGATAACAATTCTAATGCTTTGTATTGTTATAATGTATCATTCATGGCGATTTGATCATCGCCCCCACGAGCGGGCGCTTTGACCTGCCGACCCTGATGAGGAACTTCCATGCCTAATCGTCTACCCGTGACAGTGCTGTCTGGTTTTCTCGGTGCAGGAAAAAGCACCCTGCTCAATTACATTCTGCGTAACCGCGACAACTTGCGCGTCGCGGTCATCGTGAATGACATGAGTGAAATCAATATTGATGGTGCCCAGGTTCAGCGCGATGTGAGCCTGAACCGGGCAGAAGAAAAATTGGTCGAAATGAGCAATGGCTGCATTTGCTGCACCCTGCGTGAAGACTTGCTGGAAGAGGTCAGCAAACTGGCCAAGGAAGGTCGATTTGATTATTTATTGATCGAGTCCACAGGCATTTCTGAACCGCTGCCTGTCGCAGAAACCTTCACGTTTCGAGACGACGAGGGCCAAAGCCTGGCCGACATCGCGCGCCTCGATACGATGGTCACTGTCGTTGATGGCCTGAATTTTTTACACGATTACCAGGCCGCCGAAAGCCTTGGCACGCGCGGTGAGACATTGGGGGAGGAAGATGAGCGCTCGATCACTGATCTTTTAATCGAACAAATCGAGTTTGCCGACGTTATTTTGGTCAGCAAAATAGACCTCATCAGCCGTGTTGAGCGTCAGGAATTGATGGCCATTCTTCAACGACTGAATGCTCAGGCTGAAATCATTGCAATGGTCATGGGTGAAGTCCCGCTGAATAAAATTCTGGATACGGGGCGTTTTGATTTCGAGCGCGCAGCTCAAGCGCCGGGCTGGTTGCAAGAACTGCGCGGTGAACATGTGCCTGAAACCGAAGAATATGGCATTGCCTCGACGGCTTACTGGGCACGTCGACCTTTTCACCCGGAACGTTTTTTTAATTTTATTGATCGACCCTGGACGAACGGTAAATTGCTGCGCTCCAAGGGTTTTTTCTGGTTGGCCAGCAAGTACCAGGAAGCTGGCAGTTGGTCACAGGCGGGCGGTTTAATGCGCTATGGATATGCCGGGCGCTGGTGGCGATTTGTACCCCGTGATCAGTGGCCGCAAGAGGCAGATGCCAAGGCCGAAATCCTCAAAAAATGGCTGCCCGACACCGCTGACTGTCGTCAGGAATTGGTCTTTATTGGCCAACATATCGACTTCAATCAGCTCACACATGAACTCGATTCCTGCCTGTTGACTGATGAAGAGATGGCCTTGGGTGTAGAGGGCTGGCAGCAGATGAGCGACCCGTTTGGTGGCTGGTATGACGAGGTGGCCGCCTGATGAATGCCTTCGCTTGCAGCCCGAACATGACGATAAAACAGGTCTGTGGGGCCACTCCCCACATCCTCACGCGCGTACTGGATGAAGACGTCAATTTGGCCGTCTGGCAGCGCCACTTGCCTGTGCATATTGCTGATTTCAGCGATTTACTGCTGTCGTTGGATGAGCCTTTGGCGGATGCCTTGAGCCTGGAAATGAACGATGAAAACGCTCAGCCCAACCTTCATGGGCTTGCCCACAGGTTCAACGATTTGGAAGGCTATGAAAGCTTCATGGCGGATGTTGCCTGGTTGGTCAGCGCCTACGCTTGTTTGTTAGGCGCCAAACGCATTGGGCTGCGTCTCAGGGCCTTGGATAAGGCCATGTGCCCACGCTTTCACGTTGATCATGTGCCAGCCCGCCTGATCACCACCTACGCAGGGCAGGGCAGTCAGTGGCTCGCCGAGGGCGTGATGGCACGTCAGCAACTGGGCCAGGCGCAGGCAGAGCCGACTCAAGCAGCGTTGATTGAGCAACTGAACACGGGAGATGTGGCGCTGCTTAAAGGCGAAAAGTGGCAAGGCAACGAGGGTGCAGGGTTGATCCATCGTTCGCCTGCGCTGCAAGCCGGCGAACGACGGCTGATTTTGACCCTGGATTGGCTGGCCTGAGGCATATTGCAACCTTCAATCCCTACAGAAGCGTTTGATGATGCTGCACAACATCCCTACACATGTGATCGCCGGGCCGCTGGGCGCAGGCAAAACCAGTCTGATTCAGCACCTGATGGCCCAGAAACCTGTGCACGAACGTTGGGCGGTACTGGTGAATGAGTTCGGTCAAATAGGTCTGGATGCTGCTTTGATGGGCCAAAGCGGTGATGCAATCGCTATTACTGAAGTCGCGGGCGGCTGTGTCTGTTGTGTGAACGGTGCGCCTTTTCAGATTGGTTTGAGCCGTCTGTTACGTCAGGCAAAGCCTGATCGCTTATTCATTGAGCCTTCGGGTCTCGGGCATCCTGCACAAATCCTCAAGCAGCTCAGCGCTGCGCCCTGGTTAGGTGTTTTAGCCTTGCAGCCGTGCGTAATAGTGCTGGATGCCGAGGCGTTAGCCTTGGGTAAACCGGTGCCTGCAACCCAACAAGAAGCCTTGAAAATGGCCGGTTTAGTGGTCATGAATAAATCTAATAGTGTCCAAAATGAGCAACGTGAGCAGATTGCATGCAGCCTGCCAAAGCGCCCTGTTTTATGGACCGAGCAGGGCTACATCCCGCTAAATACGCTGCCTGTAGCCACTATGAGTGATATTCATGCTGTGGATAACTCATTGATTTATAAGGATTTTAATTCAGTACCAAGCGTTTTTTCTGACCCGCAGACCCCTTTCGTGATGACGCAACAGCAGCCTGAGGCGTGGAGTATTGGCTGGAAATGGCACGCCTCACTGCTATTTGACCTGGTGCTGCTCAATCATTGGCTTCAGGGGCTGAACTGGCTGCGCGCCAAGCTCGTTGTGCATGCGCCCTCAGGGTGGTTTTCAGTCAATTGCCTCGAAAACAGTCTCCAATCCTGGAAAGCCAGCGAGTGGCGCACCGATTCGCGCATTGAATTGATCTTCGAAAGCCCTCAGGACCTGAATTCACTCAAAAAAGGGCTGCAAGACTGCCTCATTCATCCCCTGTAGGCATTCACGGTTAACGCGGGCGCACTTGCTGAATGAGCTGTCGGCCCTGATCGATTTCGGGGCTGATTTTGGATTAATACGCCATTTTGTACTGGTAAAGTTGTCCTACAATTTTTGTTTTTGCCATCTGTTTTAACCTCCTTGAAGTGTCTATTTCAAAGGTTTCAGCGCTTTTGGCGGGGTTTTACGGGAAGTTATCCACAGGGGAACTAAAAAGGCGAGAAAGAGGCACTCAGGCAGGCAGCGCTCCTCGAGATTCATCATTGGGGCGGTTTGGTGTGCTCCTGGCGCCATTGGCTCAGCTCAATAATTTTTGCGCTGGGGATGTCGCGATGCTCAGGCTCAGGTTGTGCTTGAAACGGGTAGGGTGCCAGCTCGATCTTCGCGCTGTGGGCACCAAATTGAGTGATGGTGCCAGCATGGCGTTGATCGCCGGTGACGGTGAACTCAAAGTTATACACACGGGCCAAGCGTCGATTGCCCTTGGCGTCCGCAATGAATCCGATTTTCTTGAGGGCCACGTTTTCATCGAGCAATTCGATGTCGAGCTTGTTGCAGTGCTGTTTGACGCGCTCCAGCGCTCGCTCGCGCATACCGTGGTTGTGCCACAGCCAGGCAGCAGCAGTGGCCAGTAGCATCAGCACAAACATATTTCCAAGGGTCAGCATGACGTGGGCTCCAACAGAATAGGCTCAGCTTAACTGCGTCTTCAGCCTGTCGTACAGGTTGCTTTTCGTCGCATACTGCGTGGCTTGAATCCACCCGCAGTCTGGAATCCGGCATGAAACGTACGCCTCACTTACTTGCTATCCAATCCCACGTGGTTTTCGGCCATGCCGGCAACAGCGCAGCCGTATTTCCTATGCAGCGCGTGGGTGTAAATGTATGGCCCTTGAACACGGTTCAGTTCTCGAACCACACTCAGTATGGTCAGTGGACTGGCGAAGTGCTGGCCCCTGAGCAAATTCCTGCGCTGGTTGACGGTATTGCCGCGATTGGCGAACTGGGTAACTGCGATGCAGTGTTATCTGGCTATTTGGGGAGCGCGGCACAGGGTCGGGCCATCCTCAGCGGGGTCGCGCGCATTAAGGCGGTTAACCCCAATGCGCTTTACCTGTGCGACCCCGTTATGGGGCACCCGGAGAAAGGCTGCATCGTGCCGTACGAAGTCAGTGATTTTCTGCTGAATGAGGCGGCCGCAGTAGCGGATTTTCTGTGTCCTAACCAGCTGGAACTGGACAGCTTCTGTGGTCGCCATCCGCAATCGCTGTTCGATTGCCTGGCGATGGCGCGCAGCATGCTGGCACGCGGGCCCAAAGCGGTACTGGTCAAGCACCTGTCATACCCCGGCAAGCCTGAAGAAAGTTTTGAGATGTTGCTGGTGACGAATGACGGGAGCTGGCACCTGCGCCGCCCGTTATTAGCGTTTCCGCGCCAGCCTGTAGGCGTGGGTGACCTGACGTCCGGCTTATTCCTGGCACGGATACTGTTGGGAGACAGCCTGGTGGCCGCATTTGAATTTTCGGCATCGGCGGTGCATGAAGTGCTGCTCGAAACCCAGGCATGTGCCAGTTACGAGCTGCAATTGGTGCGTGCTCAAGACCGTATTGCTCACCCGCGTGTGCGCTTTGAGGCTACGCCGATCAACCTGTAATCCTTGCCCTAGGGGCATCGTCGCGCCCTGTAGGCGCTGCCGAGGCACGAGGCTGCTCGGGCGCGAAGCGGTCGTAAACCGGATGAGTGCGGTGTGTCTGAGGCACTGCGTTGAATGGTTTACCACGGCTGCGCCGCTGGACGCAGCCTCGCACTCCTCGTCAGCGACAGGTTTTATCTGCGCGATGCTGGACCGGTGGCAAAAGGCCTAGACCGTTTCGTCTTTCAATTCCCGATAGCGTTTTTCCAGCTCCTGGCGGATCTGGCGACGCTGTTTGCCTTGAATAAAGCGGCGTTTGTCTTCGCTGTTAACGGGTTGCAAAGGCGGAACAGTCGCCGGTTTGCGGTCGTCGTCCACTGCCACCATCGTGAAAAAACAGCTGTTGGTGTGGCGCACCGAGCGCTCACGAATGTTTTCAGTGACGACTTTGATCCCCACTTCCATCGACGTGTTGCCGGTGTAATTGACCGAGGCCAGAAAGGTCACCAGCTCGCCGACATGAATCGGCTCACGAAAAATAACCTGGTCCACGGACAAAGTGACCACATAACGCCCGGCATAGCGGCTGGCGCACGCGTAGGCGACTTCGTCGAGGTATTTGAGCAGGGTTCCGCCGTGAACATTGCCAGAAAAATTGGCCATGTCCGGGGTCATCAAGACCGTCATCGACAGTTGGGCGTTTCCGGGTTCCATAGCAGCAGGCTCGCGGTAGTGTTGCAGCAGTGAAATGGGTATCTCTGTGGATACTTTTCGATTTTTTGAAACAGACAGGAACGGGACGCTACCGTTTGGGCTGTCGTCACGCTCTGGCGTACATGTTTCCATATATTGCGCCGCCTTTCTGCGTTAAGTCCCGGTGTTAACCTGCCAAAGCCCGTTTAGCGGGTATTTCCTACACTTAAAACAGTCGATACATACTGCGAGACTCGCTGTGTCTGTCGTTCTGTTGTCGGGCAGCACCCACACAAGGAGGCGACACGCCATGCATGCCATCAGCTTTATTCAGGATCTGGCAGTCATCATGTTGGTCGCAGGTGTGGTGACTATTCTTTTTCACCGTTTTAAACAGCCCGTGGTGCTGGGTTACATCGTGGCGGGTTTTATTATTGGCCCGCACACGCCGCCATTCGGTCTGATTCATGACGAAGAAACCATCAAAACCCTGGCTGAGCTGGGGGTTATTTTTTTGATGTTCTGCCTGGGGCTGGAGTTCAGCCTGCGCAAGTTATTCAAAGTGGGTGCCACGGCCTTTATTGCGGCGTTCATGGAAATCACCCTGATGATCTGGATCGGCTATGAAATTGGCCGCTGGTTCGACTGGAACACGATGGATTCGCTGTTTTTGGGCGCCATTTTGGCCATTTCATCGACCACCATCATCGTTAAAGCGCTCAATGACCTGAAAATGAAAAACGAGCGCTTTGCGCAGCTGATTTTCGGTGTGCTGATCGTTGAAGACATTCTGGGCATCGGCATTATTGCGTTGCTGTCGAGCATTGCCGTCAGCGGCAGCGTCAGCCCGGAAGAAGTGTTCTCCACCGTTGGCAAGCTGTCGTTGTTCATGATTGTGGCGCTGGTCATCGGTATCTTGCTGGTGCCACGCGTTTTGGCCTATGTGGCCAAATTTGAAAGCAATGAAATGCTGCTGATTACCGTGCTCGGGCTGTGTTTTGGTTTTTGCCTGCTGGTGGTCAAGCTGGAATACAGCATGGTCCTGGGCGCTTTTTTAATCGGCGCGATCATGGCTGAATCACGGCAACTGCTGAATATCGAAAGGCTGATCGAGCCTGTGCGCGATTTGTTCAGCGCGATCTTTTTTGTCGCCATCGGTTTGATGCTCGATCCCGCCATCTTGTGGGAATACGCCTTACCCATTGTCGTCATCACCTGTGCAGTGGTACTGGGCAAGATGCTGTCCTGTGGGTTAGGTGCTTTTATCGCCGGTAATGATGGACGCACCTCTCTGAGAGTCGGGATGGGCCTCTCTCAGATCGGAGAGTTTTCGTTCATCATCGCGGCACTGGGCATGACCTTGCAGGTCACCAGCAGCTTCCTGTACCCCGTGGCGGTTGCTGTGTCTGTGCTGACGACCTTGATGACGCCTTACTTGATTCGTGCCGCAGATCCGCTTTCGCTCAAGCTGGCGCAGGTCATGCCAAACCGGGTGTCGCGGGTTTTTGCTCTGTATGGCGAGTGGTTGAGGAGCATCCAGCCACAGGGCGAGGGTGCTTTATTGGCGGCGATGATCAGAAAAATCCTGCTACAGGTGGGCGTCAATCTGGCGTTGGTTATCGCGATTTTCTTTGCGGGCGGGTATTTCGCCCCCCGCATTGCAGATTATTTACAGGGCTGGGTGATGAAATCGAGCTGGCAAAACGGCTTGATTTGGGGCGCTGCCTTACTGTTGTCGTTACCGTTCCTGATCGCGGCATATCGCAAGCTCAAGGCGCTGTCGATGCTCTTGGCGGAGATGGGGGTTAAACCCGAAATGGCGGGGCGTCACACGCAACGCGTGCGCCGGGTGATCGCTGAGGTGATTCCGATCTTGTCGCTACTGGTGATTTTTTTATTGCTGTCGGCATTGTCTGCCAGCATCTTGCCGACCAATGAATTGCTGATTGTGATTGCGGTCGTGGCGGCGGGAGTGGCGGCAGTGTTGTGGCGCTGGTTTGTGCGCATCCACACGCGCATGCAAGTTGCGCTGTTGGAGACGCTGGACAATCACAAGGAGACAGGGCACTAGCGGCACTGTCCTGAGTTTTTGTAGGAGCGAGCAAGCTCGCTCCTACAAAAGAAAATCAGCTTTCCAGCCAGACATCCCGTGCCCAGTGCCAGACCGATTCCCAGGTTTCTTCGGTCACCAACTCTTCTTCTGCGGACCACAGCACCACGGTGCCATCTTCCTCCACGCAGTAATAGTCGTCGCCGTCCTGACAAATCGGGATCAGCTCACGTGGGACGCCAGCATCCCATGCAGTGGCTGCGACATCTGGCAGGTAGGTATGGGATTGTGGGTCGGTCACGGTGACCGGTTCCAGGCTGCCATACACCACGTCGCTGACGGTCAGCAGAAACTCTTTGAACACAAAGGGGATGTCGATGAACAGTTGTTCTTCGATTTCCACCAGTTGATCGTCATCAGGCAGTTCCAGAGGAACAGGCACAGGTTCGTTCTTTTCACGCAGTTCTTCGATGATCTCTTCCACGACCTCAATCCTCATACTCTATGGCGCGGTTTATATGACGCGCTTTATACAGTAGCTCGTTATAAGTGCAATCGTGAAATGCAAAGCCCCGGACAAGTCCGGGGCTTTGGGTGTTGCGTGTGGAGCGCAGGGATCAGCCGTTCTGACGGATACCGGCTACAAGCCAAGGTTGGTTTTCGCCTTGAGCGCGTTCCATGTTCCAGCTCTCGCTGAAGGTTTCGCCTTGGTCAAAACGCGACGTTTTCGAGAGGCCGCTGAAAGTCAGGGTCGCGATGGTTTTGTCGGCGCGATCATCCAGGCCGTCCAGCTGAACGGTCAGGTTATCGATGTAGGTTGAGTTGAAGCCATCACCCAGATCCGCGCGCTCACGCTTGAGGAAATCGAGCATTTGCGGGGTAACGAACTCGGCGATTTTATCCATTTCGTTGGCATCCCAGTGCTGTTGCAGGGATTGGAAATGGTTACGCGCGGCTTCCAGAAAGCTCTGCTCGTTGAACCACGCCGGGGCGTTGATCACCGGGCGTGCTGGCGCCGCTGAAGCACCGCCGCCGAAGATTGATGTTGGCGCAGGCTTGGCGTCGAATACTTCGCGCTGCATGGGTGCGTGACCCGCTGGTGCCATGTCAGCCTGTTGCTTGCGGCGACGAGCGGCGATAAAGCGGAAAATCACGAACGCGATGACAGCCATGATCAGGATGTCGAAGATTTGCATGCCCTGGAAGCCACCGCCCATGAACATGGACGCGAGCAGGCCGCCAGCAGCGATGCCGGCCAGAGGGCCGAGCCAGCGAGAAGCACCACCGGCTTTTGCGGCTGCGCCGGCGGCAGCAGGGGCTGCGGCAGGAGAGGCAGGAGCGGCTTGGCGAGTTTGGTGGCTTGGGGCCGAACCAAAGCTTTTACCGCCGCCGAAGCGCTTGGCGTTTGCGTCGAGGCTCATCGTCAAGCCGATGCACAACGCCATGGCGATGCTAAGAAAACGTTTCATAAAGGGAATTCCCATTTGTGGATGACACGCGCGCCATGTTGCACAGGTGAGGTGTGACTGGCTAGCAGTGAAATGTTTCGGGCTTTTGCCTAAATGTGAGTAGGACGGTTCCCGATATCGTGTAGTTCACCTTGGGGTCGTCGAAAAGCCAGCCCGTATCGCCGCCGTGAAAACGGATAACAGCAGAGGGAGAGGCCACGCTTCAGGATGAAGACTGGCCCGGGCCTGGAGGCTCGCCCTCAGTGCTGCAACGTTGGCTGACAACAAGGCCCGGATTGTCCAGAAAGAACAAAGTCTGAGCCTATGTTGCCTACCTTATCGTCCGATGCCTGTCGGGTTGCTGTCAGACCGCCTCAAGTTTGGCGTAGCCCATCATCAGCCACTTGCTGCCTTCGTCGAAGTTAACCTGCACCCGCGCCTGCGCGCCGGCACCTTCGAAGTTGAGGATCACGCCTTCACCGAATACCGCATGCTTGACCATCTGTCCCAGTTTGAATTCGGTTTCCGGGATCTCCGAACCGCCAAACAGGGTGCTCGTGTTTTGCTGTTGACCGCCGCCGAAAGGGCGACTAACGCTGTTGGACAAGCGCACTTCTTGAATCAGCCCTTTTGGCACTTCACGTACGAAGCGCGAAACCTTGTTGTAGGTTTCGCTGCCGTAAAGGCGTCGGGTTTCAGCATAGGTCATGACCAGGTTTTGCATGGCGCGGGTGATGCCCACGTAGGCAAGGCGGCGTTCTTCTTCAAGACGCCCCGGCTCTTCCAGGCTCATCTTGTGCGGGAACAGACCTTCTTCCATCCCCACCAAAAACACATACGGGAACTCCAGACCTTTGGCGCTGTGCAGCGTCATCAGCTGGATACCGTCTTCATGCTCTTCGGCTTGCGTGTCACCGGCTTCCAGCGATGCATGACCCAGGAACGCGGCCAGCGGCGTCAGCTCCTCGTCCTCTTCGGTGTTCTCGAAGTTACGGGCGGCGCTGACCAGTTCCTCAAGGTTTTCTACCCGGGCCTGGCCTTTTTCGCCTTTTTCTGCCTGATGGTAAGCAATCAGTCCGCTTTGCTCGATCACGGTTTGAGTCATCAGATGCAGCGGCATCTCCATGACTTTTGCTGCGAGGTTCTCGATCAGTTCAACAAAACCTGTGATGGCGCCCGACGCGCGGCCAGGCAGCGCTTTGTTGGCAATCAACTGGCGCATCGATTCCCACATCGACACGTCGCTGTGGCGTGCGTGTTCACGAATCGCTTCGACTGTTTTTTCGCCAATACCGCGAGCCGGGACGTTAATCACCCGCTCTAGCGCAGCATCATTCCCACGGCCTTCGAGAAGGCGCATGTAGGCCATCGCGTTTTTGATTTCAGCCCGTTCGAAGAAGCGCTGGCCCCCATAAATACGGTACGGAATGCGCTCGCGCAGCAGCGCCTCTTCGAGTACCCGCGATTGGGCGTTGGAGCGGTACAAAATAGCGATGTCTTTATGAGCAAGGCCGGTTTTAAGCGCACTCTCAATGGTTTCGACCACGTAGCGGGCTTCGTCGTGCTCGTTGAAGGCGGCATACAAATTGATTGCTTCGCCGTCGCCGCCATCGGTCCACAGCTCTTTACCCATGCGCCCGGTGTTGTTGGCGATCAGGGCGTTGGCGGCTTTGAGAATGCCGGCAGTGGAGCGGTAGTTCTGCTCCAGACGAATAGTTTCGGCGTCCGGGAAGTCCGTGGAGTACTGGTAAATGTTTTCAATTTTCGCGCCGCGCCAGCCGTAGATGGATTGGTCGTCGTCGCCGACCACCATCAGGCTGTCGCCACCCTGGGCCAGCAATCGCAGCCAGGCATATTGAACGGCGTTGGTGTCCTGAAACTCGTCGACCAAAATGTGCCGGAAGCGTTTTTGGTAATGCGCGAGCAAGCCCGGGTTATCGCGCCACAGGTCCAGCGCGCGTAACAGCAACTCAGAGAAGTCGATCACGCCTGCGCGCTGGCAGGCGGCCTCATAGGCTTCGTAAATGCTGCGCATGGTGGCCAGGAACAAATCGCCACTGGCCTGGATGTGTTGTGGACGCAGACCTTCGTCTTTTTGACCGTTGATAAACCACTGCGCCTGACGCACTGGCCAGCGTTGTTCGTCTAGCCCCAGTTCACGAATCACACGCTTGACCAAGCGTTGCTGATCATCGCTGTCCAGAATCTGGAAGGTCTGGCTCAACCCGGCTTCTTGCCAATGGGCACGCAGCAGGCGGTGCGCCAGCCCGTGGAAGGTGCCAACCCACATACCGGCCGGGTTGATACCCATCAGCTGCTCGATGCGGTGACGCATCTCGGCAGCGGCCTTGTTGGTGAATGTCACCGACAGTACGGAGTGGGGGGACGCGTTTTCGACCTGGATCAACCAGGCGATACGGTGCACCAGCACACGGGTTTTGCCGGAACCTGCGCCGGCCAGAACCAACTGACGCCCGACACTGGCCGTGACGGCCTGACGTTGGGCATCGTTGAGGGAATTTAACAAGAGAGAGAGATCATCGCGCATCGGCGCATTCTAGGGTGCTGGCTCAAACCGGGCAAACTTCTATCCTGTTCGGGCTGGCCGTCTGTCGCAGCGCTGCGGTGAGTGTTTTAAAAGAACTGCAGGTGCGCACTTCAATTACAGGGTCTTGTTTCGTCTGTTTAATGACGTGTCTCAGTTTGGTCACGGGCCTGGCTTGTGTATGCTCGGGCAACATTTTTTGGCTCATCCACTGATAAGAATATTGCCGATGATTCAGAGTTTTAGCGCGTCGGGTGTGGCGTTGGGCACCGGGCTCGGTTTTTTTTTGGCGCTGCTGGGCGTTGTCGGCTGGCGAGCCAGTCAGCGCCGCCAAGGACGGCGCTTGGCACCTCCTGTATGGCCTGAAGTGTTGCAGCAGGCTCAGGGGCACAACGTGCAGCGCACTGCACCGGCGTCGTGCGAGGTTGAGCAACGGCGTTTGGCCGCCACCGTGTTTGAAGCGGCCAGCGAAGGCATTGTGATCCTCGACCCCGATTACCGGATGTTGGCGGCCAATCAGGCGTTTTGTCGCATCAGTGGTTACGCCGTCGAAGAGCTGGTCGGGCGGCGTGTGAACGAACTGGCATGCAGTCGTGATGCCCGCCGTCACTTTCCAATGATCCAGCCGGTGCTGGATGAGCACGACCATTGGCAGGGCGAGTTGGTCGAAACGCGCAAAAGCGGTGAGCTTTACCCGCAATGGCTGCAACTTAAAGTCGTGCGTAATGATGACGGGCGTATCAGCCACATCGTGGCCTTTGTCAGCGACCTGTCAGCGCGGCGTATTTCTGAAGCCCGGGTGCGCCATCTGACGCATTTTGATGAACTCACAGGGCTGGCCAATCGCCTGTTGTTCAAAGAGCGGCTGGAAGAAGCCAATCAGCGTGTGCGCCAAGGTGCCCGCAACCTTGCGCTGCTCTACATCAACCTTGATCGTTTCAAGCTGCTCAATGACAGCCTGAGTCCCGAACTGGCTGACCAAGTGCTGCATAAAGTCGCTCGACGCCTGACCAAAGCACTGCCGGAGGCAGACACCATTGCGCGGCTCTCTGGTGATGAATTCGCTGTGTTGTTCGATGCGTACGGTAGCCTGACGAGTCTGGCGCGTGTGGCGACCCGGCTGTTGGCCAAAATCAGCCGGCCATTGGTGATTGACGGGCATGAACTGGTCATCAGCGCATCAATGGGCATCAGCTTGTTGCCTGAAAGCGCACGGGACATCGCCACGCTGGTCAGCCAGTCCAACAAGGCCATGCAGCAAGCCAAACACTTGGGCGGCGGCACGTTTCAGTTTTTCAGTCATAGCCTGCAAGACAGTACCCTTGAACGCTTGCAGCTGGAAAACCAACTGCGCAAGGCAATTGCCGATCAGCAACTCAAAGTCTTCTACCAACCCAAGCTGTGCCTGACCACAGGGCGTTTGCACGCGGCGGAGGCGTTGGTGCGCTGGGATCATCCACAACTGGGCAGCGTGCCCCCGAGTGATTTTATTGGTTTGGCCGAAGAGACCGGCCTGATTGGTGCCATTGGCGAGTTTGTACTGCGCCAGGCGTGTCATCAGGCGTGTGAGTGGCAACGCGAAGGGCTGGCGCCGATACGGGTATCGGTCAATTTGTCAGTGCATCAATTGCGTCAGGGCAAGTTGGTCAGTTTGGTGCGTCAAGTGCTGGAAGAGAGCGGGCTGGCGCCTCATTGCCTGGAGCTGGAACTCACTGAAAGCCAGTTGCTGGACAGTGTTGATTCCATTGTTGCGACTTTCCAGCAACTCCACGAGTTGGGGGTAAAACTGGCGATTGATGACTTTGGCACGGGGTATTCGTCCCTCAGTTACCTCAAACGGTTTGCTGTGGATTACGTAAAAATCGATCAAACATTTATTCGCGGTGTCGGCCGCTCGGTCGAGGATGAGGCGATTACCAAAGCGATTATCGCGATGGCCCACAGCCTGGATTTAAAGGTTGTAGCCGAAGGCGTGGAAGACGACGTGCAGTTGGCGTTTCTCAAGGCGCAGCAGTGCGACGAGGTGCAGGGATATTTGATCAGTCGCCCCATTAATCCTTCAGCTTTAGGTGATTTATTACGCAGCAATGTAGTCTTTTTGTAGTGCTAAAAAGGGCTACATAGAGCTTTGGTAGCCTGTATTGGGGGTAAAACGCAGGTGTACGCGACGTATTGGTTGGGCAGAAATCGAATTCTTGTAGTATAACTACAAGATTGCTACATCTCTGGTACCTCACCTTTTCAGACCGAGTCCTGCCCTTTGAACTTGCTGCAACATATCGCCCAGTCACGCCACTTGTTACGTAAATCGGAACTCAAGGTCGCCGATCACGTGCTGCTTGATCCTGCGGCTGTAATGCACAGTTCCATGGCCGACCTTGCCCATAACGTCGGTATCAGTGAGCCCACCATCGTGCGCTTTTGCCGGGCGATTGGGTGTTCCGGGTTTCAAGACCTGAAACTCAAGCTGGCGCAAAGCCTGGCGGCGGGTGCCAGTTTTGGTCAGTTCGCCATCCATGAAGACGACTCTGTCGCTGACTACAGCCTCAAAATTTTCGACACCACGCTGCACACCCTGATGGACGTGCGTGAAAAGCTCGACCCTGTGGCGTTGCAGCGTGCCGTGACCGCCATGTCTCAGGCTCAGCGTGTCGAGTTTTATGGCTTTGGTGCCTCGGGTGCCGTGGCGGCCGATGCGCAGCACAAGTTTTTCCGTTTGTTGCTAACGGCAGCGGCCTATTCCGACCCGCACATGCAGGCGATGTCGGCCGTGACCTTGAAGCCCACCGACGTGGCCATCTGCATCTCGCAGTCGGGTCGCTCCAAAGACTTGCTGATTACCGCCAATTTGGTGCGTGAAAGCGGCGCAACATTGATCACGTTATGCCCCAGCCAAACGCCATTGGCAGAGTTGGCCACCGTGAACCTGGCCATCGATGTTCACGAAGACACCGAAATCTATACGCCATTGACCTCGCGCATCGCCCACCTGGTGGTGATCGACGTGCTGGCAATGGGCGTGGCAATGGCCCGTGGCCCGAGCCTGGTCAACCACCTCAAGAGCGTCAAGCGCAGCCTGCGCAGTTTGCGCCTGTCGCCAAAATCGCTGAAAAACCACGACGATTAACCCCGCCTAAATACCTCGCAGGCGGCGATTTTTTGATCGTAAACAATCGCAGCCTTCGCCAGCGCCTACAGAGGTCGTACCCGGTTCATTCTTTTGTCATTGGGGCTTCGCTCAATTGTCACAAACAAAGTCCATCGTAAAGCTCCCGTACACGCCTTGGGAGACTCGAAATGGCCCAGCCTTACGAAGAACGCAACAGCGCCGTCAAAACCCGTCGTCAACAGGAAGACCAGCGCCGCATGGCCTTCCGGCGCGCGATTGAAGACCATACGGACCAGCGCTTATTGCGCCTTGAAACGGCCGACTACCCCGACCTCGGCGCCATCAATTACTGGCAGGCGCCACCGGTAAATGGCCGTCGAAGCGCTCAACCAGCGCGCTGATTTGCTGACGCTCGCTGCGAATAAAGCCTACGAACGCATGCGCCACCGGTGACAGGCGTTTGGCTTTTGCCTGCACCACGCACCAACTGCGATACAGCGGCAATTCTTCGACCGGCAGCTCACGCAGCAAGCCGGTCGCCAGCTCCAGGCTGACAGCGTGGCGCGTCAACAGCGCCACGCCCAACCCCGCCACCGCACATTCACGCTGAGCATCGGTCGACGCCACCTCCAGCGTCTGTTTGAAGTGCACGCGTTTATCTTTGAAATATTCTTCGCACGCCCTGCGCGTGCCAGACCCTTGCTCGCGCATCAGCAGCGTGAAGGGTTCCAGCTCTTGAAGTTGTAAGGTTTCGCGCTGGCCCAAGGGGTGATCGGGCGGCGCAACAGCAATGATCGGGTTATTCAAAAACGGCAAAAATTCCAGACCCATGTCCAGCGGCACCATCGACATGATCACCAGATCGTCGCGGTTGTCTGAAAGTCTGCGCACCGCTTGTGCCCGATTGACCACCGTGAGTTGCAAATTGACTTCGGGGTGCAGGCGCTTGAACGCCGCAAAAAGATGCGGCACAAAATATTTCGCACTCGACTCCACGGCCAATTTCAGCTGCCCTTGTAGCGAACCGAGCAGGTCGGACAGCTGCATATCAAGGTTTTCCAGTCGGTCAAAAATATCGCGACTGGCCCGCTGAAGCGCTTCAGCGGCCTCGGTCATGTACAGCTTTTTGCCGACGTAATCGAATAAAGGCTGCCCAACCAGTTCTTCAAGCTGGCGAATTTGTAGACTTACGGCGGGTTGCGTCAGCGACATTTCTTCTGCTGCACGGCTGTAAGAGCGTAAATCACACACTTCATTGAATACCTGAAGCTGCCTAAAAGTGATACGCATCAATGACTTACGCATTTTTATAAAATTATCCGAAGCGACAAGTGATCTGACTATAAGTTGTTACTTATGCACGACCCAAGAATTATTGATTTTTGTTTATCAATGCGTGGGTCTAGTGTGACGACACAACGGTTCAGACACATTTGGACACGTGCCGACTTGGTCTAGCAGGTCGTTTGTTTCATGGGCTTTAGGGAAAATCCAAGTGATAAAAAAGATCCTGATCGCCAACCGCGGAGAAATTGCCGTCCGAATCGTGCGTGCCTGCGCCGAGATGGGCATTCGCTCTGTAGCGGTCTATTCCGATGCTGACCGGCATGCCTTGCACGTCAAGCGCGCCGACGAAGCACACAGCATTGGCGAAGACCCGCTCGCCGGTTATCTGAACCCACGCAAACTGGTCAACCTGGCGGTAGAAACCGGCTGCGATGCCTTGCACCCCGGTTACGGTTTCCTGTCAGAAAATGCCGAATTGGCTGACATCTGCGCCGAGCGCGGTATCAAATTCATCGGCCCGGCTGCCGAAGTCATTCGGCGCATGGGCGATAAAACTGAAGCCCGCCGCAGCATGATCAAAGCCGGTGTGCCGGTCACGCCGGGTACTGAGGGCAACGTGGCGGATATTCACGAGGCGTTGCTTGAAGGTGAGCGCATCGGCTACCCGGTCATGCTCAAAGCCACCTCGGGCGGCGGCGGCCGCGGGATTCGTCGCTGCAACAGCCGCGAAGAGCTGGAGCAAGCGTTTCCGCGGGTGATCTCCGAAGCCACCAAAGCCTTTGGCTCGGCTGAAGTGTTTCTCGAAAAATGCATCGTTAATCCCAAGCACATCGAAGCGCAAATTCTCGGTGACAGCTTTGGCAACGTCGTCCATCTGTTCGAGCGCGACTGCTCGATTCAGCGCCGCAACCAAAAGCTCATCGAAATTGCCCCCAGCCCTCAGTTGACCCCGGAGCAGCGCGCCTACATCGGCGACCTGTCCGTGCGCGCCGCCAAGGCCGTGGGCTACGAGAATGCGGGCACCGTGGAGTTTCTGCTCGCTGAAGGCGAGGTGTACTTCATGGAGATGAACACGCGGGTGCAGGTGGAGCACACCATCACCGAAGAAATCACCGGCATCGACATCGTTCGCGAGCAAATCCGTATCGCTTCCGGTTTACCGCTGTCGATCAAGCAAGAAGACATTCAGCACCGCGGCTTTGCCCTGCAATTTCGGATCAACGCCGAAGACCCGAAAAACAACTTTCTGCCCAGCTTCGGCAAGATCACCCGTTACTACGCCCCCGGCGGCCCCGGCGTGCGCACCGACACGGCGATCTACACCGGCTACACCATCCCGCCGTATTACGACTCCATGTGTCTGAAACTGGTGGTGTGGGCGCTGACGTGGGAAGAGGCGATGGACCGTGGTTTGCGCGCCCTCGACGACATGCGTCTGCAAGGGGTCAAAACCACCGCCGCCTACTACCAGGAAATCCTGCGTAACCCGGAATTTCGCAGTGGCCAGTTCAACACCAGCTTCGTAGAAAGCCATCCTGAACTGACCAACTACTCGATCAAGCGCAAACCCGAAGAGCTGGCACTGGCCATTGCTGCCGCCATCGCTGCCCACGCAGGCCTGTGAGGAAAAGAATAATGAGCAAAAAGATTTTTGTAACCGACACCATCCTGCGTGACGCCCACCAGTCGCTGCTGGCCACCCGCATGCGCACCGAAGACATGCTGCCCATCTGCGACAAGCTCGACAAAGTGGGCTATTGGTCGCTGGAAGTCTGGGGCGGCGCGACCTTTGACGCCTGCGTGCGCTTCCTTAAAGAAGATCCGTGGGAGCGCCTGCGTCAGTTGCGTGCGGCCTTGCCCACTACCCGCCTGCAAATGTTGTTGCGTGGCCAGAACCTGCTCGGCTACCGCCACTACAGCGACGACGTGGTCAAAGCCTTCGTCGCCAAGGCGGCGGTCAATGGCATCGACGTGTTCCGCATCTTCGACGCCATGAACGACGTGCGTAACCTGCGCGTCGCCATCGAGGCGGTCAAAGCGGCCGGCAAGCACGCTCAGGGCACCATCGCCTACACCACCAGCCCGGTGCACACCACCGAAGCGTTTGTGGCGCAGGCCAAACAAATGGAGGCGATGGGTTGCGACTCGGTGGCAATCAAAGACATGGCTGGCCTGCTGACCCCGTTCGCCACCGGCGATCTGGTCAAAGCGCTGAAGGCTGAAATCAGCCTGCCGATCTTTATCCACTCTCACGACACTGCTGGTCTGGCTGCCATGTGCCAGCTCAAAGCGATCGAAAACGGCGCAGACCACATCGACACCGCGATCTCCAGCTTTGCGTGGGGCACCAGCCACCCAGGCACCGAGTCGATGGTGGCCGCCCTTAAAGGCAGCGAGTACGACACCGGCCTCGACCTGGCACTGTTGCAGGAAATCGGTTTGTACTTTTACGCCGTGCGTAAGAAGTACCACCAGTTTGAAAGCGAATTCACCGCCGTCGACACTCGCGTGCAAGTTAACCAAGTACCGGGCGGCATGATTTCCAACCTGGCCAACCAGCTCAAAGAGCAGGGCGCGCTGAACCGCATGAGCGAAGTGCTGGCCGAAATCCCGCGTGTGCGCGAAGACCTCGGCTACCCGCCGCTGGTTACGCCGACCTCGCAAATCGTAGGCACTCAGGCGTTCTTCAACGTACTGGCGGGCGAGCGCTACAAAACCATCACCAACGAAGTGAAGCTCTATCTGCAAGGCGGCTACGGCAAGGCGCCGGGCGTGGTGAATGAAAAACTGCGTCGTCAGGCCATCGGCAACGAAGAACTGATCGACGTCCGTCCGGCTGACCTGCTCAAGCCCGAAATGGTCAAGCTGCGCGGTGAGATTGGTGCATTGGCCACGTCCGAAGAAGATGTGCTGACCTACGCCATGTTCCCGGACATCGGGCGTAAATTCCTTGAAGAGCGTGCTGCGGGCACGCTCGTGCCTGAAGTGCTGTTGCCGATCCCGGAAGCGGGCGGTGTCAGCAAAGCGGGCGGCGAGGGTGTACCGACTGAATTTGTAATCGACGTGCACGGCGAGAGCTACCGCGTAGACATCACTGGTGTAGGCGTTAAAGCTGAAGGCAAACGTCACTTCTACCTGTCAATTGACGGCATGCCCGAAGAAGTGGTGTTCGAGCCGCTCAATGAGTTTGTCGGTGGCGCCTCCAGCAAGCGCAAGCAAGCCAGCGAACCTGGTCACGTCAGCACCGCCATGCCGGGCAACATCGTCGACGTACTGGTGGCCGTGGGCGACACCGTCAAAGCCGGCCAATCGGTACTCATCACCGAAGCCATGAAAATGGAAACCGAAGTGCAGGCCGCGATTGCGGGCAAAGTGGTAACCATCCATGTGATCAAAGGCGATCGCGTCAACCCGGGCGAAATCCTGATCGAAATCGAAGCCTGATGCGCCGTTGATCCAAACGCTTTAAACCTCGGGGGAGCATGTGCTCCCCTTTTTTTTTGCGTGCAATTTTCAATCTGCACGTTAATGCAGATATCACTCAAGGTAAGTTCTTTATTCTGTATTTAAATGCAGGTTGAGGCAGGATAAAGATCCGCAAGTGCACTATATTGCAGTCATTACAGGCTTTTTCGAGTTTTATGTGCATTAAATTGCAGGTGAGAAAATGTTTCAGCTGACCTTACAGCTCTACAGTGCTGGCCAATGGCAAGACGCGATGACCTTGGTTTTTCCTGAGCCGGAGAAAGGGCTCGATGGGGCGTGCCGTTTTGGTTACAAGCAGGATTATCTGCTGCAAAACCTGGAGTCCGTCGACAGCCCCTTCATAGCGTCAGTCAGTGCTCGTGTACCTCTGGGGTGGGATGCGCAGCACTTGAGAAAAGCGCCAGCTTTCTTGCATGACATTGCGCCAGCCGGGGCCGCAAAAAAAATTCTGATCAAGCAAATAGGGCGGGAAAAACCCGATGCGCTGAGCATTGACCTGTTTCTGCTTAGTCGCAGTACGCCCGCCCCAATAGGTCATTTGCGGATAAAAGAATCGTTTGAGCGGCTCGATACCTCTCCACCGATGGGCTTCGCTCGCCAAGACGTGATTGATCGGGACAACACCTTTCTTGAATACGCTCACGAACAAGGGGCCGCGATTGGCGGCGCATCAGGGGCGGGTGGCGAAGCGCCAAAGCTGTTGATGGTGCAGAGTGCGCAGGGACTTTTATACCCGGATGCCACGTTGGGAGACGCAGAAGTCACGCAGCACTGGTTTATCAAGTTTGCGCGCAACCAGGGCCTTAACCAGGACTGCGATATTTTGCGCAGTGAATTCATGTACTACAAAGCCCTCCAGGCGTTGGGTATTGAAACGGTTCCTGCTCAAGGGTTGGCATTGGAAGAGGGGCGCAAGCCAAGCCTGTGGATGCAGCGTTTTGATCGTAAGGTGACAGCCCAAACCGTCGAGAGGTTTGCCGTAGAGTCGGTTTACTCCTTGGCTCAAGTCACTGAACCGGGCAGTGACATGAATCATGTGGAAGTGCTTGCTTTGCTGACGACACTTTGGAAGCAGGCGGGTCAGCAAGCGCAGATACCAGACTTGGTGGCAGAGTATTTACGGCGCGATTTGCTGAATAAAATCTTGGGTAATAGCGATAACCATGGACGCAATATTGCGATTATTCGAGAGGTTGATTCGCTTCGCCTGGCACCCATTTACGATTTAGCGCCAATGGTGATGGACGACGCAGGCATTACACGCACAACCAAGTGGTCCCGAGATGTAGAGCGCGCGGGGCAGATCAATTGGCGTGCGGCTTGTGACTCGCTGGATGGGATTGTTGAGCCTGACAGCGCGTTTGAGCGCTTATGTGCTGATGCCGAGTCATTGCGCGCCTTGCCTGACGTGCTTCATGCGCTGGGGTTGCCGCGCGTGACGATGGACCACCCGCAAATTGCGCTCAAGCATCTTGATCATCATTTGCGCGAATGGGGTTTGAAATGACGATTTCGATTGATGCGCGAAGCCTGAGAATCGAGGCCATTGAGGCTGATTTGGCTCAGGGGAAAATTACCTTGGGCGCCGCCGTTAAGCGGCTGCGGGTAGAAGTCACACAATTGCAGCAAACCCAATTTGCCCGAATGTGCAAAATTTCGGTGCGCACGTTGATTCAAATCGAACACGACGAAGGCAATCCCACGCTCAAGTCCCTGAATGCCGTGTTCAAACCCTTTGGTCTGCAAATGGGTGTGGTTCGGCTGTCTCGCAATTTCTAGCTGCGCCTAAGCTCCAAAAACGCCCAACAGTCCTTGCTGGGCGTACTGATCATTTTTTATACAGCAGATGCCCTGCATTCTTCCAGAGACTTGATTTGGCCGCTTTTTGGCTGGTTATCCAGTGCCAGCCATTTTTCGAAGCCTGCCGCAACAGGTGACCATTGCGTACTGATTATGCTGTACCACGTAGTATCCCTATTCTTGCCTTTTACCATCATATGCTGGCGAAATACGCCTTCGAATGTGTACCCCAATCGTACCGCTGTACGTTTGGAGCGGGCGTTGTCATTGTTGCATTTCCATTCCAGGCGACGATTGCCCAGTGCAAAGGCTTCTTTGGCTAGCAAGTAGACGGCTTCGGTGCTTTTGGGCGAGCGTTGCATCGGTGCACCAAATGCCACATGGCCAATTTCGATACGCCCGTGTTCCGGCACGATGCACATCAGGCTAAGCAGGCCCTGTGCCTGATCGTTGGCACTGTCGATTACGGCATAGAAATGCGGGTCGGCACTGGCGGCATTTTTTTCAAGCCAGGCATCAAAGGCACTGCGTTCCGGGAAAGGGCCGTAAGGCAAGTAATCCCACAGCTTGGGATCGCTCTCGGGTCCCTGTAAGGCTAGCCATAAATCGTCGCCATGCCGGGCTGGATCGAGTTTTTCCAGACGTATATATAGCCCTTCAAGTGTTCGGTTATCCGGGATTGTGGCCGGTTGCCAGTGTTGTAGAGATTCGGACATGGCGTGCTCCTTATTTATGACAAGGCTTTACGAAATTGGATGAAGCCAGGGCGATCCGCAATACGTTCATACAACCGAATGGCCGTGGCATTGGTTTCTTGGGTCAACCAATGCACTTTGGCGCATTCCAGGGTGCGAGCCTGCGCATAGACGTGTTCGATCAATTGGCGACCGACCCCGGTGCCACGCAAGTGCGGGCTTACGTACAAGTCTTGCAGGTAGCACGAGTTGCCAATGCTCCAGTTAGAGCGATGAATAACGGTCTGCACCATGCCTACCGCCTCATCGTCTTGCCAGGCAAGGGCCAGATGAGTCGGTTCGGCCGGGTCCATGAAACGTTGCCAGGTGGATTGGCTGACGTCGGCGGGCAGCTCGGTTTTGTAAAACGTAAGGTACGCCTGCCAGAGTGGCATCCACACATCGTGGTCGGCGGCAGTGGCGGGTTTGATCTGGATGTTGGCGGTCATGAAGCTATTCCTTAGCGATTCAAGAGGTCTGGACTTCGCACCGACAGAGAATGTTCTTGGCGAATGCCTGCATCCTAGGCAGGCTATTGGCCCGTTGTAAGAGCCATTAACGACCCATTTCGTAGGTCCAATGCATGCCTGATTCAGCCTTGCCTATCGCTTTCAACCCTGCGGGTATCGAGCTTGATCCTAAAAAAGGATTGAGCCGTCAGTTGTATCAGGCGTTACGCGAGCGGGTACTGGACGGTCGATTGAGTGGTGGCGCGCGTTTGCCGGCCAGCCGTGACTTAGCGGCAGCGCTCGGTATTTCGCGCAATAGCGTGGTGCGCGCCTACGATCAGCTGTACGCCGAAGGCTTTAGAGAAGGCCGGATTGGAAATGGCACCTACGTCGTGCAATTACCCCAAAAAGCGCAGGCGCCGAAAAAGTTGTCCACCAACTTGTCCACAGGGTTTTCAACAGGGTTACCCACAGGTTTATCCACAAAATCGCCTTTTTTACCTGTAATTACGTCCAGTAAAGTTATCCACAGCACAGCGCTGCACAAGGTCTCAAGACACTCTCTGGACCTGCCTCCCAGCGGGCCGCCGCGCGCTTTTCGGGTGGGCATTCCGGCTTTTGATTTGTTCCCGTTTGAGGTCTGGAGCAAGCTGCAAGCCGCTTTTTGGCGTAAGCCGGATTTGCAGCAACTGTGTTACGGCGACCCGGCCGGGGATGAGCGTCTGCGCGGGCTCATTGCCGCGTATTTACGTACATCGCGGGGTTTATCCTGCTCTGCTGAACAAATTTTGATCACCTGCGGCGCGCAGCAAGGAATTAGCCTTTGTGCACAGTTGCTGGTGGAGCTGGGTGAGGGCGTGGCGGTGGAAAACCCCGGCTACCACGCGGCAGCCCAAGCGTTCGCAATTGCGGGTGCTCAAGTGCTGGGGGTGCCGGTCGATCAGGAAGGCATGAAGTGTGACGCGTTAGCAGGCCTGCCGACTTGCCGATTGGCCTACGTGACACCGTCCCATCAGTACCCGTCGGGGGTGACCATGAGCCTGGCGCGACGCCTTGAGTTGCTGGCGTGGGCTGAGCGCACGCAAGGCTGGATTGTCGAAGATGATTACGATGGCGAATACCGTTACAGCGGCGCGCCGTTGTCGCCATTGGCCGCGCTGGACCGTACCGGGCGCGTCATTTACGTCGGCACGTTTGGCAAGGTCGCCTTTCCGGCGTTACGCCTCGGTTATCTGGTATTACCCCACGCTCTGATTGAACCCTTCGCCCAGCGTCGCTCGCTGGACATGCGCCATTCGGAGGTCAGCACCCAGGCGGTCATGGCCGAGTTTATGGCCGCAGGGCATTTTCAGCGTCACATCCGGCGCATGCGGCGCGCCGCGTTGAGTCGGCGTAATACCTTGCTGGCGCATTGGCCAAAGGGAGTTGAGGGCGTAGGAGAATTACCGGACATCGTGGCAGGTTTGCACGTCACCGTGCCGGTCAGCAGCCTTGAGCGCGAGCATATATTGCTGACGCAGGCCCATCAGGCACAGGTAGAAATCAACGGTTTGAGCCGCTATTGGCTGCGCGACTCGGTCGAGCCTGTGGATAACCGTGCCGGTTTGGTGCTGGGGTTTGCGGGTGTGCCCGAGGCGGATATCCGCGCGGCGTTAGCGCGGTTGAGCAAGGTCTGGAGATGAGCAACGCGCAGTCGCATTCGCAGGCTGCGAAGGGTTGCTTAGCAACCCGTTTATCGAAAGTACCGCTGACCTTTTTCCGCCTGGGCCGTGACTACGGAGCAGGGATTACGTGCCCGATTTTATTTTGGTCCACGCCCGTGTGCGCGCTCGCTCGGCGTCACGCGGCAGCGGTGTGAGGGTGTAAAGCGTTTCCATCGCCGCTTCGGTGGGGTACAGGTTCGGGTTATTGCGAATGCTTGGGGCCACCCGCTCTGTGGCGTCTTTGTTGGGGTTGGGGTAGCCGACAAAGTCACTGATCGGCGCAATCACTTTGGGTTGCAGCAAGTAGTTGATGAAGGTGTAGGCGTCTTCGGTATTTTTCGCCCCTTTAGGGATCGCCAGCATGTCGAACCAGATCGGCGCGCCTTCTTTGGGTAAGCGCATGTCGACCGTCACACCATTTTTAGCCTCTTTGGCGCGGTTAGCCGCCTGCGAAAAACTGCCCGAATAACCGACGGCCACACAAATGTCGCCATTGGCGATGTCGGCCATGTATTTGGAGGAGTGGAAGTAGGTCACGTATGGGCGAATTTTCAGCAGCAGGGCTTCAGCCTTGGCGTAGTCCTTGGGGTTGTTGCTGTTGGGCGGTAGCCCCAAATGTTGCAGCGCCAGCGGCAATATTTCTGAGGGCGAGTCCAGCAACGCCACGCCGCATTGTTTGAGTTTGCTGATGTTCTCTTCTTTGAAAATCAGGTCCCAACTGTCGACGGGGGCGTTCTCGCCCAGCGCGGCCTTGACCTTGTCCGGGTTGAACCCGATCAGAATCGTGCCGTACATATACGGCACGGCGAATTGATTGCCGGGGTCGTTGGCTTCAATCAACTTCATCAGTTTGGGATCAAGGTGGTTCCAGTTCGGGAGTTTGCTGCGGTCCAGCGGCTGGAACACCCCCGCTTCGATCTGCTTGGCCAGAAACACATTGGACGGCACCACCACGTCATACCCCGAGTTTCCCGTGAGCAGCTTGGCTTCCAGCGCTTCGTTGGTGTCGAAAATGTCGTAGATGAGTTTGACCTGGGTGTCCTTTTTGAAATCCACCAGGGTTTGCGGGGTGATGTAGTCGAACCAGTTGTACACGCGCAAGGTGCGGTCTTCGGCGTGTACGGCGGTGCTGAGCAGCGCGGTGGCGCAGAGCACCGGGGTAAAGAAACGCGTAAGGGTATTCATTGTTGTTATGTCCTCATTGAGCGCTCAGGAAGCCTTCAAGCACGTTGACGGCGTTGACGCCGATCTCTTCTACCGCGTAACCGCCTTCCATCACAAACAGCGTCGGCTTGCCCAGGCGCGCAATGCGTTCGCCCATGCGCACGTAGTCCGGGCTGTCGAGTTTGAACTGGGAAATCGGGTCATTTTTAAAGGTGTCGACGCCCAGTGAAATCACCAGCACATCGGCGTTATACCGCTCTACCTCAAGGCATGCCTGCTCCAGTGCGGCGCTCCAGCGGTCCCAGGCGGAACCTGCGGCCAGCGGGTAGTTGAAGTTGAAGCCTTCTCCCGGCCCTTCACCGCGCTCGTCTTCGTAACCCAGAAAGAACGGAAACTCGGCCTCTGGGTGGCCATGAATTGAGGTGAACAACACATCGTTGCGCGCGTAGAAAATCGACTGCGTGCCATTACCGTGGTGGTAGTCCACGTCGAGAATGGCCACCTTGCGCCGGCCTTGATCGAGGAAGGCTTGAGCCGCGATGGCAGCATTGTTGAGGTAGCAATAACCGCCCATTAAATCGCTGGCAGCGTGATGGCCCGGTGGGCGACATAGGGCGAAAGCGCTGTGAGCGCCGCGCTGAATTTCTGCTTGTGCTGTCAGTGCCACTTGCGCCGCGCTGTAGGCCGCTTGCCATGTGCCCGCCGTAATCGGCGCGCCACCGTCAAAGCTGTAGTAACCCAACTGGCCGTGCAGGCTGGTCGGGATGATCGGACGTAAGGTGCGAGCGGGCCACGTGTAGGGCAACAGGTCGCCGTCGCGGCCATGTTCGGCCCAGCGCGCCCACGCCCCCTGGAAGAAATCCAGATACGCCGCCGTGTGAATGCGTTCGATGGGGTCGCGGCCAAAGTCGCGGGGGGCTTGTACCGGACCCAGCTCACGGGTTTTAACCCGCTGCAGGATGTGGTCGGCGCGCGAGGGCATTTCGAAGCAGGGCATGAGTTGCCCGTCCATCAGCTCACAACGGCCGTGATGCAGGTGGTGATCGTCTGAATAGATCGTCAGCATTTTCTTATTCTCCGCAGGCGTAATCGGTGATCTACAGTCTTGCGGGGTCGCGGGGTTCAGAGAACGGCAGGAGCGGCCAAAAGGGGATTGATATGGCCAAAATGATTGACCGAAATTCGCCCCTGAGCGGATCAACGTGCTCCACGTCGCAGGGGTCGAAGGCGACGCTCGGCGGCGCAAACATCGTAAAAAGCAGGGTGTTCAAGCGCGAAACTGGCTCGGTGATACGCCGCTCCAGCGCACGAAGGCGTGGCGAAAGCTCGCGGTTTCGCTGAACCCCAGGGTGTCGGCAATCCGGTAAATCGGCCATTCGGTTTCATTGAGCAGCAACTTGGCGCGCTCAAAGCGCAGGTCGTCGAGCAGCATTTGATAGCTGCACCCCATGTCATGCAGGTGCCGGCGCAAGGTGCGGGGCGAGCAGTTCATTTGTTGCGCCAGGCCCTCAAGCCCCGGCGCAGCATGCAGTTGCGCTGCCAGCAGTTGGCGGATGCGGTCCAGCCAGGACTGGCGCCCCGTGAACTCAAGGTTTTGTTTGCGGCAGCGCTCCGCCATTGCCTGATGGGTCACGGCATCGGCCAGGGGCAGCGGCATATCAAGCCAATGCAGGGCAAAGCCGAAGGCGTTGTCGGGGGCTTGGAAGGCGTGCGGGCAATCGAAGTTGTCCGCGTAGCGGGCGTGATAGTCCGGCGCGGGGTGAGCGAAGCGTGCGCCTAAAAGAGGCAATGGGCGGCCGAGCAGGTCTTCGCAAATCACCTTGAGCGAGGCCAGGCACAACTCGGTGTTGAACACCGCCAGTTGCGGGTTTTCGCGATAGCCCGCAGCGCAGAACCACACCGCGCCGTCTTCGAGACTCAGGCTCAGCTCAAAAAGTGTTCCCAGCAGCGCCGGGTAGCGTAAGGCCAGGCGCAAAGCGTCACCTAAGGTGGCACTGGTGAGCAGGGCGTAACCCAGCATGCCGTAGGACGAAACATGCATGCGCCGGCCCAGCTCCAGGCCGATTTCCCGGCGGATGGCCACGGCGTTGGCGCACACGCGCATTTCCTGATTGGTGGTGATGCGCGTGTCGGCACGGCTCAAGTCCGCGGCACGTATACCGCTGCCTGCCAGCAGCGCTTCGCTGGGCAGGCCTTCGGCCTTGAAGGTGCTGAGCACCAGCGACACCGCGTTCAGGGTGGTGAGATGGGAATGCAGCATGCTCGCTTCCAGCGTGAAGGTGCTGTAAGCGAGCAAGTTGTGTGCCGAGGTGGGGAAGGGTCGCTGCGACGGGAGAATGACGCAGGTCGGTTAAACCAACTCCCCGCACACATCCAGCTCAACCAAACGGCGCACTTCGGCCAGTAGCAAATCGGCGCCCAGCAACGCGTGCAGCTTGCCGAACACCGCTTCGCGGGTCATGCCGCCCCCTGACAACACCCCCGCGTCACGCAAGCGACTGCCCGCTTCGTACACGTCCAGCTCCACGCCGCCTTCGTGGCATTGCGTAATGGCGACGATCACGATGCCGTTTTCCTGCGCCCGTTGCAGGCTGGCCAGGAACGCGGGGTCATCGCTGGGACCGGTGCCGCTGCCGAAACATTCCAGCACCAAGGCTTCGATGCCACTGTTGAGCAGCGCATCGAGCTGCGCTGCGCCGATGCCCGGCACCAGCGGCAGCACGCCCACGTTGGCAAGGTGCTTGGGCCGGTTGTAGAGCAGCTCGCTCGGCACGTAGTCGGCCGCTGTCCCACCGCCATTGCGCAGGAGTGACACAAACGGGTTGCGCCCGAAGCTGCGCACTTTGGCGCAACGGGTCGGTGCCATCAGCGTGCCGTGGAAGTACAACTGCACACCGTTGGGCTGACCTTGAGCAAGGGCTGCCAATGCGCCGCTGACGTTCTCCCAGGCATCGCTGTGGGGCACGCCCGCAGGCAACATGGAGCCGGTGAACAGTACAGGGGCTGGCAAGCCAATCAATTGAAAGCACATCGCCGCAGCGCTGTAGGCCAGTGTGTCAGTACCATGCAGGACCAATACCGAATCGCAGTCTTGCTGATCAATGGCTTCGATAATCGCCGCACTCAGGCGCAGCCAGTAGGCGGGCGTCATGTTGGCGCTGTCGATCAGCGGGCTCATTTCGCGAAAGCACCACTGCACCACGTTCAGGTCAGGTTGGCTGGCGAGGTACTCGCCCATGCGCGCTTCAAACCCCGAGGCGGGCGCAAGGCCATTGGCACTGGCTTGCATGCCGATAGTGCCGCCGGTGTAGAGCACCATGACCCGTTTGGCAGCGTTGGAGGTGGCAACAGTCATTGATAAGTCCCCATAAGCAAAAACGCGGCGGTTCTGTTCAGAACCGCCGCGTCAGTGTCAGCGTTTTGTGTCTTCGACCTTGGCGGCCGGTGTCGGCGGCCAGGCCTTCACGTCCAGATCCAGGTCCGAGAATTTACTGGAATCGAACACCGGTGTCTTGATCCCCGCACGACGTTGGTCGTCGTAGTCCTTGAGCACGCGCATGCAGATTTTGAACAGCATGGCCAAGGCAATCAGGTTCACGAACGCCAGCAGGGTCATGGTGATGTCGGCAAAAGCGAACACGGTTTGCAGGTTTTCAATCGAGCCCCACACGATCAGCACCAATACCAGCGCGCGATAACCGATGAGCGCTTTGCGGTTTTCACCGATCAAAAAGCGCAGGTTATTTTCGCCCAGGTAGTAGTTGTAGAGCATCGAGGTGAACACGAACAACGCCAGCGCCACGCTGATGAACACGCGGCCCCACTCGCCCACCACGGCGGCCAGGGAGTTTTGGGTCAGGGCAATGCCGTCGCCTTCAAAGCCTGGAGTGTAAAAGCCGGACAGCAGAATCAGCAGCGCCGTACAGGTGCAGATGACGAAAGTGTCTAGGAACACGCTGAATGCCTGAACCACGCCCTGAGCAACCGGGTGTTCCACATCCGCCACGGCGGCCACGTTCGGTGCGCTGCCCAAACCGGCTTCGTTGGCGAACACGCCGCGTTTAACGCCCATCACGATTGCGCTGCCGATCAGGCCGCCAAACACCGGGTCCATGCCGAAGGCGCTTTTCACGATGTGGCCGAGCATGGCCGGGACTTGGTCAAATTGCAGCACGATCACGTACACCGTGACGGCGATGTAGGCCAGGGTTTTGACCGGCACCAACAAGTCGGCGACCGAGGCGATGCGTTTGATACCGCCGATAAACACCAGCCCCAACAGCACGGCAATGGCCACACCGGAGTAGTTCACGTCAAAACCGAAGGCGTCTTGCAGCGAGTGCGTCACCGCGTGGGCTTGCAGGCCCATGAAGGCGAAGCCAAAGGTGACCAGCAGCAACACGGCCATCAGCTTGCCCATCCAGGCTTTGCCCAGACCGTGCTTCATATAGAAGGAGGGGCCGCCACGCAGCTGGCCTTCGGCGTCGCGGCGCTTGTACAACTGGCCAAGGGTGCATTCGATGAGGCTGCTGGACATGCCGACCAGTGCGGTCACCCACATCCAGAACACGGCACCGGGGCCACCCAGGGTTACGGCAATGCCGACGCCGGCAATGTTGCCCGCACCCACACGGCCCGCCAGGCTGAGCATCAGGGCTTGAAAGGAGCTGAGTTGGCCAGCGCTGCTGCGCAGGCTGTCTTTGAACACCGCAAACATGTGCAGGAAGTAACGAAACTGAACGAAACGCGAGCGGATCGTGAAGTAGCCACCGAGCCCGACCATGAGCACGATTAGCACTTTCCCTGAGAGGAAGTCATTGATGACTTCAAGCATGGATTATTCCTCGCTGTTTTTATCTGATGGCAAAACGGCCAGATCGAAATATCGCGTTACACCCGTGTGTGCAGGGCATAAACGTAGGCGATCAAGGCGACCCTGGCCATGTTGCTGCTTGGTTTACGATGCTGTTTGCGCAGTGCCGCTGGCCGCTGTAGCGGGGCCGATGCATGGCAAGAGGGCGGGCACTATACCTAGGCGTAGTGGAAGCGTCTGCATAAGCCATTGATTTTTCATATACATGCCGTCTGAAAATTCACTTTTTAGGGCGCTGTCATTCCTGTACGCGCGCGTGATCGCGATGGATGCGCCGCGGACGCCGCCTTCGGCAACCGTTACGTAAGTAACGCCAAATCGCAGGCAAAAAAAAGGGCCCGCAGATACATCTGCAAGCCCTCAAAAGGTGAGAGGTGTCTAGTCCCTCGACCTGGTGAGCGTGTTACAGCATCAGGCCTTTAAAGGCACCAGACGCGGAGCAATCATGTTTTCCGGGCGCAGGATGTCGTCGAGCATGGCGTCGTCGAGCAAGCCTTCTTCGCGCACCAGTTCCAGCACGCCGCGGCCGCTTTCAAGGGCGATACGGGCGATGCGGGTGGCGTTTTCATAGCCGATGTACGGGTTCAGTGCCGTCACCAGACCAATCGAGTGTTCGACCAGCTCGCGGCAGCGCGCTTCGTTGGCGGTGATGCCGACGATGCAGTGTTCGCGCAGCATGTCCATTGCACGTTGCAGCAGGCGGATCGAGTCGAAGATCTTGAAGGCGATCAGCGGTTCCATCACGTTCAGTTGCAGTTGGCCACCTTCGGCCGCAATGGTCAGTGCCAAGTCGTTACCGATGATCTGGAACGCCACCTGGTTAACGGCTTCCGGGATAACCGGGTTGACCTTGCCAGGCATGATCGAGCTGCCTGGCTGACGCGCTGGCAGGTTGATTTCGTTGATGCCGGTACGTGGGCCGCTGGACAGCAGGCGCAGGTCGTTACAAATCTTCGACAGTTTGACCGCAGTACGCTTGAGCATGCCGGAGAACAGTACGAAGGCACCCATGTCGGACGTGGCTTCGATCAAGTCGGCCGCAGGCACCAGCGGGTGACCGCTGATGGTCGCCAGGCGGTTGACGGCCAGCAGTTGATAGCGCGGGTCGGCGTTGATGCCGGTCCCAATCGCCGTGCCGCCCAGGTTCACTTCGGTCAGCAACTCTGGCGCCAGTGTTTTAAGGCGAGCCAGGTCTTCACCCAAGGTGGTGGCGAAGGCGCGGAACTCTTGACCCAAGGTCATCGGTACGGCGTCTTGCAATTGGGTGCGGCCCATCTTCAATACATGGTTGAACTCAACGCCCTTGGCAGCGAACGCCTGAATCAGGCTGTCGAGGCTGGCCAGCAGCGCGTCGTGACCCAGCAACAAGCCCAGGCGGATGGCCGTCGGGTAGGCGTCGTTGGTGGACTGCGCCATGTTGACGTCGTTGTTAGGGTGCAGGTACTGGTACTCGCCTTTCTGGTGGCCCATGGCCTCCAGTGCGATGTTGGCGATCACTTCGTTGGCATTCATGTTGGTTGAAGTGCCAGCGCCGCCCTGGATCATGTCCACCACGAACTCTTCGTGGAAATCGCCGCGCACCAAACGGGCACAGGCTTCGCTGATCGCCGCGTGCTTGGGTGCACTGAGGTGGCCCAGTTCGCGGTTAGCATCTGCCGCGGCTTGCTTGACCATGGCCAGGGCCACAACCAACTTTGGGTAATGCGAAATCGGAACGCCGGAGAGACGGAAGTTATTCACCGCTCGCAGGGTCTGGATGCCGTAATACGCTTGAGCGGGTACTTCGAGTACGCCAAGCAGGTCTTTTTCAGTGCGGAAAGATGCAGCGGAGGACATGATAGAAATCATCTCGATAAGGACCCGGTATAGGCCGGAACGCTGCGAATCCTAGGCTTGCGGTCTATTTTGGGCCAATGCCTTTAAACACTATCCTATGCATAAACGGCATAATGGCGACGTGACGCGACAGGCGCGTCGGACGTGTGACCCAAATTGGTGCGCCTCTGGGAGGCTCGATGAATCTCGAAAGTAAATGGCTCGAAGACTTCAGTGCTCTTGCCGCCACGCGCAGTTTTTCTCAGGCGGCGGAGCGTCGTTTTGTGACGCAGCCGGCCTTCAGTCGACGTATTCGCAGCCTTGAATCCGCGCTGGGGCTGACGTTGGTGAATCGTTCCCGCACCCCGGTGGAGTTGACTGCGGCCGGTCAGCTGTTTTTGGTCACGGCACGCACCGTGGTTGAGCAACTGGGCGAGGTGTTGCGTCACCTGCACCACCTCGAAGGCGGGCAGGGCGAGGTCATGCAAGTGGCGGCAGCGCACTCCCTGGCGCTGGGTTTTTTCCCGCGCTGGATCGCTCAATTGCGCAATGAAGGGCTGAACATCGCGACGCGTCTGGTTGCGACTAACGTCGGAGACGCGGTGCATGCATTGCGCGAAGGCGGCTGCGATTTGATGCTGGCTTTTTACGATCCTGACGCCGCTTTGCAAATGGACCCGGAAATTTTCCCGTCTTTGCACCTGGGCAATACCGAAATGTTGCCCGTGTGTGCGGCGGATGCAGACGGCAAGCCGTTGTTTGACCTGGAAGGCGATGTAAGCGTGCCGTTGCTGGCGTATAGCGCGGGCGCGTTTCTGGGGCGGTCAGTCAATTTGTTGCTGCGCCAACGCAGCCTGCGTTTCACCACTATTTATGAGACCGCTATGGCGGACAGCCTCAAGAGCATGGCGCTCGAAGGATTGGGCATTGCGTGGGTGCCGCATTTAAGTGTGCGGGCCGAACTGGCGCGCGGTGAATTGGTGGTGTGTGGCGGGCCTCAATGGCACGTACCGTTGGAGATTCGCCTGTATCGCTGCGCCTTGGTGCGTAAGGCCAATGTGCGGTTGCTGTGGCGCAAGCTGGAAAGTGGTACGCAGCCTGAGTGAGGGTGACCTGGCTTTGGCCAAACGGCGCAAAGCCAGGTGGCGGGCGTTATTCAAGTTTGCCTAGAAAGCTTTTAATGCGATCGCGGTTGATGGTGCTGAAACGCAAGAGGCTGCCGCTGCCCACTTCATCGCCTGTGGCCATGTAGCTTGAAAGCACATTGCCTCGGTTGGCAGGGTCCGGGGTTTGCATCACGCCGGTGTGTTTGGCATTAAAGGTGTGGCCTACCTCATGCGCAATGGTGGTGGCGTCAACGGTGGAAGCAATCACCGAGTTGCCTGCATTAACGCCGGACTGGGCCGCACCCGCGACGGAGTCAGTGATAAAACCATCAATGACCAATATGTTGCGGTCAGTTTGATAGGGGGTCACGCCGATGTCTTTGGCGAACTGGTTAGCCACGGTGTTCCATTCATTCACTTTCGTGGCGGTATCAGGGCTTTTGTAGTCGAAGTCAGTGACGCCCGGTACGTATTCGTAGAGGTTAACGTTGATTTGACGACCACTGATGTTGCCCAGCTCTTGCACGAAATGATCGAAGTTAAAGGTTTTGAGGTTTTGATAGGTGGCGTCAGAGACGCTGTTGTGGATGAACGCATTGAGGTTGATGGGGTTCATGTAACTCCTCCTGTGCATGACTGGCTGAGGGCTGAATGTCGCGGGGTGCCATGAAGGCATCGCATGGCCCCGGGTGAAGCTGAAGGTTAGAGCGGCGCAGTGCATTTCGCAGCTGACTGGGTTCGCTACGAGTCGTGGCTCTTTTCGCGGCAGCAGGTAGCCGCGTGCCAGGTTTTTGCGGGGCGTTGCCGGCTGTTCATGGCTTGACCTGAAGGTCAGTAAAACCGGGCGTTTGTGGGATTTAGAGGGGCGCAGACAGATGGTCACCAAAGGTGCTTTTAACGCACTTCTTTGGGGTATACTGCGCGGCCTTCGGCTGGCTTGACCGGCCTTAATTCCTATAACAAGCCACGTCGGATCCCCCACGTGGCTTGTTGTTTTTTGACGCGCCTGCGGGCGCCCAAGAGAAGAGGCGCGACGATGAGTGCACTGGTAGGCGTGATCATGGGCTCCAAGTCCGATTGGTCCACCCTCAGCCACACCGCCGATATGCTGGAAAAACTCGGCATCCCTTACGAAGTGAAAGTGGTCTCTGCCCACCGCACTCCGGATCTGCTGTTCCAGTATGCCGAAGAGGCCGAAGGCCGCGGCATCGAGGTCATCATTGCCGGTGCCGGTGGCGCAGCCCACTTGCCTGGCATGTGTGCCGCGAAAACCCATTTGCCGGTGCTTGGTGTGCCCGTGCAATCGTCGATGCTGTCGGGTGTCGACTCGCTGTTGTCCATCGTGCAAATGCCGGCGGGCATTCCGGTTGCGACACTGGCCATCGGTAAAGCCGGCGCAATCAATGCGGCGCTGCTGTCCGCCAGCATCCTGGGCGCCAAGCACCCCCAATTCCATACCGTTTTGAAAGCATTCCGTGCTGAACAGACTGACAGCGTGCTGGACAATCCAGACCCGCGCCTGGCCTGAGGTTTTAACGATGAAAATCGGTGTAATCGGTGGCGGCCAGTTGGGTCGCATGCTGGCTTTGGCGGGGACCCCGCTGGGCATGAACTTCGCTTTCCTTGATCCGGCTCCCGACGCCTGTGCGGCGTCTTTGGGTGAACATATTCGTGCTGACTACGGCGATCAGGACCACTTGCGCCAATTGGCGGATGAAGTCGACCTGGTCACGTTTGAGTTCGAAAGCGTACCGGCTGAAACCGTGGCTTTCCTGTCGCAATTTGTACCGGTTTACCCGAGTGCCGAAGCGCTGCGCATTGCCCGTGATCGCTGGTTTGAAAAAAGCATGTTCAAAGACTTGGGCATTCCGACCCCGGCCTTTGCCGACATCCAGTCCCAGGCAGACCTGGACGCCGCCGTGGCCAGCATCGGCCTGCCCGCAGTGCTCAAAACCCGCACGTTGGGTTACGACGGCAAGGGCCAGAAAGTGCTGCGCACCCCTGCCGATGTGGTGGGTACGTTTGCCGAGCTGGGCAGCGTAGCGTGCCTGCTGGAAGGTTTTGTACCGTTCACGGGTGAAGTGTCGCTGATCGCCGTGCGCGGTCGTGATGGCGAAACACAGTTTTACCCGTTGGTGCACAACACCCACGACAGCGGCATTCTCAAGCTGTCGGTGGCCAGTACCGATCACCCGCTGCAAGCTTTGGCTGAAGACTACTCCAGCCGTGTGCTCAAGCAGCTGGATTACGTGGGCGTGATGGCGTTCGAGTTCTTTGAAGTCGACGGTGGCCTTAAGGCCAACGAAATCGCGCCGCGTGTTCACAACTCGGGGCACTGGACCACAGAAGGCGCCGAGTGCAGCCAGTTTGAAAACCACCTGCGGGCCATTGCAGGCTTGCCGCTGGGTTCCACGGCCAAGGTGGGCGAAAGCGCCATGCTCAACTTTATCGGCACGGTGCCGCCGGTTGAGCAGGTGATTGCGATTGCCGACTGCCATTTGCACCACTATGGCAAGGCGTTCAAGGTGGGCCGCAAGGTCGGTCACGCCAACCTGCGCTGCGCTGACATGGCGACCTTGCAAGCGCAGATCCTGCGCGTTGAAGCACTGATCGACCACGCGTAAGACGAACATCGGCGGGAACCATTCGGTGGCCGCCGCTCTCTGATGGCGTGATGCCAAAGTGCTGACTAGGCTTTGGTTTAACGCCATCTATAGAGAGGAAGCGCCCATGGGCATCATCGGAACCATTTTTATCGGCTTGATCGTTGGCCTGCTGGCCCGTTTCCTGAAACCGGGCGATGACAGCATGGGCTGGATCATGACCATCCTGCTGGGTATCGGCGGTTCGCTGGCAGCCACGTATGGCGGTCAGGCGCTGGGTATCTACAAGGCGGGCGAAGGTGCCGGTTTCATCGGTGCAGTCGTTGGCGCTGTGATCTTGCTGGTGATTTACGGCATGGTCTCGAAAAAGAACTGATTGAGTGTCGGGTTCTCTCTGCGCCAGCCGCAGAGAGGGCTAGAATGCGCGGCGTCCCCAGTCCTTCTTAATTGAGCCTGCCATGCGCCGTCTTGTACTGACCTTTCTTTTGCTGGGCGCAAGCCTGGCCCACGCGGCTGATCTGCCGGAAACCGACTGGCTCGACCTGATGCCGAAGTCGGATCAACTGGCCCTCGAACAAATGCCTGAAATCGACCATGACTCGCCTGAAGCCCAGGGGACGTTTACCGATAAAGGCGGCCTGAAACAAAGCAAGGGCCTGCCGGCCGTGATGTATTCGAGCAAAACCGTGGCCAGCATGAATGGCAAACGCATCCGTTTGGGCGGTTACCCGGTGCCCCTGGAAGCCGATGCCAAAGGGCGCAGCACGCTGTTTTTTTTGGTGCCCTACCCAGGCGCATGCATCCACGTCCCGCCACCGCCGCCCAATCAACTGGTGCTGGTGCGCTACCCCAAAGGCTTGAAGCTGGACGATATCTACACGCCGCTGTGGGTCACGGGCACGCTGAAGGTTGAACAGGTCAGCAATGATCTGGCCGATGCCGCCTATGCGCTGGAGGCGGGCAACGTGAGGGTGGTGAAGGAAGAAGATTTGTAAGGCTGCGGTCTGTAAAGCTTAAAAGCTCGCAGCCCTGCGCGATCTGGATCACGCCGTGAGTGGTCGCGTACCGATGCTCACACCCAGCGTATGGCTGGCGCCGGGTTGCAGGGTAATCACGTCATCCATCACGTTGGCGGTTTCGATGCAGAGCATGCGTTGCCAGCCATCGGCGGCCATGTCGCTGAAGCTGGCTGTTTTGCCGATCCACGGGTTCCAGATCACGGCACTGCGCGAGCCTCGGCTGTTGAGTTCAATGCTGCGCGACCAGTCGGGGTCAACAATGCTCAGCGTGTCCGGCGTGTTGAGGTAGATGCGGTCGGTTTCGCCGCTGAAGGTCAAGTCGCCCGCCTGTTTGACGTGTTTCCATTCATCGAGGGTTTCGATGTAGGTCAGGCCGTCGACGCCTTTGACCTGAACCTTACGCACGTCGCTGACCGCAAAATAGCTGTGCAGCGCCTGGCTGATACTCACGGCGGTGTCGCTGCGGTTATGGCTGGTGAGGCTCAGGTGCAGTTGCGTGTCCAGACGAATGCTCAGGGTCAATGCCACGTCATGGGGCCAGCCGGGCAGGCCACCTTCGATCTGTGGCACGCCGAGTTCGATATGCAACGCTTCGCCTGCGTCGTCGTAATCGAGCAGTTCCCATTCGCGCGTACGCACCAGTCCGTGGGCGGTGGCGGGCTGCTCGCTGGCGCGCATGTCTTGCACGCTTTGCGGGTTGAGTGCCAGGTTGCCAAACCATGGCCAGCAAATGGGTACGCCGGTACGAATGCCTTTACCGTGTTCGTACTTGGCTTTTTCGTTAAGCCAAATGATCGGCTTATCTTCGCCCACCTGATAGCTCAGCACCTGCGCGCCTTGTTTGGCGACCAGCAGTTGAGCGTTGCCGTGGATAAAGTGCCAACAGTCCAGCTCGCCCAATTTGAACGATGCGCTTGGGAGTAACTTATGGCTGGGCATGGCAGGTTCTCTTTAAATGGCAGGGGCAGCAGTAGACAGGCAAAACCGCGCGAGGTTTAACGACGCGGTGGCACCGAGCGCGTGCGACCGCTGCCATCGATGGCCACGAACACAAAGACGGCTTCGGTGACTTTGCGCCATTCGCTGGACAGCGGGTCGTCGCTCCACACTTCAACCATCATCTGGATCGAGCTGCGGCCGATTTCCAGCGCTTGGGTGTAGAACGATAACTGAGCACCGACTGCCACAGGAACCAGAAACGCCATACGGTCAATAGCGACGGTGGCTACACGCCCGCCGGCAACTTTGCTGGCCATCGCGGTGCCCGCGAGGTCCATCTGGGACACCAGCCAGCCGCCAAAAATATCGCCGAAACCATTGGTTTCGCGTGGCAGGGCAGTGATTTGCAAGGCCAGGTCGCCTTGCGGGATTGGATCTTCTTGTTCGAGCTCTAGCATGCCGAAGGGCCTCTGACCCGTGATTCATCATGTGTATTGCGGGTGAAAAAGCGTCTTTAGAAAAACGATTCAGCCCGAACATACTACGTTCGTCACGTTCTTCCCAAGCCGCGCCAAGGGGAAACTTTGTGAGATCGGCTGAAGGACACCTTAAGGTGTTTCGCACAGCCACTCAGAAGCCGTAGGTAGTTTCTTACGGTTGGCGAGTATATCGGGCGACAACGCCGTCGACGACCGTCTGATTCTGCTTTTTAAACGGGCGACACGTCTACCTCTGTGCTTTTGCAGGCAATTTGTTATCTTTCGAGACCGCCCGGCCATTGCCCGCGGTGTTGACGCTTTTGCCTAGCCTAATAAGAGATGCCCAAACCCCATGATCACTGAGCCTTCCAGCGCCGCGCCGCCTTCGCGCCCCTTGACCCGTAATGACTACAAGACGTTGTCGCTGTCTGCCTTGGGCGGCGCGCTTGAGTTTTACGACTTCATCATTTTTGTGTTCTTCGCCACGGTAGTGGGCAAGCTGTTCTTCCCCGCTGACATGCCCGAATGGCTGCGCCTGATGCAAACCTTCGGTATTTTTGCGGCCGGTTACCTGGCACGGCCATTGGGCGGCATCGTCATGGCGCATTTCGGCGACCTGCTGGGGCGCAAAAAGATGTTCACCTTGAGCATCTTCATGATGGCTGTCCCGACCCTGATCATGGGGTTGCTGCCGACCTACGCGCAGATCGGCATGTGGGCGCCGATCCTGTTGCTGCTGATGCGGGTGATTCAGGGCGCGGCAATCGGCGGAGAAGTGCCGGGGGCGTGGGTGTTTGTGGCCGAGCACGTGCCGCCGCGGCATGTGGGCTACGCCTGCGGCACGCTGACGTGCGGGCTGACGGCGGGTATTTTGCTGGGCTCGCTGGTGGCCACGGCAATCAACACGCTTTACACCCCGGTCGAAGTGTCTGACTACGCGTGGCGAATTCCTTTCTTGCTGGGCGGTGTATTTGGCCTGTTTTCGGTGTACTTGCGTCGCTGGCTGCATGAGACGCCGGTATTTGCCGAGCTGCAACTGCGCAAGGCGTTGGCCGAAGAGGTGCCGCTTAAAACCGTACTGCGTGACCATCGGGGTGCGATTGCCGTTTCGATGCTGCTGACCTGGTTGTTGTCGGCCGGGATCATTGTGGTGATTTTGATGACCCCCACGGTGCTGCAAACCATTTACGGTTTTTCAGCCACGGTCTCACTGAAAGCCAACAGCTTGGCCATCGTCTTTTTAAGCGTGGGCTGTATCGCTTCGGGTGCGTTGGCTGACCGCTTTGGCGCGGGCAAGGTGTTCGTATTCGGCTGTGGCGCGTTGCTGATTACCTCGTGGACCTTCTATCACAGCCTGTTGCAGCACCCGGATTGGCTGTTTCCGTTGTACGCACTGAGCGGTTTGTTTGTAGGCACTATCGGCGCGGTGCCGTATGTGATGGTGAAAGCCTTCCCGCCGGTGGTGCGTTTCAGTGGTTTGTCGTTTTCTTACAACTTGGCTTACGCCATTTTCGGCGGCTTGACCCCGATGGCGGTGACGTTGCTGCTGAAAGAAAGCCCAATGGGCCCTGCCTATTACGTCGCCATCATTTGCACGATGGGTTTGCTGGTGGGGGCTTATTTGTGGAAGCAGGGCCGCTGATACACGGGTTATAGCGGTTTAGACGCCAACCCTCGCTCCTTTAGAAGGCCAGCCATTCGTTGCGAATGCTGGCCTTTCATCTAATTGTCACAATCGGTTCATAGAGTAGTCACATGGCCTACAGATACTGGCCCCCGATTCATCTAACCCCGTTTGCTAGGAGTAAGGCATGAAACTGAAGCGTGTGATGGCGGCCCTGACTTTTGTCGCCGCAGGCGTTGCAACTGCCAATGCGGTTGCCGCTGGTGTTGACCCGGCTATTCAGCCCTACGTAAAAACCACCGGTGTGTCGGGGAACCTGTCCAGCGTTGGTTCCGATACCCTGGCGAACTTGATGACCCTGTGGGCTGAGGCTTACAAAAAAGAATACCCGAACGTCAATATTCAGATTCAGGCTGCCGGTTCTTCGACCGCGCCCCCTGCGATTACTGAAGGCACCGCTAACCTGGGCCCGATGAGCCGCAAGATGAAAGACAACGAACTGGCGGCTTTTGAGCAAAAGTTCGGCTACAAGCCAACCGCCATCCCGGTGGCGGTGGATGCCCTGGCCGTGTTCGTGCACAAAGACAACCCGATCAAGCACCTGACGATGGAGCAAGTGGACGCGATCTTCTCCTCGACCCGTCTGTGCGGCGCCAAACAAGACGTCAAAACCTGGGGTGACCTGGGTGTGACCGGCGATCTGGCCAACAAGCCGGTACAGCTGTTTGGTCGTAACTCGGTGTCGGGCACGTATGGCTACTTCAAAGAAGAAGCCCTGTGCAAAGGCGACTACAAGCCAAACGTTAACGAACAGCCCGGTTCTGCCTCGGTGGTTCAATCGATCAGCAGCTCGCTCAACGGCGTGGGTTACTCGGGCATTGGTTATAAAACGGCCAGTGTGAAAACCGTGCCATTGGCCAAAAAAGGCAGCTCTGAGTTCATCGAAGACACCGAAGAAAACGCATTGAACGGCAAATACCCGCTGTCGCGTTTCCTCTACGTGTACGTGAACAAGGCGCCGAACAAGCCGTTGAACCCGCTGGAAGCCGAGTTCATCAAGCTGGTGCTGTCCAAGCAAGGTCAAGAAGTGGTCGTCAAAGATGGCTACATCCCGCTGCCGGCCAAAGTCGCTGCCAAAGCCTTGGCTGACTTGGGTTTGAAAGAAGGTAACTAAACCTGTAGCAGTTGCCGAAGGCTACGTGCGAAATGACGACGGCTACGCCGTCGGACGCCGCCTGCGGCAGCTGCTACGCGTTGTGAGCTGTATTCACCTCAATTTTCCACTCCGCTGCCAGCTCCACTGGGCAGCGGCTTTTTTGCGTCACTGCTTTGTCATCTTTTTGTCATACAGGACCGCTAGGGTGTGCGCATGAATGATCTGGCCAATTCCCCAATGACTACGACATCCGCTCCCAAGCGCATTGATTTCAATACGCCTGAACTGCAACGCAAGCGGCGCATTCGCGCGCTTAAAGATCACCTCACCCGCTGGTATGTGTTTATCGGCGGGCTTGCCGTGCTCGGCGCAATCACCCTGATTTTCTTCTTCCTTGGTTATGTGGTGTTCCCGCTGTTCCAGGGCGCGGACCTGAACGCCAAGCAGGCGATCACGCCGGTCTGGATGCAGGACGCCGGTAAACCGCTGATGATTTCCGTCGAGGAGCAAAATCAGGTCGGGATGCGCGTGTCCGACCAAGGCATGGTGCTGTTCTTCAATGCGAAGAATGGCGAAGAACTGTCGCGCGTGAACCTGCCACTGCCGCCCGGCACGCAAGTGACCTCGCTGGGTGAAGACCAGCCGGGTAACCCGGTGGTGGCATTGGGCTTGTCCAATGGCCAGGCGCTGGTGTTCCGTCACACGTATAAAGTTAGCTACCCGGATGGCAAAAAAACCATCACCCCGGCGGTTGAATACCCGTATGGCCAAGCGCCCATCGCCCTCGACCCACAAGGGCGTGCGCTGGATCATGTGAACCTCAATGTGAATGACTCGACGTTGGTGTTGGCCGGCTCTGCGGGTTCGCAATTAAACGTGCTGTCGTTGGCCAGCGAAGAAAACATGATGACGGGCGAGGTCACGAACTCCGAGACCCGCATCGACTTGCCGCAAATGACCGAGCAGGTTAAAGCGCTGTACATCGACCCGCGTCAGCAGTGGTTGTATGTGATCAATGGTCGCGCCCAGGCCGATGTGTTCAGCCTGCGTGACAAGAGCCTGAATGGCCGTTACAAGCTGGCGGACGACGCCACCACACAAATCACTGCCAGTACGCAATTGGTGGGCGGTATTTCGCTGATCTTTGGTGACTCGACCGGCAGCCTGAGCCAGTGGTTCATGGCCCGCGACCCGGATGGCGAATCGCGCTTCAAGCACATCCGCAGCTTCAAAATGGGCGACTCGCCGATTGTTGAAATCACCGCTGAGCAGCGTCGCAAAGGCTTCCTGGCCCTGGACGCAGCCGGTGAAATCGGCGTGTTCCACAGCACCGCGCACCGCACCCTGCTGGTGGAAAAAGTCGCAGAAGGCCCCGGCGTCATGGCGTTGTCGCCGCGTGCCAACCGCATCATCGTGGAAGAGGGCGGCAAGCTGCTGCCTCTGACCTTGAAGAACCCGCACCCGGAAGTGTCCTGGAGCGCGCTGTGGAGCAAGGTCTGGTACGAGAACTACGACGAACCGAAATACGTCTGGCAATCGACCGCCGCCAACACCGATTTCGAACCCAAGATGAGCCTTGCGCCATTGACCTTCGGTACGTTGAAGGCGGCGTTCTATGCCATGTTGCTGGCGGCACCGCTGGCGGTAGCGGCAGCGATCTACACCGCCTACTTCATGGCGCCGAGCCTGCGCCGCAAGGTCAAGCCGGTGATCGAATTGATGGAAGCGATGCCGACGGTGATTTTGGGCTTCTTTGCCGGCTTGTTTCTGGCGCCGTATGTCGAAGGCCATTTGCCCGGTATTTTCAGCCTGCTGATGCTGTTGCCAATCGGTATTTTGCTGGCCGGTTTCACCTGGAGCCGCCTCCCTGAGTCGATCCGCCTGCGCGTGCCGGAGGGTTGGGAGAGCATGATCCTGATCCCGGTGATTCTGTTCATTGGCTGGTTGTCGCTGTACATGAGCCCGTTCATGGAAGCGTGGTTCTTTGGTGGCGACATGCGCCTGTGGATCTCCCACGATCTGGGCATTACTTACGATCAGCGCAACGCTCTGGTGGTGGGTTTGGCGATGGGCTTTGCGGTCATCCCCAACATCTACTCGATTGCTGAAGATGCCGTGTTCAGCGTGCCGCGCGGTCTGACCCTGGGTTCGCTGGCGCTGGGTGCCACACCGTGGCAGACCATGACCCGTGTGGTGATCCTGACCGCCAGCCCAGGGATTTTTTCGGCACTGATGATCGGCATGGGCCGTGCAGTGGGCGAAACCATGATAGTGCTGATGGCCACGGGTAACACGCCGGTCATGGAAATGAACCTGTTCGAAGGCTTGCGTACTTTGGCGGCGAACGTGGCGGTGGAGATGCCAGAGTCGGAAGTGGGCGGTAGCCATTACCGCGTGCTGTTCCTCTCGGCGCTGGTGCTGTTGTTGTTCACCTTCATCATGAACACTCTCGCCGAGCTGATTCGTCAGCGTCTGCGCAAGAAATATTCGTCGCTTTAAGGAAGGTAGAAGTCTGTGAAACAGAATTCCCTCAAAGGTTGGGTCAAGAGCGGCGCTCCGGGTGTCTGGATCAGCGGTGGCGCGGTGTCGCTCGCGGTCATCATGACCATTGGTTTGCTGGCAGTGATTGCGGTGCGCGGGTTGGGCCATTTTTGGCCCGCGGATCTGGTGCTGGCGCAATACAACGTGCCCGGCTCTGCTAATCACGTCGTACTGGGCGAAGTGGTGCAAAAGGAAGAAGTGCCGCGCGAACGCCTCAAAAGCGCCGGTTTGCCAGTGCCCGACCAAGGCCCGGAGTTCATGACCCGCGAGCTGATCAAGGTCGGCAACCGCGACTTGAACGGCAACGACTTCACCTGGGTCGTCGGCGAGTGGCTGACTGACCAGAAGACGCCCCCCGAGTTGATGGCCATTGAGCGTCGCGAGTGGGGCAACTTTTACGGTTACCTGGTCAATGTGAAAGAAAACGGCAAGGTAGTCGCTGAAGGCGCGGCGGCCTGGCCTGAGGTGCAAGCCCGGGTCAAGCGCGTCAACGAGCTGGCCAAGCAACTCAGCCAACTGGAAAAGAAAGACATTGGCGCGATCAACTACGGGTTGGAGCGCATTCGTCTGCACAGCCGCAAGCTGGAACTCGAAGGCAAGCTGACGCCGCAAGCCCAGGCGGACATGGAAACCGAACGTGCCGAGCTGAATGCACGTTACAAAGCCATCGAAGACCGTTTGGGCGAGCTGCATGCACAGTTCAATCGCGACAGCCTGACGGCCCGCGATGCCAACGGCAAAGAGTTGGAAATCAACATCGGCAAAGTGGTCAAGGCTTACCAGCCCAACGCCATGAACAGCTGGCAGAAGCTGGCGATGTACTTCAGCAACATTTGGGAGTTCCTCAGCGAAGACCCGCGTGAAGCCAACACCGAAGGCGGGATCTTCCCGGCGATTTTCGGCACCGTGATGATGACCTTGATCATGGCCGTGATCGTGACGCCGTTTGGCGTGCTGGCAGCGGTGTACCTGCGTGAGTACGCCAAACAGAACACCCTGACCCGGATCATCCGTATCGCGGTGAACAATTTGGCGGGTGTACCGGCGATTGTGTACGGCGTATTTGGCCTGGGCTTCTTTGTGTATGTACTGGGTGGCTCGGTTGACCGCCTGTTTTTCGCCGAAGCCTTACCCGCGCCGACCTTTGGTACGCCGGGCCTGATGTGGGCGTCGCTGACGCTGGCGCTGCTGGCGGTGCCGGTGGTGATCGTGGCCACTGAAGAGGGGCTGGCGCGTATTCCGCGCACCGTGCGTGAAGGCTCGCTGGCATTGGGCGCGACCAAATCCGAAACCTTGTGGAAGATCGTGCTGCCGATGGCCAGCCCGGCCATGATGACCGGTATGATTCTCGCCGTGGCGCGCGCGGCGGGTGAAGTGGCACCGCTGATGCTGGTGGGTGTGGTCAAGCTGGCGCCGTCGCTGCCGCTGGACGGCAACTACCCGTACCTGCACCTTGACCAGAAGATCATGCACTTGGGCTTCCATATTTATGACGTCGGCTTCCAAAGCCCGAACGTTGAAGCCGCACGACCGCTGGTGTACGCCACGGCGCTGCTGCTGGTGCTGGTGATTGCGACCCTGAACCTGTCGGCAGTGTGGATTCGTAACCACCTGCGCGAGAAGTACAAGGCGCTGGAAAGCTGATAACGCAACACCTGTAGGCGCGAGCGTGCTCGTTGAAGGCATCGGCAGGGTCTCAAGGTGGGACCGAGGTGTCTGGAGTGTGAGCCAGTTCGTTGCTACAGCAGATGAAAAGCCCGGTCAGAACGACCGACACGAATGTTTAGCGTATGGAGCAACCCATGCAGCATGAATCCTCCGCCCACGGCATCAACATGTCCGCCCTGGGTCGCACCAAACAAAGCTTGAACCTGGCCAACGAAGAAGTGGCCATTGAAGTCCCGGGCCTGAACCTTTACTACGGTGAAAAGCAGGCGCTGTTTGACGTGAGCCTGAACATTCCAAAGCAGCGTGTGACCGCCTTTATCGGTCCCTCGGGTTGCGGCAAGTCCACGTTGCTGCGCACCTTCAACCGCATGAACGATCTGGTGGACGGTTGCCGCGTTGAAGGCGAGATCAACCTGTACGGCAACAACATTTACCGCAAGGGCGAGGACGTGGCTGAGCTGCGTCGCCGGGTGGGCATGGTGTTCCAGAAGCCCAACCCGTTCCCCAAGACCATCTACGAGAACGTGGTCTACGGCTTGCGGATTCAGGGCATCAATAAAAAGCGCATCCTCGACGAAGCCGTTGAGTGGGCGCTTAAAGGTGCGGCGTTGTGGGATGAGGTCAAAGACCGCCTGCACGACTCGGCGCTGGGTTTGTCCGGCGGTCAGCAACAGCGTTTGGTGATCGCCCGTACCATCGCGGTTGAACCCGAAGTGTTGTTGCTCGATGAGCCGTGCTCGGCACTCGACCCGATCTCGACGCTGAAGGTCGAAGAGCTGATTTACGAGCTTAAGTCCAAGTTCACCATCGTCATCGTGACCCACAACATGCAGCAGGCTGCGCGGGTGTCGGATTACACCGCCTTTATGTACATGGGCAAAATGGTTGAATACGGCGACACCGACACCTTGTTCACCAACCCGGCCAAAAAGCAGACCGAAGACTACATCACCGGGCGCTATGGCTAGTGGGGGCGGGCTTTACAGTTCGCGGTAACGACACATTTGGCTAGCAGCGTATAGCTTGCGGCTCACAGCTTTTGCGGAGCAGAACCATGATTTCAAAGGATGGCCTCACCCATCACATTTCCGCGCAGTTCAACGCGGAACTCGAAGAAGTGCGCAGCCACTTGCTGGCCATGGGCGGGCTGGTCGAGAAGCAGGTTAACGACGCGGTCACGGCGTTGATCGAGGCCGATTCCGGGCTGGCTCAGCAAGTGCGTGAGATCGACGAACAGATCAATCAGATGGAACGCAACATCGACGAAGAATGCTTGCGCATTCTGGCCCGTCGTCAGCCTGCGGCCTCTGACCTGCGGTTGATCATCAGCATTTCCAAGTCGGTGATCGACCTTGAGCGCATCGGTGACGAAGCGACCAAAATTGCCCGCCGTGCGATTCAGCTCTGTGAAGAGGGCGAAGCGCCGCGTGGTTATGTTGAAGTGCGACACATCGGCGATCAGGTGCGCAACATGGTGCGCGATGCATTGGATGCATTTGCCCGCTTCGATGCCGACCTGGCGCTGTCGGTGGCGCAGTACGACAAAATCATCGACCGTGAATACAAAACGGCGTTGCGCGAGTTGGCCACCTACATGATGGAAGACCCGCGCTCGATCTCGCGGGTGCTGAGCATCATTTGGGTGCTGCGTTCGCTGGAACGCATTGGCGATCACGCGCGCAATATTTCGGAGTTGGTCATCTATCTGGTACGTGGCACAGACGTGCGCCACATGGGCCTTAAGCGCATGCGTGAAGAAGTTGAAGGCACAGGCGGTGATAACGCTAATGTTCCGCAACCACCTGACGATAAATAAGACTGCCCGAGATGAAAACGCCTGGCTCTAGCCAGGCGTTTTGCTTTTCGGCGTTCATATTCAGGCGCTCTGCGAACGTAAAGTGATTCGGGGTGCCCCCAAGATTTGGCACATGGCCATCATTCGGCGCATGCTTGTCAAGATTTCAGAGGAGCAATCGATGAGCAAGGTCAGTGTGTTGGTGGTGGATGACGCGTCGTTTATTCGCGATCTGGTTAAAAAATGCCTGCGTAATGCATTTCCGGGCATCAAGATCGAAGACGCGGTCAACGGCCGCAAAGCACAGGCCATGCTGACCCGTGATGCGTTCGATCTGGTGCTGTGTGATTGGGAAATGCCAGAGATGTCCGGCCTTGAGCTGCTGACCTGGTGCCGCGAGCAAGACCCTCTCAAAACCCTGCCCTTCATCATGGTCACCAGCCGTGGCGACAAAGAGAACGTGGTGCAGGCGATTCAGGCCGGTGTTTCGGATTTTGTCAGCAAGCCGTTTACCAATGAGCAGTTACTGACCAAGGTGAAAAAAGCCTTCACCAAAGCGGGCCTGATGGACGCGGTGATGGCGTGCGCACCGACGCGCATGAATTCGGCCTTCGGCAATGACTCGTTGAGCGCGTTGACCGGTGGCAAGACCCAACTGGCCACCCCGGCCCTAGCAGCGGCTGCGCGCCCGCAGACCGTTGCGGCCCCGGCGGCCAAAGCCGCCAGCCAAACCCCGACCGGACGTGGTCAGGGGCAATTGCGCCTGTCGAGCGGTACTCAAGCGTGTGTGATCAAGGCGCTGAGCTTGAAGGAAGCGCTGCTGGTGGTGCGTAGGGGTGAAGTGCTGCCACAGGTACTGGAAAGTGCAGTGCTCGACCTTGAGCAGGGCGACAACGCCGAAGTAGCGCGTTTGAATGGTTACCTGCACGCCGTCGTGGCTTACGAGCCCAAGCCCGACAGTGACTGGTTGCAACTGACCTTTCGCTTCGTGGACCAGGATGCGGCGAAGATGGGTTACCTCTCGCGGTTAATAGCCCACGGCACGGCACAAAAACACTTCGTACCGGGGGCGTAAGACGCACCGGTGTAAGCCGTAGCCGCTGTCGAGGTACGAGGCTGCGATCGCAGCCTCGCGCTGCTCGTCAACGACTACAGGGCTTATGGCAGTTGCAGGCCGCCGGAGGCTTTGTGGATCGCTCGCAGATGTTCGCCGATGTGTTTGACGTTGGCCTCGGTCGCGGCAATTTCAGCCGCGCGCGCCGGCTCCAGCAGGCTGCGTACTTCTTTGTCCAAATCACCGGTCAGGCGCAGTAACTGCTGCTGGCGCTGGCTGCTTTCTGATTCGAGCATTTCCCACTCTTTTGCTTGTGGCAAACCATAGCCGCTGCTGCCAAGCAGTTCTGCCGGACGACTGAGAAAGCCGCTGCTGGCGAGGATCTCTTGCAGTGTCTGATTGGCCTTGTCCATACCGGCGCCTTCAATGCCGCGTACCTTCAAGTACTTCTGTTTAACCTCGTCTTGCGCCAACAGCAGTTGGCGGCGAAAGGCTGCTTGCTCCAACAGTAACAACGCTGCGCTGGCGCGCAGGTCGGCTTGCCCGATCCACGGGCGACGCTCATCCGGGCTGAGCGCGAGCCAGTCTTCGACGCTGGTTTGCTTGATCGGCAGACGGGTCTTGAGTACATCGAACATCGCCTGATAACGGTCGCGGTACGAGTCAAAGCGATAACCCAAACGCAGTGCTTCTTTTTTGTCGTTCAGCACGCTGGTATCAGCCAGGCCACGGGCCTTGAGCACCTCCAGCAAGCCGTTGGGCATGATGCTGTCCAGGCCTTTGAGCTGCGAATTGTCGCTGCCGCTGCGCAGCAGTTTCAGGGTTTCGACCGCGCAGTTGTTGGAGATGAAGTAGTAGTTGCCATCGTAGCTCCAGTGCATTTCGGCGGCGTGTTCTACCACGTCTTCGATTTCGGCGCGGTTGAGTGTGAGCGGCACGGACGCCAGGCTGCGCAGTTCGGTTTTGGTGTATTCGTCGATCACCTGGGCCAGCGGCAATACAAACAGGCGTGAGGGGTAAGCCCCGGTCAGGCCATCCCAACTCGACAGCTGTACGTCGTTGACGAATGCGCGGTAGGACAACACCAGATGTTCTTGCAGGTCGAGCCGGCAATCCGGGCCCCGAGGACGCCCCGGCGCGCAGATCACCAGCCGCAGCATGCTGTGGCCCCAGCGGCTGGCCCATTCCTGGTTGGCCTCGGCAAGCAAGTAGTCCACGGCATACACCCGTTCAGGGTCGACGGTGCCGAGCGGCTGTTTGGCAAAGTCGTTACCGGCATTGAGAAAGGCGAAGCCTTTGGGGCATTCATCCTTGGCCGCGGGCGCCCAGCCGAAGCGCTCTTTGTAGTAGCGATACAGCGCCGGACGGCGGCAGGCGTAGGCCGGGTCGAGGAGGAAGTACTCCATGTTGACCGCGACAAATTCTCGCGGGTTGCTGACCTCGTAGAGGTCGGGGCTGCGCACCACCTGATGGTTGTCTTGCTCCCGTTCGCCGCGGCGGCCGACGTATTGCTGCCACCCTGCCAGGTCAAGCAGCCGCGGATCGTCGCTGAGGGTGAAGCGGCGTTCGGCCTGGCCTCGGCAGTCGTCCGGCAGGCCGATCAGCCCGGCACTGTTGTGCTGGCGCGTGCAACGCTGGATTTGAGTGCGCTCGGCAGCAGGCCACAGACGTGCGCGGTCGTAGATGTGTGTCAGCTCGTGCAGCACGGTGGCGAGTAATTCGCGGCGTACCGTGCCGTGGGGGCGATTGGTTTGCTCGGTGGCGGCCGAACCGTCGGTCAGGCTCGCCAGTAGCTTGCGATTGAGGTCCAGCTCGGACACCAGTGAGGCTTGGCCGTAGGCGTTGCTCGGCATGCCTTCGGTCCAGCCCACCAGAATCTGGCGGTCCAATTGCTCGATCAAGCGCGGTGGCAGCTTGTGCATGGCCTCGTCGAGCAAGGCTTGGGTCGCCTGTTGCTCAGCCGGGCTCAGACCGTCGGTCTTGAGTTGCAGATGCAGCGCGGCCTGGGCGCTGCTGCCGATCAGCAGCAGGCCACAGGCGGCGAGCCAGCGCGCTATCGGCCTCACAGTGCGAGGATGGCTTCGGCGAGTACTTGATCGCTGGCGTTGCGTGCTTCAGGTACGCGATCGCGCAGGGTGTCGAAGGCCGCTTCCAGTTGTACGCCGCGAATGTCGCCTTGGCTGGCAACGAAGGTAGCGGCGTCATCGTGGGCCTCGCGCACTACTTTTGAGTCGCGGATCGAGGTGGTGGTGTCAGAAGTGAAGTCGATGGTGCGTCCGAATGCGCGAACGATGATGTTACTGGTTTGCACCAGGGTTTGTGCCTGCGCCACATCGGCGAGCAACAACAGGCCAAGGGTGGCGACAATCAACGGGCTACGCATGACATTTCTCCAGAAAACGCGGGTGTTTATTGGACGAGAATCGCTTGTGCCAGTTCAAAGTCGCTGGCACTCAATTTTGGTTGGCTGTGGCGCACGTAGCGCAACGCAGACTCCAACTGCGAACCCCGCAGTTGACCGCCACTGGCGATAAAAGCGGCAGCGTCATCCTGAGCGGCGAGGATCAGTTTGTTGTCCAAAGGTGCCGACGTCACTTTGCTGGTGACATAACCGGTGAGCACTGTGGTTTGTGTGCTGGTGTCGAAGGCGGATGCAGATTGAACCCAGCAAAGGGCAAGTAAAGCGATAGAGAGAAAGCGCATGGGTCTCGACGTTGGTTGAGCGAGGGCCAAGGCTAGCGTAATGGGCGGGGCAGGGCCAGAGCGGGGGGCGTGTTCTTCATGTAGGGGCGGGCTTTATCTCAAGCAAGCGCGCTCCTACAGGAAGACGATCTGTCAGAGGGTCAGGATGGCCTGAGCCAATTGGGTGTCGGAGGCTTGCAGCTGTGGTGCTTGCTGGCGGATGAAGTCCAGTGCGCTTTCGAGCTTAACGCCACGGATAGTGCCTTCACTGGCGACAAAGCTGGCGGCGTCGTCACGGGCTGCACGCACTATCTTGTTGTCGCGGATGGAGTTGGTGGCATCTGAGGTCAGGTCGGTGGTGGCCTTGAGCGTGCCTACGATGGCATCGGTGGTCACGATGAAGCTGGAAGCATTGGCGCTGGCGGCAACAACCAGCAAAGCCGCTGCGCTCAGTAGGCGAAGTGTGGACATGGTGATACTCCTTGGCAGGTGCTTATACGTTAGACGTTATGGGCGAATAGTAGGCCGAGTGCTGCGCGGGGCAAAGAATGTTTTACCTGTAGCGGGTGTTTTAGCGCTCTGGCTCAAGGATTTCTATAACTGTACTTGTTTGTGTGTGATGAATTTAAAACTGTACCTATTCGCTTGTGGCTTACGTAAACAGGGCTGCTGAAACGACAAAACCCGTCAGCGGTTGCCCGCGACGGGTTTTGTTTTTTCAATTCTGGGTGCTGGCGGTGGACCGGTGGTCAGGGCCAGCGAGCGCTTGTTAGCGCCAGAACGGCTTGCTCAGCTCTTCGTAACGCTGTGCTTCGCTAATCCCGGCATCCGCCAGAAGACGTGAATCCAGGCGAGCCAGTTGATGGCGGCTGGAGATACGGCGCTGCCACAACATCAGGTTGGCAAGTACGCGCAAAGGCATGGAAGCCTGGGTGTTTACAGTGTTGCTTTCATTGAACAGATCGGAACTGAGGGTACGTTCCATGATGGCATCCTTCCGCTTGTGGCGGCATTGGCGAGTGGTTTAACTGGTGCCCATGATCCTCCTCCGTGTCGAGAGTCTCTAGATACAGTTCACTTGTATTGTGATGAGCCAGTTAACTGTTTATGGGCGCTGTACGGCCATAAAAGGGCGCAACTGTACCTGTCGGCACTAAGTTGGTGCATTTTTGATCAGTTTAGTCAGAAATTGCCGTGGTAAGAGTAGGAAATGACCAGTACAGCAGTACAGTTTTTGAAACTCCAGGCACAAAAAAGCCGCCGAGAAAACAGTGTTTTCTGCGGCGGCTGTCTAGCTCGCGTGTTACGGCAGCATTTTCCCGGTTTCTTCCAGGTTGATGTGCCAGCTCAACGCTTCGCGCAGGATGTGCGGGGTGTGGCCACCGATTGCACAGGCTTTGCTGAAGTAGTCATTGAGTGCTTCACGGAAATCCGGGTGTACACAGTTGTCGATGATCACACGAGCGCGTTCGCGAGGTGCCAGGCCGCGCAGGTCGGCCAGGCCCTGTTCGGTCACCAGGATGTCCACATCGTGCTCGGTGTGGTCGACGTGACTGACCATTGGCACGACGCTGGAGATTGCGCCAGCCTTGGCAATGGACTTGGTCACAAAGATCGCCAGGTGAGCGTTACGGGCGAAATCGCCTGAACCGCCGATGCCGTTCATCATGCGTGTGCCGCAGACGTGGGTGGAGTTCACGTTGCCGTAGATGTCCAATTCCAGGGCCGTGTTGATGCCGATGATGCCCAGGCGCCGTACCACTTCAGGGTGGTTGGAGATTTCTTGCGGGCGCAGGACCAGTTTGTCCTTGTAGCGCTCCAGGTTGCCGAATACGTCCGAGTTGCGACGTTCAGACAAGGTGATCGAACTGCCCGAGGCGAAGCTCATCTTGCCAGCGTCGATCAGGTCGAACGTCGAGTCCTGCAACACTTCGGAGTACATGGTCAGGTCTTCGAACGGCGAGTCGATCAAGCCGCACATGACGGCGTTGGCGATGTTGCCGATACCCGCTTGCAGCGGGCCGAGTTTGTTGGTCATGCGGCCAGCTTCAACTTCAGCCTTGAGGAAGTTGATCAGGTGGAACGCGATGCCGTCGGTTTCGCTGTCTGGCTCGGACACCGTGGACGGTGAGTCGGGCTTGTTGGTAATAACGATGGCGACGATTTTTTCTGGCGGAATCGGGATGGCAGTGCTGCCGATACGGTCGTCGACTTTGACCAGCGGGATGGGCGTGCGCGTCGGACGGTAGGTCGGAATGTAGATGTCGTGCAGGCCTTCCAGATTCGGGTTATGCGCCAGGTTGATCTCGACAATCACTTGTTTGGCGAAAATCGCGAAGCTGGCGGAGTTGCCTACAGAAGTCGTTGGAACTATATGACCTTGCTCGGTAATAGCGACGGCTTCAATTACTGCGATATCCGGCAGCTTCAGTTGATTGTTACGCAGCTGTTCAACCGTTTCGGACAAATGCTGGTCAATGAACATCACTTCGCCAGCATTGATAGCTTTGCGCAAGGTGCTGTCTACCTGGAACGGCATGCGACGAGCCAGGACACCGGCCTCGGTCAGTTGTTTGTCCAGATCGTTGCCCAGGCTGGCGCCGGTCATCAGGGTGATTTTCAGGGGCGATGTTTTAGCGCGCTCGGCCAATGCTTTTGGGACGGCCTTGGCTTCGCCGGCACGGGTAAAACCGCTCATGCCGACGGTCATGCCGTCTTGGATAAGGGCGGCGGCTTCTTCGGCGCTCATGACCTTATCGTGCAGGGAATTTAGGCGAATACGTTCACGGTACATGGATTGTTATCTCGGGCAACGGAAGCAAGATGCGCAGTCTATTCATTTTCAAAGGCTGGCGTCCCGCTACCATGGTCGAATGCCTGACGGCGATTTAGACCCTTTGGTCGGGATCTTTGGGGAATAAAAAACCCCGGTCAATTCAGCGCCGGGGTTCTCAGTCGTGCAGTGGCGGGGATGTTACTCGACCGCTTTGACCATATCTTCAATAACTTTCTTGGCGTCACCGAAGACCATCATGGTTTTATCCAAGTAAAACAGTTCGTTATCCAGACCTGCGTAGCCACTGGCCATTGAGCGTTTGTTAACGATGACGGTCTTGGCTTTGTAAGCCTCAAGGATCGGCATGCCCGCAATCGGGGATTTGGGATCGTTCTTGGCGGCCGGGTTGACCACGTCGTTGGCGCCCAACACCAGCACTACGTCGGCCTGACCAAACTCGGAGTTGATGTCTTCCATTTCGAACACTTGGTCATAAGGCACTTCGGCCTCGGCCAGCAGCACGTTCATATGGCCTGGCATCCGGCCCGCTACCGGGTGGATGGCGTATTTGACGGTCACGCCGCGATGGGTCAGTTTCTCGGTCAGCTCTTTAAGTGCGTGCTGTGCCCGCGCTACGGCCAGGCCATAACCCGGCACGATGATGACGGTGTCGGCGTTGGTCAGCAAGAAAGTGGCGTCGTCTGCCGAGCCGGATTTAACCGGACGGGCTTCTTGCGCACCCGCAGGGCCGGCAACATCGGTTGCGCCGCCAAAACCACCGAGAATCACGTTGAAGAACGAACGGTTCATCGCCTTGCACATGATGTACGACAGGATTGCGCCCGAGGAGCCCACCAGCGAACCGGCAATAATCAGCATTGAGTTGTTCAGCGAGAAGCCGATACCTGCTGCCGCCCAGCCTGAGTAGCTGTTGAGCATCGACACCACGACCGGCATGTCTGCGCCGCCAATGGGGATGATGATCAGCACGCCCAGTACGAACGCCAGAGCCAGCATCAATGCGAAGGCATTAAGGTTGCCGGTCAGCATGAAGGTGATGCCCAGCGCCAAGGTGGCCAGGCCCAGTGCCAGGTTCAGCTTGTGTTGGCCGCCGAACTGTACCGGTGCACCCTGGAACAGGCGGAACTTGTATTTACCCGACAGTTTGCCGAAAGCGATCACCGAACCCGAGAAGGTAATCGCGCCAATGGCAGCACCCAGAAACAGTTCCAGACGGTTGCCCGCAGGAATGGCGTCGCCCAGGTGCTTGACGATGCCCAGCGATTGCGGCTCGACGACGGCGGCAATGGCAATGAACACCGCCGCCAGGCCGATCATGCTGTGCATGAAGGCAACCAGCTCGGGCATTTTGGTCATTTCAACGCGCTTGGCCATGATCGAGCCAGCGGTTCCGCCGACCAACAGGCCGACAATCACGTAGCCGATACCCGCTGTCGCTATTTCAGCGCCCAGTTTGTAGATAAGCCCTACGGTGGTAATCACCGCCAAAGCCATGCCGAGCATGCCGAACAGGTTGCCGCGACGTGAGGTGGTCGGGTGCGACAGGCCTTTAAGCGCTTGAATGAAGCAAATCGATGCAACCAGATACAGCACAGTGACCAGATTCATGCTCATGGTTTACGCACCTCTTCTTTAGCTTTAGGTGCTTTCTTCTTGAACATTTCCAGCATGCGCCGGGTGACCAAAAATCCACCGAATACGTTTACGGCTGCCAGCGCGACGGCCAGGGTGCCCATGGTTTTACCCAGCGGGGTGACTGTCAGCGCGGCGGCGAGCATCGCGCCGACGATCACAATCGCCGAAATGGCATTGGTGACGGCCATCAGTGGGGTGTGCAGGGCAGGGGTTACGTTCCAGACCACGTGGTAGCCAACGTAAATGGCCAGCACGAAAATGATCAGGTTGTAGATGCCGGGCGAGATCAGCTCTTCCATTGTTTTTATCCTCAGCCGTTTTTGCGCACGACTTGCCCGTCGCGGCACATCAGGCACGCAGCGACGATGTCGTCTTCTAGGTTGATCTGAAACTGCCCTTCAGGGGTGAAGACCAGCTTGAGGAAGTCCAGCAAATTGCGGGCATACAGCGCGGAGGCGTCTGCGGCAACCATTGCAGCCAGATTGGTGTGGCCCACGAGGGTGACACCGTGCTCAATCACGACTTGATCCGCCACGGTCAGCGGGCAATTGCCGCCTTGCGCCGCGGCGAGGTCGATGACCACTGAGCCGGGTTTCATTTGCGCCACGGTTTCTGCGCTGAGCAGTACCGGGGCCTTACGGCCGGGGATCAGCGCAGTGGTGATGACGATGTCAGCCAGTTTGGCGCGTTCGTGAACGGCCAAAGCCTGGCGCTGCATCCAGCTCGCAGGCATGGGCCGTGCGTAGCCGCCCACACCGACGGCGCACTCGCGCTCTTCGTCCGTTTCATACGGCACGTCGACGAACTTGGCTCCCAGCGATTCAATCTGCTCTTTAACCGCAGGCCGTACATCCGACGCTTCAATCACGGCGCCTAAGCGTTTGGCGGTGGCGATGGCCTGCAAGCCTGCAACTCCGGCGCCAAGGATCAGCACGCGGGCTGCCTTAACGGTGCCAGCTGCGGTCATCAACATGGGCATGAAACGCGGGTAGTAGTGAGCGGCCAGCAACACGGCTTTGTAACCCGCAATGTTGGCTTGGGATGACAGCACATCAAGACTTTGCGCACGAGAGGTGCGTGGGGCCGCTTCGAGAGAGAAGGCTGTGATGCCGTGCCCCGCCAGTTTGGCAATGGTTTCATTGCTGAACGGGTTGAGCATGCCAATCAGCACGGCACCGCTGTTAATCAGGGCCAGTTCGCTGTCATTGGGGGCAACCACTTTGAGAATCAGCTCGGCACCCAAGGCGTCTTGGGCGCTGCCAATGGTTGCGCCGACGGCTTCATAAGCGCTGTCGATAACACTGGCATTAATGCCCGCGCCGCTTTCAACAGTCACCTTATGGCCTTGGCCGATCAGCTTCTTGATGGTTTCCGGGGTTGCAGCAACCCGCGTTTCACCCGTGTGGGTTTCGAGAGGAACACCAATGTGCACGTCATATCTCCTGCGTGATCTTTTATAAGAAAGCCAGCGCACTGCGGTGGGTGCGTCTGGGGCGGCCGATCAGCACGACCCCACCAGAATCAGGGTGGGGCGCCGCATAATGCAGGCGATTTTTTAGCCCTTCAAGAACTTATGGAGGGTGACGGATTTTTTACTACAAGTCATGCCGTGACCGAATGTCGCAATGATACGCCAGGCGCCAGTAACGACGGGGCTTCTAGGGATTAAAGGTGCTTTTCGAGTTTTTTTCACATTTCTTTTAGTTATCCGGGCATAACTTTCGGAAATACCCTGTAGGCCGCGTGGTTACTGGCCTACAGGTTTGTCCAGATAGACATAAGTTTAGGGTCTTATAAAGCGACATTTACGTACATATGTAGGGTTATTTGATGCTGCACTACATAACCCTTACGGACGTTGCTCTTGGCTACAGCAAGCTGTAGCGCCGGGCTTGCTGGATGAGCCAGTCGCGAAACGCCTGGAGAGAGGCAGATTCGATTTTGCGCTCTGGAATCATCAGGTGATAAGCCTTGGTGCTGGGTAGCGTGGCGGAGTGGGCAATCACCAGGCGCTGCTCGGTCAGCTCGCGTTGAATCAAAAAAGGCGGGATAAGGGCGACGCCCATGTCGTGCATGGCCGCTTGGGCCAGCATCGAAAACAGTTCATAGCGTGGACCGGTCATGTCGCGTGGCACGCTCATCTCTTGTGCGTTGAACCATTGCCGCCACGCGTAGGGGCGGGTGGTCTGTTGCAGTAAGGGGAGTTCGGCGAGTGCTGATGCGCTGAGGGTTTTGTGGGTGTTGAGCAGGTTGGGGCTGCAAACAGGGACCGGGTTTTCCCCCATCAGGCGGTAGGACGTGGTGCCTGACCAGTCGGCATCGCCGAAATAGATGGCGGCGTCAAAGTCGGTGTCGGCAAAGAGGAAGGGGCGGGTACGGTTTGTAAGGTTGACCGTGACGTCAGGGTGCTGCTGTTGGAAGTCTTTGAGTCGGGGGAGCAACCATTGCGTGCCGAAGGTGGGCACAACGGCCAGTTCAATAACGTTAGCGCCTTGTTGCCCCATGATCGAAAGGGTATCGCGTTCTACGGCGTCCAGTTGGGTTGCAATGCGCCTGCTGTAGGAAAGACCGGCTTCGGTGAGTTTGACCCCGCGCTTGGAGCGCCTGAAAAGTTCGACGCTGAGAAATGCTTCAAGGCTGGCGATCTGGCGGCAGATGGCGCCCTGAGTGAGAGAGAGTTCATGCGCAGCCTTGGTGAAGCTTTCGTGGCGCGCGGCGGCCTCAAAACTGATGAGCGCGGTCGTGCTGGGAATCTTGCGGCGCATGTACGGCTTCCTCACTAAAGGCAGTCAAATATGGCGTTTTCGATGTTCACGGAGTGAGAAATTAGCACAAGAGGGTGCGCAATCCTCGTTTGTCCTTCTATATAGAAGGGACCTAGGATTGGCCCACGACATTTGATCTATTTCGCGAGGGTTCACTCATGGCGGGTAAAGCAAGCTTCAACTGGATCGATCCACTGCTGCTGGATCAACAGCTCACTGAAGAAGAGCGCATGGTGCGTGACAGCGCTGAACAGTTTGCCCAGGACAAGTTGGCGCCGCGTGTGCTTGAGGCTTTCCGGCATGAGAAGACAGACCCTGCCATCTTTCGGGAGATGGGCGAAACCGGGTTGCTGGGGGCGATGATTCCTGAGCAGTACGGCGGCAGCGGTCTCAATTATGTGAGCTATGGCCTGATCGCGCGTGAGGTAGAACGTGTGGACTCCGGCTACCGCTCAATGATGAGTGTGCAGTCTTCGCTGGTGATGGTGCCGATCAATGAGTTTGGCACTGAGGCTCAGAAGCAGAAGTACCTGCCCAAACTCGCGTCGGGCGAGTGGATCGGCTGTTTTGGTCTGACAGAACCTGATCATGGTTCTGATCCGGGTGCGATGATTACTCGCGCGCGTAAAGTAGAGGGCGGCTACAGCCTGACGGGCGCCAAGATGTGGATCACCAACAGCCCTATCGCGGATGTGTTTGTGGTCTGGGGTAAGGATGATGCAGGCGACATTCGTGGCTTTGTTCTGGAGAAAGGCTGGAAAGGTCTGAGTGCGCCTGCGATCCACGGCAAGGTGGGTTTGCGCGCATCGATCACCGGCGAGATCGTCATGGATAACGTGTTTGTGCCTGAAGAAAACATTTTCCCGGATGTGCGTGGCTTGAAAGGGCCGTTTACCTGCTTGAATTCGGCGCGCTACGGCATTTCGTGGGGCGCACTGGGGGCGGCTGAGTCGTGCTGGCATACCGCACGCCAATACACGCTGGATCGCAAGCAGTTTGGTCGTCCTTTGGCGGCGACCCAATTGATTCAGAAAAAACTGGCTGACATGCAGACTGAAATTACCCTGGCCCTGCAAGGTTGCCTACGTTTGGGTCGGATGAAGGACGAGGGGACGGCAGCGGTAGAGATTACGTCGATCATGAAGCGTAACTCGTGCGGCAAATCACTTGATATCGCCCGCATGGCGCGTGACATGTTGGGTGGTAACGGCATTTCTGATGAGTTCGGCGTGGCACGTCACTTGGTCAACCTTGAAGTGGTGAATACCTATGAGGGTACGCACGATGTGCATGCTCTGATTCTTGGGCGTGCGCAGACGGGTCTTCAGGCGTTCTATTAATAGGAGTTCGGCTCATGGGTGCTTTATCGCATTTGCGGGTGTTGGACTTGTCGCGCGTGTTGGCTGGTCCGTGGGCCGGGCAGATCCTGGCAGACCTTGGGGCGGAAGTGATCAAGGTCGAGCGTCCGGGCAATGGTGATGACACGCGAGCCTGGGGGCCGCCCTTCCTTAAAGATGCTTATGGTGAGAGCACCGGGGAGGCGGCCTATTATTTGTCGGCTAATCGCAACAAGCAGTCGGTGACCATTGACTTCACTCAACCTGAAGGTCAGCGGCTGGTGCGGGAGTTAGCGGCGAAGTCCGATATTTTGATCGAAAACTTCAAGGTAGGTGGGTTGCAGGCCTATGGCTTGGACTATGCGTCGCTCAAGGAGGTCAATCCGGATTTGATTTACTGCTCGATCACCGGTTTCGGTCAGACGGGGCCGTATGCCAAGCGCGCAGGCTATGACTTCATGATTCAGGGGTTGGGTGGTCTGATGAGTTTGACGGGGCGCCCTGACGGTGAGGAGGGGGCGGGTCCGGTCAAAGTGGGTGTGGCGTTGACGGATATATTGACGGGGCTGTATTCGACTGTCGCCATTCTGGCGGCGCTGGCCCATCGTCAGCATGATGGCGGTGGTCAGCATATCGATATGGCGCTGCTGGATGTTCAGGTGGCGTGCCTGGCGAATCAGGCAATGAATTATCTGACGACAGGTGTTCCTCCTAAGCGGCTAGGTAATGCGCACCCAAATATTGTGCCGTATCAGGATTTTCCTACTGCCGATGGTGACTTCATTCTTACCGTGGGGAATGACAATCAGTTTCGAAAATTTGCTGAATTGGCAGGTCGCGGGGAGTGGGCGCAGGACTCCCGGTTTTCGACTAATAAGGCGCGTGTGGCGAATAGAGCGGTGTTGGTGCCGTTGATACGTCAGGTGACTGTCTTCAAAACGACGGCTGAGTGGGTATCTCAGCTGGAGGCGGTGGGTGTGCCTTGCGGGCCGATCAATGACTTGGCGCAGGTGTTTCAGGACCCTCAGGTGCAGGCGCGCGGGTTGGCAATAGAGTTGCCTCATGTGTTGGCTGGGCGTGTGCCGCAGGTTGCCAGTCCAATTCGCTTATCGCAGACGCCTGTCGAGTATCGCAACGCTCCACCTTTGCTGGGAGAGCATACCGATGAGGTATTGCAGCGTGTGCTGGGATTGACTGCGGGGGCGTTGGAAGGGCTACGTAAATCAGGCGCGGTTTGAGGTGGCTGTCTGTGAGGAGGGGGCATTAGCTCCCTCTTCTATATAGAGGTTTTATTGGGCTGTTAAAGGTAATTGATAGAGTCGCTCAATTAGGGGTTGACTCAGATTTAAAACGCCCTATAATTCGCCCCACTTCCGGCGTAGTCGAAACGGAAAACTCCTTGAGTATCAATGAGTTGAACGGTTTTCGGCGGTGCTAGCTTCAAGTCATCGAAGCAGGAAATGAGGTGTTGACAGCAGCGTGTAACGCTGTAGAATTCGCCTCCCGCTAACGAGAGATCGAAAGCGCAAGTGGTTGAAGTTACAAGGGAAACTTTGAAATCTTC